>NZ_JAYKGK010000004.1:0-311745 GCF_036860675.1 Rosettibacter primus
GACGAAACGAGATCTCGTCACTTTTTCAAAGTGACGGAAATCTCGCCCTCTCCGCAAATATAAATAAACCTAAAATCGCAATCTTATGTAATTTCTACTTTCCATTAAATAAAGCTTTGCATTAAAAAAAGTCATCAATTTTGTCATCACTTTTTTGATGCTTTCTACGAACTCAAAGAACGTTTTATTAAATGAAAAGACCCCTCATGAAAAACTTAGGGCTTGGCGTCCCTAAAACTCTGAATGGCTTTCCATTAAAATAATTTCATACATTTGGCTTTGTATAAAAAGTTTATTATCAATTATTAATAAAAACTAAATTAACATAATTTAATTCTTGCTTAAATAGAGAATATTCAAAATACTTGCTATTGTTATTATCATTATTTAGATTTAGTCTTGATAATAATTAGGCAATTTCTTATGAAAAATATTATGATAGCAAGCTCTGTTTTCCTTTTTAGGGAAGGATTGAAATCCATCCTTAAAAAAAACAATAATTTTATTCTTCAAGATGAAATAACAAACAAAAAAGAGTTTTGGAATAAATTAAAAATATCACAACCTGATATTTTAGTAATTGATATTGATCAACGAAACTTCATACTTCATGATGATATAGATATGATTAATGAAGTCTCTCCATTAACTAAAATTTTGGTAATATCAGAGAATAATAAAAAGGATATTATTCTGAAAGCTATAAAAAACGGAGTCCTTGGTTACTTAACTAAAGAATGCGATGAAAATGAGATATTAATTGCTTTAAACTCTCTATCCAGAGGAGAGAAATTTTTCTGTAATAAAATTCTTAACATTATACTCGAAGAAAAAATAGAAGAACCTAAAAACGAGGCTGAATTAACAAAAAGAGAAATAGAAATAATTAGACTTATAGCGGAAAAGTATTCCAATCAAGAAATTGCTGATAAACTTTTTATAAGTATACATACTGTTTACACTCACCGCAAAAACATTATGAAAAAATTGAAACTGAAATCCCCTGTAGAATTAATTCTTTATGCAATTGACTCTGGGATTATTTAATATCATGCAATCCTAAAATTTTATACCTAAAATTGTTAAAAAAATTACCTAACCCAGTGAATTGTTATTATTATCAACAAAAAATAATTTTGTTGTTAAGATTTAGTCTTAATAAGAATTATGCACACAATAAAAATTAAAACTTTACATTTTATAATATTTCTCTTTTTGGGATTTTATTCACTCTTAAACGCACAACAAAAATTTACAATTTCAGGAATTGTTATTGATGAAGATCAAAATCCTATATCAAATGTAAATATAAAAATTGAGGGGACAAAGATTGGTGCCTCTACAGATATTAAAGGCAATTTTGAGATTAATAATGTTGATTCAGGAAAATATGTCATAGTTTTATCTGCTATTGGTTATGAAACAGAAAAAAGAATTGTCGATTTATCGGTAAATCATAAAATCTCACTAACATTTACCCTTAAAAAGAAAAGTATCTTATTAGATAATATTGTTGTAACTGGAACTCGTACAAACAAGAATATCCTTAATACCCCAATTAAAACAGAAATTGTAACTAAAAACGATATAAAAAATTTTGCATTTACAAAATTAGACCAAGTAATTATTGAACAACCAAATTTATTAGTTATTAATGAACCTTGGGGTAAGGGCGTTCAAATGCAAGGGTTAGACCCAGATTATACTCTCGTTTTAATTGATGGAGAACCATTAATTGGAAGAAATGCCGGCACCATTGATCTTTCTAGATTTTCTGTGTCAAACTTAAAACAAATCGAAATAGTGAAAGGACCCTCATCTTCACTTTATGGAAGTGAAGCACTTGCAGGTGTAATAAATTTAATTACAGATATACCCGACAATTCTTACAACCTGACTTTTCAATCACTCTACAAGACATACAATACATTAGATGTTATTAGTAATTTATCACTTACTAAAGAGGAAGTCTTTAAGCAAAATGATAAAATTTATATTTCTCTCCTTTTAGAAAGATTGAGTTCCGATGGGTACAAAATTAATTCATCATCTTTATCTTCAACCGTACCAGAATTTTATAATTACTCTATATCACCTATAATAAAATATAAAATTAACGATTCTTCTTTTTTTAAATTTAATAGCAGAATTTTCTTGCAGCAGCAAAATAATATAGAACAAGCATCAGTATTAAACGAAATAAAATTAGTTAATACTATCGATAAACTAACCGATTGGAACAATAGTTTATTATTCGAACATAGATTTACTTCATCAATTAAAACGGAAGCTAAATTATATTTTTCAAGATACTTTACAAATTCCAAATCAATTTTCCAAAATGATTACAGTATTTATGAAGAAAATATTTTTGACCAGTACTTTTATAAAGCTGAAATTAAAAATGACTTTTTGTTAGATACCAAAAATTATCTTATTGTTGGTGCAGGATATATTTGCGAAACTGTAAAGTCTGATAGAATTTATGATGGTAAAAAAAATACAAGCTCTTACTATTTTTTTGCACAGGAAGAATGGTTACCAAATGACAAATTCGATTTTGTAATTGGTGCTCGATTCGACCATCACAGCGATTTTACTGCAAGGTTAAGTCCTAAATTCTCGATGCTTTTCAAACCTTATAACTTTCTAAAAATTAGAGCATCTATTGGAAGTGGATTTAAAGCACCAACGCTCCAGCAGCTTTATCTTAATTTTACAAATGCTCAAGTTGGTTACAGTGTTTATGGTTCTTCAAACATTCAAGAGTCTATTAAACAACTATTAGAATCGCAGCAAATCCAAAGGATATTAATAGACCATAAAAGCATATCAAAAATTCGTGCTGAAAGTTCTGTTGGTTTTAATCTGGGAATAGAATACTCCCCCACTAATTCATTTTTCGCTTCAATAAATCTTTTTCGAAATAATGTTAAAGATTTGATTGAAGCAAGTCCAATTGCAATCAAAACAAATGGACAAAGTGTGTTTACTTATTTCAACATTAATAAAATATATACTGAAGGAATTGAAACTTCGTTAGCATATTCCCCATTTGATAATTTTTCCTTTTCTATCAGTTATCAATACTTACAAGCAATAGATGAAAAAATTCTTAACGAAATAAGGAATGGCAAAATTTCAAAAGTTGGATCTAATGGAAGAATAAGGTTAGTACGAGAATCAGAATATGGCGGACTCTTCAACCGTTCAAATCATTCAGGTACAATTAAACTTTCTTATCAAAATATTGAACTGGGTATTTTAGCAAACTTGAGAGGAATTATACGCAGCAAATATGGATTTGGTGATACTAATGGCAATGGAATTCTTGATGATAAAAGTGAATATGTTCCTGGCTATGCTGTTTGGAATTTTACTTTAAAAAAACAAATAAAGAATAATTTAAATATTGTTTTGGGAATAGAAAACATTCTCGATAAAACTAATCCACAATTTATTCCTTCGTTACCTGGCAGAATTATTTACGGTGGAATAAATATAGAATTTTCAAAAAACACAATTGATTAACTATTCTAAACATTAATAAATTAGGAGTATACATGGCTAAATTATCAAAACTAAATTACAAAGCAATAAAATATTTTTTGATTATCACGCTAATCGGATTAATTACTACAAGTTGTTCTAAAGACAATCTAACAGAACCTGAAGCACCACCACAATCGGCAAAAGTTCATACAATATACAATATACCTGCGGATACAGCTAATCAAAATAAAAGCACATATTTCAGATTTAAGGATAGTACAATTGTTACTGGTCCTGATACTGCCACTGCCAATTGGGATATAGCTTTCAATAAAACTATAATTTTTACAAACAGTGGCAGCAGCGGTCCTGGCAAAGGTGGCGCTATTGTTTTAAGAAATGTTAATTTTGAAGATGTAATCGAAGCCCCTGAGACAGGTTATGATATTGATTCTACATCAGCGCCGGCAATTCCATCCGGCTCCGATAAAGGCTGGTATCACTATTCAGGTCCACCAAATCATTTAATAACACCTATACCCGGGGTAGTTTTAATTATAAGATGTGGAAATGGTAAGTATGCCAAAGTCCAAATATTAAGTTATTATAAAAATGCACCACAAAATCCTACAGGGAAAGAACCTTCAAGATTTTATTCATTCAAATATTTTTATCAAGATGATGGTTCAAGAAATCTTAAATAAAACAAAAAAGGAGAATTAAAAATGAATAGAAAAATTTTAATACAATCACTTTTGTATTTATTAATTAATACAGTCGTAATATATGCATCTCATTATAATTTTACCCAGTATAATTCAGATAAACCCCTATCTAAAAAGAAAATTTCTGTTATAATTGTGGGACATGGAGCTCCTGCAAAAGATTTTCCTAAACTAAGCGAATATTTTAAGCTACATGATACTCATTCAATTGAAGCAGAGTTATTAGAAGAAGAGTTAAGAAACTGGCCTAGAAATGCCAATAATGACCCTTACTGGGCAGGTTTTATCGAAGTAATTAATGAATTCAAAAAACAAAATAAAGAATTTTATTCTGTGTATTATGCTTTTAATGAAATGTGCGGACCTACAGTTGAAGAAGCTCTTGAACATGCTGCTCACGATAACCCTGAGATAATAATTGTGACAAGTATAATGTTTACACCAGGAGGGAATCATTCTGAAATAGATATACCTGAAAAGATTGAATTATTTAAGGAAAATCACCCAAATATAAAAATTATTTACGCATGGCCTTATAAAACCACAGATATTGTTAATATGCTAAGTAAACAAATCTATAGTTTTATTGAAAAAAATTAATTATTGATGGTATTGTAAAAATGTATAAAGTATGTTATGGTATTATTGGTTATTATAAAATTTGAGTCAAAAATTTTCTTTAATATTTGTTTTCTCTCTAAATGTTAATTACAAAATAAATGTTTATCTTTATTTTTTATTAAAAAAATTATAATGAATTTCATCATGAATAATATAAATAAGCTTAGAAACATCGCTATAATCGCTCATGTTGACCACGGGAAAACTACATTAGTTGACCAGATTTTAAAACAATGTCAGATATTTCGTAAGAATCAAATTGTTCAAGAAAGATTTTTAGACTCCAATGATTTAGAACGAGAACGCGGTATTACAATACTTGCCAAGAACATTAGCATCCCTTTCAATGGTTATAAAATTAATGTAATAGATACACCTGGGCATGCTGATTTTGGCGGTGAAGTTGAACGTGTTCTAAAAATGGCAGATGGCGTTTTACTTCTTGTTGATTCATTTGAAGGACCGATGCCTCAAACAAGATTTGTGCTGGAAAAAGCTATGAGTTTACACTTAAAGCCAATCGTTGTAATTAATAAAATTGATAGACCTGATAATAGGCCTCAAGAAGTGTTAAATGAAATTTTTGATTTATTTATTGAACTTGATGCTGATGAAGAACAATTAGATTTTCCTGTTCTTTATGCAAGTGGCAGAGAAGGCTGGGCAGTTTTTAACCTCGATGACGAAAGAAACGATTTAACACCTTTACTTAATGCTGTAATAAATTATATCCCTCCACCACCAAATAATTCTGGTCCTACACAAATTCAAATTTCATCTCTTGATTACAATGATTATGTCGGAAGAATTGGCATAGGCAGAGTTTTCAGAGGAACTCTTCAAAAAAATGATAATTTATGCATTATTAAAAGAGATGGAACTATTCATATTGTTCAGCCAAAACAATTATTCGTGTTTGATGGATTAACGAGAACAGAAGTTGAAGAAGTTGTTTGTGGAGATATTTGTGCAATTGTTGGAGTAGAAGACATTGATATTGGCGATACTATTGCTGATGCAGAAAATCCAGAACCTCTGCCAATAATTTCTATTGATGAACCAACCATAAGCATGACATTTACAGTGAATAATTCTCCATTCTATGGCAAGGAAGGAAAGTATGTAACATCACGCCAATTAAGAGATAGACTTTATAAAGAAATGGAACATAATATTGCTCTAAAAGTTCAAGATACAAATTCACCTGACGCCTTCAAAGTTTCTGGAAGAGGAATTTTACATTTATCTATTCTAATTGAAAATATGAGACGTGAAGGATTCGAACTTCAAATCAGGGAACCGAAAGTAATTTACAAAGAAATTAATGGGAAAAAAGCTGAACCGATTGAAATTTTAGTTGTCGATGTTCCTGCCGAATATGCTGGCAAAGTAATAGAATTAGTAGGTCAACGTCGTGGTGAATTAATTAAAATGGAAAATAAAGGAAATTTACAAAAACTTGAATTCCATATACCATCAAGAGGATTAATGGGATTAAGAACCAAAATTCTTACAGCTACATCTGGCGAAGCTACTATGCATCATCGCTTTTTTCAATATGAATATTTTAAAGGAGCAATTAACAAATCTAAAAATGGTGTAATAATTTCGATGGATGAGGGACCAGCCACAGCCTATGCAATTGATTCTCTTCAGGATAGAGGTAAATTTTTTATTGAACCTGGTGAAGTTGTTTATAAAGGACAAATTATTGGGGAACATAATAAAGAAAATGATATTGAAGTTAATATCCAACGCGGTAAAAAATTAACTAATATGAGAGCTTCTGGTTCAGATAAAGCAATTAAAATTGTTCCTCCAATTAAATTTACACTCGAAGAAGCTCTTGAATATATTGAAGATGACGAAATGGTTGAAGTAACTCCGAAATCAATTCGATTGAGAAAAATTTATTTAGATCCGAATGAAAGAAAAAAATATAATTTAGGTAAAGCTGTATAATTATTTTATTAAAAGATTAACAAGATTAACAAATTGTCAAGATTACTTAATTAATAAGGTTATAAAGATTAAAAGATTTTAAAAGATTAAAAAATTCCAAGATTTAGAAAGATTATCTTGTTACTAAGATTATAAAATTATCAACACTCAGATTCATTGAATGATACATTCTTTGAGAACTTTGCTCTTACCTTTGTGAACTTTGCGTTTCTAAATTACAGAATTGCTATATCAGTTAAACCGTGCCTTCGACGGAATTAAAATGACAATTATACTTTTCCTGTCATTCTGAGGAATCCCACCGAAAGGTGGAGGACAAAGAATCTATTCACAGTTTTTGTTTTAAGAGATTCTTCATTCCGCTTCGCTTCATTCAGAATGACTGCGTTATTTTCCCTCCTGTCATTCTTAGGAATCCGCCATTATTTTCTCCCTGTCATTCTGAGGAGGCTGCCGTAAGGCATTCGACGAAGAATCTCAAAAACAATATTATATTTAGATTCTTCCTCGCCTTCGGCGACTCAGAATGACAATTACACTTTTTTCTGTTATTCTGAGGAGTCCGCCGTTATTCTTTTCCCTTGTCATTCTGAGGAGACCGCTGAAAGCGGGCGACGAAGAATCTAATCCCATTTTTCATTTTTAAGAGATTCTTCAATTTTAGACTTTATCACATAATTCAATCATTTTATATAACTCTCCCTAAATCCCTCTCTTAAAAAGAGAGGGACTTTAAGCTTCAGAATCTTCACATTTTGAATATTTTCTTTAATTTTTTTAATAACATAGAATAATTCATTAAAATGCTTTATACTTTTCCTGTCATTCTGAGGAATCCCACCGAAAGGTGGAGGACAAAGAATCTATTCACAGTTTTTGTTTTAAGAGATTCTTCATTCCGCTTCGCTTCATTCAGAATGACTGCGTTATTTTCCCTCCTGTCATTCTTAGGAATCCGCCATTATTTTCTCCCTGTCATTCTGAGGAGGCTGCCGTAAGGCATTCGACGAAGAATCTCAAAAACAATATTATATTTAGATTCTTCCTCGCCTTCGGCGACTCAGAATGACAATTACACTTTTTTCTGTTATTCTGAGGAGTCCGCCGTTATTCTTTTCCCTTGTCATTCTGAGGAGACCGCTGAAAGCGGGCGACGAAGAATCTAATCCCATTTTTCATTTTTAAGAGATTCTTCAATTTTAGACTTTATCACATAATTCAATCATTTTATATAACTCTCCCTAAATCCCTCTCTTAAAAAGAGAGGGACTTTTAAGTCTCAGAATCTTCAAGTTCTGAATATTTTCTTTAATTTTTTTAATAACATAGAATAATTCATTAAAATGCTTTATACTTTCTTGTCACTCTGAGGAGACCACCGAAAGGTGGAGGACAAAGAATCTATTCACAGTTTTTGTTTTAAGAGATTCTTCATTCCACTTCGCTTCATTCAGAATGACTGCGTTATTTTCCCTCCTGTCATTTAGATTCAGCGGGTTTTCGCTGATTTTTTCTGCGTTTATCTTGTATTTTATTTTTTTACACTCTCAAAATTTTTTTGATTTTTATCTTACTATCACAAAACTATCGCTTCGTGTAACAAAGACATAAAAATTACATTAAGAATCACTTTATTTTACGAAAGTCAATTATTTTATTTTTCTCGGCTGATTTAAATGCATTCAATAAGGTCTTAACATCATTATATCCTTCTTCAAATGTATTGATGAACTTTTTACCTTTTACAACTGCATTATAAAATTCATTAAACTCGTTTTCAAAACCGCCGTCAGTTTCTACAATGATTTTCTTTGCTTTCTTATTCTCTCCATAAATTTCAATTTCATTATTAGTCGTGATTATAGTTCCATTATCTCCAAAGATTAATAATTCGTTTTTGTAAATACCATTTACAGAAAAGTAAATATTTAATACTCCTATCACACCGCTTTCAAATTCATAATTAAATGAAAAAGTATCATCCGTGCCAATTTGTTTTCTTATTGATTTTTTAATAGCATACCCATATTTAACACTGCCGAAAAGTAGTCTTAATGCAGCGATATTATGTATTCCTCCGTCATAGACAAAACCACCAGGATATTTATTTTGTTGTCTCCATTTTGTTTGAGCATATTTATTCTTTAATGAAAGATTATTAAATACATTCCAGATTACTGAATAAACATTCCCAATGATTTTTCTTTCCAATAATTTTTTTATTTCTAAATAAAGTTTGTCGCATCGATAATTTTCTGCAAGAAAACATACAACGCTTTTCTTTTTTGAAACATCTACTAATCTTTTTGCTTCAATTAAATTTGCTGCAAGAGGTTTTTCAAGAAATACATGTTTATTTGCATTAATTGAATCCACAGCAGTTTTATAATTTAATTCTATTGGAAGAGTTATATCGACTGCTTCAACATTTTTATCTTTTAATAAATCTTTATAATCAAGATAATAAGGGACATTCCCTACGAGTTTAGAAAATTCTACTGCTTTTTTTTCAGTATGATTGCATACTGCAGTAATTTCGAATTTGTCGTATAATTTTTTAAGTGCTGGCAGATGAAGTTCTTTTGCAGCAATTCCACAGCCAATTATTCCCAATTTTATTTTTTTCATAAATTAACCTTAGATTTTTTTGAATATACTTTTACAAAAATAAAAAACTCCCTCTTTTGGAGGGAGTTTATTTTTGGGAGGGGTTCTTTAGTTTGTTAGTAGTTTTTCTTTATATGCAAGAGTTTTTGACTGTCCATTATTTCTATTATCAAACTTAAAACGACTTATTAATTCTTTAAGATTGGTTGTCATTCTATTGAGTTCATCTGCAGCAGAAGCAATTTGCTGTATTCCAGCAGCACTTTCATTAGTAACTTTGCTGATAGTTTCTACATTTCTATTAATTTGTTCACTTGTAACACTTTGTTCTTCACTTGCAGCTGCTACTTGATTTACAACATCAAGCACTGCATCTGAAGCAAGAATAATTTCTTTCAAAGAATCGCCAGCTTTTTGAGCAAGAGTTTTACCTGATTTTACTTCACTGCTTCCTTCACTCATTGATTCAACAACATTTTCTGTTACTTCCTGAATTCTCTTAATCATATCCGAAATTTCTTTTGTAGCTTTAGTTGTTCTTTCAGCTAACTTTCTAACTTCGTCTGCAACAACTGCGAAACCTCTTCCCTGTTCGCCAGCTCTTGCAGCTTCTATAGCAGCATTCAAAGCAAGTAAATTAGTTTGATTAGCAATATCATCAATTACCTGAACTATTTCTCCAATTTGTTCGCTGTTCTTGCCTAATACCTGAATCTTTTCAACTGCTTTTTCAACGAACTCTGCAATACGGTTCATTCCTTCAACTGTTTTTTCAACAACTTCTCCACCTTCACGAGCAACCTGTCCTGCTTTCTTTGATGCATCTGAAGCTAAAGTTGCATTTTTAGAAGTGCTTAAAATTGTTCTTGTCATTTCTTCTACTTGAGTAACAACCTCAAGAGCCTGTGAGCTTTGTTCCTGTGCACCAGCAGCCATCTGTTCGGTTGATGAAGATATTTGTTCGCTTATCGAAGCTGTCAAATTAATCATCTCAGCTATATTAGATAAAATATTTGTTAATGAATCGCCAAGTGTATTTATACTGTTAACTATTAACTTATGGTCTCCTTTAAATTCACCGGTTATTCTTGCATTAAAGTTACCTTTAGCCATTTCTTCAAGAACTTCAATACCGGCTTTAATTGGCATGAATAAAGCATCAAGAGTTGAATTTACACCAACAATAATTTCCTGATATGCACCATAGAATTTATTAGCATCACCTCGTTTTGTAACTTTACCTTCGATAATTTCATCTGTCAAGTTTTTCATTTCTAAAATTAAACTCTTAAGATTGCTGACCATCAACTCAAAACTTTGTGATAATTCATCATCTTCAGATAATACCTTAATATCAACATTAAGATTTCCTTTTGATATTTCAATTGCTGCTTTAATTTTATCATGCTGAGCGTGTCTTAATTGTTCAAGCATCTCAGAAAGTTCACCAAATTCATCTTTAGAGTCATATTGAACAACTTCTTTAAAATTACCAACAGAAAATTTTGCAATCACATTTTTTAAATATTCTACAGGTTTTGTAAGGGAAGATACAATTTTTGTAAAAGCATAAAGGAAAAACAACATGCCAGCAATCATACCTGCAAATATTACTATTCGAGATGATTTAATAGCATCTGATAAATTTGTATTAAGAGTTTCTCCTTTTGTACTCAAGCTTTCTTTTAAATTCTGGAAATTACTCAACATTTTCTCACCAATTTCTTCTCCCGAAGTTGTAGCAACCTCAGCAGCAAGTTCATAATCTTTAATTGCAGCAGCACTTAGAGTTCCATCAATTACTAGGCTTTTATAATCTGCCCACGCTTTATTAACCTCTTTTAAGTCTTTTTCAATTGAAGTCCCTTCATACTTTTTAATCAAATTAGTTAAAGATGAATCAATAGAATTCTTCATTTTAGCAAGGGACTTAAGATTTTTTTCCATTTGTGGTTCAAAACTCGGGATGGAAAATTTAAGCAATGTGTTTTTTATACCCTGAAACTCTCTATAGATTAAATCAATTTCATTAGAAGGAGCTATATAATCAGAATAAATCTGATTTTTATAATTGTTGATTTTAAACATCTGTACTAAATCGTTCAAAATAACTATGGTACAGAGAGCTCCAAGAATAAAGTATGAAACACGAAGCTTAGCTTTGAACTTAAGATTTTTTATCGATAACATGGCTATCATCTATTTTTGTTATTAATTTAACTTAAATACAAATGACATTGTTAATTTTACTTTTACAGGTTTACCTTCTTTTTCACCTGGTTTAAATTTACTTGCTCTTAATACTCTCTCTACTTCTTCGTTGCAGCCACCACCAAGACCCTTAATAATTTTAACATCATCGACACCCCCATTTTCATTTATATATGCCATTGCTATAACTCTTCCTTCAATTCCTGCAGATCGAGCAATACTTGGATAATTAATTTTTTTCATCAAATTTACTAAACCTTCTGCAGGTTCTGGCATTACATCTGCTATTGGCAAGTAATCTTCATCTCCAGGTAAAATTATATTTTTACCTGCAATAGTTTTAGATGAAAATATAATTACAAATATTAAACCAAATAATACATAATAAGAACGCATACTTTATACTCCTAAATATTTTTTTACAATTAATAAATTCCATTTTTATTTAAGAACCCGGAATAAGCTTTATCTGAAACTTGAATATGATTCGTAAGCCACTTTGTTAAGAAGTTCATCAATTCAAACGATATATTAGTTTTCCCTGATTTATATTCCGTCATAAAATCATCAACTTTCTTGACAAACATATCATGCTCTTTCTTATGTTTAATTTTATCTGGATAATTATATTTATCAAATAATTCTTCCTCCGATTTAAAATGTGTTTTAGTATATGCAGCCATTTCAAAAAGAATTTTTGTGAGGACTTTGCTAGATTCACCCTTTTTCATTGCATCATGCAGTTCATTAATAATGCTTACCAGTTTTTTATGTTGATTATCCAGTCCCTTTATATTAACACTTAGATTATCACTCCAGTTAATTAATGCCATAACATATCTCCAGAATTTTCATTTATATTATCGTTTAGTTAATAAATTTTTTAAGCAACATTTTGAAAAATTTTTAAATTATTCTTCATTATTTATTGCACTTAATTCTAACTTCTCGTTTGATGATAAAATTTTTTCTAAATCTATTAGAATTAATAATCTATCTTCGAGTTTACCAACAGCTTTGATAAATTCTGAATTGACATTTGTTATCAAATCCGGAGGTGGCTCTGTTATTGAAGCTGGAATACGTAATACTTCTGTTACAGCATCAACAATAAATCCTACAGTTTTACCTGAAACTTCTACAACAATAATTCTTTTATCTTTATCAACTTCTTTTCTCGAAAGACCCAATTTACTTCTAAGGTCAATTACAGGAATTATTCTCCCACGTAAATTCACAACTCCATCAACAAAATCTGGTGCATTAGGCACTTTAGTTACTTGCATCATTCTTATAATTTCCTGGACCATTAAAATATCAACAGCATATTCTTCTTCAGCAATTTTAAAGCCTACAAGCTGAAGTATTTCAGCTGCTTCATTTTTGATTTTTGATTTCTCAGACATCGTATACCTCAAAATAATTTTAATACATAGTATTATCGCAAAAAACTAATGTATGTTTAACTATAAAAAAAGGCAGACAAAAATTTTTCATCTCTGCCTGCCTTTTTAGGAGTATGTATGTTAAAGTAAAGGTGAATACAATCCAGTTGAATATTCCACAATTTACTTACCTTTCAGTTCTTTAATTATGGCTTCAGCTACTTTGTTAATTACTTCCTCTGAATCATAAAATTTGTTAGCAATTTTCTGCTTAATTTCTTCCAACTTTTTTGAAGCCATTTCACTCTTTGCTAAATCTCTGGCTGCAGAGGAGATTTCGATTTTATCCTTATCTTTTAATTCGCCCGAACTTTTAGAATCTTTGTTCTTTACCTGGTTCGGCGTTTGTGTAAAAGGATTATTATTTGATATACCTTTTATTTGCACAGTTTCACCTTAGATAATTTATAATTTTTCTCTGGCTATTTAAGCTGGATAACTCTTTTTCTAATTTTGAAGCTGCCAACTTAAATTGCTCTATTAGATTATCGTATTTTTTTTCAATTAGTTTAGCCCTATCACATACTTCTGGAACATTTTTTTTAAGATAATCAACTCCGTATCTTTTTATTAATTCATCTTTGATTTTTTGAATGACCATCATGGTTTCTAAAGCAAGCTGAAATTTATCTTCAAAATTATCCGGTGTAATTTCATCAAGTTGAATTGATAAATTATCCAGAAGATTAATCATTGCACTGATTGTGTTTTTTAAATCGTCCATCTCAAATTATCCTGTTAAACTTGTATATGATGAAGTACCAAACAATGAAAAATAATTTTGATACGATAATAACTGTGCCAATTGCATTTGCATCTTTTGATATTTTGACCTCATAATTTCAGCATTTTTGTCTATACTTTTTTGTGCAGCCGTAATGCTGTCGCTTAATGAGGATATAGTTGTATCAAAACTTGATTTTGATTTTGCAATGTAGCCGTCAGCACCAAGATACGGATTAATTCTATCATATAAATTTACTGCAATACCATTGGTATCCAAAGTAAATAAATTTATTAGTTCATTTAGATTATTATTAATAACATCTTCCAATCGGTCGGAATCACTAAGAATCAAACCACTATCAACATTAAATGTTATACCAATTTTAGATAAGGTATTTATTTCATTATCTGGAATTCCTGTAACAGAACTATAAGCAATATTACTTAGTGTACTAAGTAAAGATGAAGCTGTTATATCTCCAACAAATAAACCACGAGAGGAATCAACAGTCTTGGATTTATCTTTTATGTATTTATATACATCATTAAACTTTGTAATAAAATCATTAATCTTATCTTTGATTTTTGTTACATCATTATTAATAGATATTTCAACATCAGCATCAGAAGATTGCATTACTGATTTTAATGTAATCGTTGTGCCGTCAATTAAATCACTAATTGTATTTGAATTTCGTTCAACATCAACTCCGTTAAATGTAAGTTTAGCATTTAGTTGGTCAGTAGTATAAATAAATCCCGGAGTATCATTGCCTGAATTTTGCACAAATGCTTGTCTTGTTGTACCTAAATTTAATCCGATAGCTGAAAGAGCTGTATTACTGCCAGTTTCAGAAATTTCTGTAATTCTGTAATCATAACCTGAATTTTTAGACTTTATTGATAATTGTGAATATCCTGTTACAGGTGAAAAAATAGAAGCACTTACCAATCCTGAAGCACCTTTCTCTTTTGTTACATTAATTCCAAGTTCGCTCAGTAAAGTTCCGGTATCATTTTTAATCGTTATATATTTTGATGAATCATTGACAGTAATTTTCAATTGATAATTTGAACCATTAATAATTTTTTCTGCAGTAAGGCCATTGATGGAATTAACTTGAGAAACAATACTATCTATTACATCGCTGTAAGTACCTGCTGAGTAATTTATTACTGTTTCTGTTCCATTCAAGTCAATTACAAAAGAGCCTGATGATGTTGTGCTACCTGTAACTGATGAAGAAGTTATAATAGCTTGGTCGGTGTTAATTGCATTCTGAACTTTTTGCATCAATGTACTATTTGATATCTGCCCATTAGTAAAATCTGAACTTTCAAACGTAACTGAAACTTTGCTTATAAATTCACCGCCTGAACCATCGCCAGCTTTAATAATAAATTCATGAGTGCCTGGTTCTGTAATTATTGTTGATGCTGCACTTGAATTTAAATCTATTGATAAAACAGTGTCGTTCTTTGCAATCTGATTTATTCTAATTGAATGAGTTCCATCTATTGCACCTGAAGTAGCAATTACATTCAAGAAATTTGTATTAGATGATACTGCTGCTTTAGAATAGAAAATTGAAGTAGAAGATGCATTCTTTAATTCACTCAAAATTGATTTCAAGCTATCTAGTTTGCTGCTTAAAGTTGAATAAGCAGAGTTAAGATTTTCATAGTATGATTTACGTATTGTTAAAGGAGTAATTCTTTTACTCTGCTCGTTAGTCTTATAAGTATTAATTAAATTATTGATACCTGATGTTGTCAGCGCATCATATGCCATATTTTTATCTCATATTTTTTAAGGCATTAACCCATGTATCGCGAAGTTCTGTCAAGATTTTCAAAACAATTTGATTATTGTGTTTTCTCATCTGCTCCTGACAATACTGATAAAGTCTTAATAGCCCAATTGAAATTTCTTTTGCAGCAGGGTCGTCAAAATTGAGTGAATTAATCAATACCTGAATTGCATCATTTGTTTTTAGCATATCATTTTTCTGGCAATTCAGAATTGCAAAATCATAAACTTTTAAAATCAACTCTTGTGGAGTTGCATTATTAATTTGATTGAAGATATATGGATTACTCTTATTTCTTAAAGTTTGAGCAGTATACATTGTTCAATCCAGATAATTTTTATTTATAAAATTTCCCCCCGAATAATCTCGGGGGGATAGTTGTCAATTAATTCTCAATTAACGGAATAAGCTAAGAACTTGTTGTGGTGCTGTATTCATTTGAGCAACCATAGCTGTTGCAATTTGCGCACCAATTTGGCCCTTGGTTGCATTCAACTGCTCCATTGCTACATCCGCATCGAAGATGTTGCTAATTGTAGCTGTATTGTTTGCGATGGCGGCGGTTAAGTATTCTTCTCTTGAATCAAGTGTCTGTCTTAAGTTACCTATCCTCAAAAGTGCATTGCGAACATTTGTTGTAACATCAACCGAATTTACAATTAATGTTGTAGAATCGAGAACTGTATCATTATTTGTGCTTTGTAAACCTGAGGTACCAATTGCACTTGCAAGATCACTAACTTTCAAATAAGAAGTGCCTGCAAAATCAACACTAAATGAAGTTCCGCCTACATCAAAAGTAGAATTACCTAACGACGTAGAACCATCTGTACTTGCTAACAACTGAGTACCATTAATATTTGTACTCTTAAGAATTGAATCAATTTCTGATGCAAGTGTTCTGATGTCATTAGCAATTGCAGCTTTATCTTTCAATGGGTCTTTTGCATCGACTTGTTTTGCTTTGATTTGATTTAATTTGTCTGCAATCTGCTGCAATGCTGATTCTGCAGTTGACAAGAAGTTCTTTGCTGATGCGATGTTGTTTAATTGAGCTTTTTGAACAAGGGTCTGTGCTTCCAGCTGCTTCCCTACGTTGTAACCTGATGTGTCATCTGCTACACTGTTAATTTTTTTCAACGTAGAGAGTCGCAGTTGTGCTTTTTCTGTTTGTGCATTTACTTTTGCTAATGCATTATAAGCCTGTAAAGCACCAACATTTGTGTTAATTGAGAATGCCATAAATAACCTCCTTGTATTTTGTTTTGATATTACCTGAGCTTCCTTGCTCAAGTTTGTTAATTAATGAAATTTGTTTCTCACTTTAATTATCGTAAACCACTTAAAAATGTTTAGTGTATTTTTATGTTTATTTTATTTATTGTTGAAGTGAGATTAAGAATAAAACTACAGATATAATTTTGATGATATATAAATCATTGTTTCCCTAAATATTACAGAACAAAATTTTTTTTAAATATGTATCCGTAATCAAAAATGCATCTTACAATTAATTAGACTCACAGGAATTAAATACACAATTAGTCAACAACTTGAACAAATAAAAACCCCGTCAATAAGACGGGGCTAGTAAATTCTAAATAACCGGATAATTAACATTTTCTTCGTAATACAGCATCTCCGTTAAAAGAGCATTAAAATATTCCCAATTAACGAAACAGGCTAAGAACTTGTTGTGGTGCTGTATTCATTTGAGCAACCATAGCTGTTGCAATTTGCGCACCAATTTGGCCCTTGGTTGCATTCAACTGCTCCATTGCTACATCCGCATCGAAGATGTTGCTAATTGTAGCTGTGTTGTTTGCGATGGCGGCGGTTAAGTATTCTTCTCTTGAATCAAGTGTCTGTCTTAAGTTACCTATCCTCAATAATGCATTTCTTACATTAGTTGCAACAGTAGATGTATTGTAATCGAGGACAGTGCTATCAGTTGTGCTTTGCAAACCTGAGGTACCAATAGCAGTTGCAAGATTTCCAACTTTCAAATATGAATCACCTGCAAAATCAACCGAGAATGATGAACCACCAACATCGAAAGTAGATGCACTTAATGCAGTTGAGCCATCGGTGCTTGCTAATAATTGTGTACCATTAATATTTGTGCTCTTAAGTATTGAATCAATTTCGCTGGCAAGAGTTCTTATATCATTGGCAATTGCTGCAGAATCTTTTAATGGGTCATCTGCATCAACTTGCTTAGCTTTAATTTGATTCAATTTATCTGCTATTTGTTGTAATGCAGATTCTGCAGTAGACAAAAAGTTCTTAGCAGACGAAATATTATTTAATTGAGCTTTTTGTGTTAAGGTTTGAGCTTCCAACTGCTTACCAACGTTGTAGCCAGATGTATCATCTGCTACGCTGTTAATTTTCTTTAACGTTGAAAGACGAAGTTGGGCTTTTTCAGTTTGAGCATTAATTTTTGCCAACGCATTGTAAGCATTAAGAGCACCAATGTTTGTGTTAATTGAGAAAGCCATAAATACCTCCTTGTATTTTGTTTTTAATTTCCCCAATCATCCATGATTGGGTTTGTTAATTAATAAAATGAGATTTATTTCTCACTTATATTATCGCAACACTAATCAAAAAGTTTAATGATTTTTATAAGATATTTTTTAGTTAATACCAAGAATTGTTAGCAGTTGAGAGGAACAATTTTGAAGTAATAGCATCAGGATTTTAAAGCACTCTCTAAACGTAATTTTATTGCTTTTACTTTTGGTATCATATCCATTAGATTCGAGAAATTTTTCTCGATTTCTGTAAACAACTCATAAGATTTTTGAATATTATTCATCTTCAAATAAAATGATGCTAAGTAAAATAAAGCTGCGGGGTCATTCTTTACTATTTCCATATTGCTTTGTAATAATTCAATTGCATTTTGAGTATTATTAATTTCATCATAAACAGAAGCAAGATTTTTAATTATTTCAACATTATTTGGGAACAAATTTCTTAGCTTTAATAAAATACTCAATTTTATGAGATTATTTTTTTGACGATTGATACCCATTAAAAATAATTCCAGATTATTTTTATTAACACATTTTAATAAAACCTGAGAAATTTCCTCTGTTATCTCTCTGCCTTGAAATATACTTTCCATAAGCTTAATCATCTGAATTTTTTCTGTTACCTGTTCCTCTTTAAATAATCTATATAATTCTTTTGTAAAATATTCAATCATATCATTATCATTTGATTGATAAGCCAAATATAAACCAAAATAAATTATTTCACGGGAATCAACATAAATTGTTAGCTTATTTATTTTCTCATTCCTTTGAATATTTTTATTTACTTCTAATGCTTTTTGAACATATAACTTGGCTTTGTAAATATTATGTTGTTTATAATGTAATTTTGATGTAAAAAAGAAATATATTGGCTGCCGAGGATTTAATTCTATAGCTTTATCAATATATTCTTGTGCTTTAATAAAGTTAAAACTCATCAAATATTTTTGAGCTAAATATAAATAACAATCTGCTTTTAAATCCTGCGATAAATCTTTTTCTTCTAATGCAATATTGAAGTATGATTCTGCTTCATTATAATTCCCAAGTAAGAAATAAGTTTGAGCAATTTTATATGCAACATATACAGACTTACTTTCATCATAATCATTAAGAAGTAATTCTAAATTTCTTTTAGCTTTAGCTTCTTTTTCGCTGCGTGATACATCATATCCTATGTGATTAATTAAAACTGATGAGTGATATATTTCATATTTATTTTCAATAAGTGAGGGCATAATCTGTTCATGAACTTTGCCTGTAAATTTAATTTCTTTACTATTCTTGAATAATCTCACATAACGAATTGCATGTTCTCTTTCGTTTTCGCTATCGATGCTTTTTACAGTGCAGTAATAACCAATTTTTGCTACGCCTGATATTAATCTTTTTATTTCTCTAATTGAATTTGGGTCTAATCTTTCATCAGCATCTAAATAAAGAATCCATTCACCTGAAGAATACTGGAGGGCATAATTTCTTGCAGCGGAAAAATCATTAATCCAATCAAAGTGATAGATTTTTGCTTTATACTCTTTCGCAATTTCTATTGTTTTATCTGTTGAACCTGTATCAACTATTACAATTTCGTCCGCTACACCTTTAACGGACTCAAGACAATCTTTAAGATATTTTTCTTCATTCTTAACAATCATTGATAAAGTCAATGTACCCATAACTATCCTCCATCGAGCGATGAATGAGATAATTCATAACCGAGCAGTTCATTAACTTTTTCAAGAGCAGATTTAGCAGAACTATTTGACGGGTCATTTTTTACAGCCCATTCGAACATAATTTTTGCTGCATCATAATTTTCCTGTGCAAAAAATACCTGTCCTAAACCGTAGCAAGCAGAAGATGATTGAGGATTAAGATTTAGTTCTTTTTCGAAATATTCCTGAGCTTTAGTAATATCATTACTTGCTAAATATATATTACCTGCTAAATCAAGTAATTCATCATAGCTAATAATTATGCCATTCCCTTCTTTATAATTTTCAATTGCCTTAGCAATAGAATCTTTTGCAAGATTCAGTTCGTTATCTGCTATATGTATCTTAGTTCTTTCAAAATATTGTTTGAACAAATCGTTATCTATGGGATAATATATTTGGCGCTGCTTAATAGTTTTATTTTGGAGCCAGATTTCATCTGGTGTAGCACCCCATTTATCAATGAAAATTTGTTTATTAGTTTCAAGTCGTTTTCTATAAGCTTCTGTTCCATTAGCTTTAAAACTCTTTGAACCAAAGTGATGAATAAAAACATCTTTTGCAATTACAGTTTTAAATCCAGCAAGTTGAGCACGCAGACAAAAATCATCATCTTCATAATTACCAGGGGAAAATCTTTCATCAAGTCCGCCGATTTTTTCAATTAATTCCTTTTTAATTAAGGTACAAAGGAATGCGACACGTGGGAAAAATAATAGTTGACCTTTATTATTTTCTCTAATAAAATTCGAATATTTATGCATTTCTTCGATCGAAGTATATTTAGCATCCAAATCCCTTTGTAAACCGCTAACTTCATTGCTTATAGGTGCTACGATACCAATATTGGGATCTGTTTTAGCAAAATCAATTAATCTATCAATTGACTTCTCAGTAAAGATAATATCATTATTTACTATTAATAGGTAATTTGAATTTGCCAATAAAATAGCTTGATTAATAGCTTTGGGAAATCCATAATTTTCTTTATTATAAATTATCTTGATGTTATTAATTTTATTTTCCAATCTTTTAAGATATCTTAAAAGTTCAGTGTGACTGTTATTATCTACAATAATTAATTCATAATTTATATCAGTAGAAGAAATTAAAGATTCAATAAATTTTTGTGTATACTCCAATCCATTAAATGTTGCCACTAAAATAGATACTTCATAGTTCATCTTTTTTTGATTAATACTTGTCTTCGTAAATTCTTCATTAAATACATTAACACTTTTTTGAATATTCTTATTACTTTCTAAACTATTAAAATCTTCAAATAACTCTTTTGAGTATTCCTTTATAATACTGTTTTGTAAAAAAGGAGGGATTTTTTTTGATTTCATATAAAACTTATTCAAATACAATTTGCTCAAATTGAGTTGAGCTATAGTATAATTATCATCTTTAATTTTTTGTAATATTTTAATTGCTTTGTCAATATCTCCGATTGAGAATGAAAGTCGTGCTAATTCATTATTTGCTTTAGGTTCTCTATTATACAAATTTAAGATCTTTTTCAAATAACCAATTGCTTCTTTCATTGAAATATGTTGAGTAATTTTGTATAGTAAGTATAAAGTAGATATTCTATTAGGGTCTATAGAAAGAGCCTCTAATGCATATTTGAGTGACTCTTTATATTCACCATTCATATAAAATACTAAGGCTTTATCACATAAATTTTTTAGATTATTTCTCTCATCTATTGTTAATCTATATATTATTGGTTGCTCTAAATTAAAGAAGTTATATCTCATATTGCATAATCTAAGAAACCCTTGAGGCCAAGTAGTACGATGAAGGTTTTCTTCAAAAGATGAAAAATTACCTCTTAAGTATTCTTCTTTAATAAAATTCATTTCTTGTAAAAATTTACTTTTATTTTCATACTTACCTAAACCAAAACTTTCATTATGATTTAGACTATAGTATGCCTCAGATATAATTTGGGGTGGATTATTTATTAGATTTTTCAAAATGTCTATAGATTTTCTTTTAAGTTCAACACTTGTTAAAGAATATCTTCTAACATAATTACTAAGATATGGTATAGCTGATAAAACGCCATTCTGGAAGTATTTTGTATATTTAATAAAAACTTCTTCTTCACTTGGTTCTATTTCTCTTTTAGCGCATATCTCTGATTCATTCTTATAATATTTTTTTACACTGCCTCCATCCGAATTAAATAACATTTCAATTGGAGAGACAAAATTCAATAAAATATCATTTTTGCTGTTCTCAATGTTTTGATTTGCAATAAATGCTTTTTTCAATGAATTAACTGGTTGAGTGTTTAGATATTTAAATAATCCAAAATAATACCCATAGAAAATATTCTTATCAAAAATGTAAGCTAAATTATCCTGTATAGTTCCACGCCATCCGATATCTACAATTGCAATTTTACTCCCATTGTTTTCTATACCTTTTGCTTTGAAATATTCAATAAAAAGTTCTTTTTGCTTAGAAATCTCATTAAGTAATTTTTGTTTAAAGTCGATATCAGAAAATAAATTTTTTATTCTTTCGTCTGTCCAAGGGTATATTATTTCTGTTTCTGGTTTTAAATTATATTTTGACAAAATCGGGAGGAAATTATCAGTAACTACATTTAATGATTTAAATAATGCACTTACGGTTTGTTTTGAGTATAAATTCCAAATGCGCATGAATTCCTGAGTTGTAATTTCTCTAATCGAAGGAGCAAAAGTAGATAAACGACTAACCTCCAGTATATAGGCTTCTGGTAATTCAAAATCAAATAAGTTTGATTTTTTTATTTCATTATAAATTTTTATGAAAAATTCACCTTCTCTGGTGAAAAAATATAATTTATTAAAACCTTCAGATACTACTTCCTCTATGATAAAAAGAATAAAATTAAACAATAATAATGATGTGTCTAAACCAATATTAAATAATTCGTCAGATTTAGATGAATTATTTCTTATTAATTCTCTGTAACTCTGTTGTAATTCAACAAAGTATGATGTTCTATCAGACCTTCGCAATTTGAAACGATTATGTTTATTACGCTTATTTTCCTCATGTTGATTAAAATACAAAATTGACGAAATACCAAGATGCATAGGAATAAAATAATCAGAAAAAACATTGTCCCCTAAATGGATATGTTTAGGTTTTGTGATATTGAATAATTCTTCAATTCTATTAAAAATATTGCCACTTCTTTTATTGTATCCAAGGTCTGCCGAAGTAAAACCCTGCAATAAATGTTTTGGAAAACCTTTTTTTTCAAGTAAATATTTCACCTGTTCGTTACTCATATAAAAGTCTGAAAGAAATACTTTATTTTTTGCACGAATAGAATCAATTCTCATCAATATTTCATTATCTAAGTAACAGTTTTCTTCTTCAAACGATAATTCCAATTTGACTAATTCGTTAACACAATTAGAATAAAATTCCTCTGAGTATGTATCAACAAAAATTTCTTTTAACCACATTTTGAAAACATCTTCAATTTTATATTCATCATCATAACCATTCTTTTTATTAATCACTCCAATTGTTCTTTCACAATTAATTCTTTTTAATAGCAATTGATTCTGATTAATGATGTTTGGCCTTAAATATTTTCTATACTTTAACCATACATAATGTGCTGTATGAAGTTTTATCTCGTCCGGATGACATGTTCTTCTTAATACTGTGTCCCAAATATCATATGTTAATAGTTCATATTCCTTTGTGTTGTTGATAACCCCAAGGTCATTTTTTGTAAAACATTTTGACCTATAAATTTTAGCTGGAGGTAAATATTTTTTTTGTTTTTTGTTTTCACTCAAAAATGATTCTATTGCTTCTAAAAACTGTTTTTTCTCTAATGCTGATGTTTGTTGAGAGATAAACTCATAAGCAGACCTAGAAAGTTTTTCTCTATATGATGAATCTGCTAGTATTTTTAGTATTGCACTTGATATTGATTCTGGATTCTGTTCAGCTAATAATATGCATCCTTCAGGCATATCAAATAAATTATTTTCTCTAAAAATATCTACAACCGCCAATCCAGATGCCATCATTTCGAAAGGAATTCTTGATGGATTGGTAGAACTAATGCATAAACCGGCAATACATTTATTATATAATTCGTTAATTTGAGATGGTGATAAAATTCCAAGATGGATAAAATCTTTAGGTAATGCATTATCATTATCAGTTCCGAAAGAATAAATTTTTAAACTTGGAAAAATATTTTTGAGTAATTTCATAGATTCAATTGCTAACAGAGGACCTCGATGAGATTTTTCAGGTTGATATATAAAACAAACAGCGAATTCCTTTTTTACTTCCTTTAATGGTTTATAAATATCTGTATTAACACAAAAATCTATATACTTTGACTCAATTTTAAATTCATTATATAATTTGTAGCTTAACCATTTCCCAACAGTAATTTGATGATAATCTTTGAATCTATAAGTATTTTCTGCTAATATATACTGTCCCCCCATTGGATAAAAGTAAGGTTCGTAGTCTTGAATAAAATAAGCCTTTTTGTCAATAAACTTTAAGTTTTCTATATAATATAAGGTATGCCACATTGTCCCAAATACTAAGTCATACTTTTCATTAATATTCCACCCTGAATGAATGATTAAATTTTTTACATTATAGCTACTTTCAACTATCTTACGAAGATGCTTTTCATCAGTATTACCTTCTACGAAGGCATGGCATTCATATCCACTTTCAACCAAATAATTAATATTATTGAAAATAGTTCTTAAACCACCCGAAGCTTCAATAATATGTGGTAAAACCCATGCAATTTTTTTCCTCATAATAAACCCATTAAATTATTGGATTCTTCTTATACAGTATTGGCATTTTACCAACTGTATGATTATTAAAGTCATTATTAAAAATGGAATCCACAGCTTCTGCAAATTTCTCAAATTCGCTTTTCATATCCCTATATAACATAAAGTTTATGCCACCATTGGACATATCTCTTCTTAAATTGTTATCCAACAAAATCATCTTTAATGCTTTAGCAATAGAATTTGGAAATGGCTGAGCTAATAAAACACCTTGTTCAGGGAAATCATATAGATTATTATTCATATAAACATCTACAACTGGTAATCCACAAGCCATCATTTCAAAAGGAACACGCGATGGATTTGAAGAACTTATACACAATCCTACACTACATTGATTATATAATTTCCTTATTTCATGTAACTTCAAAATACCTAAGTTAATATGTTCAAACGGAATATCAACTTTTTCATTCGAACCATAAAGATAAATCTTAATATCTGGCAATTCACTTTTCAAAATTTTTAATGCTGATAAACCAATTTGATAACACCTTCTTGGCTTTTCAGGTTGAAAAATAAATGCAATAGATAATTCTTCTTTTTTCACTGAATCATCTTTATAGTAAATATTTTTATCAGCACCAAAGTCAAAATATCTTGAATATACACTAAATTTTTCATTTAATATTGTCGGCAACCACCTCCCTAATGTTAAATGATATAATCCATATTGGTAGGAATTTTCTGCTAATAGAAACGCATCTCCCATTGGATTAAATAGAGCTTCAAAATCTTGAATTAGATATGCTTTATGACAATTAAATGGTAAATCTGCTACTATTTTTGCTGAATACCATATTGTAGCTACAACAAGGTCAAAGGGTTCGTCAACTTTCCAACCTGAATGGAAAATTATTTCATTTACTCCAAAGTAATTTTCAGCTTCTTCTATTAAATGAAATATGTTACTTTTCCCTTCAACATAAGCATGACATTCATAATCCTTTTCAATTAAATAATTCATGTAGTTTATTATGGTTCTTATCCCACCCGAACCTTCAATTAAATTTGGTACTATAAATGCCACTTTCTTATTCATATATTTTTTACTTCTGAATTATTGCAATTCCATTAAGATCTTGATAAACACTATTTTCAGTATTTAATGTATCTTGCTCATTATAAATATTAATAAATCTTACATCTGGATTAAGATTATGCCATTCATCTAAAGCTGATTTAACACCACCTTTTTTTGTTGAATCCCACTGTCTTGCAAAATCACTTGAATCATGAAAAATCATTAATCCACCTTTAATAAGGTGATCGAACCATAAATTTAACTCTATAATAGTTTGGTCTTTTTGATGAGAGGAATCTACAATAATTAATTTTGGCGGTTTATCACCAAAGTGATTATATGTTATTTTAACAGTATTAATGTCGGTAGAATTGCTTAATTCTAATCTAACATATTCATCTAAAGATGCTAATTTTATATATTTTTTTGCAAATTCAGTTGAATGACTATCAATATCAAAAGAAATAAAACCATTTTTAACATTCATTTTTCTTAGCATAAACCCAATTAATAAACTCGAATACCCCGCATAAGTACCAAGCTGAACAATTCTATCAATCCTGTTCCCCATTATTAATCCTAATAAAAAGGAAATAAAAGGAACCGGAGATTCACCTATTAAATTTTCTTTTTCAGATTCATCAAACCACAATTTAACAATTTCCCATTCTGTATCATCAAGAAATGAATAACACGGTGGTAAGTAATTATTCCCTCTTAAATTGTGCCACCAATAGCGATAATGAGATTTATTAGTGAATTGAATAGACCTATAATCTTTTTTATAATTTACTGATTTTAAGTTTTCTGAATTATTGAATTTACTTTTATCTCCTATGTCTATACTTTGTTCTAAGTTACCCTCATTTATTTTTTCTAATAGATATTCATAATTCTCTTTTGCTACAATATTATTTGGTTCAGAAACGAGTATATATTCAAGTAATCTTTTTGCATATAAATAATTTTCTTTAAGAATATGTATAACAGCCAAATCATTTAATGCTTCAATATGATTTGGTTCTATGTTTAATATATAATTTAATTTTTTTGCTGCTTCATCTAATTTGTTGTTCTCAATCATTCTTTCAGCTTGAATAAGAAATTTAGCACTCTTACTTGGTGACCATTTTAATTCTCTTTTAATTAGCTCCCGTTTATCATATAGTTTACTTATTATCCTTGTATTATCAAGAAAATTCAATTTACCATTCATATTTTTAATCATCATTTCTATATTTAATAAATCACCTTTCTTAATTTTTTCTTCATAATAATCTAATATAGGTTTATAATAATCTTTTATTTTTTCTTTGTACCTAACTGAATAAAATTTTAGACTAACTGCAGAATTATCATTCGTTATCTCATTCTTAGCATTATTATTCTTCAAACAATTTGAGTATATATAGTTTTGGAATTGTAAAAATTTTGTTATAGAATTTTCACTACAACCATTAATATCAATGTTATTACTTATAAAATCACAAAAATCTTCTGTATTTTTTACTGAAGGGATATTATCAATATAGAAATAAGTATAATTTTCTATGATTTTATTTACAAAATTTATAATCTCATCATTGTTTGTTTTGTTGAAATCACCATTTATTAATTTTTCTAAAACATTACCTAAATCTTCTTTTGATTTTATAATGTTTGGGATACTACTGTACTTCAATCCACTATTTGTTAATAACAATATTGGTTTATCATAGAATAATGCTTCATATTGTAAAGTTGTGGTAGTAAAGATTAATAAATTAGAATTTCTAAATAAGCTTCTAAAATAAATTTTATCACTAACAATTATTCTTTCAGACTCAATGTGTTGATATTTTTCCTTTACATCAATTGGATGGGTTTTTATTATTAAGAACAAATCATTTGATTTCTCAACATACTTTGCCAATTCGTGAGCCATTTCAATGTGAGATGTAAATAGGTTAGAAATTTCTTTAGATAGTTTATGTTCTCTTGGGAAAAGTGGATTATCGGGATTTGGGAAAAAACTAATTATTTTCTTTTTGCCTTTTATTTTTAATAATAATTTTTCTTCTTCATTATTATAACTGACAGGATATTTAGTGATATTAGTATTGATATAAAAATTCTTAATTAAACTAAACAAATCTTTATTATTTTCTTGTTTTAACTTATTATTATCTAATTCCTCATTCAATAAATTTTCTATCATTAAAGTACCTGTTAAATACCCTCTTTCTAAGTAATGATTTTTAATTCCATATAAATCCAATAACTTTTTAAATATTTCTGATTGAGCAAGATAATTTCCCCAAACAAATACAATCGAGGGATTAATAAACATTATTAATTGTTTATAAAATTCTCTGCATTTTAGAAAACCTTTATAATGATTTTCATAACTATCAATATCTACATTGCTCCAGAACATATCTCTTTCGATTAACAGATAGTCTTCTTCATCCAAATCTTGTAAAGTATATTCTTCTAACTTAAACCTCTCATTAAATTGATGAAGAAAAATTGGCACATGAATAACTGGAAAATCTAAGTCTGAATAATTCTCTGAAGATGTAATTAAAATAAAATCAATATTTTTTTTCTTAAGGCTATCATTAATTTTTTTCCATAAGTTCTTGTATTCTGTTGTTAGAGGAAGGAAACAACAAACTAAACATAATTTATTTTTATGGTTCAATTCATTCATTAAAATAATCCATATTTATTTACAAGTTCGCTTGTATGAATACCTTTAGCTACATCAATCAGTATTTGTTTTTCATTTTGAAGTTTATTAAATGCTAATTCAATTATTTGATTTTCATACTTTTTGGGTATTACAACAATTCCATCTCTATCGCCAAATATTAAATCGTCCTTATGTATACTTATCCCATCAATTATAACAGTTTTATTTTTAGAAGTAACAATTCCTCTTTTCCTAGTATCTTTACAATAATTACCTTTAGAAAATACTGGAAATCCCATATCAGAAGTTTCTTTAGTATCTCTTGTTACTCCATCAATAATAGCGCCGGAAGCTCCTGCTCTTAATGCTAAATTTGCATTTAGTTCGCCGAAAAATGCATAATCAGGAATTTTATTTGCTACTACAATAACATCATTAGTAACAACATGATCATATAAATCAAGACTATCATAAATTTTTTTATAGTCCTCATCATCAGGACATAAATCTATTTGTAAAGTTTTAGCCCTTCCTAATACTTTACTATTTGGTAAATTCAAAGTGAATTTGCTTGATAGTACACCCAATAATCCTAAATCGTCCAGTATATCTGATAAGAGCGCACTAGTTAAAAGTAATTTTAAATTATTAAATAATCTTCTTTCTTGTTCACGCAATCCAATAGCAATTAAATTAGCTAATTCAAAATCAGGTGGATAATTAACATCTATTGATTCAATAGGATCTATTTCTAACAAATAAGGTTTATTGCCAATTCTTTTCTTAGTTTGTATAGCCACATCTCTTCTAACAATATACAGACCCATTGATTCGATAATTGTATCTTCCAGTTCATAACTATTAGGTATATGTTCTATATTATATGCAGGTTTGCCATTTTTCCAGAGATATTGTTTTTCTTTTCTCACTGCTACAACCGAATCATAATTATCATCATTCAATAAAATTTTAATACCTTTCTCTATAGTTTCTACTTTAATAAATGGACTTGTAGACAAAAGCTGGATACATATATCTGCATCTGTATGCAAGACTTCATTATAGAATAGTTGATTCCCATCAGTTTTATTAGTAGCTAACGAAGGATCTCTATGCAGTATTTTACACTTAACTTCCGATGCTAAATCAATAATTTCATATGATTCTGTATCAAGATATACTTCATCAATTAAATTTATAGTCAATAACTTTTTTAAACTTCTTAGAAACAACGGCTCTCCATCCAACAACATTATATTCTTATTGGGAATTCTATGACTATTCCCCTTAGCAGGTAAAAAAGCAGCGACTTTCATATCATTAAAAATTTATTTAACATTTTATTAAGCCAAATTATATGCCAGTTCAAAAACTAATTTTTAATATGAAATTGGCTCTTTAATTGATTATATATATTATCTTGGCTAATATTAACCAGGTAGGTTTATCGGACGGTCTCTAATTCTTCTGTGAATTTTTTGATTCTTTCTTCTGCTTCGGCAGTTAGTTTTGCTCTCTCGGTCTCTTTTTCTTCTTTTAATTCTTCAATCCTCTTTTGAAACTGCATTATATTACTGTTTATATTATTTACAGTTACTCTCTCTTTTTCTTTCATATATTCTTCTGTTTCTTTAATTAATTGTTCTTTGTGAGTTTTTAACATGTTTATTCGTTTTACTAAACGCTGTTTTTCTTCTGCTCTGTCAATAAATACTAATCCCGCTATAATTCCCGATATTAACGTGCCAACAAGAAAACTAATTAAGCCCCATTTGAACCCAGAAAATATTACATAACCTAATATTGAATTGAACTCTGATACATCAACCACAAATCTATTTGAATAACTTGCCAATCCTCCAATAATAAATACAATGAATGCAATAATTGTGTTATTTAACATACTGGTTGAAAATGATTTTGCTGGATTGAATCTTTCGATGAAAGGAATTTTTGCAATTTGTTCTTCTAAGTTTTTTACCTCATTTTCATAATTGTCATTAATATTTTTAATTGCTTTTTCAAGATTTTCTTTTGCTTTTATATGAAAATTCTCTAGTTCCTTTCTCAATTTTTCTTCTTCTTTTGCATACTCAACTATATACTGGTCATATTGAACAAGTTTTGAATCAATTTCTTCAAAGACAAGTTTTTTCATTTGTTCAATTATCAAATCAATTGTCTGACTGTATTTCCTTTCAAATTCAGGATACATTGCAATTATTAATGTGTTTGTAGAGTTAAGGTAAGATTGAGCAAGTTTTTCTAGAAATTTTATGTTTTTTAAAACATCATCCGTAAAATATTCTTTCACTTGTTTTTCTTTAAGTAAATTTAATTTATGCATTATTTTATTAATCGAATTCTCTTCTGCAAGTCGATAAGGTTGAAGCACTCCTGCAATTAACTGAACTGCTGCAGCAAAATCTTTTTCATAAAAAATATTGTTGATAAATGCATTTATCAGAAAATAGTTAAACATTCCAAAGTTAGATAAGTCCAGGGCAATAAGAAGTCTATGTAAATCATATGAAATTATTTCTTTAATATAATAAGAGGTCACTTCATCATTACCCATTTTTAATTCTGTAAGTGCAATATAAATTTTTGCAGTAATTCCGCTGGATTTTATGTCAACTGCTTCTTTAAAACATTGATTTGCTTTTATATAATCTTTTTCTTTTAAGTAAACAAAACCAGAAAATAAATTAACTATGTAATTAATCTCTTTTTTAACATCATCTGATAATCTTAATGTATTTATAATTTCTTTTACAGAATTATATAGCTCTAAGGCTTTTGAAGGATTATAGAGACTATTGTGATATGTTAGAATAATAGCATGAATTATATGCTTAAAGAAATTATGTTTATAAACATCTCTTTCTATAAAATTAATGATAAGATTAGCATAGTATTCGCGTTCACTTCTTAATTTTGTTGTTGCCCACTTAGTAAAATTTTCTTTTATTGATTTATGAAGGTCAAAATATTTCACTTTCGAAAAATTCACCTTCATAAATTCTTCTATTTGATTTAATAACCAGGAATCATAAATCCAGTAGACAGGTGCATGAGAAAAAGGAATAAATATTTCTTTTAGTTCATCAGGTAAATCAAAAGCAAGTATTTTTATATTTTCCTTTATGCTTGTAATAAAATCAAAATCAGCATGTATAGTTAAATCAAAATGGTCTTTCCCTAATCTATAAAAACTGGTTAAAGCAGATTCACCATCTTTGATTGCATAATTATTTTTTTCTAATTGCTCAATCATTTTTTATTTCCTTATCAAACATCCTTTTTGGGGAAAGATAGAATAATTTCTGTGCCTTTATTTTTTTCACTGTTAATTGTAAAACTTCCTCCCATTAATTTTGTTAATTTATATGCAACTGTTAAACCCAGGCCAATACCTTCATAAGGTCTTGTGTAACCTTCAATTTCTTGACTGAACGGCAGTAATATTCTATCAATCTGAGAATTATCAATACCAATTCCAGAATCCGCAATAATAATTTCTACTTTATCATTAAAATTCCTTGAGCCCAGGTAAACATATCCATAAGAAGTATATTTAATTGCATTATCCACGAGCAAATCAATAATTCTTTCTAATTTTATCCAGTCTATTTCAATAAAAGCTTCATCTTCACTAAACTCGAGTTTAAATGTTAAATTCTTTTTTTCTGCATCATTTAGTCTTTTTTCATAAACATGTTTAAGCACTTGATTGCAGTTTAATATTACCATCTCAAGTTCAATTTCATCAGATTCTATTTGTGCTAATTCAACAATGTTCGTAAAAGCATTCAATACTCTTCCTAACACTTCTTTTACGGAATCCATTAATTCTTTTATTGCTACATAATCCTGAGCAGCAAGACAATCATCAATAATTTCAGAATAACCAATAATACCATTAAATGGAGTTCTGATTTCGTGTGAAATATTGGCTATAAAAGCCGATTTCATTTTGTTGAGCTGCATTTCCTTCAAATAATTTTTCTCAAGCTGTTCTCGATATTTTGTTTCGTCTGTTATGTCTTTAAGAGTAATTATATAAATTTTACTCCCGTTTCCATTGTGGTGGGTGGATGTAATTTTACAATTAAAATGTTGACCTGATGAATGCTGATAAAAAAATTGCTGAAAAGAATCCTCATTTTCTTCAAGCAGTTTTATATTTTGTTGAATAATATTAAATAACTGTGGAGGCAAATAATCATTAATTACCTGAAGATATAAATTATTCTTATCAAGATTAAATAACTTGCAAAAATTATCGTTTGCATTTTCAAAATATATTTGATTATCAATCGATTTCAGGATTAATAATAAATCAGAAATATTTTCAATTATTAACTTCTGTTTCTTTTCCGATTCCTCAATAACTTTTTTCTGATAAATATGTTCAGTAAGATTGTTAGCACTGAGGACAAAATTTATTTCAAAGGAATCAATTGGAGAAAAAGGCTGCAACGTAAAATCCCAATAATGTATTTCACCTCTCTTTTTTATTTCAACTAATTTTTTCCAGAACCTACCACTATTCAGTGCAAGACTTAAAAGACTAAGTTCAGAATCGCTCAAAAATTCTTTCATTATCTCTGTAATTTCTACATTGTATAGCTTATCCAGCCCTCGGGAAAATATTTCTTCAAAAGAACTTGTTGCGTAACTAATTCTTTTTTGATTATTAATAATAATTATTGGAACTTTACCATAATCCAGAGCATGATGCAAAGAATCAATTTTCTTTTCTATAATTTTTCTTTGTTCAAGAGATTCAATTGTAATTAATAAATATTCATGAGATAAAACGAAAATTCTTTCTATTCCTACTTGATAAGCAGTATTATTTGAATTAAAATTTGTATTAATAGTGAGATCGGTCGTTAGATTTCTATATTTACTTTCAACAAATCCTTTAACAAATACTAAAAATTCTGATGAGGGATTAAGCCGTTGTAAATTATCATTAATATTTAACTGAAATAAATTTTTAAATGCAGTATTACAATAAACAATTTCAAGTAAAGAAGATACAATTGCAATTGCTCTGCTGGTAGGCAATTCTTTATAATTAAAAAATTCCTTTTCGGAATTTCTTAGATTTTCATTGAAGTTCTTCCATTCAGGCATAATCAAGAATCACTTTATATGTATACTTTTAATTAATATACCATCTCGTTCACCTCGTATTTCATCATTTTGTGAATGATGAAGTTTTAATGAAGCATACTTATTCAAAAATTTTATCAAGCAGTCATTGATATAATTAAATTCTTTATTTAAGGAATCAATATAATCACTTGTTAGTGAATCGATGGTATATTGGTCAGTTATAATATTCGGTTTCTTTACACTTTGTGATTTAAATTGTTCAAAGAATTCATTTAATGAATTAAGAGATTTATCAAAATCACTATCATTCATATTAAAATTAACAGGGGCAATTAATGTTACAATTACAGTAATTTCTGCTGCAAACCCAAGAACATCTTTTTTAATTTTATATTCAATGTTTCTGAATTTACTAAGCTGATTTATATCAACTGTTGTATCAAATTCGAACCCATCGAGCTCAAATATAATATGGACTTTATCCGATTCCTGCTCTATCTTTTTTAATTTCCATCCATAAGCAGCAAGAAGTGCAGTGGCAGGAGAAATCAATGCAGAATCATTGATTGAATTAGATGAGTATGTATAAGAATTAATTTTCTTATAATACTTTGGACTGCCGGTAGACTTTTTATAGTCTGAATTCGGACTAATATTTACAACTTTTTCCAACATGCCTTCTCCTCCATCTTATTATCGAAGGAAAAGGCAATTTTTTTAATATCAATCTGTCTTAATCATTCGATTTTCGTCAATATAATCAATCAGCTGTGGATTTTGCAGGTAAATTAGTTGTTGCACAAATTTATTTATTCTATCAACTGATTCATTAATTGTTTTTAATTCTTCTGATAATTTAGATTTTTCTTCTTCACTTAATTCATTTTCTATAGTTTTAAGAGATAACACAAGACTGCTTAATGGATTATTTATTTTATGACCAATTGTACAAGCCATTTCGATAACAGCTTTATTATGTTCAGCATTCTTAAGTTCATTTTGTAAATTATAGATTCTTACACCTGAACGGATTCTTGCAAGTAGTTCTTGATTTTCTACAGGTTTTACAAGAAAATCATCAGCCCCAATGTCCAATCCCATAATTCTATCTTTTAATGAAGAGCGAGCAGTTAAGATTATAAAATAAATTCCTTTATACTTTTCATCGCTTTTCAAAATATTGCACAATGCCAAACCATCAAGAACAGGCATAGTCCAATCTGCAAGAATTACTTTTGGTGAAAATGTTTTTAAGACTTCTAGCGCATCTTCACCATTGATTGCAGTAACTACTTCATAATTATTTCGAGTTAATAATTTTTCGAGGATAAACCTGGTATCTTTTTCGTCTTCTACAACTAAAATTTTATCTTTCATTGATAAACCTATTTACTTTTTGAATTAATTTATCAAAACTTACTATTGGTTTCAGGATTACATCGTCTGCAAGGCTTTCCCTTAAAAGATTTTCTCCACAATAATTTGGAGAATAAGCTGTTACTAATATAATAGGTAAAACTAAATTATTAAAATTTTCTTTTATATATCTTGATAATTTTATTCCATCGTATTTTTCTGAATTCAGATAAGTATTTCTTAAATTTATGTCCATAATAATCAAAGATATTTTTTCAGTCTTTATTGTTGAAATAATTTTTTCACCATCTTCCAGTATAATAATATCAATTCCAAGTTTTCTAAATAGAATTCTATAAAATTCCTGCAATATATTATCGTCTTCAATGATTAATATTTTATGATTTTTGTTCACAATTTATTTCGAATATTTTAATGTTATACTTATTCTTCTATTTACATAACTGTATGGGTCGTTTGGGTCTCGTAGACGGGTATCAGCATAACCACGAATTTCATCAATTTGTTTTTCTGATACACCTCCTGCTACAAGTGCGCGTTTTGCAGAATTTGCTCTATCAGTACTTAATTCAAAATTTGTATAACCTGTTCCATCATTGCGATATTGACGAGAATCAGTATGACCTTCGATAATGATTTTATTCTTCAGTTTAGAAATTTCAGAACCAATTTTAAGAAGCAGCTTTCTTGCTGCAGGTTTTAGCTCTGCAGTCCCAATTTCAAAAAAAATGTCATTAGCAGAATCAATTAATTCTATTCTCAAACCTTCTTTTACAATTTCAATTTTTACCTGCTCAGATAATTTCATTAATTCAGTATCACTGGATAATTCTTCTTTTAATTTTTCACCCATTCGTTCTAATTCTTGTCTTTCCATTTCTTTTTGTTTGATTTCTTCCTGAAGTCTCAAATCAAGAAGTTGAGAAGAAGTCCCATCAAACAAATTTTTACTTTTAGTAGAAAATCCAATAGGGTCTGCAAAATAAGCTGCTACTGCCTGTTTTACTTCTTCACTTTGACTTAAAACCCAAAGCACAATAAACAACGCCATCATTGCAGTTACAAAGTCTGCATAAGCAACTTTCCATGCTCCACCATGATGACCGCCATGACCTTTTTTAATTTTTTTTATTATGGGAGGTTCGTCAAAATGAACTTCTTGCGGAGGAGGAGTTTCTTGCTTCTTTGTAGGTCTTTTATTTGCAACTTCAGTCATTACTTCTTACCTCGCAAAGCATTTTCTAATTCTTGGAATGTAGGTCTATGGTCAGAAAATATTGTTCTTCTCGCCATTTCAGCAGCAACGAATGGTGGATTCCCCTTAACATAAGCTAAGATGAAATTTTTAATGATTATCAAATCCTGAACTTTATCCGCAGTAAGATGATGCAGATTTGCCGAAATTGGATTAACTAAACCATAGCTTAATAATACACCTAAGAATGTACCAACCAATGCTGCAGCAACGTGATGACCAACAGCTTCTGCTCCTTGATTTATTGATGACATAGTTATAATAACACCAAGAACCGCAGCTACTATACCTAAGCCTGGCAGAGAATCACCAACTCTACCTAAGGTTTCAGAAACTGGTTTATTTTCATTTTCATAAGTTTCAATTTCTGCATCCATCATGTTTTCTAATTCATGGGGTGGAACTGACCCTGCAAGCATAACTTTCATTGTATCACAAAAGAAATTTTTCAGCACTTCATCTTCCATAAATTTTTTGCTCTTTGAAAGTATATCACTTTTTTCCGGTGTTTCTATGTGTTTTTCTATTGCTAATAAACCTTCTCGCTGAGCTGTTAAAAATAATGTGCTGAATGCCTTTAACATATCAATATAATCTTCTTTTGAAGATACATGACCTTTAAATAACAACGGCAGTTGTGATACTATTTTCTTTAATAATACAGGAGGCGAAGAAATTAATATACTTCCAATAGCAGCACCACCTATTATCATAAATTCAGAAATTTGAATAAGCAAAACTAAATTTCCTCCTGCTATGAGGAAACCTAAAACAACTGATGCAAATACTATAGCAATTCCAATTATAACAAACATTATAATCCCCTATTTTGAGTTTAATATTTCTAATACTTCTAATTCATGAATTAAATCCTGATATTTACTATAAATTTCAATCCAATCAATATTTTCTTCATTTAATAATTCTTCAATGGAATTACAAATATTCGATATAATATTAAATCCAAGTGTCCCGCTCGATCCTTTTAGTTCATGAGCTACTGTTTTTAACAAATTGATATTTTTTGCATTCAATGATTCTTCAAATATCTTTAGTTTTTGTGGTACATTGGCAAGGAAAAATTTTTTCATGCTTTCTAAAATTTCTTTCTTAGCAGAACTACTTAAAGATTTTTCTTTCTTAATATTAATCAAAAAGTCATCTCCAAGTGCTTCTCTAATTCCTTTTAGTAATACTTTTTTACTCAAAGGTTTAGAGATTACATGAACAGCACCTGCTTCTACAGCTGCAATTACATTTTTTTTATCAGTATGACCACTTACAACAATCACTGGAATATTTTTCAAATCATCAAGTATTTTTATAATTTTTATCATTCTTAAGCCATCAAGATTTGGCATCATAATATCTACAAAAATTAGTTTGGGTCTGTATTCAATTGCTTTTTGAATACCTTCAAGACCATCGCTGCAAGTAATTACTTCAATATTATAATCAGACAAAAAACTTTTGAACAGTGATTGAATCACCTCAGAATCATCAATTACAAGTATTCTAACCTTATCATCATACAGCATCGGCATTATTCTACCTTTTTAATTTTATACTTCGACAAATCAACTTTTTCTGTTGAACTTGATTGTGAAGCTTCCATAGAATATTGAATTACCTTTTCATAAACTTCACCTCGATAAATTTGAATGGAACTCGGTGCAGTAATACCAATTTTTACCTGGTTCTCTGATATTGATAATATTTTTATTGTTATATCAGAACCGATTTTTATTTCTTCGTCAATTTTTCTTGATAATATAAGCATACTCTACTCTGTAAATAAATTGTAATAAAGAGAATATTTTTCGCTATCTAAAATTTTTTGAAAACCTGTTTTACTATCCTGATTAATATAAACAGGTGCTTTTAAATTAATTGTAATCTTGAGCGGATCAGGATTAAGAATGACAATCCCGAAAGCTTCATGGTTCTCTTCCTGAGGATAGTTTTCGTCAATTAATCTCATGGCAAATAATGGAAAAGCTATCTCAGGTTTTTCAACTGAATTAAGCCAGTAAAAAATATTTTCTTCCGGTTTAATGAAGACAAATTTTTTAAGTTCTTCAAAACCAATTAAACCATTTTCGAACGTGATGACAAGGTCATCAGGAAATTCGATTTCACCAAATTGTTTTGTTACTATTTTCATATTACTCACTTTAATATTACTATGTCTACTCTTCTATTTAATGCTCTTGTTTCCGGGAGATCATTTGATGCAATTGGTTTATATTCAGAATATCCAACTATCGACACTTTATCAGGAGACAAATTTTCATTCTTAATTAAATAATATGCAGTACTTAATGCTCTATCAACTGATAAATGCCAATTAGATGGATATTGCGGTGTATTAATAGGAATATTGTCAGTATGACCTTCAATTCGAATATCATTAGGTAAATTTTTTAAAACTTGTGCAAGTCTTTTCAAAACTAATTTTGAATTTTCACTTAAAGTAGCTTTGCCAGGTGGAAACAAAATATCATCCAGTATATGAATAGTAACCCCTCTCTCATTCTGCTCGAGTCTTATTGAATTATTATAATTATACATAGCAATTAATTTAGTCAAATCCTCAGCTAATTTATCTTTTGGTGTTGGAATAATTTTTTCACCATTAATAACAGAAATCTTAGATTCGCTCCCAAAAATATTTCCTAAAGCAGCAACAACACTTTTATATTTACCACTGTCAATACTAGACATAGCATATAAAATTATAAATAGCCCGAGCAATAATGTAATTAAGTCTGCATAGGTAATTAAATACCTATCTTTATCACTTTCTTCACGAAAGAGAGTTTCATCAGAATCTAAGCGCTCTTTCTTTCCAATTGTTCGCTTTGTGGAAGCATACCCACCAAACGAGCTTTCATTATTGAGGGGATTTCTCCACTTAGAAGTGTTATCACTCCCTCCAGCGATATTTCCATCATATGTTTTTCTTCGAGGTGACATTTTTTTAATCTATCTCCTATTGGCAGCCAGATAATATTTGCTGTAAAAATTCCCCATAAAGTTGCTATAAATGCAGTAGCAATATTTCTTATTAATGAATTAGGGTCTGCACCTGCATTAGCTAATGTCATTATTAAACCCATTACAGTCCCAATAATTCCCATTGTTGGTGCGTAACCACCCATTTTTGTAAAAATAAAAATATTAGAATTATGTCGTTCCTGCATTGTTCTTATTTCAAGTTGAGCCAAATTATAAAGAGATTCAGGGTCAAGTCCATCAATTGCATATTTAGTCATTTTTTGCGGAAACTTATATGGGAACTTATGCAAATCTTTTTCAATTGCTAATAACCCTTCTCTCCTTGCTTTAACTGAAAGTTCAATAAAAGTTTCAACAACTTTTTTTGTATCATAATGTGGTGGAAAGTAAGCTAATTTAATCAATGAAAACATCTTCTTAAAATTATCAAGACCAAAACCAATGATAATTGCTGAGAATGTTCCACCAATAACTATTAACAATGAAGAAAAGATAAACAAAGCCCTTATCGAACCACCTTCGAGTATAAAAGCTCCAAAAATTGAAAATACGCCTAATGCTAATCCTAATAATGAACCTGATTTTTTCATCACAAGTAATCCAAAATTGATTTTGGTAAAATTGATGCAGCTAATTTATATGATAGCTGCAGTAAATAATCTTGATATTGCAAATCAATTGCTAATTGACCTGGGTCAACTTCTTTTCTTTTTGATAAAAATTCTTGATAATCCTGCAATTGTTTTGATAAAATTGTGTTTATGTCTTCAAGACGATTATATTTTTCACCTGTTAATGACTGAATAGAAAGAATTTCTTTATAAGCAGCATTTAATCTATCTTTCAAAGTCTGGTCTGGTGGATTACCCGCATCAAGAGAATCAATTATATCATTGATAGTATCAAGAAAATCTGAATTTACAATTCTATCTCCTGTAACATTAATTGTATCTTTTATGTTATTAGCAATCTGAACTTTTACTTCACCAGTTAAATCTGTAGAATTTGTTACAACTTTTCCATTTGAATCAATAGCCCAAGGTTCAGTTGAATAATTTGTTCCTCCAAAAATATACATGTCATTATACTTTGTATTCAAATTTTGCACAATAGATTGAAGTGAAGCTCTAACAGATTGAGCAACAGTTTTGAAGTTTGTGTTAAGTGGATTCGTGATATTTACAGCTTGAGTAATAATTTTTTGAATTTCATTACCAATATTTTCCAGTGAATTAATTGTAGTATTCACAAATTCTTTTGCATAATCAATATTTTTTTGAAATGTCTCTATCTTTCGAATTTGAGAATCGATTTTTATGATTTCAAGAGATTCAAATAAGTTGTCGCTCAATTTTTCAATTTTACTATTCGTAATAAGCTGATTCTGAATTTTAGCTTTTCTTTCATTAATCAGATTTTGGTTATAAATATATTTCTGGCTCAATATGTTATCTGAAATTCTCATTTATTATACCATTTCAATTAATGTTTTTAACATTTCATCCGAAGCTCTGATTAATCTTGCGGCTGCTTCGTAAACTCTCTGGAATCGGATTACATTTGTCATTTCTTCATCAATTGATACTCCTGAATAAGAAGATTTCTGAAGATTCAATTGCTGCATAACCATTTGAGTAGTTTCAATTCTACTATCACTGGTTACTTTTTCTAAGCCAAAATCATTCAGAATTGATGAATAAGTTTCGAGAATAGTTTTGTCGCCAAGTTCCGGGAATTTCTGGTCTGCTAATCTTGCAATACTATTGGCAATATCTCCATTCCCATCATTCCCTGCTACACTTGATACAGCAATATTTCTTGGATTATTAAGAATATCAGGATTAATTTGAATTTTCCCATCGACAAAAGAATCAACTATAGCACCATTACTCCATGTTCCAAAGAATGGAATATTTGTAAATGAAGTTCCACTTTGAAGAAGAGTGTATCCTTGAGTATGTAGTTCATTTACTTTCTGAATAAAAGTATTTGCAAGATTTTCTAATTCACTTTTGTATTTGGGAATTTTATTTGAATATAAATCTGTAATTGCATAAAGTTCGCCGCTGTTTAAGACAACAGAAGTAGTTGTATCAGCTTTTGGGACAACTTTCATTTTCCCATTTTCAAGCCGAACTTCAAATTCATTATAAACATTTTTATCGACTGCATGTATTCCACCTATACTGACTGATACAGTTCCATATTCATTTTGTTGAACTGTAATATTTGCAAGTTCACTCAATTTGATAAGGAGAGCATCACGTCTGTCCATTAATTCACTTGCTTTAACCCCAACAGCTTCGTTTTCATAGATTTTTCTATTCAAGTCATAAATTTCTTTCAAATAAGAATTCATCTGGTTTACTTTATCAACTGCATCTCTCTGAAGCAAATAATGAACTGATGAGATGCTGTCATACACATCTTTAAATCTCTCACTGAGTCTTTGAGCTTTTTCAATAATTTGGGTCCTCAACTGAATGGAAGTTGGATTTGTTGTTAATTGGTCCCAAGAATTAAAAAAATCATTAAAATAAGAAGACAGACCATAGTCCGTAGGTTCTGCTAAAATTGTTTCAATTTGTTGCAGCAATTCTGAACGTTTATTGGCATCGGAATAAGCTGATTGAAATTGACGAATTTGATTCTCTATTAAATCATTTTTTACTCTTACAATATCCTGAATTTTAACACCCATTCCCATACCAGCTTGAGTTTGCTCGGTGCCAAATACAACTTTTTGCCTTGTATAATCTGTACTTCCTGCATTAGAAATATTTTGTGAAGTAACATCCAGAGCACGCTGGTATGTTGCCATTGTTCTTACTGATATGTCAAAAATTCTTCCGATACCCATTACTAAACTCTTTTATTTACAATGTTATTTTCACCTTTGCCAAAAACAGTCAAAATTGTATCTCGAATAATATTTCTTGACACATTAACCAGAACGGTTATATGAGAATTAAGTTTAATAATTTCTGCTGCTCTGCTTTTTATTGCATCTCTTTTTTCTTTAATCCTATCAAGATTTTTATTTGGCAAAGAGTTAATCAATTCTTCAATTGAACCATTTTTTAATTGAATTGAATTCTCTTTCGCATATTCGAATGTTAACTTCTTTCTTTCTTTTTCTTCTTTTGTAATTGCAGAAAGTAATTTTTGTTCGTCGTCTACTGCTTTATCAAGCAGTGACATATCATTTTTTAGAAGTGCTTCTTTTTTGATTTTTACTACTTCTAAAAGGTCATCAAAATTTTTTTTCTGTCTTTCAATTGAATCTGTTAATTCTTCAATTTTCATGATTCACTCTCACTAAAATGATTTAAATAACTCATTACTTTAGTAATGTAATTCTGTGTTTCTTCAAAAGGTGGAATTCCTTTATATTTTTCAACATTTTGCGGACCGGCATTATATGCAGCCAGAGCTAATTTCAAATCACCATTATATTGTCGAAGCATTTTAGCGAGATATTTAGTTCCTCCATAAATATTTTCTTTTGGGTCAAAAATATTTCTTACACCCATTTCTGCTGCAGTAGTATCCATTAACTGCATTAAACCCTTTGCTTTAGCAGGTGACACCGCTCTGTGATTTGCTGCTGACTCTGCTAAAATGACTGATTTAATAACATTTTTATCAATTCCAAATTCTTTTGAAGCTTCTTCAATCAAATCATCATATTTCTTTAGTCGATTTAATGATTCGTTACTTGGCTGAACTTTTGGAATTTCATTGTCATTATCTTTTATGTCAATTTTTTCTGATGATTTTAATTTTATTTTAAAAGCCGGGTCCATCTCTTCGCCGGTTATTTTTTTATAAAGTGCTTCTGCAATACCTAAACTTTTACCCTGAGAAATATATGAAGCCATTTCCTGTTCAAATATTACATCGAAAGTATCGTTTCCATAACCCTCTTCGCCAAATAATCCATTTGTTGTTTTGGTCATCGACTGAAGAAGCATTGCTGTAAATAAGCTTTCAAATTCTTTTGCAGCTTTTGCAATTTTTGCTTTTTGCTTCTGGTCATAATTACCTTTCATCTCCTGAAGCTGGGAGATGTGCTTATTCATATCCGTTATTTTTAATGAAATCTTTTCCATATTACATTATCACTAATTCTGCTATTAATGCTCCAGCTTCTTTTAATGCTTGAAATATTGCGATAATATCTCTTGGAGAAACTTTTAATGAATTCAATGCCGCAGCAACTTCCTGTACATTTGTAGCACCTTCAATTGCTATTGTTCTTGTCGAATCCTGCGATACATAAGGAACAAGGTTGTTGAATACAGTAGTTGTCCCCCGCGAAAAAGCACTTGGCTGCGAAATAATTGGATAAGAACGAATTTGAATATTTAATCCGCCATGTGTAATTGTAACTGGTTGTATTCTTACATTGTTGCCTGCTATTACTGTTCCGGTTCTTTCGTTCAATACAACTCTTGCAATTTCATCAACCTGTATATTTATGCTTTCTAATTCAGCAAGAAATGAAATTAAATTATTTTGTCTTTCCTGTGGAACATTTACACGGACTTCAGCAGCATCAACAGCTTTCGCAATTTCTCCGCCAAACTTAGAATTAATTGCGTTGCTAATATTATTTGCTGTTGTAATATCAGGTTCTTTTAAAAATACAGATACTTCATTATTTGATGATTCATTAAAATTAATTTGTTCTTTTAATGAACCGCCGCGAGGTACTCTTCCTGCAAGTGTATGATTTTTTGAAATTCTATTTCCTGTAATTGTATTTATATCATAACCACCAACTGAAACAGGTCCCTGAGCAAAACCATAAACTTTACCATCCATTCCAGAAAGCGGAGTCATCAATAAAGTCCCACCTTGTAAACTTGTTGCATCACCAAGCGAAGAAACAGTCACATCAAATTCTGCTCCAGGCTTTAAATTTTTATTTAGTGATGCTGTTACCATCACTGCAGCAACATTCTTGGTTCTGATATCATTTTGTGGAACTGTAATTCCGAATCTTTTCAACATACTTGTTATTGACTGAATTGTAAAAGAAGAACGATAGCTGTCGCCTGTTCCTGCTAGTCCAACTACCAATCCATAGCCAATAATCTGTTCCGAACCATATCCGCTTAAATATGCTACATCTTTTATTCGTTGAGCTAATAATGAGTTATAACCAATTAACAATAAAATCAAAATCGATATAATAATTTTTCTTTTCATAGTAACACCTTAAAACAACCAGTGAAATAGTCTTGTAAGAATTCCTGGCTTTTGAGATGAATCAATCATTCCACTTCCTTCAAAAGTAATTTCTGCATCAGATATGTTATATGAATAAACTGAATTATCCGAAGAAATATCACTGGGTCTAACTATTCCTGTAATTTTTATCATCTGTTCTTCACCATTTATAACAATTTTTCTGCTTCCTCTTATACGCATATTTCCATTTTCATAAACTGAATCAACAATTGCACTAATTTTTGTTTTTACCACACCAGTAGTTTTAGTAGAACCCGAACCTGAAAATGAGTTATCAGTTCCAAGATTTATATCAGTTTTAGGAAGATTTGTTTTATCAATTCCGCCTGCTAAATTTGCTCCAATAGAACTGTTTCTTCCTGTAGTCGTTTCTGCATTGTTTGATGCTTGAGATGATTCCAGAACAATAATTGTTATTGCATCTCCAATTTGAAAGGCTTTATTGTCTGAAAACAACGAATATAATGAATTCTGTCTCATATTCTGTGAATACAAAATTGATGAGGTAAGCCATATAAAAATCATTAATCTTTTCATAGCTCTACTCAATTAATGAAACATTGTACTTATCAATTATTTTGGCTTTGAATAATTTATTATCACTTGTAACAACTCTTATAACATCACCAATTCTTCCTTCCTCTTTGGCAGTAACTTCTGTTGAAATATCCACTCCATTTCTTCCAGCATGAAGAATTAACTTTTCATTATAAAAAACATCAGGAACTGGCTCGATTAATTCTTCAATAAGTACTGAACCATTTTTAATTATTGCTTTTGACCTAAATACTTCGCTAAAATCAATTCTTTGAACTATTTTACCGCGTATATTCGTAACATCAATTAATTTTTTCGTGAATTGATTTTCGGATAATAATTCATTCCTGCTGATATCTTTCAAAGCAACAAGAACATATTGATATAATTTTATTTTAAGAGTAACTATAGAAAGACTTGCTCGATTTTTTCTGTCATAAATTTTTACAGGAACAAAAGCATAATTTTTATTCAGCCTGAATTCTCTGTCATAATCCAGCTCAATCTTAAAATAATTTTTTGGCAATTCTGAAATTTGATATTCATACTTAACATACGAAGCAAATTTCTCATCAAGATAATTCTTCAATTGAGATTCGAATACTTTATCACTATTAACAAATATTTGCAGCAATATTAATAATGATGAAATCATTTTTAACTTCTCTTAAGATTGTTTGCAATTGTCATCATATCTTCGACAGTTTTTACTGTTTTGGAATTAATTTCATATGCTCTTTGGGCAGCTATCATTGCAATCATTTCTTCAACTATATCAACATTAGAAGATTCAAGATAACCCTGATGAATTTCACCAAATCCTTCGCTGCCTGGAGTCCCAAGTATTGGTTGACCTGATGCTGGAGTTTCAGCATAAAGATTATCTCCAAGTGCAAGTAATCCTCCATTGTTCATAAACCGAGCTAATTCAATTGTGCCCAGTGTAACTGTAGAACCGTCAACCTGTTGTGCAGTAACAGTTCCATCTTTTGCAATTTGAATATCAACAACATCATCTGTTAAAGTAATACTTGGTTCAAGCTCATAACCACTTGCAGTAACAATTTTTCCATCTGCATTTAACTTGAATGAACCATCTCTTGTATAAGCAAATGTTCCATCACTTTTCCTTACCTGAAAAAATCCTTCACCATAAATTCCTAAATCGAGCTGATTATTTGTTGCAACTAAATCACCCTGTTTAAATATCTTTTGAGTTGATGCAGGCTTAACTCCATTGCCAACTTGAATTTTATTATTTGTATTTTCATAAACGCCAGGTGTTGTGGTTGAAAGTGGATTAATATTTACTTCTTGATACATCAAATCCTGAAAATCTGCTTTATTCTTCTTAAAACCTGTGGTATTGATATTGGCAATGTTGTTAGAAATTACTTCAATATTTATTTGCTGTGCATACATTCCAGAAGCTGCTGTTCTTAATGCTCTTGTAGGCATTTATCACCTCACTAATTAAATTTTCCCAATTTGATTTGCATGGTCTAAAGACTGATCCAGTGCATTAATAATTTTTTGAGCTCTTTCATATGCTTTGTTCAATTGAATCATGGCTTCCATTTCAAGTATTGGATTTGCATTCGATTCTTCTAAATATCCTTGAGATATTTTATATTCATCCTGGTTTGCTTCAGTATAATTTTCATCTGTAATTAAAAAGTTTGATTCTCCACTTCTTGTTAATTGTTCAGGTTCATCAACTTTTACAATTAATAGAGTATCTATGTAATGTTCATCAATTTTAATTTCACCTGCAGTTGATACTAAAATCTGAGAGTTTTTTTGACGAAGTGTATCTTCAAGAAAAATTCCGCCATTTTTCCCAAGAACTTTTCTTCCTTTTGCATCAATTAGATACCCTTCATCAGAAATTTGAAATCTTCCATTTCTTGTCAATTCAATAGTTCCATCTTCACTTTTTACAGCAAAGAATCCATTCCCGTTGATAGCTAAATCAAGCGGATTTGAAGTTAATACTAATTCCCCCTGCTGTTGACTTGTTAATTTTCTAATCTGAGATTCACCAGCTTCATTTATGTATTCAGCAAATGGAATTTCTCTTTTGAAAGCAGTTGTATTAATGTTTGCAAGGTTGTTCGAAATAATATCAATATTTTTTGCTCTCTGGTCCATGCTTCGTGCAACTGTGTAAATTCCTTTAATCATTTTTCAGCTCCTTATATTTTTTCATACTCAAGATATTTTAACCTTGCAGCAAGCATCAACTCGCCTTTAGAAATTTTTAGTTCTTTAGCTTTCTTGGTAATATTTTTTTCTGATAATTTTTTTACTGGCAAATCGTGAATTAATTCTCTTCTTGATTTTGATTTTTTATCCTCTATCCTTGAAGGAACTCTTTCTTCTCTTAATAACTTAATTTTATTTCTTAACTCAATACCTTCTTTAATTTTAATCCTTAGAACAATTCTTCTTATTGCAATTAGAGTAAAAAGAAATATTGAGAAGATTAAGAGAAACTTTACTTCAAATGAAAGATTCTGAAATAGCTGAATTAAAGTTTTTTTTGGTTTAAAGTTCGGCACTTCAGAAACATTCAACTTATAAGAATTATTTGAATCATTACTAATCGATTCTTTCTGCATTTTTAATTTTGCTGCCAAAATCTGCTGCTCTACCAATCTTCTTACATTAATTGTATCTTCTGTAATTGTATCTTTAACAACACCAGACAAAATGCTGACAGATTTGCTAATTAAGCTATCATTATTAATTTGTGCATTTGTTGCAGCAGTATAAGAAATTATTAATGTAATAATTATCCTTTTCATTCTTTCAATTTCCTCTTTAATGGAAATAAAAGATGAATGCTTGTTCCTTTTAAAGGCAGAGAATCAAATTCAACTTTGCCTTCGCTCTTCTTCATCAATTCTTGAATAATTTTAACAGTAAGATTAGAAACATAATCAGAAGGTTCACCAAAATTTTCCCAGTAATCAGTAATAAAAACAGAAAGAATTACAATTTCATTTATATATTTTGTTTGAATTACAATCCCGCTTCCGCTTTTTGATTTCTTTTTTATCATCGAAAAAATGTTTGTCAAAATCTGTTTAATTTCTTTTGGACTTGTCAAAATTGGAGGCAGATGTTCTTCGAGGTCAAGAGCACATTCAAGTCCCATATTTTTAAGTGTAGAATTAATTATTCCATAAAATTCTTTTATAACATTATTAATATCACATGGTAGATTTTGCTTTGTCTTTCCAGTATTTATATCATTGAATTTGAGTAACTTTTGCGAAAGACTACTTAAACGAGAAATTCTTTCTTTGATTTTTTCAAATATTTCATTCTCAATTGCGGTATTGGTGCTTTCAATGTAATCCACTCCGCTTTGAATTACCTGAAGAGAATTCAGCATGTCCTGAATAATTCCTTCTGCAAATTCTCCAACTGCATACAGCTTAAAATCATTATTCAGTTTTGATTCATAAAGCTGAACTTCATCATAAAGCTTGTTAATTGTTTTTCTATGATTAAAAGAAATTATTTGAGGGACTATAATTCCAAGCAGTACATAAATTGTTTGATTCTCGATTGAGTTTTCTGATATTTTATTTGCTGGACCCAATAAAGAAAGCACACCAATATTATTCTTAACATAATTCACAGGAAAAATTGTTTGATATAATCTCACTCCTTCTCCAGTGTATGAATTCAAATCAGGAATTAAAGTTGGTTTTTGGGTTTCAAATATCCAATCAAGAATTCCATTTTTATAAGCTTTATTGACAAGATTATTTTGCAGTGAAGAAACATTTGGATTAACAGCAACTAAATTTCTTTTTGTATCATCAAACAAAAACAGGTCAACTTCTTTGGAGGCAACAATTCTTTTTACATATTGACTGAACAAATTGTGTATTTCTTCGGGAGTTTTTAACTCTGCAACTGATTTTTGAAAACTGAATAAATTTTGAATTAAATAACTATATTTTTCGAACAAATTAGTTTTACTCTGGTGAGTTTCAAAACTAATTCTCTTATATTCTTCAGTATCACCGCCTTTAGTGAAATACTGAAGAGTTTTCGAAAATGGTTCGTACTTTAGAGTATTTTCTTTTAAGACTCTCAAATTAAATACCTCAATGAATCTATTTGAAGAAGAATTGGTTCATGATACATTGAAATAAATTTTTCAATTTCTTCTACTTCTTTGAACTGAAGAATTTCTGCAGCTTCTTTACTGAATTCCAAATCATCATCCCAGCTAAATGTTGCAAGCTTAAGTTTCTGAGTCATATAATCAGCTAGATGAACAATTGATGTTAATATTTTTGTATTGTAAGATAGATTTGGTGTATGATGATATTTAACTATTTCACAAATTGATTCAGGAATATTCCAGTTTTTTAATAAAGTGTAACCAACACTTTGATGGTCCATGCCAAGTTGAGAATTTTCTGCTTCGAGATATTTCGTTCCTTTCTTTGCATTTTCCATAATAGAAACAAAATCGCTGTGCATATAACGATGAATGACCGAGATACCTAAATCATGCAACAACCCCCCGATAAAGACATCATTACTTTCACGAATTCCCATATCATCAGCAATTTTTTTAGCAGTTGTTGCAGTAATGTAGGAATGAAGCCAGAAGCTCTTCTGGTCCATGTATTCATCACTTTTGTTCTTCATTGATTCCATCAATGAAAGTGCGGTTACAATATTGCGTATTTCATTAAAGCCCAGAATCATAATTGCATATTCTATAGAAGAAACTCTCTTGGCTAATCCATAGAACGGAGAATTTGCAATTGTAAGAATTTTTACAACTATGCTCTGGTCTTTTGAAATAGCCCTTGCAAGTGTGTGCGGGCTGGTATTCAAATCTTTCAGCAGTTCCAGTACTTCAGATAAAATTTTGGGTACTGGTGAAAGACTTGTAACTCTTTTAAGAACTAATTGAGTTCTTTCCCTTTTTTGTGCCTGGTCAAACGATATTGTATACATAGCTCTTTATTAATTTAGTGATTCAAAATGCTTTTTTAATAATTCTTCATAACTAAGAATAAATTCTTCCAGATATTCATGATTTCCAAAACCAAGAATATCGATTATGTTTTCATCAAATTCATAACCGGTATCCCAGGTAAAATTTCCTATGCCAAGTTTATAAGTCATGTAATCAACAAGATGAATTAATGATGCAAGCACCGGATTTTTTTCTGCCAAAGATGGGCGATGATGATGAACAATTGCATCAGTAATATGAGGAGGAAAATTCCATCGTTCGAGCATAAATTCTGCAATATCACCGTGGTCGTATCCCAGCACAATTCTTTCTGCTTCGTGATATGTTATTCCTTCATTCTTAACCATCTTAACAATTTTTTTAAAATCGTAATTCATATATTTATTGAGAATTACCAGACCTAAATCATGAAGTAATCCGACAGTAAAAACTTCACCGGATTTTGGATACTTTAAATCATCTGCAATTCTTTTTGCAGCTGTAGCAACCATAAGAGAATGTGCCCAGTATTCATTGTGATTCCAATCAATAGATTTCCTTACTCTTAATGTGTCGAGTAACGACAATGCCAGTAAAATATTTCTTATATGTTCAAATCCAATAATGACAATTGCAAATTCAATTGTAGCTACTCTTCTTGGTAATCCATATAAAGGCGAATTTGCAACTGCCAAAATTTTTGTGGCAAGAGCCTGGTCTTTTGAAATTACTTTACACAAATCAGAAGCACTTGTTTTATCATTGTCTAAAAGCTGAGTTACCTCTGTAATTATATGAGGTATAGCAGGAAGATTACCAATCCCGGAAAGCTGCTTTCTAATTTTCTCTTTAATCTCTGATGTAGTCTGCTCAAACATTATATAAAGCCAATTTTTGTTTCAATGATTTAATAATCTTAGAATGAAGCTGCGATACTCGTGATACTGTTATATTTAATACTTTTGCAATTTCCTGATAGTTAAGTTCTTCATAATAATAAAGGCTGAGCAATGTTCTGTCTCTTTCATTTAATTCTTTTATTAATTCAACAAGTTTTTCTTTAATTTCATTTTTTTCAAGAATTTCATCAGGAATCTCGCTTTCATCAGAAATCATTTCATAGACCTGCATACCTTCATCTTCAATAAATGTATTGTTTAATGAAATTGATGCCCCAATTGATGCCGAACCATCCTCACAAGCCATTTCATATCTATGAGTATATTTTCTTATCTCATCATAAATTTTTCCGCGAATACGTTGGATGGCATATGTTTCGAACTTTGTCCCATAATCAGGGTCAAATCTGTCTATCGCTTCACTCAACCCTTCTATACCAAATTGGAAGAAGTCTCTTCTATCGAATATTTCGTTCTGATTAAAATTGCTTTTATGGATTACATAATGGACAAGATTAACATAATTAAGAATAATTTGTTTTTTTAGTTCAGGCGTTGGCTTAGCCTTGAACTTTGCCCAGAGCTCTTGATTATTCATTCTTCTTTGTTCCTGTTAAATCTTGTGTAATACTATTTATTTTTTCGTACGAATTTTTATTTATTGCTTTAATTAAGCCGAGAGTTATTACGCTTAGCATAACTGTTAGAGTTACAAATATTGCAAACGAATTCAGTATAATTTTTATTATATCTTCTCCCTTCTGAACAAAATAAATGACTGAAAAAAAGAATACTAAAAGACCAATCTGAAGAATTATTTTGTTCATACTTACTCCGTTTTGTTATTATAATTTCAAACACCATACCATCGGTTAATAGAAAAAAAACAATAAAAAGAGGCAGTTTTGTAATGATTTATAAATGGTTAGATGAATAAGGTTGGTTATTATTAGCCACATGTTCGATTTTCAAAAATCGATGAACAATATCTTCTATTTCAAGTGATGCTACTGAATTTGGATATGCTGCAGTAAATAATTCCTGATTTACAATAGATTTATATACTAATCTATCGTAATCAATTACTCCTAACAAAATAATTTCTGTTTTCAAAAAATGATTTACTGCAGTATTTAAATTTTTGAAAGCCTGTTCACCCTCTTCTTTATTGTCTGCTTTGTTTATTACAACAAAGTTTCTTGGTTGTTCAAGATTTTCTGTAATAACTTTAATTAAAACATAAGCATCCATTACGGCTGTTGGTTCTGGCGATGCTACAATAAAATTTATATCAGAGCGGCTTAATTGATAAATTACTAAATCATCAGCTCCGGCAGAACTATCGAGGATAATGTAGTCATACTCATTCGATATGTAATCTAAATGAATAAAAAAATATTCAAGCAAATCGTTGTTAAGTTTTGGAAATTCAGATGAGCCTGAATCACCAAAAATGAAATGTAAATTTTCAGTGTATTTAAATATTAATTCATCTAATGAGGACTTTTGCAAAAACAAATTTGAAATAGGATTTTCTGAAATTTCATTTATCATTAAATGCAGATTAGAAAAATTTAAATCAAAATCAACAACAAGAACTTTCTTATTAAGCCTTGAAAGTTTATAACCAAAATTCAAAGCTAAAAATGATTTACCAGTTCCTCCTTTCCCCGAGCAAACAGATATAATTTTTCTATCAGTTTTGTTTTTTCTTTCAAGACGCTTAATTTCAATCAGCCGTGATATTTGCTCGTTCATCAGTACAGCTTTCCTTTGTAAATTAAATTTGCTAAATATTCTGAATTAACAGAAATAATATCATCCGGAATAACCTGACCATTCGTTAAAAATACTATCGGCAAATTAAAATTATTTGACAGATTCAAAATGTTGCCGTAAGTAACTGCTTCGTCAATTTTTGAAAATATAGCTGAACTGTAATTAAGCAATTTAAATTTTTGTGCAACATCATATAAAGTTCTATATGAACTTGTAGAACTTAAAACAAGTATTGTTTCATCAACATTAGCAGCATCAAGATATTCTTTAATTTTGTTCAGATTATCTGTGCTTCGCTGACTCCTTCCAACGGTATCAATAAAAATTAAATCCTTATCTCTAAACTTTCTTATTAATTTCTGCATGTCCGAAGGTTCATAAGCTACAGACATTTCTATATCACTTATTTCAGAAAATATTCTTAATTGGTCTATAGCTCCAAGACGATATGTATCAATTGATATTAAACCTACTTTTAGTTTGTGAATTATTTTTGATATTACTGCTAATTTAGCAATGCAGGTTGTCTTACCAACTCCTGTAGGTCCTACAAGTGCAACTTTGGTTGTTTTACTTTTTCTCACCTTAAATTCTTTTGTATGAATTAAAGATGACATTCCTGCAATTAAGTAACTTTCAAGATTTATCTCGCCAATAAGTCCATCATAATTCTTAAGCTGATTTATCAAAGCATTAGCAATATTCTTCTGAACTTCTCTTTCAAGAAGCAATTCATAGAGCTCATCAAGTTCTTTTTCAATTTTTTTGTTGGCCGAAATAGATTTTTCTAAAGCAGGTTTAGCAGCAGTCGAAAACTCTTTGCTGGCAGAAAATATTTTTTTTGAAAGTTTTTCTATTTCAGATTCGATGGTTGTTTTGTGTTGTGATACTTCTTCTACAGTTTTTGATTTTATTGAAGCTGGAATGTCTTTATCTATGCCAGCAGTTATTTCAAACATTTTTTTGTTATTAAATCTTCTATCTCCTTCAATTACTCTTGTACCAAGAATTATTGCTTCTCCACCGAGTTCATTTTTCATCTGCTCGGTTGCTTCTTTTAATGTTGGTGCTATAAATTTTTTAATCTGCATTTTCCACCTCTATCTTTCCAATAAATTCTATTTCAACATTTGCTGGTAATTCACTATATGATAACAAAGCATAATCAGGAAAACTTGAGTTGATTAAACGATAAAAATATGGTCTGATTGCTGCAGAAGTAATAATAACAGGAGGATATCCAAATCGATTAAAGTTTTCTAATTCTTCCTGAAGTTTTGTATTTAATTGCCTTAGAACATTTGGGGATAAACCAAGTGTAATAATACTATCTTTTTGTGATTGAAGTGATTTAGTAATCATTGCTTCAAGATTTTCTCCAAGTGCAGCTGCATGAATAATTCCATTAGAATCTTTGTAAATATTTGCAATCGTATCCCCTATTGTATGACGAACATATTCTGTAAGAACATCAATATTCTTCGTTGTTTTTGAATAATCAATTAAAGCTTCGAGTATTCTCACAAGATCTTTTATTGGAATGCCTTCTCTTAACAAATTTTGTAATACTTTTTGAATCATCCCAAGATTTAGAACTTCTGGATTAATATCTTCAACAACTGCAGGATAATCTTTTTTGATGTTTTCGAGAAGTTGTTTAACATCCTGCCGCGATAATATTTTATCGAAATTTTTCTTCAATGTTTCCTGAAGATGAGTAGCTAAAACAGAAATCGCATCAACCACAGTGTAGCCAAGCATTTCAGCTTTTTCTTTTTCTTCGTATGTAATCCAGTAGCTTTTTAATCCAAATGCAGGGTCTGTTGTTGGAATGCCAGAAATTTCTTCTTCAATTGCTCCTGGATTCATAGCTAAATATCTTTCCGGGTACATTTCATAATTTGCAACTACATTCCCTTTAATCTTTATAACATATTCATTAGGTGAAAGCTGCAAGTTATCTCGAACTCTTACAGGTGGAATTAAAACCCCATATTCAAGAGCAATAATTTTTCTTGTCGATGCAATTTTTTGGAAAAGATTACCTCCTTGTTTTTCATCAACAATGCTTATTAAACCGTAGCCAATTTCAATTTCTATTGGGTCTACCTGAAGATATTGTTCAACTTTTTCTTCAACTGGCTGCTCTGCAGATTGAACTTCCTGTTCAATCTCTCCACCTGATATTTCCTGTAATTTATTTTTTCTATTTATAAAAGAAGATGTTCCAAGTATTGCACTTAAAATCAGAAATGGAATTGTAGGCATACCTGGAATTAAAGCAAAAAGAAATACTGCTCCAGATACAGTGCCTAAAACACGCGAATTAGCAAGTAATTGTGTTTTCATCTGAAGGTCAAGCGCAGTTCCAGAAGCACTTCTTGTTACTACAAGTCCCGCAGCAGTTGAAATTAATAAAGCAGGAACTTGAGATACTAATCCATCCCCAATTGTTAAAATTGTATATGTTTGAATTGCATCTTGAAAACTTAAACCTCTTTGTGCAATCCCAATAATAAATCCGCCAATAATATTTATTCCATTAATTACCAATCCTGCGATTGCATCACCTTTAACAAATTTACTTGCTCCGTCCATAGCTCCATAAAATTCTGCTTCTCGTGCAATTAAATCCCTTCTTCTTCTTGCTTCTGCTTCAGTAATCAAGCCTGTATTTAAATCTGCATCAATTGCCATTTGTTTACCTGGCATTGCATCAAGTGTAAAACGAGCAGCAACTTCTGAGATTCTACCCGAACCTTTTACAATTACAACGAACTGAATAACTACAAGTATTATGAAAACAATAAATCCAACTACATAATTTCCTCCAACTACAAACGAACCGAATGATTCAATAATTTTTCCTGCATAACCATCAATTAAAATTAATCTTGTTGAGCTAATATTTAGTGCAAGACGATATAGTGTAAGAATTAAAAGTAATCCAGGGAATACAGAAATATCGAGCGGAGATTGTATATATAATGCAACAATCAATACAAGAACAGCAGTAGAAATATTAACTGCCAAAAGAAAATCAAGAATTGTAGGAGGTAATGGAATTAACATTAAACCAAGCATCAGAATCAAACCGAATGCTAAAAGTATATCTGTATTTTTGCCAAATAGTTTCATACTAAATTATGCTTCGTTGTTTCTTTAATTTCTTCATTTGATAAATGTATGCAAGAATTTGAGCTACTGCTTTGAAAAGTTTAGCTGGAATTTCATCACCTATTTCGCAAGATTTATATAGTGCTCTTGCAAGTTCAACATCTTCATAAAGAGGAACATTATTTTCAACAGCAATCTTTTTAATTCTTTGAGCAAGTTCATCAAGCCCTTTTGCAACAACCTTTGGTGCATTATCTTTTTCCATTTCATATTTTAATGCAACTGCTACGTGTGTTGGGTTTGTTATTACAACATCTGCAGTTGGAATTTCTTTCATCATTCTGCGTCGTACTGCAAGTATCATTTGCTTTCTAATTCTCGATTTTATAAGCGGGTCGCCTTCTGTTTGCTTAAATTCTTCTTTGACTTCTTCTTTTGTCATCATCATCTCTTTTTTGAATTTATACTTCTGATAAATGAAGTCTACCGCCGCAATTATCGAGAAGAATAATACAATCTTCCAGGTCAATGCAAAAAATGAATCGAGCATAAATTGAACAGTATCTTCAATGCTTAAGTCAACAAGTTTTACTGTATCTGATATTAACTTTGAAATAATAAAATATGTGAAAAGGCTTATTACAAAAAGTTTGATTAATGCTTTTAATAACTCCACAAGCGAATGAACTGAAAATAATATTCTTTTAATACCATTTATTGGATTAAACTTACCGAAATTTACTGCTAAAGCTTTTGGGGTTATCTTAAAACCAATTTGAGCAATATTGCTAACGAGTGCTATAATCATCACGCCAAGCAAGATTGGTAATGACAATGTGAAAAAGAATAATGCCCATTTTACTGCATATGTTTGAAGAACTGCTTTTGTTAATTCCACATTATTCAAAGAATTAAGAGCATCTTTTGTAAATTGATAAAATTTTTCTCCAATGAAATTTTTAGTAAGATAAATCAATATCAAACCTGTTCCAAAAACTGCAAGAGAATTTATTTCAATACTTTTTGCAACCTGACCTTTTTCTCTTGCATCTGCAAGTTTTTTACCCGTCGGTTGCTCAGTTTTTTCCTGTCCTTCGTATTCCGCCATTTTATGACCCCATTGCTCTAATTAGTTGAAGCAGGTTGGATTCATAACCTTCGAGCAAATTTTTAATTGCATAAACATAAAATGGAACAAGACTTAAAAGCAGAAGAATTCCAATTCCACTTTTCAATGGCTGTGAAACAAATATAATTTGTATCTGAGGAATTACTCTTGCAATTATGCTTTCAGCAATGTGAATTAGAAAAAATGATACTATAATTGGTGATGCAATTTTAATTGCAATTGTAAAAACAACAAAAGAATATTTAATTATAAGCTGGTAAATCGATGAATTAACAACATACTTCCCAATGGGAACTACTTGAAAAGATACCACAATACCACTGATTACATAATGATGTCCATTAATCAAAATGAAAATCAATATTGAAGTATAATACAAAATTTCACCAATGATATTACTTTGAATTTCTTCCATAGGATTTAATACTTCAGCGAGCATCAGTCCCATATCAAATCCAATATAAGTTCCTGCATAAGCAACTCCCCAGAAAATAAAGTTCATCACATAACCTATTATTAATCCGGTAATCAATTCTCTTATTGAATAGACAACAAGAGTAATTAAATTTATGTCAACAATTATTTTGCTTTTATCAATTGTCAAAAAAGTTATATAAGCAATAATTAGAGCTAAAAAAATTTTTGCCAGAACAGGAGTTGAATTGTGTGCAAAAATTGGTGCAGAAAAAATCATTCCTGCAATTCTCATAAAAACAAAAAGAAGAATTATAAAATCTGCTATTAAAATGTTTGTCATTTTATTACTGTCAGAAACATTGTAAACATTTTATTCGTAAGTGCTGTAAGTTTATCAACAATCCAGGGCAAAAGAAAAATTATCACAACAACTGTTGCAATTAATTTTGGAACAAAAGTCAATGTCATTTCTTGAATAGAAGTTGCTGCTTGAAATATTGAAATAAAAATTCCAACAATTAATGAAACACCGAGGATTGGCAGTAAAATTATAAATGCAGTAAAGAAAGCATCTTTTAATACTTCAATAATTACTTCTTCAGTCATTATGAAAAACTCCTGACAAGTGAACCAATAATTAAATTCCAGCCATCAACAAGAATAAAGAGTAAAATTTTAAATGGCAGTGATATCATCATTGGAGGCATCATCATCATTCCCATTGACATTAAGATACTTGAAACAATCATATCAATCATCAAAAATGGGACAAACAGGAAAAAGCCAATTATAAATCCTGCTCTTAATTCACTTAAAACAAAAGATGGAATTAAAACATAAGTTGGAAGTTCACTTCTGTTTTTAGGTCTTGGCATTTGAGATAAGCTTACAAACAGTTCCATATCTTCATCACGAGTATTTTTGAACATAAATTCTCGTATTGGTTCAATTCCCTTGTCGTATGCTTCTTTAACAGTAATTTTATTATCCATCAATGGTTGAAGTGCCTGTTCATTTACTTTTGACCATGTAGGAGCCATTATAAAAAATGTAATAAACAATGCAATCCCAGCAAGCAATTGAGAAGGCGGCATTTGCTGAGTGCCCATAGCACTTTTCAAAAAATGGAATACAATAATTATTCGTAAGTATGATGTGGTCATTATGATAATAGAAGGAGCAAGGGAAAGAATTGTCATCAATAGAAGTATCTGAAGCGTTACCGAAACATCTTCTCCTTTCGTAGCGGTGCCAATATCAAGATTAATTTTTGGGAATGGAATTGTTTGAGCTTGAGCAAATAAATTACCTGCGGTTAAAAATGTCATAACAAAAAAAGTTATCAATAAAAATTTCTTTTTCATCTTATACCTAAATTCTGCTTCAATAAATCCAAAAAAGTTTTTTTGACTTCACCTTGAATCAAATCGTCATCTAATGACGGAGAATAATCATACTCTTTGAGTAATGTTATACTGTTTTCACTTATTCCAAGCAATAAAATTTTATCCTGAACTTTTACAACAGATAAATATTTTTTAGGCATTATTAAATGATTATTAATTACTTCTATCTTTAGTAACTTCGATCTTTTACCATTAATTGAAAAAGAATATTTTCTAACCATTAAAAGAGCAAAGAAAAGAAGCCCGAATATTAAAATTAATGGCAAAAATGTTTTTATAATATCTAAGAATGACATTAATAAATATCCTTAATTCTTTGTGCTGGGTCTACAAGTGCAGTAATTCTAATTCCAAAATGTTTATCAATTACAACAACCTCACCTTCTGCAATTTTTTTATTGTTGACAAATATATCAACTGGTTCACTTGCTAATTTTTCCAGTTCTATTACATAACCTCTTTCGAGTTCAAGGATATCTTTAATTTGCATTTGAGTTCTGCCAAGTTCAATGTAAACATTCATCTGAAGGTCTTTGAGCAAACTAAGCTTTTCTTCAGCTCCTCCCATTGTTCTTGTTGAATCATCAAACTCGTCAAATTGAGCTAACGATGCCTGGAAATTATCTTCAATGTTTTCAAAGTTATCCATAGTGTTATTGGTTGTGTTATTTTCGTCCATAACAACCTCATTTAGATTTTTTTTCAAATACTTTTTCTGTGACTTTTACTGCTTTGTGATTATTTGAAATACCAGCTCTTCCTAAAAATAAAATTCTATCGCCAGTTTTTACTTTTATATCTTCGTCAATTTTATTCTTTAGCTTTATAATATCTCCAACTTCCAATTCCATTAATTCTTTTAGAGATAATTTTGTAGTACCAAATTCAACTCTTATTGGAATTGATGTTCTGGTTAAATGATTAGTCAATAATTCTCTTGAAGTAACTCCAAAATATTTCGTTGCACGTATAGATGACAATTTTTGAGTTGTCATCTTTGCTAAAATGCTGTCGAAAGCAAATGTAGCAAAGCAAATATTCATCAAGTAAGATTGCTCGCCAATAACAATTTCAAATGTGATTAAAAGTACTGATTCGCTCTGAGATGTTATTTGAGCAAAGTCTATATCAGGTTCAAATCTTTCAACAACAAATTCAAGGTTATCAATTATTTGCCATGATTTGTTCAAATCATACATTACTCTGTCAACAATTACACGAAGAACTTTTTGTTCAATTGGTGTGATTACCTTTACCTGTTTTGTTCCTGTTCCGCTTCCTCCCAATAACTTATCTACAAATAAAAATGCCAAATCATTATTAATTTCTAAAATTCCTTTAATATCAGTGTTTTTGATTTCGAATGTAAACAAACAAGCAGGATTTGAAACCGATAAAACATATTCTGAATAATAAATCTGGTCTACTGTTGCTACATTAATGCTTACCGTTGTTTGCAGTTTAGTAACAAGAAATGATGTAAAGCTTTCAGCAAAATTATCGCAAATGCTTCTTATAATACGAAGCTGATTTTTGGAAATTCTATTCGGCAGCCTGAAATCAAAAAGAACTGCTTCTTTTTCAGAACTTTGTTCAATCTTCTGCTCCTGTCCACTTTTAAGATTATTGAGCAGTTGGTCTATTTCCTGTTGCGATAATATTTCTGCCATAATTATTGTAAAATATATTTGCTGAAATAAACATTATTAATTTTTACATCTGGCATTAATTGATTAATTCTTTGAGAAATTTCCATTCTCAATGTGTCGCGATAAACTGCATCACTTAAGTGTTGTAAGTCTTTGCTGCTGAGAACTGAAATTATGGCATCTTTAACTAATACTTCTTTTTCTTTCAGTTCTTTTTGATGTTGTTCTGTGAGAAGGTCGAAGCCAATGGAAGAAAGAAGAAGTCTTTTACCATCTGTGCCGGCTGGGTTAATTATTAAGTCTTCTACTACATAAACATATTTTCCTAATTCTGCATGCTGAACAGAATCAGTTCCATTGGCTTCGCCTGTCTCTACGGAGTCTGTTGCGACAGAAGAGGTGTGTGATTGAATTTTGGGCAATAATATATTTGCTGTTATAAAATAAACAGCAATTAATTGAATTATAAATAAAGGCAATCCAATTAATAATATTTTTGAATTGAATCCTCTGGATTCTTTGATTCTCTCTTCTGCCTTTTCTACGATATTTTGATTGTTCATCTCTTCCATAGTGACAATGATTTTTCAATTCTAATGCCACTAAAAATCATCAAAAATTGTAATGTTATAGCAGGCAGGCAAGATTTTATTGGCTAATATTAAGCAGTTGGATAAGTTTACAATATTTTTTTCTCGCAGATTTCACAGAGATTTGTACTGATTATTTTCTGCGAACATCTGCGATAATCCGCAATAATCCGCGATATCTGCGTGAAACTTATTATGTCATTCTGAGGAATCCGCCATTATTTTTTTCCTGTCATTCTGAGGAGTCTCACCGTTAGGTGGACGACGAAGAATCTAATCTTTTTTTAATAGATTCTTCCTTGCCTTCGGCGAGTCAGTATGACAGTGTTATTTCTTTCCTGTCATTCTGAGGAGTCCCACCGTTAGGTGGACGACGAAGAATCTAATCTTTTTTAAGAGATTCTTCCTCGCCTTCGGCGAGTCAGAATGACAGTGTTATTTCTTTCCCGTCATTCTGAGGAGTCCCACCGTTAGGTGGACGACGAAGAATCTAATCCTTTTTTAAGAGATTCTTCATCCGCTTCGCTCCATTCATAATGACAGTGTTATTTCTTTCCTGTCATTCTGAGGAGTCCCACCGCTAGGTGGACGACGAAGAATCTAATCCTTTTTTAAGAGATTCTTCCTTGCCTTCGGCGAGTCAGTATGACAGTGTTCTTTCTTTCCTGTCATTCTGAGGAAGGGGTGTCTAAAAAGTAATTTTTAATAATATCTGTGAAAATCTGTTAAAACCCGTGTTATCAGTGTTCTATTTAAAAATCTTACTTTTTAGACAACCCCTTAAAATCAATTATCTAATTAAGTTAGTAATTTCTTGAAGCATTGTATCTGCTGTTGTAATTACTCTTGCATTAGCCTGAAAACCACGCTGCGATATAATCATCTTGGTAAATTCTTCAGACAAATCAACATTCGATTGCTCGAGAGCACCGGATTGAATCGTAGTAACAGAATTTTCGCCTGGAGTATCAATTCTCGGGTCACCGCTGTTTGCAGCTACATTGTACATATTATCACCAACACTTACCAAAGCATTCAAGTTTCTAAATGTTGCAACCATAATTTGAGCTAACTTAAGTGAATTACCATTTGAGAATATTCCAATAATATTTCCATACTGGTCAATGTTAAGATTGGATAAAGCTGCAGAAGCAGACCCATTTTGTGAAAGTGCTGCAATTTGTGAACTCAAGTTTGTTTGAGTAACTCCTGCTGTCCCTTTACCAAAGTCTAAATCAACAATTTGAACTTCTGCACCTGTAGCTGGTGTAAATGTAATTTGTGGAGTTGGCGGTGTAGTTGTAACCTGATTACCAGCCTGCCATATACTTTGAATTTGTCCACTTGCATCAAAATAAATTTCACCAAATGCATTTGGGCTTAATGTTCCGCTTGTTGTTGGCACACTAACTTTCCAGCTCCATCTGTTATTATCAATATGTTCAAATGTTATAGATAAAGTATGTGAATTCCCAAGAGAATCAAAAATTGTTACTGCACCTAATACTGGCTCTGGAACTTCGCCTTTATCAACTCTGCTTATTGGATTTGTAGTGGCATTTAAGTTTGTTAAAGAATTCAAATTAATTTTGAAATCAAGCTTATTTGTTGAATTTGAGAAATTAACATTAGTTTCACTGCCATCTTCTATTCCAGTTAATAATCCAGTAATTGAATCGAAGGATAATTTTATTTTACCATCACCATAAGGGGAAGCTAACGGTTCTGAATCGTCATCATTACTTGCTGTATTTTCATTATTTACTAATAATCCGTCACTATCAAAAATTTTATAATAGTAATACCAATCAGAACCATCAAATTCATAATAATTTACTAATGAGAATTCTTTACCATCTTTACTATAAATTTTATTCCCTGTAACTGGTTGAACAGTTCTATCAATACTTGAACTTCCTGCTAAGTTGGTAATTTCTGTTAAATCAATTTTGAATTTTAAATCTTGGAAGTCGGGCTCATCATCATCATTTGCATCATATAATCCAATATCAACAATATCAGTTCCATCGAATTCAATTGATTCGGTTTTATCATTTGCAGAAGAAATACTACTTTGTTGAGAATTATATAATTGATACTTCATTTCCCATTTACTTGAAACGGAATTATACTCAAATTTATAGTATAAATAATAAGGTTGATTTTTATTATCGTAAACAAGCATTTCCTTATAACCATCAACTATATCTGTATCACTCGAGCTTGGATTGGGATATGGTGTTGTTGTATCTGAACTGCTTAAGTTTCCAAACATTTTTAGGTTATAAGTATAACCATCATCAGGGTATCTTGAATTTATAGGTGCAGTATTACTTAAGTTACCAACTAAATCTACAACATCAGTTCTAATTGTAGGTGAACTGCTTTGCAAGTTACCACCCCATGAAACATTCGTAGTTTTTACTGCAGGTAATCTCATGTTTTTATCAATTACAATATCCTGCAAAGTTGTTCCTGGAGGAATTTCACCCAAGCCATTTGCAATTTTACCTTGAACAACTGCGCCGTTTTGAGGGTTAACAAGTTTGCCGTCTGCATCAAAAATAAATGCACCGGCACGGGAATATAGCTGCTGACCATTGCTCTTTAATATGAACAATCCTGGTCCCTGCAATGCTAAATCTGTAGTTATACCAGTTCTTTCAAAAGTTCCCTGGTTCCAGTTGCGGTCAATTGAATTAATCTTGGTACCTAATCCAATTTGAAATGAATTTGTTCCACCAGTTGATGCTGTTGGATTAGTACCAGCTTTAACAAACTGATTGAAAGTATCACTAAAAGTAACTCGTGAACCTTTGTAACCAATTGTGTTAACATTAGAAATATTGTTACCAATAACATCCATCATAGATTGATGGTTACGAAGACCGGACACTCCGGCAAAGAGTGAGTTTAGAAGTGCCATATTTAACCTCCTTTAGATTTTTTGATTCGGCTTCAGTCAGTCCACCGAATCTGGAGCGTCCTCGGAAGGTCCCGCTCCATTGTTTATTACTTTAGTTAATTAAAATGCAAATACTACACTATCAATATTTGTAAAAACACTTTCGTTCGAGTTTTCGACCTCGATTGCAGTTACAACAGTACGATTCGGAATATTGACAATAAATGCAGTGTTATTCATTAATATTAAAGAATCACGCGAACCTTTTGCTTCTGCTTTTTCTACAGCATCTTGAATCTTTGCAATTTCTTCTTCACTTAATTGAATTTTTCTGGATTCCAATCTTTTCATAGCATGATTCGAAAATTTAATTTTCTCAAGCTCTTCCTTAAATATCGAATCAAAAGATGCTTTAACCGGGTCACGGTGATTCCTTACCGAATCGCTGCTGCCTGTAATCGGAATAAATGGAACAGATATTCCATTAATTTCCGGCATTAATTATCACCTCCCTTTTTATTGATTATTTCAAGTATATCTCCAGCTGAATATTGAGCACCATTAATAATTAGAAGTGTTCCATTTTCTGTATACTTTATTCCATCAATTAATCCAAGAACATACGATGTAACATTTACACCATTATCTTTATAATCACTTGCTATCACTTCGAACTTATAATCCCCATTAATTACTTTTTCACCATTATTATCGGTTAAATCCCACAAAAGTTTATTGCTGCCTTTTCTATTAGAAGCTTCAATTGATTTAATTAAAGTTCCATATTGATTGTAAATATTTACTTTTACTGATTTAACACCTTCAGGCAAATCATATCCAATGCTAATATTTTCTTGTCCATTCACTTGAATTTCTTTCGAATTTACTTTTACTTCCTTACCAATCAAATTTGCAAGCATAGTATTGTTAATTGATTGAGTAAGCATATAATTTGCATCTATACTTTGCTTTAGATAGGAATTTAAATTTGTTATTTGCTCGAGTGAACTGAACTGTGCTAATTGAGCAGCATATTCAGTTCCATCCATCGGATTTAAAGGGTCTTGATTTTTTAATTGAGCAATCATCAGCTTTAAAAAATCATCTTTCCCCAACACACTTTTGTTCGAAGATACTGTCGTAGTGTTCGAATTGTTATTAACCCCGCTTACCATTTTTTGCCTCTCATATTAAATAATCATATGTGTTATAGCCCATCAATTTCTTTGTTGATGGAGCTTTTGGATTTTCTACTTTAATTTCTTTACTGTAAGATTTTGAGTAAGATTTTTTCTTGATATTAGAATTTCTTAAAGATTTTTGTTCATAATTTCCTAAGCTTACATTGACATCATTTAGTTGAATTCCTGATGACTGCAATGAATTTTTTAATTGCTCAATATTATTCTGTATTAATAGCTTAACCTGTTCATTCTCAACTTCAATATTTGCACGCAGTTGATTTTCTATAAAGTCAATCGAAAGAGTAAGTTTACCAAGATTTTCTGGACTTAATTGAAACGTAATGCTTTGTTTGTTTCCGCTGTTGATATATTTTGAAAGTTCTTCCCCAATTTGATTGGCATTAATTACTTTTATTGTTTCTTTTAAATTCCCAAATTCATTCTGAATTTTGCTCTTTAATGTATTTATCTGATTATCAGTCAATTCAATTTTGGAACTTGAATTTTCATGAGTACTTGCCTGTATATTTTTAGATAGTTCTTTTGTAACCATTTGTTCAGATTTACTTATATTTTTTTCAAAATCTTCAGCTATTGATTCTGCCTGCTGTAATGTTTTCTTTGTTCCTTTTTCATCTTTACTGCCTTTAGAAAAATTAGTTTCGTTTGAGCTGTAAGTTTGGTTTACTTTAATTTCATTTATTCTTAAAGATTGAGAATCAACATTTTCATTTAATCCGGGTTTATGAGTCAAATTAATTTGATTTGTATTTACATCGACTTTATTATTTTCATCTAATTTACTTGTATTAATTGATTTTGTTTTATCAGAAACATCTGATGTTTGATTCTTTTTATTTTCATTTATGAATGACTTTAAACTTACTTTCGAAAAACTTTCAATTAATTTTTCTGGCTGTGTTTCTTTTATCTGTTCAGAACTCTCAGAACTTGCATTTTGATTATTATAAACTTCATTTGAATAAGATTGACTCTTGAAATTTCCTGATGTTTTAATATCTCCTTTTTGACCAGCATTTTTTACTTCAATTTTTATGCTTTCTACATTTAATTCATTTATTTTACTTTCGAATTCATTTGCAGCAAATTCATTTTTAACCTGAGTAAAATCTTTTTTATTAACATCTGCCGATTTATTATCGATGACTTCTGGATTAAACTTCTTTATATCCTGCTCAGCCGCATCTTTAATAACTCTTACTTTGGAAAATTTCCCTCCAGTTAATAAACGAAAATCTATTTCAGAACTTGTGGAAGGAATAAAACTACTTTCTTTTAATGGATTGACTTTATTGAAAAGATGAATGGAATTATTAGAAGATTGCTCGAACTCTTTTTTTATATCTTTTTGTTGAGCATAAGAATATTCATCAACAATATTTTTATTCTCTTTAATTTGATTTAATCCATTTGCAGAATCATACTTTTCTAAATTGATAACATTATTACTTTCGTCATATGTTTTATTAAATTGAACTTGATTTGACTTTTCATTGGCTTCAGATCTTTCAACAGGATTAATAACACCTGCAATTTTTGATGAATCAACTTCATCATTTGAAATAAAAACTTTTGTTTGTGTATCACTATTTTTTTCTAAGGATAAATTTTCATTAAAAGTGTATGCTTTAACATCTTTGCTTGGCGCATAAATAAAATTATTATTTTCAAATGATGTATGAATTACCTCCAATTTATAATACTTTACTTCAGAATTAGTATCTAATTGATTTTCTATAGTCGTATTTTGCTCTGCATACTCATTTACTTTTGTTTTATCTAATTCATAAAAATTATTAAGGACTACATCATAGTTCTGATATTTATTCGAAGCAATGAAATCATTTTGCGATTTATTTCCCAGAAGCTTTTTATTGAATTTATTCTTGTTCTCGTTCGAAGGGTCGGTGCTTGAAATTGTTAATGTTAATTTTTCTCCATTTGTTTTAAGAGTAACATTAAAAATATCTTTATTATCAATTGATTTAATTATTGCTTCAGGATTAAAGCCAATAAAATCATATTCACTTGAACCAAAAGAATTAGTTTGTTTGTTCTTTATTTCTTTTTCGTTGAGATATACAATATTTGAATCCTGGGAGTCATTGGTTTTAGAAAAATCTTTTTGTTTGAGCGACTCATTAATCTTATTAAAAAACAGTTCTAAGTTTTCGTTATCAAGAATAAAAATTTTTGAAGTAATATGAGCTGAATTAACATTAACTGAACTGGAGTTTGATATAAGAGCAATATTTTCTAATAATTCTATTGCCTGCTGAATACCTTCAACGGTTTCTTTATTTGATTTGGTGATAGTTAAATTCTTCAAATCATTTATATCAAGAAGTATCTCTTTTTCTGTAGAATTTATATTCGACTGGTTGGAGTCAAGTTCTTCTTCACAAATCTTAATGATATCTGAGAATAAATAATTTTTGTTAGAATTACCCGATGAACTTAAAAAGTTCTTATTCTCAATTAAAAATGTTTTATCAAAAAATAATGGATTAAAGTTCATCATTGCACACTAATTATTCTATTTGCCACTTCTGGTTTAAGTTCTGCAATTATTTCTGCTGCTTTTTTCTTCTTCATCGAAAAGATTATATCTCTTGCTATATTATCGGAATAACTCTGAATAATTTTAGCAGCTTTTTTCGAATCCATTGCTTCATAAAGTTTTACTGTATTTTTAATCCAGACCTTGTAAGCACTATCTTTTTTTATTGCTTCTTTATTTTTATCAGGTTGAACATTGACCGGAACTACCTGTTTAGCTTCTTTTTCTGCTTTCAATCTTTTTAATTCTTCCAGCAAAATGCGCAAGCTATCAATCAATACAGAATCTTTTACATTCATTGATAAAACGTCATAAGCTGATTTTTCTTTATAAGCTTGAAGAGAGTCAATGAGTTCTTTTCTCAACTTTGAAATATTTTTACTTAAGTTAACTGGTGGTACATCTGATTTAGTTGCTTGAATATTACTTACTGGAGTAAAATCAAATGTAAATACATTTCTGTAATTTGATGCTGCATAAATCATTAATAATGTCACGATAATAAATGCAGCTGTAAATGCAAATCCATAAATAATTTTTTCTTTCACGATTCTTTCCTGTTAAAATTATTTATAGCAATTTCATTCAGTTGTTTTAGTTCTTCTCTATTTGATTCAAATAAAAAATCTTCATATTGTTTTTCTTTTAATGCTTCGAGTATTTTTTTTTCTTTCTTACGTTCAAGTAATTCATTTAATTTTTGTGACTTCTTGATATTCCAATCTTCTATTTTTCTTCCCAAATTCGAAATTTCTTTTTCTAATGTCCTGCAAAGTGATTTTGCGCTTTTATAATCAATTGCTTTTATCTTTCCGCTGCTAATTTTATCTCCAAGTATCTTTCTCTTTGTTATTAATTTCTTTTTTTCATCTTCGAGTTTTTCAATTTCTTTTTCTATTTCTGAAATTTCTTTTAATATTTTTTTTTCAAGTACTTCTTTAATTCTTAAAATTGATTCATACTTATAAACAAACTTCGACATCAGTTATCCATTATGTGATATAATTTATCTATAGTATCAGGATAATTTGCTTTTTCAAAAATATCCTGCTTCAGAAATGTTCTTAATTGATTAATTTTGCTTATAGCTCTGTCAATTTGCGGATTGCTTCCTTTTACATAAGCACCAATGTTAATTAAATCTTCTGCTTCTCGATAAGTTGCAAGCAATTCATTAAATGCCATAATTTTTTTATAATGTTCCTGGTCAATAATATCAGGCATAACTCTGCTTACACTTTGAAGAGTATCAATAGCAGGATAATGGCCTTTATTTGCAAGTTTTCTTGAAAGAACAATATGTCCATCAAGAATCGAACGAACTGCATCTGCAATCGGTTCGACCATATCATCCCCGTCTACAAGAACTGTATAAATTCCAGTTATTGAACCGCGTTCAGAATTTCCTGCACGTTCGAGAAGTTTTGGAAGTATAGCAAAAACAGAAGGTGTATAACCTTTTGTCGTAGGCGGTTCTCCTATAGTTAATCCAATTTCTCTTTGAGCCATAGCAAAACGAGTTACAGAATCCATCATGAGCATTACATCTAAACCCAAATCTCTAAAATATTCAGCTATAGTTGTTCCAACATAAGCACCTTTCATTCTAATTAATGGGGATTTATCACTTGTTGCTACAACAACTACTGAACGTTTTAATCCTTCTTCACCAAGATCTTTTTCTATGAATTCGCGGACTTCTCTTCCTCTCTCTCCAATAAGAGTAATAACATTTACATCTGCACTTGTATTTCTTGCAATCATACCAAGAGTTACACTTTTACCAACCCCACTTCCAGCAAAAATTCCAATTCTCTGACCTTTACCAATTGTTAATAATCCATCAATTGCACGAATTCCTGTTTGAATTGGTGTAGTAATTCTTTTTCTTTCAAGTGGATTAGGTGGTTCACGATGTGCTTCTCTGTATGATGTATAAAAAATTTCTCCCTTGCCATCGATTGGATTTCCAAGTCCATCAATAACTCTTCCAAGTAATTCTTTTCCTACTCCTACTGTAAATCCTTTTCCTGTTGCTTTAATTTCGCATGCAGGAGAAATATTATGAACTTCGCCAAGAGCAATAGATAAGACTTTACCGTTCTTAAAACCAACTACTTCTGATTTACAGATTTCATTTCCATTTTGGTCTACAATTGTGCATACTTCTCCCATTACAACATTTGGTCCTACTGATACAATAATTAATCCAACAACATCAACTACTTTTCCATTTACTTTTAATGTATCAGATTTTGAAATCACTTTCTGATATCGTTCGAGTATGTCACTTACAATATTCATTTTTCTTTCTTAGGAATACTTTCTTCTAATTTTTTTCTTAATTCATCAAGTTGACTTGAAATTCTTGCATCAACATTTCCAATTTCTGTTTCTACAAGACAACCTCCTTTTTCAATTCTATTATCGGGTTCAAATTTTATTTTATTGAAAGAACTGTTATTCAAAAGATTTTTGCTGTATTCATTCAACTTATCGAGGTCATCAGGATTTAATCTAATTTTTACTTCATTTGCTCCTATAATTTTTGAAATTGCTGCTTTGAGATTTTCGTTTATTAAAGTCGCAATTTCAATTTCACGTTGAAGTATTTTTTTAGAAATTTCATACGCAGTATTAATTACAAGGCTTTCAAAAGCAGTTTCAAATTCTTCCATTCTCTGGTCGTATGCAGAAAGTATGTTAAAAACCTCTTCGTATTTTTTATAAAGTTTTTCAGAAAATTCTTTTTCTAAATCTCTTCTTAATTTTTGCTGACCATCATTAAAACCTTTCTTATACGCATCTTCAATTCTCTTTTGTATTGATTCAGCTTCCCTTTCTTCCTGAATTGACTCTTCACCAGAAAGAACTTTTACAATGGGTTTAGCTTTTCCTGCAGTAACTTTCAGAACATTAGACATAAACTTCTTCTGGACCTCCTCTAATGTTAAGAGAAATTTCACCAGCTTCTTCAAGTGCTTTTATTACATCAATAATTCTTGCCTGAGCTGCTTCAACTTCTTTTAATTTTACCATTCCCATGTATTGTAATTCTTCTTTTAATAAATCAGCAGCACGTTCAGACATATTCTTGAATATTTTTTCTTTAAGTCTATCATCTGCAATTTTAAGAGCTAAAGCCAAATCTTTTCTATCAACTTCGCGCAATATTTTTTGAATATCTCTATCAGCAATGTTGATAATTTCGTCAAATATGAACATCAGTCTTTTTACTTCATAAGCAACTTCGGGATCTTTATCTTCTATTCGATTAAGAATTTCTTTTGTAAGGGATACATTTAATCTATTTAAAATTCCTGCCAATGTTTTTGGACCCCCAAGTTTTCCAACTGACTGGCTCATCGACAAACCTGCAATTTCATCAACTACATGTTCAATTTGTTTTAATGTTTGGGGAGCTATTTTGCCTAAAGTTGCAATTCTGAATGCCACATCAATTCTTAAATCTTCTGGAAGTTCCTTCAATGCAGCTGCTGTTTGGTCAGGACTTAACTGTGAAAGAATTAATGCCATTGTTTGAGGATGTTCTTTATTCAAGAAATTAATTAATTGTGCAGGTTCAGCTCTTTTAAGAACATCAAAGCCTTTAAGTGTTGTAAGTCTTTTTACTTTTTCAATAATTTCCTGTGCTTTAGGTTTACCAAAAGTTTTTTCTAGAACAGCTTCTGCATAATCAATTCCGCCTTCGAGAACATATTCACGAGCAGTAACCATATTATAGAATTCTTCAATCACACTATCAGCAACTTTTGAAGGAATATTTTTCACTTTTGTGATTTCTGCAGAAAGAACTTCAATATCAGCAGGATCAAGATGTTTCAGAACTGCTGATGCTGCTTCTACATTCAAAGCAACCATCAGCATTGCAGCTTTTTGCATTCCTGTTATTTCTGAAAGCTGATCTTGTTTCTGTGGTGTTTGTACATTTGCATTAGATTTCATATTCATGCATCCATGCGTTTATTAGTTTTGCTGCTTCTGCAGGATTTTTTGTAACATAGTTAATAATTTTTTCCTGTTGATTTTTCTTTAATAAAGCTTCATCAGAAATTTCATCTTCTAAATCACCAATAGGAATAAGTGGCCGTTTTTTAGATGCAGCTAATTGATTCATTAAGTTCGATTCTGATTTTTGCTGCAAAGCAGAAGTTGTTGGGACAACAGCTAAATCGCCTGGATTTATTGTACCTATTACAATTTTTTCTGTTTTTAATTTTTTCATTAAGCTCTTTAGAACAAATATCGAAGCAACAATAGCAATAAGCATAAAGATTACATTTGTCAGTTCATCTGCATTTGGTATTACTGTGTTTTTTTCTTCAAAACCTTCTTCATTTGTCCTTACTTCAAAAGGTATACTGACAAGCGAAAACTGGTCATTTCTGTTAGGGTCAATACCTACAGCATTTTTAACAAGGTCTTCTAATTTTTTAAGTTGTTCTGGTGGTCGAGGCTCATATACAATTTCTGTTTTGTCTCCATTTTTTACTTCCTTCGGAATATCATTAATAACTGCAGCTACACTTAATCTCTGAATGTTACCGCTTCCTTCAATTACCTTTTGAATTGTTTTGCTGATTTCATAATTGGTCAAAGTATTTTCATTGTTCTGTGCAGTAGAATCTTTAGAACTAACTCCCTGATTATTTGATTTAATTGTTTGTTCACTTACTGCAACTTGCGATTCAGGGTCATATTGTTCCATTGTTTTTTCTACCTGGTCAAAATTCAAATCTGCATTAACCTGAACAACAGAATTTCCATAACCAACAACATTATCAAGAATAGCCTGAGCTTTTTTAGCAAGATAATTTTCAACTGATTGTTTTATTTCATATTGTTTTGTTGATGCAAATGCAAGTGGTCCTTCTTCATCTTCATTTGAAAGCATTCTTCCTTTTGTATCAATTATTGAAACTTTGCTTGGTTGTAAACCTTCTACACTTCCACAAATTAAATTAACAATTGATGATATATTTTCTTTACTGATAAATGCTCCATTTCTTAATTTCAACACAACAGAAGCAGAAGGCAGCTTTTCTTCTTCTTTAAAAATTGTTTTTTGTGGAATCACAATATGAACTCTCGCACCCTGAACCCCATCCAATTGTGAAATTGTTCTTGCAAGTTCTCCCTCAAGTGCTCTTTTGTAATTAAGTTTTTGCATAAACTCAGACATCCCCATTGATGTCTTATCAAATATTTCATAACCAATCACACCAGAGCTTGGAATACCGCGACTGGCAAGTGCCAATCTTGTTTCATAAACTTTTTCTCTTGGGACTTTAATAGTTTGCCCACCATCATCAATTTTATACAATATTTTTTGACTTGATAGATATTCCACAACTTTAGATGCATCTTCAGCAGACAATCCACTGTAAAGCGTTGTATAGGTTGGTTCATTCAGGAAAAAAATCATTACAACAAGTAATACTGCTGTAAGCAGTATTCCGCCAATCAACATAAATTTTTGTTTGGGATTAAGTTTATTTATAATTCCCAGCAATGCTTGTAATGGATTTGAATTCATATTAAACTGGCATCCTTGTTAATTCTTTATACATATCAATTGCTTTGTTTCGAATTTCCATTAAAAGTTCCAGACTGGTTTTAGCTTTTTCCCCAGCAATCATAACTTCATGAAGTTCAACACCATTACCAGAAACAAAATCTTCTATAGCTTTTTGTGACTCTTTTTGTGCTTGATTAACATTATTAATCAGTTCTGCAAAAGTATTTGTGATGTTATTTTCTTCGTTCGGCTTCTTTACTTCTGAATTAAGAGAATTAACAACAAAATTATTTAGTCCTTCTATTTTCATTTTATCCTCTCCTATCAATTATGGAACCGATAGTAACTCCTGTAACTTTACCTTTTGCATTGTAGAATTCATAACTTAAAATTTCTTTTTGTTTTTCTGGATAAAGATTTGCAAAGAACTTTTTTTCTTCTTGAGTTACTTCCGGTTTTTTAATTTTATTGGTGTTGTTTAATGTTCCATGATTAACTAAAGAATAATTCCCAATTGAATTTGTAGTTATTTTCATTTTATATCTCCAGTGAATCTTTTACCATTTGTTTTGAGGAATTAAGTGCAGTTAAATTTGCCTCGTAAGCCCGGGTAGCAGCAATCATATCAACCATTTCGTTAATGATATTTACATTAGACATCTGAACATATCCATTCTTATCTGCATCAGGATGGTCGGGCATATAAACAACATCGCCAGGTTTTTCATCGGTTAACTCATTTATCTCTACATTATCATTCACTGGCGGCAATGAGACATTCTTAGTTTTAACTCCAGTAAAATGATTTTCTTTTGTTGTGTTTAGTTTAAGAATCTGCCCTTCAATTGCAAGTTTAGAAGCAAAGCTTGTCTTTTCTTCCTGCACTTTTAAATATTTTCTTTGATATGGTTCGCCGTTCTCCGTTCTTACTGTATCTGCATTTGCAATGTTCTGAGCAATGAGTTCCATTTTTCTTCTTTGAATACTCATTCCTCGAGCACTAATTCCAAAACCAAATAAACTTCCTAAGATTTTCAAGTTCTACCCCCTCCTCGTATTACATTTTGTAATGTTTTATAATATTCCCCTACTTTTTTTGAAGCAAATTTGAATCGTAGTGTATTTTCTGCTAATTCAGACATTTCTTTTTCGATATTTACATTATTAATTCCAGAAATATTTTCACTGCTTTCATCATAAATTATTTCAAAAGCAGGATTATTATCTTGAGTTGAATTTATTGCAGGCAGATGTTTACCGTTAGTAGTCTTTAGAATTGCATCGGAATTTTCTTTCAAAAGACTTTTAAAAGAAACATCTTCTCTCTTATAATTTTCTGTATGAACATTGGCAATGTTATTTGCAATAACCTTATTCTTTACAACACAGTAATTAAGCAAGTTTTCAAGCAGTTTAATTGTCGACATACACTTTTGGATTTTTTGAATATTATATCCAAAAGAAATGCCATAATAAATGATTGATTTTTAATGAAATGTTTAAATGATAACTAAAAAGATTGGCTAAATATGAACAGTTGTAAATTATTAATCATTATAATCAAGAATAATACTTTTAGTTTGACCACATGAACATACAAATTTAATTTCCTTTACAATATCATTTGCATCTTTCTTTATAAATATTTTAACACCCTCAATATCATCTTCTTCAACAGTAATTTTTGTATAACCTTTGATTTCAACATCCGAGGCTTTAATTAAATTGCCTGTATGAATTTTGTTCTTTGTAAAAATATCTTTCATTAAAGCTTCTTCAAAACGATTAGGCATGGCAAAGCACCTTATTAATTTGTTCTGGAATTTTTTCTAATGGCAAAACTGCATCTGCAAGACCTGCATCAACAATTGCTTTTGGCATCCCATAGACCACACATGATTCTTCATCCTGAGCAATTGAATAACCGCCAACACTTTTCAAATATCTTACTGCTTCCAGTCCATCTTTCCCCATTCCTGTCATTATAACACCAAGTGTATGCTTACCATAAAAATCTACAACTGAACTCATCATTACATCAACAGAAGGTTTATGAACTGAATCCTTTGGTTCTTCTGTAATTTCAATTGCTGCATTTGTGAGATTAATTTTTTTCAATTTCATATGATAACCGCCTGGTGCAATATAAATAACTCCATTTTGAACTGATTCTCCATTCTCAGCTTCTTTAACAGATAAACTGCATATTGAATTTAATCTATCTGCAAGTGATTTTGTAAACTTAGGAGGCATGTGCTGAACTATAAAAATGGGAACTTTGATGTTAGATGATAACATTGGTAAAATTTTTTGTAATGATAAAGGTCCACCAGTTGATATTCCAATTGAAACTGCACGAAAATCATTTCTTGAAATTTCTTTCTGCGAAACTGAAACAGTTTTTTTCTTATTAATTTCAGAAGATTTGGCAAGTCTTTCTAATCTTTCCTTAAGAAATTTTTGACGATAAATTTCTTTTACTTTTGTAATTAAGCTGTCTTTAATTTTTGTTATGTTAACATTAACATAAGACAATTCTTTAGGAATAAAATCAACCGCTCCTAATTCTAAAGCAGTTAATGTTGCTTCTGCTCCTTCTGTAGTAAGCGAACTGACCATTAAAACTGCGGTTGGTGCTTCTGCCATTATTTTTTTTAATGCAGTAAGCCCATCCATCACGGGCATTTCAATATCAAGAGTTATAATGTCAGGTCTTAATTTTTTTGCAAGTTCAACCCCTTCCTGACCATTGCGTGCAGTTCCAATTACTTTTATTTTTTCATCGCTTTCAAGCATTAAAGAAAGAGATTTACGCATGAAAGCAGAATCATCTACCACCAAAACAGAAATATTAGGCATTAATTTTCTTTTCCAGTTTGTTAAACAATTCGTTAATATCAAGAATTATTACAACTGTTCCGTCTCCCATGATTGTTGAACCTGCAATGCCATCAATTTTTCCGAGGTAATTGCCAAGCGATTTAATAACAACCTCCTGCTGACCAACTAAATCATCTACTTTTATCCCAAATCTTTTTTCTGCTACACCTACTTCAACAATATATTGCCATTGTGTTTCTTTCTTATGACCATTTTCTCTATTGTCTATAAGTTCTTCTAAACCAATAATCGGTAAAATTGAATCCCGTAAATTAATTACCTCTTTACCTCGTACTGTTTCTATTTGATTTCTATTTACTCTAATTACTTCAATTACAGAATGAAGAGGAATAACAAGAGTTTGATTGCAGGCTTTTACAATCATTCCTGAAATAATTGCAAGTGTTAAAGGAAGTCTCAAAATTATTTTTGTTCCTTTATCCACTTCTGATTCAACAGAAATTGTTCCTCTTAATTTTGCTACATTAGTCTTGACTACATCCATCCCTACTCCACGACCTGAAACATTGGTAACAACTTCTGCTGTGGAAAATCCTGGATGGAAAATTAGATTGTATGCTTCCTGTTTAGATAATTCTTTTGCTCTTTCTGCAGTAATGAAACCTTTACTAATTGCTTTTTCTTTAATTACTTCAGGATCAATTCCTTTTCCATCATCTTCAATTTTAATTACGATATTATTTCCTTCATGTTCAGCAGATAAAATAACCGTGCCTTTTCTATTCTTTCCTTTAGCCAATCTTACATCAGGTTTTTCTATTCCATGGTCTATTGCATTTCGAACGAGATGAACAAGTGGGTCGTTTATTTCTTCAATTAAATTTTTATCAACTTCAGTATCTTCACCATAAATTTTTAGTTCTACTTCTTTTTCAAGTTCTTTACATAAATCTCTTACAACTCGTGGAAATCTATTAAAGACTTTTCCAATTTTAATCATTCTTAATTTCATTACAACAAGCTGAAGTTCACTTGTCATCAAATCAATTTGCTTTGTTGCATCAGCTAAATCCTTAGCAATGTTTGAATTTTCAAATTCGAGTGCAACTTGACTATTAACTTGCATCAGACGATTTCTTCCTAAAACTAATTCAGAAGCAATATTTAATAATGCATCCAGCCTTTCAACTTCTACACGAATTGTATTATCTGTTTTCTTTGATTCCGCAGTAGAAGATAATTTAGCCGCAGCATTTTTTTCTTTTACAGTTGTATTAACTGATTCTATATTGGGCTGATTTGCTTCAATTTGACTTGTAGTTTGGACATGAGTTTCAATTTGAATATCACCTGCAGGATTATTCCCCATGCTTTCTAGTAAACCTGCCAGAACCTTAATAACATTTTCTACATCTACATCTTCATTTTTTTCATTTTCAATTTTTATTAGCAGTTCTTTAATTGTATCATAACCTAAAATGATCCCATCCATTAAATTAGAATTTAATTTTGCTTCTCCCTTTCGCAGCTTATTTAAAATATCCTCGCACTTATGTGTAACTGCAGGCAATTTTTCCAGACCGAGAAAGCCAGATGTTCCTTTAATTGTATGAAACGAACGAAAGATTTGATTTAATAAATCCAAATCATCCGGGCGTTTTTCAAGTTCTATTAAGTCGACATTGAGATTTTCGAGAATTTCTTTTGTCTCCAGCAAAAAGCTGTCGACAATCTCCTTCATCTCAGGGTCGATTAGCATCGGATTTTGAGTTGTACCTTCCATTATTTACCAAACAATTTATCTATTTCTTCCTGTGAAGTTTTATTGTTACCATTAATTAATTCATCAGCAACTTTTTGCATTTCATGATTTCTATCATATTTAGCATTTGGATTATAGGGCTTTTTATGGTCATGTATTTCTTCAAAATGAGGAATTTGAAAACCATCCTGTTTATTAAAATCAAAAAGCAAAGAAGAAAGCCGCTTTTGGACAGAATCTATTAAATGATTTACAGAAGCTAATTGCTGAGCAGTTATATCCTGCACCTGAAGTGAAATTGTAATATTTGTAATATCATTTTCTATTTTTTGAATGACGCTTTCTAATCCAACAACTTTACTTTCTAGCTCATCAATAACAAGTGCAGATTTTAATTCTTCAAGTCTGCCATTGAGACCTGGATATTCATTAATTAATTTATCTAAAGCTACTCTCTGATTAAAAAATCCATTCTTCAAATCTTCAAGTTCATTTTTAATTTTAGTCATATCCGTAGACATTGAATCAACAATATCAAGAATTTCACTTGTTGCTATTTCAGTTGCATTTGTAACACTGTTAATCTGATGAGCAGCTTTGGGCATTTTACTTGTTGTATCTTGAATTGAATTATTTACATTTTCAAGCAGAGGAACAATATCGGTCATAAAATCAATAATTTTTTTGAATAAAGGGACAATTTTTTGACCGAATATGAAGAATTGCTTTAAGTCCCCTAACTTTTGAAACACCTGTTCCATGCTTAATTGATTTTCCATATTTAACTCCATTTTATGAACTTGCTAAAATTTGTTCAATCTTCTCCCGCAGAATTTGGGGTGTAAATGGTTTTACTATATAATTATTTACTTTGGCTTGAAGGGCTTCGAGAATATCTTCTTTTAGTCCTCTTGTTGTAACCATTAAGATTGGGAGAGATTGAGTTTTTTCGTTTGAGCGTATTGCTTTTACTAATTCAAGCCCGGAAACTTCCGGCATGTTCCAATCGGTTATAACAAAGTTAATTGAATCATCGGAATTTAACTTTGAAAGTGCCTCTTTGCCATCGGCAGCTTCAACAAAGTTATCATAACCGATTGATTTGAGGGAATTGGCTACAATTCTCCTCATTGTTACTGAATCATCGACTACTAAGAATTTGAGTGCCATAGTTTTACTCCTAATTCAAATATTTTGAAACTTCGTATAAAACTCTTTTGGGATCAAATGGTTTTATTAAATATGAATTAGCTCCGCATTCTAAACCTCTGTGTATATCTTCACTGTTACCTAACGAGGTTAGAACAATGATTGGCAAATCTTTATATTCTTCATTATTTCGGATAGAACGGATAAGTTGAAAACCATCAACATTAGGCATATTTAAATCTGTTATCAACAAATCAATTTTATAATTAGGCAGCTTTTCCAATACTTCCATTCCATCCGAGCAGGTGATGATCTCGTAACCTTTAACACTCAAGGCTACAGATACAAATTTTCTTATTGTCGGAGAATCATCAGCAACTAATATTACCCGTTTCATTTTATATTATTACTCCTTCTTATATCCGACAGTCTTAGGAAAACTAACAAGATTAAATGCTTTCGAAATACCCTGCAAAGTTTCAGAATAACCAATAAACAAATAGCCTCCTCTGTTTAATGAATTATATAAATGCGAAACCACTTTTATTTTCGAAGCATTATCGAAATAAATTAAGACGTTGGCACAAAAAATTATATCAAAATTGTACATTGTTTTCATCATAATATCATCATATAAGTTGAGTATACTAAAAGAAACAAGCTTTTTTAATTCTTGTTTTACTTCGAAAGTATTGCCATTTATTAAAAAATATTTTTTTAAGTAGTATGGAGGAATATTACGAACCGAGTATTCTTTATAAACTCCATTTTTAGCCGTTTCAATAACAGCTGAACTTATGTCGGTTCCAATAATTTCTATTTCAATATTTGGATATTTCGGTTTCACTAAATCATCAAATACCATCGCAATCGAATATGCTTCTTCGCCAGATGAGCAAGCTGCACTCCAAACCCGCACTCTATTTTTCTTTTGTGAAATTTTATTTTGAATTATTTCAGGAAATACTTTAGAAGCAAGTGCGTCAAGCTGTGGTTGATTTCGAAAGAAGAATGTTTCGTTTATTGTTATTGCTTCGTAAAAATATTTCTTTTCTTCTGTATTTCTATTGCTTTTTAATAAGTTGAAATATTCTTCATAATCTTTTAATCCAAGAAACGAAATTCTCCTCTGCAAACGGCTTTCGAGCAAATATTTTTTATTATCCTGAAAATAAATACCAGTCAAATCGTAAATATATTTTCGTATTTCCTGAAATAACTGAAGCGACATAGTCATCTGCTTCGGTAAAACACTGCTTAAGTTCTTACTTATATCAGAAACATTTAATTCAGTAAATTGGCTCATATTTTTAATTATTTTGTAGTGGAATTAATTTTCTTTCTTAATTCAATTACTTCCTGTGCTTTACTTCTAACCATCTCATCTTCATCCTGTGCTAAGCGAATTAATGCGTTTGTCGATTCAGAATTTTCAACGGTCTCAAGTAATTCTATTAATCTTAATTTGTTCCATATATTTTCATCATTAATCATCGAATCAATAAACAGTAGTGCACTTTCCGGGTCAAGATTAAATATTATTTCCATACTTGCTCTTCTTACCTCTTCGTCTGGATGAGTTAAATATTCACTAACAGAATGAATCAGATTACGTATCATCATTAAAGATATTTGAGATTGGGCTTCGGAATTCATGGCGTCCGATATAATTGACAAAAGCAAATTCAAAATATGAACTACATTTTCTGGTTTTTCATTTAGTATGCGGGGCATTTCTTCAAAAACAAAAATTATATTATTTGTTACCTTTGAGCGAATTATTTCATCAAGCTCGTAATCTTCTCCAAGAAATCTTAAACTTGCAAGTAAAATATCTTTATCATTAAAAACATTTATCAATGATAAAGCAATTTTTTTATGTTCAGCATTTCCCTCTCTCAATGTATACATTAACAAACTTTTCATTTTATCATCAAAAGGAATATCAAGATTGTATTTTTCTTTTAATAAAAAGATAGACGTTATCAGTGGCCATACAAGTGGTCCGTGAACATTTAAGATTTGCTCAAGAAGAAAGAAATATGTGTTCACATCTCCTATATATCCAAGACTTTCCAGAATTGAATATTTTGTTAATTCATCTTCAGAATTAAATTTCGAAATTAGAAAATTAAGAGCCTTTTGAGAACCAATTTTCCCTAAGGCTTCTACAATTGTTGGTTTGTATAATTCATTCCTTTCATAGAAAAGAAGCAATATATCAACAGCATCTTCATAACGAATATTGCCAAGTGCTTCAATACAGGCAAGAATAACATTATCATTATCTGTTGTACTCAAAACCTCGATTATATGATTAACTGATCTGGGATTAGCAATTATACCAAGTAAATCGATTATAAATTTATTATCATCATCACTTCTATCATGATTATATTCCATTAATGCATCAACAGATAAATCTCCAAGTTTTGCTAAAATTTCTCCAGCAAGATTTCTAATCGATATATCAGGAGAAGAAATATAATGGACAAGATGAGATGGAGCTTCTTTTGGACGATGATTTAATAACAACATTGTAGCAGCATTACGCACACCTTTATCTTCATGCGATATGAGTGAACATATTTGAGGTACAAACTTTTCAACATCTGAACTTTCATCTAATGAATATAAAACATCAATTATTTCGTCGCTTGAATATTTTTCTAATTCATTAAAAAAATTTTCATTGATAGAACTACTATTCATAAAAGACCATTATTTGTTTTTGAATAACTTTCAAGTTATGTGCCTGTCATTATCATCAAAAAAAATCTTCTTATGTATGTTTTTTAAAGTTTATAATGAATAATATTAGCCAAATGATAATAATCGTCCACTTTGATTATCGAAAAGTTTCTGAAAAGATTTAGCTCGAAATGATTATATTCGGAACCAAAATTTGAATTTTATATTTTGATTTAAATTAAAGAAAACAAAATCTTTTTCGATAATAAAATGTGAAGTAATTTATTTTGTGCAGATAAGTCTAATTTGAATAAATAAATTTTTATAATGATACAAAACAACAATCTTATACAGAATAATTCAGAGAATGTAAAGCTTAATGTAAAAGGTTTGCACACTTTATATTTATTATTAAATGCTTTCGATATTGGATTTTTAGTAAGCGATAATTCAGGTTCGATAATTTATTCTAACACTTCATTACTCAAATTATTTGGAATAAATTACGAAGAGATTCATTCAAAAAATATTCAGGAGTTCATCGATTATCTTGAAAAAAATTGTTTGAATGAATTGGGAAATGTGAATCTCTTAAAAGAATTATCTAAAAATGAAGAAAAAAATGTAAGTCTTATCTTAAGCTGCAAAGAAAACCGATTTATAAAATTTTCTTCTTATCCATTAAAGACTTTTGGATTCCCCTACCGATTATGGGTTTTTGTAGATTATACAGATAAAATTGCAGGCGGGATCACAATTAAATTTGATGTCCAATCAGAAATCACAGAAGTAAATTTAGAAGATTTAATCAGGAAACTCGAAGAAAATAATTTACAACTTCAAAAACAGATTGAAGAATTAACTCAAGATAAATCATCAAAAGAAAAATTTATTTCTGTTATTGCACACGATTTAAAAAGTCCATTTCAAGGTCTGCTTGGAATTTTTGATATAATTTCCGAAACATTTGATGAACTTACAACCGATGAACTAAAAAAATATCTTGGTTATGCTAAGACATCAGTGAAAAATTTATATAATCTTATAGAAGGATTATTGCAATGGTCTCGGTTTGCACTTGGCACTGTTCAATTTAACCCAACAAAGTGTAATTTATATCAAGAAATGGTTAATGTAATTAACTTAAATAAAAACGCTCTCGAGAATAAAAAGCTAACTGTGATTAATTACCTGAAAGAAAATCTTGAAGCTTTTGCAGATGAAACTATGGTCAACGCAATATTCAATAACTTACTATCAAATGCAATTAAATATTCGAAGAGAGGTGGAACCATAGTTATCGATGCAGAAAGACATGAAAATTATATTCAGGTATCAATAGCGGACCAGGGTGTTGGAATGGATAAAGATATTCAAGAAAAATTATTTAAGCTTGGTGAACAAATTACAACACACGGTACAGAAAATGAGACAGGTACCGGCTTAGGATTAATTTTATGCAAAGAGATGGTTGAACTAAATAGTGGCAAAATCTGGTTTGAAAGCGAACCCGGAAAAGGTTCTACATTTTATATAACACTTCCAAAAGCAAAATAATTAAAAATTATGGAAAGAGAACAGACAGTAAAAGCAAAAAAATACGAATCAAATTTTCAAGCTGAACACTCTTTAGAGTTATTCCGCTTCATTTTTGAAAATTGTGCACAGGCTTTTGCTGTTCTACAAAATGAAATAATTGTAATGCATAATCCCGCATTCAATAGATTATTTGGAATTGATAAAAATGATTCATTTAATGGGAAATCAATTTTAGAATTCATTAATCAAGCAAATCAAAACAATGTAAAAAAAATATTATCAAATGCCATTAACCTTAGTTCTCATTTAGAATTCAACAATATCAAAGGGAAAAGAAAAGACGGTAGTGAATTCGACTTAAAAATTTATGTATCGGTTTATTCATTCAATAACGAAAAATATTTAATTACATATTTTCAAGATGTGACTGAGAAAAAGAAAATTCTTGAACAGGTTAATAAATTATCAAGAATAGTTGACCAGAGTTCTTCGATTATAATTATTACTGACTTAGATGGGAAAATTGAATATACCAACCCAAAATTTACAGAAGTAACAGGCTATTTCTTCGAAGAAGTTCGAGGCAAAAAAATTAACTTCTTAAAATCAGGTTATACACCGGATCATGAATATGAAGAATTATGGCAAAGAATTCTATCTGGCAAAGAATGGAGAGGGGAATTCAAAAACAGAAAGAAAAATGGTGAGTTTTATTGGGAATCTGCAACAATATCACCTATTAAAAATGATGAAGGTGAAATAACTCATTTTCTTGCAATTAAAGAAGATATTACTGAAAAAAAAGAAATGGAGTTCGAATTAAAACGTGCTCTTGACAGCGCTGAAGAAGCAAGCAGATTGAAATCCACTCTGCTATCAAATATGAGTCATGAACTGCGAACTCCATTAACAGGAATTATTGGATTTGCAAGTTTATTAAGGGATGAATTAAAGAACGCAGAACACGTTGATATTGTAGATAAAATATTAAAATCCGGCAAAAGACTTTTAGTTACATTAAACTCCATCCTCAACTTATCTGAAATTGAATCTGGAACTTTTCCTATAAATATTACAGAATTTAATCTTGCATCTTATACAAAATATTTCTTAACAAATTATGACAGAACAGCCGCTGAAAAATCACTGTCATTTAGTATTGAAGTCCAGGATGAAGAAATTTGTGCAATTGGCGATGAAAATCTTTACAAACAAATTTTACTGCATATAGTAGATAATGCTTTCAAATTTACTTCTGTTGGAAGTGTTAGAATTGTAGTCACATCAAATCATGATTCGAAAAATTGTTATGCAATTGTAAAAGTTATTGATACTGGTATTGGAATTGCAAAAGAAGACCAATCAAAAATTTTTAGGGAATTCAGACAGCTTAGTGAAGGAATACGCAGAAATTTTGAAGGGAGTGGATTAGGGCTATCAGTAGCAAAAAAAATGGCAAATTTAATGAACGGAGATATTACTGTTGAAAGTGAGCTTGGAAAAGGTTCAACATTTAGTATAATTTTACCAGGGACTAAAATTCAAGAAAGTGATAATATTAATAAGAACAAACCTTTAACAGCTATTTCAGAAAGAAAAACTAAAGATATAAAACTCCATAGAAAACCTAAGATATTAAGCATTGAAGACAATTTGCTAAATGCAGAATTAGTATCACTCTTTTTACGTGACATTTGTGATGTTGACAGTGCTCATAATTATTCACAGGCTATAGAAAAAATCAAAAATAATAAGTATGAAGCAATTCTTGTGGATATAAATCTTGGAAGTGGTCCGAGTGGTATTGATTTTGCAAAAGAAATCAAAAAGTATCCTGAATACAAAAATCTGCCCCTTATTGCTATAACCGGCTATGCATTACTTAGAGACGAAAAAAAACTTTTAAATGACGGTTTCGATTATTATCTCGCCAAACCATATGATAAAGAAGACCTTATCAATATTTTAATACAGGCAATAAAATTCGAAAAGAAAAATTAAGATTGTAACTATTATTTCTATCATCATTTTCAACTTTTTAAATGTTTTATATAAGATTGTGTAACAATTATAAATTAACAAATTAACTCATGCACCGTCCCTTGTTAGAGTCCAACAATGATTTATTCATAAAAAATTTTTATTCATTCTTTCTATTAGAGATTCTACTCCATATTTGACTGGCAGAATTACTTTTTCATATTTTCATTCATTCTCATTCTGATGAGACAAACCGTAATTCTCTTCTCTGTCATTCTAAGGAGTCCGCCGTTATTATCTCCTCTATCATTCTGAGGAATCCGCCACTATTTTTTCCCCTGTCATTCTGAGAAAGCTGCGGTAAGGCGGACGACGAAGAACCTAAAACAATATTATATTTAATAGATTCTTCCTCACCTTCGGTGAGTCAGAATGACAATTCTACTTTTTCCTGTCATTCTAAGGAGTCTCGACGTTAGGCGGACGACGAAGAATCAAATTCCAATTTTGCGTTTAAGGGATTCTCAATATCAAATGCTTCATTTACTTTTTCTATTTAATCATCATAATAAATTCACTCGATCATTCCTCAATTAAAAAAGACTGCGTGATAATTATAAAGCGAAATCTATTTCGATAATAAACAATGTAAAAAATTTTCTTTTCGCAATAAACGAGATAAATTTCGCGTTAAATTGATATTATCGCGCAGTCTCTCAGGAGGGAGGACCGCATTTTTATGCGGTCCTTTTATGAAATATTCAGGGCAATAATTTTTTGAGGCACTTTATTATCGTTAAAAAATATTAAAACTTTATAGCGATAACCTTACAGCTGCATCCTAATTTTGATTAATTTGTTTTGTTACTTCAATTCCAAGTTGTTCCATTCTATAGCGAAGTTTGGAACGAGATAATCCTAAAATTTTAGCAGCTTTTACCTGATTGCCATTTGTAATTTTAAGTGTCTTTTGAATTAAAGCCTTTACGACCTGATCCATCTTAATTCCTTTAGATGGAATTTGCAGTATGAATTGGTCACTGTTTTCTTCAATATTACTTTTACTATCAATTAAAAAGCTAAAATGATGTTCACTCAAAACATTATCTTCACATAAAAGAACAACTCTCTCCATAACATTTCTTAATTCTCTAATATTTCCCTTCCAGTGATATGATTTAAGAAGCTCAAGTGCACCAGAATCAATGCCTGTTATTTCTTTATTAAACTTCTGATTAAATTCTTTTAGAAATGAATAAGCGATATATGGAATATCTTCTTTTCTTTCTCTTAAAGGAGGAATATAAATTTTTACAACATTTAATCTATAAAACAAATCTTCTCTGAAATTCCCTTTTGCTACTTCTTCTTCGAGATTTCTATTTGTAGCTGCAAGAACTCTAACATTGACACTAATTTCTTTTTCTCCGCCAAGTCTATAAAATTTTCTTTCTTGAAGTACACGCAACAATTTAACCTGCATATCCAGACTTAATTCGCCAATTTCATCTAACAATAATGTTCCGTTATTAGCTAATTCAAATTTGCCGAGTTTTGTTTTTGAGAAGCACCTGTAAAAGCTCCTTTTTCATGACCAAACAGTTCGCTTTCAGCTAATTCTCTTGGAATTGTTGCACAGTTTATGGTGATAAATGGAGCACTGCTGCGTGGACTTTTTTGATGAATATATTTTGCAAAAACTTCTTTGCCAGTACCGCTTTCTCCTTCAAGCAAAATTGTTGTATCTGGACTTTTAGCTAATTTTTCCACAGAATGAAGCAGTCTATGAATTTTTGTACTTTTCCCAAAAAAGTCTGGTGTTAATTCATCCTGCATCAATAATGTATGAAGTCTATCTACTTCTGATTTTAATCTTACATTTTCTATTGCTTTATCAAGTACAATTAACAATTGGTCTAAGTCAATTGGTTTAAGAAGAAAATCAAATGCACCTGCTTTAATTGAGGTTACAGCCATCTTTATGTCTGCATAACCTGTAATCATAATTACAGGAATTGAAGGATATTCTTTTTTAATTGTTTTTAGAAGGTCAATTCCATTATGAGTAGTAAGATATATATCAAGAAGAATAACATCGGGTTGAAATTCTGCAATGTATTTTTTTGCTTCGTTGGCATCCAGGCATGCCTGCACATCAAAGTTTTGTTTTGTCAAAACTTTCTTCAACGAAGAAGAAACTAAATCATCGTCATCAATTATTAATACTTTCGGAATCATAGTTTTCAATTATCGTTTGTAACTAAAGAATTAAACTTTACAAAAAACTTTGAGCCTTTACCATATTCAGATTCAAAATTTAATTCAGCATTTATTTCTTCAAGCAATCTTTTGCATACTGTTAATCCCACACCAGTTCCTTTGTCTTTGCTTGTAAAAAATCCTACTAAGATTTTTTCCTTATCTTCTGGCTTAATTCCACATCCAAAATCTTGAACTTCCCATAAAACAATAATTTTATCATTATCAATTTTTCTTTTTGTCCTTACAATAACTTCCCCCCTCTCGTATGACGCTTCAATTGCATTGTTAATCAAATTAATAAATACCTGCAGTAATTTATTTTCATTAGCATATATTGATGGAATATTCTCATCCAATTCTTTAATGATTTTAATCCCCCTTTTTGAAGCTGTTATGCTGACAATTTCTATTGTCCTATCTGTAATTGCATTAATCGATATTGCTTTTTTTGTATCAGGCGACTTGCGTGTAAAATCAAGAATGTCACTAATAATAAAATTTATTCTTTCGAATGCTTCGAGCGAAGATGTAATTGATTCTTGAATTTCACTTGATAATTCATTCTCAAACATTTTCATGTAATCAAGATTCAGCTTGATTACAGTTAGCGGATTCCTAATCTCATGCAATAAACCTGCTGTTAGTTTACCCAATATCGTAAGCTTATTATTCTGAACAAAATCTTCCAATTTCTTGATATGTATCTATTATAAGAAAATATTTATAACAAAAATACAAAAAGATTTTTTATTTATTAAACAATGCAAGTATTTATTAAAAGAATATGCTTAGGAGAAAAGTCTTACCAAAATTACTTCTGCAATTGATTATTTCTGAAGTAATCAACCGTTTCCTTTAATCCTTCAATTAAAGTATTTTCAGGGTAATAATTTAATTGTTCTATAGTTTCTTTAATGGAAGCCATACTATGTTTTATATCTCCTTTTCTTTCTTTTTCGTATATAATCTTACTTTTACTGTTTGTTAATTTAATAATTTCCCTTGCAATCTCATTAATTGAAATTGATTTACCAAGAGCTACATTAAAAACTCCAGAAACTTTATCATTCTTTGCTGCAAGTATATTTGCTTTTACAACATCTTTAACAAAAATAAAATCACGGGTTTGTGTACCATCACCATAAATTGTAACAGGTTCATTAGCCAAAGCCTTTTTAATAAAAATTGGAATTGCAGCTGCATATTGACTGTCGGGATTTTGTCGCGGTCCAAATACATTAAAATACCTTAGTGAAACTGTTCCCAATCCATATTCTTTATTATACATTTTTAAGTAATACTCACCTTCGAGTTTAGTAATTCCATAAGGTGATTTAGGGTCGGGTAATGAATTAATTGATTTGGGTAATTCTTCGTTATCACCATAAATTGCAGCTGAACTGCTGAAAACAACTTTTTTAACTTTATGATATCTTGCTGCTTCAAGAACGTTTAATAAACCTATGATATTTATTTCAACACATTCAAAAGGTTTTTCTATAGACTCAGGGACAGATACAAGAGCTGCTAAATGATGAACATAGTCTGCATCTTTAAGCACATCAAAAACTAAAGATTTATCTGTAACACTCCCTTTATGAAAAATTACACCATTAAGATTTTCTATATTAGATAAAAATCCTGAACGCAAATTATCTATTATATGAACTTCAGCCTCATCTTTCATCCAGTATTCAGCAATGTGACTGCCAATGAAACCAGCTCCACCTGTTACAACAACTTTTATTTTTTTCATTATTGTATTATTGATAATTTTTTATTTTGAGATACCAGTTGCTCGACTCTTCCAGAATTTTGCTGCTTCTTTTAATAAATGAATGAATGTCCTCCAAATCGCTATCATTTAGTTGAGCTAAATCATATAACTGTTCAGTTGCAATCCTAATGAATTCATCATTTGAATCAGATTTAAATATTTTTATAAGATTTCGCACAAGTATATTATCAGGATTTACTTCTAAAATTTTTTTTTGCGGAGCTAAATTTTTATTCGTAATTCTCAATATTTTTTGCATTGTGTTAGTTAATTCATTATCCTTCAGAACAAGACATGCTGCACTATCAACCAATCTTTTAGATTCAATTACATCCTCAACTTTATCTCCAAGTATCTTTTTCATTTTTGATAGCAGACTGCTAAAATGTTTCTTATCATCACTGCTTAATTCTTCGACTTCCTTTTTAGCGTCAGTTAATGATTTGAATTCTTCGAGTTTCCTTGCATCTACAGTTTCAATAGATTTAAAATCATAATCTTTATATTTCCCCAACGAAGTTAAAATCAACTCATCAATCGGGTCATACAAATAAAGAACCTCAAGATTTTTATTCTTGAAAATTTCCATGTGAGGGTCAGAATCAATAGCATTTCTATTTATCCCGCTTGCATAATATATTTCTTTTTGATTTTCGAGTTTTCTACTTATATACTCTTCAAGTGAAATTAATTCTTCTTCGTCCTTGCATTTTGATGAATTAAACCTCAAAAGTTCAATATATTTATCCTTATTGACAAAATCAGTATAACCAAGTTTAAAAACTTTACCATGCTCTTTCCAGAACTTACTATAACCTTCCCTTTCATTTTTTGCTTTTTCAATTAAATAAGTCAATACTGTAGTTGTTACACTTGAAGCAATTTTATTGAAAATTATATTTTCCTGAAGTGTTTCTCTTGATATATTTAATGGCAAATCTTCTGAATCAACAACTCCTTTCACAAAACTCAAATATTCAGGCAGCAAATCTTTATTCTTATGTTGAATTAAAACTCTTCTAACATACAAATCCAGACCATAATTTTCTCTGTCAATCCAGAAATATTCACTGCTTTTCTTTGGAATGAACAATAATGCATTAAATTGAATTGGAGCATCAATTGATTTGTGTATTATATCTGCGGGTTCTTCGGAATCATAAGTTAAAAATTTATAAAACTCATTGTACTGTTCCTTTGTGATGGAACTTTTGGGTTCGCGCCAGATTGCACTTATTGTGTTGATTTTTTCATTGCCAATATAAATGGGATAAGAAATAAAATTAGAATGTTTTTTAATTATTGATTCAAGTCGCCATTTTTCAGCAAATTCTGTTGCGTCATCTTTTAAATAAATTTCAATTTTTGTTCCTCTTGGAATTTTTTCTTCTAGTGTTGTAATTTCATATTCACCTAAGCCATCAGATTTCCACTGAACAGCTTCATCTTCGGGACGAAATGATTTTGTTTTTATTACAACTTCTTTTGCAACCATAAATACTGAATAAAAACCAATACCAAATTTACCAATGAGGTTAGTTGCTTCTGCTTTCGACTCCGAAAGTATTTTAAGAAATTCTTCAGTTCCAGATTTTGCTATAGTTCCAATATTTGTTATTAATTCATCTCTATTCATCCCAATTCCTGTATCAGAGACAATCAGCAATTTATTCTTTTCATCATTAGAAATTTTTATTTCAAGTGGTAAATCTTTATCAACAATTGCAGTTCCCCTGTTGGATTCAAATCTAAGTTTATCAAGTGCATCTGATGCATTTGAAATTAATTCTCGTAAAAAAATTTCTCTGCTTGTATAAAGAGAATGAACAAGAATGTCTAATAGTTTTTTTACTTCAGCTTTAAATTCATATTTTTTTACGGTTGGACTATCGCTCATAAATCCTCCATAAAATTACACACTTTAGCACCGCAAAAATAAAGAGGTTTAATAATTGCAGCAATTAACAACAATGGGGTTTATTTGGAATTGTCATTTTTGGAAGAATCTTCTTCACCACTTAAAGCTTTTTTGAAGGATTTAATTCCTTCCCCTAAGCCTTTCATAAGTTCTGGAATTTTCTTTGCACCAAATAATAGAACCAGAATAAAAATTATTATAATAATTTCAGTTGCGCCTATGTTACCCATATTGACCTCATTTTAACAACCGAAAATAAAAAATTAATCTTCCCTAACAAAATTTATCTTTTGAAAATCAATTCATAAAGTGAAATAAATGCCATAAAATAAAATGATAGATACATTATCGATGCAGATATAACCGCTAGATAAACAAATTTTTCTTCAACAAATCTCATTAGCCATATTGAACCAAAAGAAATTATTATTGATACTAATGGTTCAGTCATAATAAATAATTTCAACCTGCCGTTAATTATCGAATTAAAATAAAATATCAGTCCAATAGAAAAGAATATAAAAGCCAATCCCAGAATATGATTATGTGTTGTAATTAACAATTCCGAGATTGGCTTAGGATAATTTTCTGGAACTTCAAAGTCAGAATCTATGCTCTTTTTATCACCATTAAATCTTTCAATTGTACCTTTTGGTGAAAAAGAAGTTGTATGGTTTAAAAAAGCCAACCCAGTTCCTACTCCTATAGAAATTACTATAGTATAAACAGCAATGAATTTTTTTAATGAACTATTTAAAGATTTTAAGGTGATATTCATAATGTATCTTTAATGAGTGAAAAAAGAATACTCAGCTTTTTTATTCCTGTTGTTACTGAATTTGCAGAAATTGTAGCACCACTAATACTGCTTACATCTTTACCAACTTTGAATTGATGATTTACATCTTTCCCGTTAAATTGATTTAACCAGCTTTTCTCCTGAACAGCATTCCCATAAGATTCTCTATATTTAACTATCTCAGCTGTTAAAATCCTACCTTCACTATCAAATATTACAATGAAAGTAATAGGTAATGATTTACCAAGCACATTATCAAGCATTGCAATACCAATCAATTTACCGTCGTCAAAAATCTTCCATAAATAAATATATTTATTAAAAAATCTTTGATTACATTCTTTTTCTATTTTTGTTTTTATTTCTATTGGCAATTCAAATTTCTGAAATACCATTTTAATATTTTTATTAAAATAACTTGATATTATTTTTTCAGCATTTTCTTTTAAGTCAACTTGTACTAATAACAATAAAATTAATAGAACAGTTTTCATAGATTAACCATAGAATGAATTATTAAAACATATAACCAACACCAAGATTAAATAGAGTAGTTTTTTCGTTGTTAAGCTCTCTTTTTCGTATACCATAATCCAATTTGAAAACAATTTGGTCAATAGGTTTTACTGACAACCCTACCATCCAGTAAGTAAAATGATTTCTTTTTTCTGAATCCCCGCCTAAATTTGTTTTTGCAGCAGTATTGTAATCAGAATAACGAATGAAAGGAATTACTTTTGTATCCCAATTAAAAAAGCTTGCAATATTATAACCTATATCCAGGTAAAAACCTGTTGATCGTTTTAGATTATACTTTTCATAATCAATGTTTCCGTATTCTGCAATAACATCTAAATTATTAGTTTGATATCTGCCATGAAGTTCATATAAATAAATTTTATTTGTTGAAGTATCGCCTGATGCTTTATTATAGGTAAATGAACCTCCAATTTTCAAATTTGGAAAACCCAAATAATCTACTCTTAAATTGTAAAGGGGATTTTTCGCATCTGCCTTATAGCCTTTTCTTCTGCCATCCCTGATAGCATTTGATTCACTAAATTTATCACTATTTAATCCTTCCATTATCGTTAGTTTATAATCGAAAGAATTTATTTTGCCATAAAATGCAATCCCGTTACCAAACCAGGTTGTAGGAATTATTCTTGTATTATAATCTGGACGTTCAACACCAAAAAATAATGGTGGTTCATGAATTTCATTGATTAAGCCAACAGAAGGAAGAACAACCCCAGCTTGAAATCCAAGCCAATCAGTATAATGATAATTAACATAAGCCTGTTCTAATTCTATTTCACCTTCCCCACCTTCAACATAATTATGTTCTAATTCTATTTCAGAATGAAAAGACCATTTATCATTCCATGAAAATCCTATAAAAGTAACAAATCGATGAAAATCAAGAATTTGTTTCAAAGGCTTTTTATCCGTTTTTTCATGATTATAGTGCAATTCACCATACCCATGAACAACAGCATTAAAGTCATACACTCCATTTTGAGAAAGAAGAATAATTTGAAATAAGAACATTATGAATAAAGTAAATCTTAACTTTTGCATTTTTCCTCCTATTTATTTTATGGAATAATAAATTAGTAACTAAAAAATACATGAATTTATTTAGACTAAATATAAATTAGATTTCATATTAAATCAAGCATTAATCTGTCTTCTACTAAATTTTTTTAAAAATTTTATGAAATGATGAGATTATTTTTTTTAATTCAATAGGATTTTATAAATTTAGACAAAATATTAATAATTTGATTTGGGTTGGAAAGATAAAGCTGCAGAATTTATGCAATATCTTAGTCCTGTTGGTTCTGGACCGTCATCAAAAACATGGCCTAAATGTCCTTCACAATTTTTACATAATACTTCTATTCTTTTCATACCATGGCTATTATCCTCTTTGAGAATTATTTTGTTTTTATCAATAACATCATAAAAACTTGGCCAGCCACAAAATGACTTAAATTTTGTTTTCGAATCAAATAATGTTTGGCCACAACCCGCACATTTGTATACCCCCTCTTCAAAAAAATTCCAGTATTTACCTGTAAAAGGTTTTTCAGTCCCTTTTTGTCTTAAGACATAATATTGTTCTTCTGTTAAAATTTTTTTCCAATCATAATTTTGCATAAAGTCTTCATACTATTTCATATTTTTTACATAATCTTCTACTTCTGTTAATGTTGAAAAATATCCTATTCTAACTCTATACCATATGCCTTTTCCAGGAATATTCACTTTAACAATAAATGCATTATGACCCATATTTCTTAATTTGCTTACTTCTCTTTCTGCTTTCCATTTTTCTTTCCATGATGATACTTGAACACAAAATTTATTACCATCTGTAAAAATTGTTTTATAAACCAATCTCTCAGCACCTAAGTCATAATTTTCTTCATTTACATTTAATTCAGGTTCTAGTGAAATAGTTTTTCCTGTATCGTTAATGCTGCTATTTAATTTTTTTGATTCGATGTTGCTTGATTTAATATCAGAAAGCAAATCAACTTTATCCTGTTTATTTTGATTATGAAATTTTATGTAATTGATGCATTTTTCATAAAGAGCAGAAAAAATTTTACTTGTATCAATTAAGCATACGTTATTTTCCCTCGCTATTTGTATTGGCTTATATGCATCCCCAACAATTTTAAGCTTTTTATCATAATATAAATTCCCGATAATATTTACTTTTCTTGAAACAGTATCAAACAATGTTTGTGTTTTGACATATATAATTTCTTGATTTATTTCATTTATAAATTTTGGTTGTTGATAATAAGTAATCATAAGTGCAGATAAGATATTTTTTTCTTGTTTGATGCTTGAAGTGTCAAGATAAATTTCTTTATCATCAATACTAATAACCTTTTCCCATTTTTTGGATAAAATTTGAGCATTAATTACTAAATGAGAAATTATAATCAAAATACACAGAGCAAGACAAAAAAATTTTTTCATAAAAAATATTTAACTCAAAAATCAATTGTAAAATAAATTATTTCAGGTAAAAATAAAATTCATTTAAAAAAGTTATGACAATTATGATAAAAACATTACAATTATCTTTTAACCAAAATTTGCTGTAAGGAATACTAAATTCAGATTTCTTGACAATCATACATTGAAGTATTAATTTGCGCACAAATTTTTTGAAGATTAATGCTTACTGAGTTCGGTAAAATTCTGATATTCATAATATTTGCTGCAATATTTGTAATAATTACACTTTTTGTAGCAAAAATTATAAGCCCAAATCGTCCGACGCATGAAAAATTAAAAATCTATGAATGCGGCGAAAATCCTGAAGGCTCGCCATGGATTAAGTTTAATATTCGTTTTTATGTTGTCGCTTTGATTTTTTTAATTTTTGATGTAGAGGTTGTTCTTCTTTTTCCATGGGCTTTAATTTATAAAGATTATGGAATTTACGGTTTTCTTTCAGGAATAATATTTTTACTACTATTAATTTTAGGAATGGCTTATGAGTGGAGGAAAGGTGATTTGGAATGGGCAAGACCTCAACCAAAACCTCCAATCTTAGATGAACTATTAAAAAACAAAAATCAAGTTTAATCGATGGGCTTACTCGATAAAGAATTCTCAGATGGCAATATAGTAATTACTAAAGTTGAAGATTTATTTAATTGGGCTCGCCTCTCTTCTATATGGCAGCTTGGATTTGGACTGGCATGTTGTGCAATTGAGATGATGGCAACTTCAGCTTCTCATTACGACTTTGACCGCTTTGGAGTTATTCCACGGAATACACCAAGGCAAGCCGATGCAATTATTATTTCCGGCACTGTAACGCTTAAAATGGCTCTTCGTATTAAAAGATTATATGAACAAATGCCAGAACCAAAATATATTATTTCAATGGGAAGCTGCGCTAATTGTGGTGGACCTTATTGGGAACACGGCTATCATGTTTTAAAAGGAGTTGATAGAGTAATTCCTGTTGATGTATATGTGCCAGGTTGTCCACCAAGACCCGAAGCATTATTAGAAGGTTTACTAAAATTGCAGGAAAAAATTAGGAACGAATCATTAATAAAAAAATCTGTATGAAAAGCACAGAAGAAATTTTTGAGATATTAAAAAAAGAATTTGGTGAAGCAATTATTTCAATCGACAAAGATCTTCCAACTGAACCCATAATTTCGATTAATCCATTCGAAATAAAAAAAGTTTGTTTGTTTCTCAGAGATAATGAAGAATTAAAGTTTGACAGCTTAATGGTTTTATCCGGTGTTGATGATGCTAATGGCGAAAAAATAAAAGATGAAGATGGAACTGAAATCATAAAAGGTGGAACATTAAGTGTTTACTATCATTTATATTCGATTCCATTTAAGCATAAGGTTACATTAAAAGTATCAACGCCAAGAGAAAACCCTCAAGTAGAATCTGTTGAATCAGTTTGGAAATGTGCCGACTGGCATGAACGAGAAGCTTATGATATGTTCGGAATTATCTTTCTAAATCATCCTGATTTAAGAAGAATTCTTATGCCTTATGACTGGGAAGCTGGTTATCCATTAAGAAAAGATTATAAAAATCCCGAATTTTATCAGGGAATGAAGGTTCCTTACTAATTTGAATTGACTATGGCCCTCAAAACAGAAACAATGATTTTAAATATGGGACCTCAACATCCATCAACTCATGGGGTGTTGAGACTTGAACTTGAACTTGAAGGTGAATTAATAAAAAATGTAAAACCACACATTGGTTATTTACATAGATGCTTTGAAAAACATGCCGAAGCAATGACCTATCCTCAAGTTATTCCTTATACAGATAGAATGGATTATTTAGCATCAATGTATAACAATTTTGGTTACGTTTTAGCTGTAGAAAAATTGCTGGGTATTCAAGTTCCAGAAAGAGTTGAATACATTCGTGTAATAATGGGTGAACTTCAAAGAATTGCTTCACATCTTGTAGCGATTGGAACATATGGTTTAGATATTGGAGCCTTCACCCCATTTTTATATTGCTTTAGAGACCGAGAAAAAATTCTAAATCTTTTTGAAATGACATGCGGTGCACGACTCCTTTATAATTATATGTGGGTCGGTGGACTATCCCATGATATTCATCCTGATTTTGTTCGATTAACAAAAGAATTTATAAAATCGTTCAGACCCACAATTGATGAACTAAATAATCTTTTATCTTATAATAAAATTTTTATTGAAAGAACTGCTAATATTGGAGTATTACCATTAGAAACAGCAATTAATTATGGTGTTACAGGACCAGTTTTAAGAGGCAGCGGATTAGCATTCGATTTAAGAAAAAATGAACCTTATTCTATTTATGATAGATTTGACTTTGATATTCCTATTGGAAAAGGTTTAATGGGAACTGTTGGTGATTGCTGGGATAGATACTATGTGCGGGTTCAGGAAATGGAACAAAGTCTTAGAATTATCGAACAGGCAATAGACCAGATACCAGAAGGTGATGTCCATGCTGCAATCCCAAAAAGAATAAAACCACCAAAGGGAACAGTTTATTTCAGAGTAGAAAATCCAAGAGGTGAATTAGGATATTTCATTATCAGCGATGGAAGTCCTAATCCGTTTAGAGTTAAAGTTCGAGCTCCTTCTTTTGTTAATCTTGAAGTATTAGGGGAACTCTGCAAAGGTCATCTCGTTGCAGATGTAGTAGCAATCTTAGGCAGTATTGATATAGTTTTAGGAGAGGTAGACAGATAATGTATCAATTATTATATAATTTTACTGGTGATGTAATTATTTCAACAATTGTTGTTGCATTAATTCCACTGACAATTATCTTAATTTATGCACTTTTTGCTATCTGGCTCGAAAGAAAAGTTTCTGCACATATGCAGGACAGATTGGGTCCAATGAGAACGGGCTGGCATGGATGGCTTCAGACAATTGCAGATATGATTAAGATGATTCAAAAGGAAGATACAATTGCAGCAGAAGCTGACAAAAAATTATTTAACATTGCACCTGTCTTAGTTTTTACTGGGTCATTTGCTGCTTATGCGGCAATTCCATTCTCAAGTGCATTAATTGGCAGTGAAATTGAAGTAGGGCTTTTTTACATAGTCGCAATTTCATCTTTAGTTGTTGCAGGAATTTTAATGGCTGGCTGGGCTTCCAACAATAAATATTCATTGCTTGGTGCTATGCGTTCAGCTGCTCAAATTGTAAGCTATGAAATTCCTACTGCACTTGTTGTTCTAACAATGGTTATGTATACAGGCACTTTTAGCTTAACAAAAATCAGTGAAATGCAAACAGCTTATTTCTGGAACTGGAATATTTTTGGCGGACCAGAACCTGGTATAACAAAATTTTTATTAATTCCATTTATGATTGTTGCTGCTTCAATTATGTTTATTAGCACATTAGCCGAAGTGAACAGAACACCTTTTGATATCCCAGAAGCAGAATCTGAACTTGTAGCTGGATATTTTACAGAATATTCAGGAATGAAATGGGGAATGTTTATGCTTGCCGAATATGCAAATATGCTTGCTGTTTCAGCTGTTGTTTCAATTTTATTCTTTGGCGGTTATCAATCTCCTTTTGGATATCTTGGAAATTTATTAAACATAAAATGGTTAATCCCATTTGAACAAATCTTCTGGTTTCTTCTAAAAGGTCTAATTCTTGTATTTGTTCAAATGTGGCTTAGATGGACTCTACCACGTTTGAGAGTTGACCAGCTTATGACTGTTTGCTGGAAATATTTAATCCCTTATGCTGTTGTTAATTTAATTTTTGTCGGAATAATTTCTTTATTGTGATTATGAAAGAATATTTAAAAAATACATGGCAGGCTATTTACACCGTTCTTGTTGGAATGAAAATTACATTCAAACATTTATTTACACCTGCTGTTACAATTCAATATCCCGATGTTAAAGTTCCTTTACCAGAAAGGGTAAGAAATAGGTTATATGTAAATATAGATGATTGTATCGGCTGCGACCAATGTTCCCGAGCTTGTCCTGTAAGTTGTATTGAAATTGAAACTGTAAAATCTTTACCAGGTGAAGACCTTGGAGTTACATCAAACGGCAAAAAGAAAGCTTTATGGGTAACAAAATTTACAATCGACTTTGCTAAATGTTGTTATTGTCAACTTTGTGTATTCCCCTGCCCTACAGATTGTATTTTTATGACCAATGTCTATGAATTTTCTGAATACGACAGAAGAAATTTAATATATAATTTTTCTAATCTAACAGAAGAAGAAGCAGCAGAAAAGAAAGCTAATTATGAAAAATTCTTAGCAGAAAAGGAATCACAGAAAGCTGCTGCATCAAAAACAACACAATAAAATTAGAATTGATTATGACTTATTTCGATGTAATTTTTTATTTGTTTGCATTAATAACAATAATATCAGCAGTTATAGTTGTAACAACAAAAAATATTGTTTATTCAGCTTATAGTCTTTTGTTAACTTTATTTGGAATTTCAGGAATCTATGTTTTATTAGGGGCCGATTTCCTTGCTGTTGTTCAAATTATGATTTATGTAGGTGGAATCCTTATTCTACTTCTTTTTGGTGTTATGCTTACAAATAAAATTACAAGTGTAGATATTCGAACAGGAACAATTCATCTTTTACCAGCTGCAATTGGTGTTGGATTATTGCTTGGTGTTCTCTGGGCTGTTATGATTTGGACTAACTGGAAAACTCAGCCAGCTGAAATTCCAATTACTACAATAAAAAATCTTGGCAATCTCTTAATAACCGACTATATCTTAATTTTTGAATTGCTTGGAGTACTGCTGCTTGTTGCTTTAATAGGCGCTGCCTCCATTGCAAGAAAAGAAGAAGAAAAAATTGATTAATAATAAATTTGTGAATTATGACAATTAATGTTGGCTTAACTCATTTTTTAATAATTAGTGCAATATTATTCTCATTAGGAATATATGGAATTATTACACGAAAAAATGCTGTAATGGTTCTAATGGGAATCGAACTAATTCTAAATTCAGCAAATATTAATTTTGTCGCTTTTGCAAGATATGGCAACTTCGGATTTAGTGGTCAAATTATTGCCTTGTTTGTAATTATTCTTGCTGCAGCCGAAGCTGCTATTGCTCTAGCAATTGTTCTAAATATTTATAAAACTTTTTCAAATGTCAATGTTGATGAAATTGATAAACTAAAAGAATAGTTCTATGACTGAAAACTTACTAATTACACTTTCAATAATTAATCTTTTTCTACCTGTACTTGGTTTCGCAATTCTAATTTTCTTTGGCAAAAGATTTCCTAAATTATATCTTCTCGAAGTATACATTCTTTTTATTGCTCTCATAATTTCTATTTTTATACTCTACTCGAAATTAACTTATTTCAATAAAGACATTGTTTCATCATTAACATGGTTTATTTTAAATAATGCTCCTGATATCGGAACCGTTAATATTGAATTAGGAATCAAGATTGATAACATTACAGCTATAATGCTTTTTGTAGTAAATCTAATTAGTGCTCTGGTTCATCTATATTCAATTGAATACATGCGAGGTGATAAAAGGTATACAAGATATTTTGCTTATCTGGGATTATTTACATTTTCAATGCTTGGAATTGTTCTTACTCATAATTTATTGATGATGTATATTTTCTGGGAATTGGTTGGATTATCATCATATTTATTAATTGGATTCTGGTTTGAAAAAAAATCTGCAGCCGATGCTTCAAAAAAAGCATTTATTGTTAACCGCGTCGGTGATGTCGGCATGTTTATCGGAATTTTAATTTTATTTACCAATTACAAAACTTTTACATTCGACACAATATTTCATCAAATATCAATTGGAAATCTGCCTTTTGGAAGCGAAACATGGCTTACTGCTGCAGGGATTTTAGTGTTTATGGGTGCTGTTGGTAAATCTGCTCAATTCCCATTACATGTCTGGTTGCCTGATGCTATGGAAGGTCCTACTCCAGTCAGCGCATTGATACATGCAGCTACAATGGTTGCTGCCGGAGTTTATCTTGTTACAAGAATTTTTGTAATGCTTACTGCTGATGCAATGCTCGTAATTGCAATTATTGGGGCAGTTACTTCTCTTGTCGCAGCTACAATTGCAATTACACAAAATGATATTAAAAAAGTATTGGCTTATTCAACTGTATCCCAGCTTGGATATATGATTATGTCCTTAGGTGTTGGTGCTTATGTATTTGCATTTTTTCATCTTGTTACACACGCATTCTTTAAAGCATGTTTATTTCTTGGCTCGGGTTCGGTTATCCATTCAATGCATCATGAACAGGATATTCGCAACATGGGCGGTTTAAGAAAGAAAATGCCTGTTACATACATTACATTCCTAATTTCTACATTAGCAATTTCTGGTATTCCATTAACGTCAGGATTTCTTAGTAAAGACGGAATTCTTGCCGGGACACTTGCTTTTGGCAAACTTACAGGACATTGGTTAATTCCAGCAATTGGATTTACTGTTGCTGCTTTAACAGCATTCTATATGTTCAGATTATTAATATTAACTTTTCATGGCGAACCGAGAGACCATCATAAATTTGAACATGCTCATGAATCTCCCTTTGTAATGATTGCTCCTTTAATTATACTTGCAGCATTATCAATTTTTATTTTCTATACTCCAAATCCGTTATCTCCAGACGATGGCTGGTTTCTTAAAAATTGGGTTAAGACTCCAGAACAAGTAACTCCAGCATCTACAAGATTTGATTTTATGAAATCAAGTTCACACAAAGAAAATATTCATGGAGAAATAATTCATTCAGTTCTTTACACAGAAACATTACACTGGGCTCATTACCCTGCTATGATGTTGTCGATTACAGTTGCAGGCTTAGGAATTCTTTTGGCATTTATGTTTTATCAATGGAAAAAAGTTAATATTGAAAAGTTAACAGAAAAAATAAAACCACTTTACAATTTTTCACTTAATAAATGGTATATCGATGAATTATATGATGCAACTGCAGTTGGGCAAACTCTAAACTTCAGTAAAGTTTTAGCATGGTTTGATAATAATATTATTGATGGAATTGTTAACGGTTCTGCATGGATTACAAAATCTTTTTCAAAGTTGAGCGGATTATTTGATACTTATGTTGTTGATGGTATGGTAAACTTTTCAGCATTCTTTAGTGGATTTGTAGGATTTTCTCTTAAAAAATTACAAACTGGCAAAGTGCAAACTTATGTTGTATTTGTTGTTTTTTCTGTAATAATTCTTTTATTAATCTTTAAACCGTTTTGATTAATTGTAGATTTATAAAATTCTTTGTCAAAAATTAAAAATAGGTTGAATATATGAGTGGTTTTCCGATACTTTCTTTAATTACTTTCCTCCCAATTCTGGGAATGATAATTGTTTTAATTCTGCCCAAAGAACAGCAAAATAGTATTAAATATACCACTTTAATAATCACAGCTATTCAGGTTATTTTAGCAATTATTCTATTAGCAAATTATAATTACTCAGCTGCAGGAGTTTACGAAGAAAATTCTTTTCAATTCATTGAAAAATTTAGATGGATTGAGATTACAGGAATATCTTGGTTAGGCACAGTAAAAGTTGATTACTTCTTAGGTATTGATGGCATTAGTATGCCAATGGTTTTACTTACTGCAATAATTTCTTTTATAGCAACAATATCTTCATGGAATATTGAAAAATCAATAAAAGGTTATTTTGCATTATTCCTTTTACTTGATACTGGAATGATGGGAGTTTTTGTTGCTTTAGATTTCTTCCTTTTCTATATCTTCTGGGAATTAATGCTTTTGCCAATGTATTTCTTGATTGGCATTTGGGGTGGTCCACGGAAAGAATATGCAGCAATTAAATTCTTTATTTATACTTTATTTGGAAGCGTTTTCATTCTTCTTGTAATGATTGGTTTGTACTTCAGCGCAACAGAAACATTAAGTGATGGCACAAAAGTTTTCACTTTTAACATGCTTCAATTAATGAACCCTGACAATTATTTGCAGGATGGAATTCTTTCACCATTAAATCCACATAACTTAAGATTCATTGCTTATTTAGCATTGTTTGTTGGATTTGCAATTAAAATTCCAATGTTCCCTTTCCACACATGGCTGCCTGATGCACATGTTGAAGCGCCAACTCCAATTTCTGTAATTCTTGCTGGCGTATTGTTAAAGATGGGGACGTATGGAATTCTTAGAATAAGTTATCCAATCTTTCCAGAAATTACCAGACAATTAATGTGGTGGATTGCATTATTCGGTATGATAAACATTATTTATGGTGCTCTTGTAGCTCTAGCTCAAAAAGATTTTAAAAAGTTAATTGCTTATTCTTCTGTTTCTCACATGGGTTATGTTTTGTTAGGAATGGCTTCATTATCTTCTACTGGAATTACCGGTGCTATTTTTCAGATGTTTAATCACGGGACAATTACTGCAATGCTCTTCTTAATTGTTGGTGTAATTTACGACAGAGCTCATACAAGAGGTTTAAATGACTTTGGTGGATTGGCAGCACAAATGCCTGTTTATACAGGATTTGTCACAGTTGCTTTCTTTGCTGCAATAGGACTTCCAAGTTTAAGTGGATTTATTTCAGAAGCTCTTGTTTTTGTTGGTGCATTCGGAGTTACAAATATTAGAATCATTACAATAATTTCCACTCTTGGAATTCTCTTAGGTGCTGGTTATATGCTATGGACATTACAAAGAATTTTCTTTGGACCATTAAATGAAAAATGGGCTTCGTTAAAAGACCTTGAATTTAGAGAATATGCTATGTTTGCTCCTCTTTCTGCAATTATAATTTTCCTTGGAGTTTATCCTTCTGCAATGTTGAATATTATGAATACATCTGTAAATACACTTGTAAGTTTTCTTTTTAATGGTCAATAATATTTAATTAAAAATGGATTGTAAGTTTTAATGGAACAGACAAATTTAATTCAATCACTAAATTTAATTTTACCGGAAATTGTTCTAACTGTTTTTCTTGTAATACTAATTTTATCAGATTTAATTTTTCATAAAAATAAATCAATCATTCCATACGTAGCTGGAACAGGTATTTTTATAACAGGGCTTATTTTAATAAATCAATTCTATGATAATGGCTTTGCTTTCAGCCAATCAATTAATTCCCTAAGAAATTATGGAATGATTGCAATTGATTCATTTGGTTCATTCTTTAAAGTTATAGTTGTAATATCATCACTTCTTGTTGTATTTTTTTCATATTCTTCATTAGAAATTAAAAATACTCAAGATAGAATTGGTGAATATTATGCTTTGATTTATGGGATGATGATTGGAATGTTCTTCATGATTTCTGCTTCCGACTTAATTTTAATTTACCTCTCAATGGAATTACTTTCTCTCTCATCTTATGTTCTTGCAGGTTTCATCAAATTAAGAGATAGAAACAGTGAAGCTGCATTAAAATATTTAATTTATGGAGCTGTATCATCTGGATTAATGCTATTTGGAATTTCTTTGATTTATGGACTTACAGGAAGTACAAATCTTTACATCATAAATTCGTTAATTCAAGCTCCCAATATCAATTTATTCACACTCTCATTTGCAGTAATTTTAATTTTTGCAGGAATTGGTTATAAAATTTCTTCAGCACCATTTCATTTCTGGACACCAGATGTTTATGAAGGTGCTCCAATTACAATTACAGCATATCTTTCAATTGCAAGCAAAGCTGCAGGTTTTGCACTCTTAATTAGATTTATAAAGACAACATTTGTATCGTTTGTAAATTCAGATGGCTTCTGGAACTTAATTGATGTATTCGACTGGAAATCTGTATTAATCGTAATTTCTATTTTAACTATGACACTTGGAAATTTTTCAGCTCTTTGGCAGGATAATCTAAAAAGAATGCTTGCTTATTCAAGTATAGCTCATGCTGGATATATTTTACTTGGTCTGGTTGTTTTTTCAAATCAAGGATTGATGGCAATATTAATTTATTTTGTATTCTATTTAATAATGAATCTTGGTGCATTTTTTGTAGTAATGCTTATTTCAAATCAAATTGGTTCCGAAGAAATTGATGATTATAATGGACTTGGATATACATCACCTCTAATCTCAGTTTCCTTAGCAATCTTTCTCGTTTCATTGACAGGTATTCCACCAACGGTAGGATTTATCGGTAAGTTGTATCTTTTCATTGCTCTTGTAGATGCTAAAATGATTGCTGTGGCAGTAATTGCACTTCTTAATACAGTTGTTTCGCTCTATTATTACATTCGAGTATTAAAACACATGTATTTGGTAAAAGCTGATGAAAATACACCTGTAATTATTCCGTCAACTGGAAATAAATTATTAGTATCTATATTAGCTTTTGCTGTAGTGTTTTTTGGAGTTTACTTTTCACCAGTCATCAATTTTGCAAAGTCGTGCTTAATAATTCTCGGCTTATAAGAATCTTTATCAAAGAATAAACATTGTAATCTAATTCTTAATGATAAAGGAATAAATCATTGTTAATAACTTCACTTAATAATTTTTTCAAATCCAATTTTCTTTAGATTAATTAAAATCACAATAAGTGATACAATACTTAATATTAATAATACTATGCCTTTTACATACTCAGTAAAAATTAATTCACCTATACCAAACAAAAAGGAGTAAACCAAGATAATTCCTAAAAACCAATTAATGAATAAATAAATAAAAATTTTTGCCGGGTTACTTTTAGAAAATTTTTTCCAGCCTATACCACCTGATTGAATTTTATTATTAAATTCAATTAGTTTATTTTCATCAACAGGTTTTGTAAGATAAGTTACTATTATCCAGACTAATGTTGTTCCCAGTACAATTGGATAAAGTGTTAATGGTGATTCCAGATGCAACACATAAACTGCGAAAGGATAAATAATAACTGGAGCAATCATAGCAGAAATTTCGGACCATGCATTTATTCTCCACCAATACCAGCGTAAAATTAGTACTCCCCCCAGACCTGCACTTGTATTTAAAATAAAAATCCACGCACCTGATATAGTAGTTAAAAAATATTTTGTAAGAATTAATGAAAATATTGTCATTAAAATTATTCCAATTCTCGAGACTATTACATAATGTTTCTCATCAGCATTTTTATTAATGAATCTTCTATAGAAATCATTGATAATATAAGAAGTACCCCAGTTTAATTGAGAAGCTACTGTTGACATATAAGCTGCTAAAAAAACAGCAATTAGAAGTCCAAGCAAACCATTTGGTAAATATCTTACCATTAACTTTGGATACATTATTCCAGGGTCTACAGTATTTTCATATTTATCATAAAATTCCTTGAATTCATTTGAACGAATAATAATATCATCTGAATTAAGAAGTTGTTTATTATTAAAAACTTCTTCGCATTTATTAAATAAGGCTGGATTTTCTTTTTTTAATGAATCTAAACTTTGAGAATGAGGTAATATAATTAATGCTGCTAAAGCAACTAAAATCCACGGCCAGGGTCTAATTGCATAATGAGCTATTGTGAACCAGAGAGTTGCAAGTAGACTGTGTTTCTCATTTTTTGCAGACATCATTCTTTGAGCAATATATCCCCCGCCTCCCGGGTCAGCTCCAGGATACCAGCTTGACCACCATTGCAAACCAACATATGCCAAAAAAGACCATAATGAAATTGAAAGAACATTTGTTTGCATTTGACTGATATTTAAATTTTCTATTCTTGGAAGAAATGATAAAGTTTGTGGTGAAAGATTTTTTACCAATCCTTTTAATCCATTAACTTCGGGCAAATTAATTACAATAACAGCAAGAATGATACAACCAGCCATTGCAAAAATAAATTGAAAACTATCTGTTCTTGAAGTTCCTAGTAATCCAGAAGCAGATGTATAAACAGCAATAATAAAAGCACAAATTATAACCAATGTAAAAGCATTATAATCTGGAAATACAACACTAAATATTTTTTCCATAGCTTTATTTACCCATCCAAGAACAATGGCATTCATGAACAAACCTAAATAAATTGCTCTGAATCCTCTTAAGAATGAAGCTGCTTTACCTGAATATCTTAATTCTATAAATTCCAAATCAGTCATTATACCTGCACGTCGCCACAATCTTGCAAAGAAAAAAACTGTTAGCATACTTCCTATAGCCATATTCCACCATAACCAGTTTCCGGAGATTCCATTTTTTGCAACAAGTTCTGTAACAGCCAATGGAGTATCCGCAGCAAAAGTTGTGGCAACCATAGCAGTTCCAGCAATATACCATGGCAAATTTCTGCCTGATAAAAAGAAATTTGAAGTTGATTGCCCTGCTTTTTTCGAATAATAAAATGCAATTAAAAAAACTACAATGAAATAAAAAATAATAATTGCAAAATCGTAGAAGTTTAGATGTGCCATTATCGACCTCTAAAGAAGTTAAGGTGTATAAGAGTGTGAATTTATTAGAAAATTATTTCTATTGTTTAACAACACCAACTTTAAAGAAATTTTCTAATATTAACGCTGCTGCGCCAACTGCTACAGAATATTGATGATAATTATCTACAATAATATCAAGTGAGTCATTAGTAATTGGTATTACTCTCATTTCTATTTCTTTTCGTACAGCTTCTATTATTACATCTTCTAATTCTGAAATTACGCCGGTCAGAATTAAGGAATCTGGATTTAGTAAAGCTACAGCTGGAGCAATAGTCTGTCCAATAATACTTCCGATTTTAGAAAAAATAAGATTAGCAATTTTATCTCCTTGTTTTGCTGCCTGAACAAGAAATTCAATATTAATATCATCTATTGAAGTAATATAATTCTTTAAATATTCTCCCTCTACAAATCTACTTTTATATGTTGTAAGAAATTCGCGCAATGTTGGTAAATGAGGATAAAGTTCCCCTGCACAAAAAGAGGAACCTCTATACAATTCTCCATTAATCACAATCCCAATCCCGAGTCCACTTACATTCTGGTCAATCTCAATTAACACAACAAGATAATTTCTTTTAGTTTGTTTACTATTTTTGAGCTTATAACCTATTGCAACTGCATTCGCATTGTTTTCTATTTGAATCGGGAAAGGAAATTGTTTCAATCGTTCGAGTAAATTGAAATTTAATTCTGGTAAAATACTCGACATCATCACAACACCATTATAACAATCTACAATACCTGCAAAGGCTATTCCCAATCCTAATATTTTCTGATGTTCCAGATTATTTTCTTGAATAATTTTATTTACAGCATCTATAATATTATTAGCTAATTCATCTACAGTATTCCCGGTTTGCTGTCTGATTGTTTTCTTTGATACAACATCACCTTTAAAGTTCAGGATTACAAGAAACATTTCTCCCACTTCAATATCAAGTCCAATAACATAAGCAGCATCTTTATTTAATGTCCATAAATATGGTTTCTTACCGCCTTTTACTGTGGAATCTCCTTTACCGTAAAATGTAACAAAGGATTTGGCTGATAAACTGTTAAGAATATTAAAAATTGTTGAAGGTCTCATTCCTGTAATTTTTGTTAAATCAGAACTAGCAATAATATCATGTTCTTGAATTAATTTCAGAACTAGTTGTTCATTGATATCTTTCACAACCCTCGCATGAAGTGAAAGTAATTTCCTGCTTCTCATTTTACACCTTCAATAAATTTATTTTATAATTATTTCATCAATAAAAAGCCATGCTTTTTTGCCAGCTCCAATATGCCATGGGGGACAAATACCAATATTTTTTGCGTAAACGCGAATAAACCTAATTTTTACTTTTTCAAATTTTGCTTCTACATTTTTAATTCCATCATTGATATTTTGTTCATCATTATTGATCCTTAACTCATAAATCTTCGAAAATTTACTTCCTTCATCTGAAATATAGTATTCCACTTTCGATGGAAAAAATATCCACGAACCTACTTTTTGTAAATATGATGAATTGATATAACTAACATCCATAATTTTACCTAAGTCTATCACGACATCTAAATCTACCCCTTCATAACCCTGCCATGCATCAGAATTAAAATTTTCTGTTCCTTTAATTCCATCAATTAATCCCCAATGCCCACCTCCAGTATATGAAGGACTAAATTCTGTATTGTATTTTATTTCCCAATTATCCGGAATTTTATAAAATGAACTGGTTACAGTTTTACTAAATTTTTTATTTCTATAACTAACAAATTTTAGAGTGATAGAATTTTTAATTGTTATTGGTTTATTAAACATCAATCCATTTGATTCAGGATTGGAATTATCCAACGAATAATAAATTTCACTGTTATCTATTGTTGCTAAATTTACAACTGTTGAGTCTCTGAAAATTTTATTGCCACTTGATAAATATGGTATAATCAGATAATCATAATCAACAGAAGTAACTGGACAGTAATTTTTATTCGAAGCCCAATCTGTAGGTTTGGAATTCATTTCAAATATAATGTCCCCACCGTTAATAATATCTGCATGTTTTATGTATGAATAAAAATAATTACTATTATTTAAAAAAACTTTACGAATATAGTAATTTTCATCGGTTAAATTTTTTGCTGTTATTGTAAAATATTTTTCATCACTAACTTTTATTCTTACTTTCTTAAAATTCGGAGTACCAATTATATAATTATTATCACCTGGACATACTGGATAAAAACCAAGTGAACTAAAAATATACCAGGCAGACATTTGCCCACAATCTTCATTACCTATTAATCCATCAGGTTTGTCAGTATAAAATGAATTTAAAATTTTATGAACAATTCTTTGAGTTTTCCATGGTTTGCCAACAAAATTATATAGATAAGCTATGTGGTGACTTGGTTCATTTCCATGTGCATATTGACCAATCAAACCTGATATATCCGGCTGATATTTCCCATATAATTTAGTTTCTGCGCTAAAGAGGTCATCCAGTTTTTTCTCAAATGAATCATAACCACCCATTACACTTATTAAATTACTTATATCATGGGGTACAAAGAAACAATATTGCCATGCGTTTGCTTCAGTAAAATCTCTGCTAACCATGTATGGGTCAAATGGTTCTATCCATTTCCCATTTTTCTTTGGTCTAAAAAAGTTTGTTGAGGGGTCAAATAAGTTTAAATAATATTTTGATCTTTCAAGATAGTATTTATAATCTTCCTCTTTCCCCAATTGTTTAGCCATTTGAGCAATACACCAATCATCATAAGCATATTCAAGTGTCTTAGACACACTTTCATGTTCAACGTCTGAAGGTATATAACCCATTTCTCTAAAATAATCTAAACCATTTATATTTTGCATTGAGCTCTTTTTCATTGCTTCATATGCTTTATTTACATCAAAATTTCTTATTCCTTTCATATAGGCATCAACAATAACTGGAACTGAATGATAACCAATCATGGTGCCGGTTTCATTTGAAGCTAATTCCCAAACAGGAAGCAAACCACTTTCTTCATATTTTGCAATTAATGATTTTATCATATCCTCATTTCTTTTTGCATCAATAATTGTTAATAAAGGATGCAAAGCACGAAAAGTATCCCACAAAGAAAATACTGTATACATTGTAAAATCTTTTGCAATATGAACCTTGCCATCCATCCCTATGTATTGTCCATCAACATCTGAAAAAATATTGGGACTTAAAAATGAATGATATAATGCCGTATAAAAAATTTTTTTCTTAGTAACGTTTTTATCATCCACTAAAATTAATGAAAGCTGTTTGTTCCACTCATTATCCGCATTTTTTCTTACAGCTTCAAAATCCCAGTGAGGAATTTCGGTTAATAAATTTTTCTTTGCTCCTTCAAGACTTGTATGAGAGATACCAACTTTAACAAATATTATTTCATTTGATTTTGTTTTGTATTCAAAAAATGCTTTTAGATTTTTGCTATTGATTACTTTTATATCATTATCAATATTTTGATTATTTACAATTCCGTATGAAATAAATGGTTTGGAGAATTCAGCATAAAAATAAACAGTATGGTCTTTTGCCCAGCCATTTGACCTTCTATAACCTTGAATTGTAGTATTATTGATTATCTCAATTTTAGAATCAATTACTTTATCCTGAATTCCATGTTCAAGGTCAATTAGTATATAAGATTTTTCTGATTTTGGGAAAGTATATTTATGAAACCCAGCACGAACTGAAGCAGTTAATTCTACTTTTATTTTATAATCTTCCAAAAAAACAGAATAGTAGCCGGGTTTTGCAAATTCTTTGCTATGTTTGAACCTTGAACGATAACCTGAATCTGGATTTTCTTTTGAACCTGGTTGAGTTTTTAATTCACCCGTAATTGGCATAAAAAGAATATCTCCGTAATCGCCACAACCTGTTCCACTTAAATGAGTATGACTGAATCCAATAATTGAACTATCAGAATAATGATACCCTGAACACCAATCCCAGCCATCAGTGTCTGTATCAGGACTTAATTGAACCATTCCAAAGGGCATAGATGCTCCAGGAAAAGTATGACCATGCCCTCCAGTGCCAATAAACGGATTAACATAATCAGTTAGTTTATTTTGAGCAAAAGTTATTAACGTTATTATTAGGACAAAGCCTATAACTAATTTTATTTTATTCATAATATTCCTAAAATTTATTTATGAATTCACCGCTTTCCAATTTCCAATCATTACCAAAATATCCAATGAATTTAACTCCATCATCATCAGATTTTACAATATTATCATCATAAATAACAACATCCGGCAAATTGATATATGGATGATGATATGCAGCAAAATTTGAAATTCTCATACCTTTAATTCCTGTCCCGGAAATTGCAGCAACACTTGCAATGTCACTGTCTTTTCGTGGGCGAATAATCAAACAAGCAAAATTTTTTCCTTTGTATTCCCTGTCTCCAATTTTGAGTTTACCATTCATAATTTGAATTGGACTATCCTCAAATAAAAGTTTCCATGCAGAGTTAGTATTTGCATTTCCAAATAAAACAACATTTCTATTCTTATATTCTTCTAATTTGAAATCGTCATCTTTAATTAATTCAATTGAAGCATTTCCTTGATACCATAGTTTTTCTGCGTCATATCTTGCTTTTTCATATGCCCACTTATTTTCTTCTTTATTGCCATGTGTGCCATAAACAAAAATTACATCATTATTTAATACTTCTCGAATATTACCACATCTTTCAGGATTTTTATTTTTCTTAGAAGGTTCTTCATAAAGCCTCCATTCATTATTCTGATTTTTTAAGTAAATTTTTCTTGATTCAGGTACTTTTATGTCTTTTATATGTTGATTATCAAGTTCAACTGAAAATGTTTTATCATTAGGTAACATTGAAACGTCCAAACCCAATAGTTCAATATTTTTTGTAGTACCGATAAATTTTCTTTTCCCGAATTCAAGTTTTATATCAATTCTGCTTTCGTCCTGTTGAACTTTCTGATTAATAATTTCAATCCAATTATTCTTAGAAGATATTGCTAAATTAGATGTAACATAGTTAATTGATTTTACTCTTTCTTTTGAAGGAATAGAATGACGCGAAAAGAAATCGAACATTGGAAGCCAGTCGACACAATTGGCACCACTTTCATCAGAATTGTCCCACCAGTGACCTGCTCCTTTTTCAATGTGAAATTGAAAATCCTTATGAAATTTCGATAACACATCTACCATTGATTGTGCTTGTGAAATAGGAACATTATCATCAGCATCGCCGTGAATAATGTAAATTCCATTTTGATTTAAATTCTCTGCAAATTTATATGTATCGCTTTGACGTGCTGATCTTAATAGCATTTCTTTAACTTTTGTAGTGTCAACCAAACTTCTAATTCTATATGACCAAATGCTTATCCATCCTGCACTTGGACCAATTGCAGCAAATTTATCCGGATAATTAATTCCAAGGTGCCATGTGCCATGTCCACCCATTGAGTGACCGGTTAAATATACTCTATTTTCATCAATGTTAAATTTTTTCATTGCAATATCTAAAACTTCGAGAGCATCAATTCTACCCCAATTTTCCCAGTTGAATCCATAAGGTCTGCGATTAGTTGGAGCTACTATATACCCCCAATTTTTATGTCCATAAGAATTTGCCTGATTAATAGCTTCAACACCGGCGCCATGTAAACTTAAAAATAAAGCTGGTTTTGATTTCAAATTTTCCGGGGGATTAACTGCATAATATTGAACACTCCCATCAAGCTTACTTATGAAAGTTTCTTTATGAGTATCTTCAGGCAACAATACTCTTAATTTAATTTTTGTTTCAGCTAAAACTTTTTCATTGTCATTTTGTTTTTCAACCAAATATAATTTTAATTCTATTTCACCTTTTTGATTTTGAGGAGGTAATACAATTTGAAAAGGTGCTTTATAGATTGATAGTGGGTTAATAATTTTTATGGAAGTATAAACAGGGTTAGAGTTTTGTGAACTAATTTTAATTGACAAATTTTTATAAAATTTTTCTGATGCATTTATTATAGGAATAGCCCCATAAAGATTAACTGGTTCATTAATCAAAATATCAGGTAAAGTTAAATCATATTCATTAAAAATTAATTCAGGATTATTAAAATGTAATTTTGCTTTTAATACTCCTCGGTTGCACTCAAATAAAAATTCATTTTTCCCTTTATGAAGTTGAATAGGAATTAAAGAATAATCAAATCTGGGTTCCCAATCTTCATATGTATCTTTAAAGCGATAAGGATTTCCAGAACGAATAACACCATTTACATATACATTTTCGTGACCCATAGCTTCAAGCAAAACTATTTGTTCTTTGTCTGAATTATATTCTAAGAATATAAATGCATTTCTGAGAGCTTCATTTTTAAACCAACCTGAGTTATCTGCTATAATTTCCTGCCATTTATATGATTCATTATCTTTAATTTTGATTTCATCCCCTACTTGTGGAGTTTTCCATTTACCCAATTCAATTTGTGATGTAATTGGATTTGGGGTAATAACATTACTTCTTGAAAATGGCAGTTTAATCATTAATCCTTTCTTAATTACTAAAGTATCGGATGCGCTTGTAAGTGAATTCACAAAAAAAACAATTAAGAAAAGAAATACCTTGCTAAATTTAGCTTTCATAATGTTCCCTTTATTTTAATTTTTAAAATCTGATCGTACTGTTCCATCATCATGATGGTCTCTTACCATATTTTTCAATCGATTCAACATATCCTTAAAATCTTTAAGTCCACCAATAGAAAACCAGACGATAATCATAAATGAAACTATCAGGTTAATTAGAACATAATATCTCCAGAATGTCATCCAAGCAGAATCTGGAACGTCATTAACAAAATTTAGAATAGTACCGACTATAAAAACTGCAACCCAGATGAAAGTCCATACATATGAAATTATATAAATAATTTTATCACCTTTAGTAAATTCTTTTCCAATACCAAGCATTCTCCATCCTTTCAGAGGGACTTCGTTAACAATGATTGTTTCCTCTTTTATTGCATACTTACCACGATGAAGCATTTTATCCATATTAAATTCATTTTTCTTTCCAAGTAGAGAGACAAGTATATAAGTTAATGAGGATAAACCCATTGCGATTGCCCAAAAGTATTGTCCATTTATCGGGAAGTTAGGATAAATTTGCTGTAAAATTATTCCAGTTACGGCTGTAATAGAACCTATTATCAATGCACACCAGGCTGCAGCAGTAGTACCACGTTTCCAATAAAGTCCTCCAATAATAACAGCACCTGAGCCACCTACAAAAATTGCAGCTGTGATAGCAAAATATAGAAATATATATTCTGTCATTGGGAAAACTAAACTAAATAAGAAAATAAAAATGCATACACCGAGAATAGCATATCTTAACATTTTTAAGTGTTGTTCAGGTGCAAATGATTTTTTTCTAAAGGGCATTAATACATCTTGAATAAAAATACTTCCCCATGAATGCATATAAGAGCTATGAGTGCCTATTGTAGCCATTATCATAACAGCAAGTAAGGCTCCTCTTAAATAAACAGGAAGTATTTCTGAGAGAACAAGTGGAACTCTTAATTGATTTCTTACAGCTTCATTATTAATTGTAGATAATGTTTGATTAACATTATCAGTAACTGATTGAAAATTAACATGATGTAAAATTGTGAAGGCAATAACAGGTATGAAGACAAGGAAAAGCCATTTTGGAATATCTCTTAAATTACCTAAAACTTCTCCCATTTTAGCTTCGTGCGCACTTTTAGCTGATGAATAAAATCCTTGTGAACCTTGCCAAGACATCTTCCCATAAATGACACCAACAACATTAATTAAGAAATACCAGAAATTAAAATCCGGCACTTCACTTGTTTTGTAAGGATTAATTAAAGAAGCGTTTTCCGGGACGGTACTTACAGCTTCAAAAATTTGATTCCAGCTTACAATAATGAGGCAAAAAGCAATTATAGCAAGAAAAGTAAGATTAGATAAAACCCCTTGAATAAACTCAGTAATAATAATAGAAATTTGTCCACCTGCAAATACAAAGTATAACGAAATGGATAAAAATCCTATCATAACAAGCGGGAAAGTAGAAATATCAATTCCTAATATATTAACAGATAAAGGTAGTCCGCAGTAATAAATTATAAATCTTGCACTAACTGCAGGAAATATACCAAAATTCAGCAAACCAGATACAAAAGCTAAAATACCAGCAAAAATTCTAAAATTTCTGCTGTATCGCATTTCAAGAAATTGAGCAACAGTAAGAGCTCGAGTTTGCCTGAAGCGATAAATGACCCAACCTGTTACTGTTATTATTAATAACACAACTGCCATAAAAAATTCCCACCAACGCAAACAAAAACCAGCTACATAATTCATTTCCCACTGTCCTACAATTGTAATAGCACCAATAGCTGCCATTCCTTGAGAAACTGTAATCATATATCTTCCTGCAGACCTGCCCGCAGACAAAAAATCTGCAACACTTTGTAAATATCTCTTTCCGAGATATACTCCATAAAATAGAATACTTAAAAAAAGTGCTACAATAACTATTTCTAAAAATGTAATATTCATAAACACCTGCTGTATTATTGAGAACTATTAATTAAGTTAAATTATCATATCAAGCTACTCATATAATCCAAAATTAATTTGAATTAAAATCAAATAATACTTATGATATCTTGTTTATTTAACAGAATTTGATTGAAAACAATTATGTTTTTATTTTACTAAAAAATACTATATTTTTATAACAACTATTCTAAAGAATTTTAACCAAAATATCAAAGAAATTTTTATGTTTTTTTAAAACTTATTTAATAAATTTCTTTAGATTATTTTTATTAAAAATATACATGGGGATATAAGACATGAAATTTTTAACTTTATTTACATTTTTACTATTCTTTATAACTCAACAAATCAAGGTTGATGCATCACAAGTTAAATTAAATTTAATACCCTATCCTGAAAAAGTTCAAATAACAAATGGCTCATTTTCGTTGACTTCAGAAACTATACTAATCTGTAAAGATGATTTTCTTAAAAATTATTTCATAGAAAAGATAAAAGAATTTACGGGTATTCAACTTTCATCATCAAAACCAGCAAAGAGATCTATTGACAGTAAAATTATCTTTGAATTAGACAAATCATTCAAAATAAAAAATGATGAGGCATATAAACTTAATATTACAAGAAATCAAATCAAGCTAATTGCAAATTCAACTACTGGATTATTTAGAGGTTTGCAAACAATTTTCCAATTAATCCCTCCAGAAATTAAAGCTAATAAAAATTGTTCAACTGTAAACCTACAATGTTGCACTATTGAAGACAAACCAAGATTTACATGGCGAGGATTAAATTTAGATTGCAGCCGACATTTTATGACAAAAGATTTTATCAAAAGATACATTGACATTCTGGCTTATTATAAATTCAACACTTTGCACTGGCATATTACTGATGATCAAGGTTGGCGAATTGAAATCAAGAGATATCCCAAATTAACTGAGATTGGAGCATGGAGAAAAGAAGCAGATGGCTCAATATACGGCGGATACTACACACAAGAAGATATTAAAGAAATTGTACAATATGCAAAAAGCAGATTTATTAATATCGTCCCTGAAATTGAAATGCCGGGTCATTGCCTTGCCTCATTAGCTTCGTATCCGGAAAATTCATGTACTGGTGGGCCATTCGAAGTGACAAATTTATGGGGAGTTATGAAAGATGTTTATTGTGCTGGTAGAGATTCTACATTTTATTTTTTACAGAATATTCTTGACGAAGTAATTGAATTATTCCCAGGTAAATATATTCACATTGGGGGAGATGAAGTTTTAAAAGACAGATGGAAAGCCTGTCCAAGATGTCAAGAACGAATGAGAAAAGAAGGACTTAAAGATGAACATGAACTTCAAAGCTATTTCGTTCAAAGGATAGTAAATTATCTTGAATCAAAAAATAAAAAGGCTATTGGCTGGGATGAAATTCTCGAAGGTGGATTAGCTAAAGGAGCAATTGTTCAATCATGGCAGGGATATAAAGGAGCTATTGAAGCAGCAAAACAAAATCATTACACAATTTGCTCTCCAACTTTTTATACTTATTTAAATTATGACCCCGACAATCTTGATTTGCAAACCGCTTATTCTTTTGAACCCATTCCAGAAGAATTAACAGAAAAAGAAAAAAAATATATAATTGGTGGAGAAGCAAATTTATGGACAGAGTATGCTCCTCAAGAGACTGTAGATAGTAAACTATTTCCAAGAATTTTAGCTCTCTCAGAAGTTTTCTGGTCATCTAAACAAAATAAAAACTATGAAAATTTTTATCAGAGACTTCAAGCAACTTATTCTGATTTAACTGCAATGGGAATTCAGTACGGTAGAGAATCAAAAATAATTACATATAATATTAATTATGATGATGCAAATAATAAATTCATTTTAACAATTACACCCAATCAAAAAAATTTACAGATAAGATATACACTAAATGGCACTTTACCTGATACAAATTCTTTTCTTTATAAAGAACCAATTATAATTGATAAATCAACAAGGGTAACAATTGGAGGATTTTTAGGCAATCACTTTATAAATAAAAAAATTGAATTCTCATTTGCACTTCACAAAGCATTAAAAGGAAATGTTAATTACTTAAATGAATATGACTCACGATACAGAGCAAATGGGAATCAAACTCTTATTGATGGGATTAGAGGGACTAATGATTTTCACGATGGTCTATGGCAGGGATTCGAAGGAAAAGATTTTGAAGTTATTATAGATTTGAAAGAAGAAAAAGAAATTAATCGTATCATACCAAGATTCTTTCTCAATGTAAACTCGTGGATATTCCTGCCTAATAAAGTAGAAATATCTCTGTCAAAAGATGGAATTAATTTTAATAACAAAAAAGTAATTATTAATGAGATACCACAAAAAACATCTGAAATACTCATAAAAGATTTTGCTGCAGAATTTAATAATGAAAAAGTAAGATACATAAAAGTATTTGCTGAGAATATAAAAAAATGCCCGGATTGGCATCCAGGAGCTGGAGATAAAACCTGGTTATTTATTGATGAAATTATTGTAGAATAATTTTTATGATATAAAAAATGAATTACAAAATACTTCCAATTTATTTTTTTATTAGCTTAACTTTATTTGCACAAACGGAGAAATTAAATCTTACTGTCAATGGTAAAAGCGAATATCAAATTGTTCTTTCTGATTCTGCTTCACACTGGGATTCTCTTACTGCTCAAGAACTAAAAAAATATATTGAAAAAATATCTGGTGCTATCATACCTATTGTTAGCGATGCTCAACCAATGCAGACAAAGGAAATTATAATTGGCAAAAACAATCGTTCAGTTCACATTGATAATTCTTCAATAAAATATGATGGTTTTATAATAAAAACAGAAGGTGAAAAATTATATTTTATTGGTGGTAAGGAAAAAGGAACGCTTAACGCAGTTTATTCATTTTTAGAAAAATATCTCAATTGCAGAATGTATTCTGCTTCTGTTCAAATAATTCCATATCAATCAACAATTACATTGCCCCAAATAAATACTCTGGAAAATCCTGCATTTGAATACAGAGATATTCATTATTATGAAACAACAAAAGATGAATATTGCAGGTGGCACAAGTTAGTTGATTCTCATGATAAAAAACAATGGGGAATGTTTGTTCATACATTTCAAACTTTAGTTCCTCCAGATAAATATTTTGATTCACATCCTGAATATTTTGCTTTGCGTGGAAATATTCGAGTACGTGAACAATTATGTTTAAGCAACCCGGAAGTACTAAAGATTGTAATTAATGAATTAAGAAGAAGAATGACAGAAAATCCACAAGCAAAAATATGGTCAGTATCGCAAAACGATAATTACTCTTATTGTCAATGCCCTGAATGCAGTAAGATTGATGAGCAAGAAGGTTCTCCTTCCGGTTCTATTATAAATTTTGTAAACAAAATTGCAAGAGAATTTCCGGATAAAATCATTTCCACATTAGCTTATCAATACAGCAGAAAAGCACCTAAAAATATAAAGCCAGAAAAAAATGTAAACATTATGCTGTGTTCAATAGAATGTAATCGTACTAAACCTCTAGATGTTGATCCAAACAGTGCAAGCTTTGTAAATGATTTAATAGAATGGTCTAAAATCACAGATAATATTTTTCTATGGGATTATGTTGTTCAGTTTTCAAATTTAATTAGTCCATTTCCTAATTTTCAGGTTCTTCAACCAAATATTCAATTATTTGTAAAACATAATATAAAAATGATATTCCAGCAAGGTGCTGGTAAACGCTGTGCAACAGAATTTGGAGAATTAAGAACTTATTTAATTGCCAAACTTTTATGGGACCCAAATACCAATGTTGATTCCGTAATGAATGATTTTCTTTATGGATATTACGGACCGGCAGGGGAGCACATAAGAGAATACATAGACTTAATGCGTAACGAATTAATAAAATCCGGTCATGATTTATGGATTTATAGCAATCCAGTAGTCCAAATGAATTATTTTCTAACCCCCGAGCTAATGAAAAGATATAAAAAAATTTTTGATGAAGCTGAAAAAACTGTTAAAGACCAGGAAGATTTTCTTAAAAGAGTAAAAATTGCAAGGCTTCCACTTATTTATGCAGAACTAGAACAAGCCAAAGCTACGGCAAAGGATAATAATATTTTGGTGATTAAAAAAAATAAAAACAAATATGAAACCAATCCCTTCATAATATCTTTACTTAATGAATTTGAAAATACAATAAAAGACTTAAATAATGTATTTATACATGAACATGGTTTAACTGCAGAAATTTATATCTCGCGTTATAAATCAATTCTTTCAAAGACAATGTATAATCCAATCGCATTAAATAAGCCTGTTATTTTTCTGACTGAACCAAATTGGAAATACCCAGCTAACAGGAAAAAATCATTAACTGATGGTTTGCGAGGAGATGAAGATCATCTTTTTAACTGGGTTGGTTATGAAGGAAATGATATGGAAGTAATTGTTGACCTCCAAAAAAATCAAACCATAAGAAAAATTAGTATTGCATTTTTACAAAATGTTTTTTCATGGATTTTTTTACCAGAAAAAGTTGAAATAAGTATCTCAAAAGATGGAAATAATTTCAATACAATTTCAGTTATACCAAATACAATCTCAGCAACAAGAAAAGAATTAGAATCGCCAATACATGCTTTCATAAAAGATTTTACTTGCCAAATTAACTCAGTTAAAACAAGGTTTGTAAAAATTAAAGCAACGAGTATCAAAACATGCCCAAGATGGCATCCAGGTTATCCTGATAAAGCCTGGATTTTTACAGATGAAATAATAATCGAATAAATTTTCAAAGGATATACTATGAGCGAAGAAAAAAAAGAATATCTGCATGCTGGTGCAGTAGAAATTTCCAAAGCAATAAAAGAATATTATCCAGAATCCGACCCTCTGGTTCTTTCAAAATTAGAAGAATGGAAAAAGTTAAAATTCGGATTACTGATTCACTGGGCACCATCAAGTCAATGGGGAATTGTTGAATCGTGGTCACTTTGTTCAGAAGATGAAGAATGGTGCAAAAGAAAAATTGATGATTATTGTGAATACAAAAGACAGTATGAAAATTTATACACAACATTTAATCCAATTAATTTTAATCCCGCAAAATGGGCTGAAGCTGCAAAAAATGCTGGTATGAAATATTTTGTATTTACTACAAAACATCATGATGGTTTTTGCATGTTCGATTCAAAATATACTGATTATAAAATTACAAGCATCAAATGTCCATTTCATAAAAATCCAAATGCAAATATTGCCAAAGTCTTATTTGATGAATTTCGCAAACAAGATTTTATGATAGGAGCTTATTTCTCCAAACCTGATTGGCACTCAGATTTTTATTGGTGGCGAAGATTTGCTACTCCAGACCGTAATGTAAATTATGATATCAAAAAATATCCCGAGCGATGGCAAAAGTTCGTTGAATTTACACACAACCAAATTGAAGAATTAATGACAGATTATGGCAAAATAGATATTCTATGGCTCGATGGATGCTGGGTTCGAAGTTATACCGAAGAAGAGCTGAATGAAGAAAGAAAACGAGCAAACTTTAATATCTACAGAATTCAAAATCAAGATATTGATATGCCAGTACTTGTTAAAAAAGCAAGAGCAAAACAACCAGGTTTAATAGTAGTTGACCGTGCCGTTCCAGGAATATATCAAAACTATCTTACTCCAGAAAATCAAATACCAGATAAAGTACTTCCCTATCCATGGGAAACCTGTATGCCAATGACACCAAGCTGGTCATACGAACCCGGTTTGGAATATAAATCAACGAGTCAACTAATTTCTTCTTTAATTAAAATTGTTGCACGCGGTGGTAATTTTTTATTAAACATTGGTCCAAAACCAGACGGTGACTTTGAAGAAGAAGCATATAAAAGACTTTATGAAATTGGCGAATGGATAAAAATAAATGGTGAAGCAATTTACAATACATCTCCGCTTTATCCTTATCAAGAAGAAAATATATTTTTTACAAAACAATCAGATAAAATCAATTATCTTTTCTATTTAGTTAAAGAAAACGAAACAACATTGCCCGATAAAATTGTTCTAAATAAATTTATTCCAAAAGATGTATCATCAATTTCAATTCTTGGAGATAATAGAAATCTGAGCTGGATTATAAGAAATAACCAAACTATAATTTTTATACCTGAAGAAATAAGATTGAATAATCAATATAAATTTGCATTAACAATTAAAATAATAAACTCATGATAGAAAAATGAAAAAGATAATTTTAATATTTTTAATAAGCTTCCTACATACAAATTTATCAGCTCAAAAATTTGATATAGAAAAACCAGAAAATTTCAAAATAATTCTTCCTTCAGATAGTCAAGAAGATATTATTAGAAAAGCTGCTAATGTAATTCCTTCGAAAAGACAATTTGAATGGCAGAGACTTGAATTTATTGGATTCATTCATTTTGGCATTAACACATTTATGGATGTAGAATGGGGATTGAAAGATGCAGATATTACAAAATTTAATCCCACAATGCTTGATTGTAATCAATGGGTTAAGGTCTTTAAAGATGCTGGTATAAAAATGATAATTCTAACTGCCAAGCATCATGATGGATTTTGCTTATGGCCATCTAAATTTACTGATTATAATATTTCAAGAACTCCATATAAAAATGGCAAAGGAGATATTGTTAAAGAACTTTCTGAGGCTTGTAAAAAAGAAGGATTAAAATTTGGCATTTATCTTTCTCCATGGGATATCCATGAAAAATCTTATGGCACAAATGAATACAATGAATTTTTCAAAAATCAATTAACTGAATTACTAACAAATTATGGTGAAATTTCTGAAGTCTGGTTTGATGGAGCATGTGGTGAAGGACCAAATGGGAAAAAACAAATTTACGACTGGCATTCTTACTACGAACTAATTCGTAAATTACAACCCAATGCAGTAATTGCAATTATGGGACCTGATGTAAGGTGGGTCGGAACAGAGTCAGGTTATGGAAGAAAAACTGAATGGAGTGTATTGCCAGGCTCATTAATGAATTTAGAAGAGATTGCTGCTAATTCTCAACAACAAGTTCTTGATGGTGCATTTGTTCCTAAGGATTTAACCGATGAAGATTTAGGAAGCAGAGAAAAAATATTAAAAGCTTCTTCACTAATCTGGTATCCTGCTGAAATTGATGTATCTATTCGCCCCAGATGGTTTTATCATAAAGAAGATGATGACTTTGTCAAAACTCCTTACAAATTATTTGATATATATTTTAATTCAGTTGGACTTAATGGAGTTCTTTTATTAAATGTTCCTCCAGATAAAAATGGGCTAATTCACAAAAACGATATTAAAAGTTTAAGAGGATTACGATATTTATTAGATAAAACCTTTAAGAACAATCTTGCAAAAAATTCTAAAATTATTGTTTCGAATCAGACCAATAAATACAAAATACAAAATATTCTTGATGACAAATATGAAACATATTGGACTACAGACGATTCGATATCAACTGCATGGATTGAGCTACAATTTCCACGAAAAATAACCTTTAATTGTGCAATGCTTCAAGAAAATATTTTAGTTGGCCAACGCATAGAAAAATTTCAAATTAAGTACTGGGGTGATAATTCATGGAAATTTTTAACTGATGGAACAACTGTTGGATATAAAAGATTATTAAAATTCCCGGAAGTAACAACAAATAAAATAAAAATAATAATTGAACAATCGAGAACCAATCCAACACTCTCTTCTTTTGGATTATATTTAACTCCACCAGAAGTTACAATAGAATCTAAAGAAAAAATTTTCAGAGACAGTACAACTGTTAAGATTTCATCAGACCAAAAAAAATCTACTATCTATTATAAACTCAATTCAGATAAATCTTTCAAAAAATATAATAAAGAATTTAAGATTGATAAATCAACAAGTATAACTGCATATGCAGTTTCAGAAAGTGGGAAACGAAGTCTTTCTATCACAGAAACATTCTATAAAGCAAAATATGATATAATCAATAATTTGGAATTCAGCAGTCAATATTCAGGTGGTGGATTATATTCAGTAGTTGATGGTATTTATGGAAGCAGGCATTTCAATGACGGAAGATGGCAGGGATATCACGGAAACGATATTGATATTATAATTGATTTAGGAAGCATTAAAAGTATCAAAAAAGTATCAGTAAATTTTTTGAGAGATATTTTAGCTTATATATTTCTTCCTGAAGAAATTAATTTTTCAGTCTCATTAGATGGAAATATTTTTGAAAATATTTATACATATAAAGAAGAAAATCAAAACAATAATGAAATCCTGATAAAAAATTACGAAGTTGCTGTTAAAGAAATTAAATGCAGATATGTAAGATTAAAAGCAAAAAACATTGGAATTTGTCCAGACTGGCACATTGGTAAAGGTGATAAAGCCTGGTTATTTATTGATGAAATTACAATCGAATAATTATTAAATATTTTCTAGAATCTCAGATTTATTCAAAAATGATAAACCATAATAAAGAATAATTACAAAACTAATTAATGGTATTATGTAAGATGTATTAATACTTCCCGTGAAATCTGATACAAAACCTTGAACTGCAGTTAAAACTGCCCCTCCTAATATTGCCATTATTAATCCAGAACTTCCAATTTTAGTATCTTCTTTCAAATCTTTTATTGCTAATCCAAATATTGTAGGAAACATCAATGACATACAGGCTGAGATTAGTACCAATGCATAAACTCCAATAATTCCACCAGAAAATATTACTATACTGGTCAACAAAATTGCAAAAAATGATAACAGTGATAATAATTTACTTGGATGTAAATATTTCATAAGACCTGTGCAAAGAAATCGAAATCCACCAAATAAAATCAACGAAGCTAAATAATATGTTGCAGCATCTTTCTCATTCAAGTTCAGTTCTTTCATTGTATATCTAATTGTAAAAGACCACACTCCAATTTGTGCTCCTACATAAAAAAATTGTGCAATTACACCTTTTAAGTAATTTTGCTTTTTCAATAGACGTTTTAATGTTTTAATTAATTCAAGATTTGTAGATTCATCAGAGCCGGCTGGCATTTTTATTATTGCAATTAATATCCAGATTATAACAAGAATTAATGCAACTCCTACATAAGGCCCCATCACTGCTTCCAATTCTTGTGCTTGAATTTTTGTCAATTGTTCTTGAGACATCATTTTTCTTTCTGCAGCAGAAGCACTATTCAAATTGCTCAAAATAAAAAGCTGACTTATAAAAATTCCTGAAATTGAACCAATTGGATTGAAGGATTGAGCTAAATTTAATCTCCTAGTTCCCGTTTCAGAAGGACCCATTGCAATTATATAAGGATTAGCTGAAGTTTCTAATATTGATAGCCCGCCTGCGAGAATATAAAGTGCTAAAAGAAAATGATAATAATTCATTGATTTACTCGCTGGATAAAATAATAATGCTCCAATAATATAAAGTCCTAATCCTAATAATACGCCTGACTTATAACTAAACTTTTTTATAAAAATTGCAGCAGGTAATGCTAAACAAAAGTAAGCTCCATAAAAAGCAATTTGAATCCATGATGTCTGAAAATCTGACATACTCATAATTCTCTTAAAAGCAGCTAATAAAGTATCCGTCATATTATTAGCCAACCCCCACCAGGCAAAACAACTTGTGACTAATATAAACGGCAATAAATTCTTTTTCGGTATTAGATTACTCATATTTCTTTTATGAAAAATTTATAATATTATGCAAACAAATAGTCAATTTTTTATAACTATAAAATTTGATTCATAAGGGTTGAGGTCAATCGTAAATATTCTTTTTTTAATTCTTCCTAAAACATCGGATGAATAAACATAATAATTTTTGGGAATCTTAATGCTAACTTTTTTACCACCTGTTTCTCTTAGTACTACATGAATATCATTATTTTCTTCGAGAGGACAAATCATAGAAACTACGATATTCGATATATCTAAGAATGAAAATTTATTATCATGTAATATTCCTTTTTTATCAGAGTTTGACGGTGGCACTATAAATCCAATCATAGGTAATTGAATATTTTCACCAAATAATTCTGCATATGTGGTAGATGTATCAATTGATGAAGTAAATGAGAATTGCCAGCTCAGCTCCCCTTCTTCCCATGCTTTAAAATTTGTTGTCCAGTAATTATTATAAGGCCATGCAAATATGTGCGTAGTTTCTAATTTTGCCAATGGATTATATCTCCCTGTATTTATATTTCCAAACTGCATCAGAGGGCAATCCGGCGATGATAAAATTATTTGATAATTTTTATTGCGAACACTTACATAATTATGCACTGTGTTCCAGTCATTAGATGTTCCCTCTAATTGGTCAACAGAAGCTAACAATTGACTTCCGTGTAAATTAAAGTAAATCTTACCTTCCTGTAATTTATAAGGGAAACTAATGTATAATGCTTCCGGTTCTAAAATTCTCTTTTTTTGAATCTGGTAAACCAAATCTATTCTCTTAACATTTTTTAATAATCTTATATCAATCACAACTAATTCACTATCAACTGTATATCCATTAATTTTGATACTCTTCCAGAATGAATTCTCACTTAAAGGTTCCAATGATACAATAGATAAACTTGATTGTTTAGCTTCTCCCTTCTTATATAATTCCATATTATGTCTATCGGACAAGAATTCTTTTACTAACATTCCAAAACCCCCGAAGGCTTTGTCATCTACTAATTCGAGATTATATTCTTTGTCAATGAGATGTTTTATCTGACCAGTATTTTTATCAATTTCAATGTAATAATATTCGTTTTCAAGTATATTACTTTTTTCCGATGACAGATTACTCTTTATTGTATTTTCTTTTAGTAACAAATTATAACATTTCCAGTTCATTGGAAGGACATCTTCAGCAAAAATTTTTATATATAATCCCTCTGCAATTTGTTTAATTATTTCCGCTTTAATTTCTTTTCCATTTTCATCAATTAATGAAAAAGATTTGGACAAAGGAATAAATTGTTTATCTACAAAAACATCAACATAAGCTGATCTTTTATGATTAGATGTATTAAAGATATATATCTTACAATTATCCTTAGATTTTTCAAGATAAGGCAAAAATAAACTAAGCGATTTTTGTTTTAATAAATATGTTTTCCATTGAGCCTGCCATGAAAATGAAGATTTAGTTAACCATTGTTCAATAGAATTTTTAGAGAATGGTTCAGAAATACTTTCTGCTGCTCCGAATGTATGTTCACCATAAAAAAGCAATTGTTCTTGAATATCATGCAAATCATTCAATAATACTTGAGGAATATTAATTTTATTTAATCTTGCAAGAGAAAGAATTCCCTGTGTAGCTAATAATTGTTTTTGTGTTTTCAATGCAACTGCAGTTTCTCTTGGTGCTGAACCAAATCCATCTGTCCACCAATCAAGCCAGGCCTTTTTATATACTTTTAATTCTTTCGAATACTTTTTTTCAATAATATTAAGAAATTGGGAAATTGTAGCTAATCGAAGACGAGGCGATTCGTATTTATCATTCCATTGTTTTACAATCTCACATGCTTTTATCGATGGAGGTGAATTATCTGTATGATATCCACTAAATTGCATTTCAATTTCATTAAAGGGATATCCACTATTTAGTAAATTTTCGACATACTTGAACAATTCATCTTCAATATATTTAACATCACCTGAAGGATTAGAAATGAAATTTGCACTCATATAATGGTCAGCTCTAAATGCAAGTAATTTATTGCCCGAGAATGTTTCCCAATAAAAAGGAGTTGGATAATTGAAAGGTCTTAATGCACGATGCGGATGCATTCCCATTGAGACATATTTTATGCCTAATTTACTTAAATAATCAACATAAGCCCACGCAATACCATTAACATCATTTTGCATGGCAGTGGAAACAGAAAATCCTGAGCTAATAATTGTTTTCAAAGGTTGTAGTGAGGCAATTAGCATATTCTCATCAAGAATTTCACCAAAATTAAAAGGGAGAGCTGTTATTTCAATTCTTCCTTCTTTTACTCGCTTTTTTAATTTATTAATATATTCATGTGAGCGGCTTTGTAAATACTCTTTAACCGGGTAACTTGCTTCGCAGGTCCAACGAAATTTTGCTTCATCGGGATAATTATCTGTTAAGTCACAATAATCTAGTGCGAGATCAATATATCGTAGATGTTCTGCTAAAATTTCCTGCTGTGGTCGTGTATATCCAATATCTGTATGAGAATGCTGCACTAAAAAAATTTCGAAATGTTTAACAGGAGTTCTAACATATGTATAAGCTAATGTTTTATCTTGAAAGAATATTTTTATTTCTTCAGTTTTTACATCATTTGTTTGTGGCAAAAATATTTCATAATTATTGATTCCATAAGAAGCTATTGTATCAATTGTTCCAGTAAGATATTTTATTGATACAGGACTTAATTTATCTAAAAAGACAAAAGTAATTTGAACTGGTTGTTTTAATTTGCCATTTATTTTTGCTAACGCAGGTATTGGTTTAACTAACAATTCATTTTTTAATGGATATTTATAGACCATTACCCAAGCCTTACTACCCATCTTATGTCCTTTTATAGTAAGATTAATCTGGCTTTTGGGTTTTATATTACCTCGATCAATTTTCAATTCCATAATACCAAATCGATCACCACTTTTATCTACCATAATACCATTAAAAGTTAATTGACTATTATTCACACCTGAGACCGACCAGTTATCTTTATCCCATGAATAGAAAGTTAAAAGTGAATCATTATTAAGATATAAAGTAAAAGGTTGTTCCCCTAAATTACAACCCAATCCAGATAACCAGACAAATACCAAATCACCACTACTCGTTTCCGGGATAAAATCTGTTTGCCAGTTAATAGCCATATTACCATCGGTTGCTCTTGAAATCAAAGCTCTTTTAACATAAGGATGAGGTGAATGATAGTCAATTTCTGAACCTGATATAGATTTATTAAAACCATTAACTAATGTTTGTCCATAACTTACATACAACGGCATAATCAATAAAAACAATATTCTAAAAAGCATAATAACTTACCTCAATAAATTTTGTATTAAATTAAATATCAATTGATGCACATTAACGGTAAAGCGGACCAAAATTTTTGCAAGCTCTAAAATCAGCTCCTTCCAAATCAGAAGTACCAAAAGCACCCCAAACACTTGGTCTAAAAATTCTCTCTCTTGAAACATTGTGCATGTTAACAGGAATCCTCAACATAGATGCAAGTGTTATTAATTTATCTCCTATATGACCATAAGATACTGCAGCATGATTAGCACCCCAATTAAGCATTACTGAATAGACATCTTTAAAAACTCCCTCTCCTGTCAAATTAGGAACAAACCATGTAGTAGGCCATGTTGGGTTAGTTCTTTCCTGCAAAACTTCATCTACATCTTTGGGTAATTCAACTGTAAATCCTTCTGCAAGTTGTAATACAGGTCCCAATCCTTTTATCAAATTAATCCTGCTCATAGTTACAGGCATTCCTCCTTCGGTCAAAAATTGAGAGGAAAAACCACCACCTCTAAAATACTCTTTAATGGCTGGGCACCACTTTGTAGCCTTTAAGCAATCTTCCATTTCTTGATTTGTTATTTCCCAGAAAGGTTTGATAGAGGGTTTATCATTTATTTTTTGTTTGCCTGAACCATCTAATGCAGATGAACCTGAATTAATTAAATGAATAAAACCATTTTCGGCTAATCCTTTAAGTTGCTTACCAGTAACTCTTTTAACAGCATCAGGACTCCAATAGGATCTAACATCAGAAAAGATTTGAGCTGTATTAGTCAATAAATTACCAAATAACATTGCAATACCATTCAAGCTATCATTTTCAGTTGCTACAATAAATGGTTGTCGAATTCCATTCCAGTCAAAAGATGAATTAAGAATAGCTTCTGTAAAATCACCATTTGGCATGAAATCGGTCCATTGTCTTTGTCCCTGAAATCCAGCTGCAATAGCATTATGTCCATTTGATTCTTCAATAAAACCCAAATCAGCAAGCTTTTTATTTCCAATCATTAAATCCCGTATTATCATTGTCATCTTAATAACTGTTTCCCATTCATATTTTTTTCTTTCCTGTGTCGATTTTTCAATGTTGTAATCTTTGCCTTCAACACAATATTTGTTTACCCAGTGTAATGCAGCTTTAAATTCTTCTTCATCATAAATTTTATTGTCAATTCTTCTGATAATTTCACTCATATCAACAAATTCATTTCTCATTCCCAGATATTCTTTAAAGAAGTGAGTGTCAACAATTGAACCTGCTATTCCCATTGAAACTGAGCCAAGTGACAAATATGATTTACCTCTCATTTCTGATACTGCTAAAGCCGATTTTGTAAATAATAATAATTTCTCTTTCACATCATCTGGAATTGCTTCATCATCTTTATCTTGAATATCCTTGCCATAAATTCCAAAAGTTGGAAATCCAAATTGATTATAACCTGCAAGAGCAGCAGCCAAATAAACTGCTCCCGGTCTTTCTGTGCCGTTAAATCCCCATACTGCTTTTGGAATTAATGGCTCTGTATCCATAACTTCTGTTCCATAACACCAACATGGAGTAACAGTTATTGAAACTCCAACATTATTTTTTTTGAATAATTCCGAACATTCAGCAGCTTCTGCAACTCCTCCAATACAAAACTCTGGAATTATACACTCAACTTTCATCCCGTTAGGATGACGTAAATTTTCTTCAATTAGTTTAGCAGTATTTTTTGCCATTTGCATGGTTTGGTTTTCGAGTGATTCTCTTACTCCACCTCTTCTTCCATCAATAACAGGTCTTATTCCAACCTTAGGAGGTTCTCCTTTTAAACGATAAATGAATTTGCTATCAGCTATCATAAATCACCTCTATTTTTTGATTTTAATTTCTTTTTAATACAACTCTCTCCAACCTTTTGTAAATATCATAATAATCATTTCAATTTTCGAATACTATCATTATATAATTTCTTATAGTGATTCACTTTTTATAAACTCAATTAATTTTCTAAGTTCAATTGAATACTGATAGAATTCATTCACGTTCATTTCTTTCAAAAACAACATTCCATGTGCAGCACGCACACGTGGGACAGGATGATTTAAGAAAAAATCTTTTCCTAAATATGTTCTAATTTTTTGATACTGGTCAACATGAATATGCTGAACAAGGCGACAGAATGGACCATCATATTCCCAGCTAGGGAAACTTGCATCTTTTTGTGAGCCATAACAATTCATAAAAACATTTTCAAGTATTGCCATCGAGTTCAAACTGACAGGCACATAAATATTTGCTTCTGCAGGATGGAATCGATACCAAACATTACGATAACCCCAGATTTTTAAGTTCGATACATCTTCTTCTTTCTCATACAACTTCAAAGCTTCACATATAGCTTGTAAAACTTTGTAATGTGTATCTGGACCACTTCCTTCCGGATCAAAAGCCAGTGTAATGATTGTTGGTTTAATTTTTTTTAACAATTTATAGATTGGTATTACATCCCTGTTTAATTCCGGATTTTCTGTAAATATATTACCTTGATAGAATCCCAATCTCAGATGGGAAATATCTTTCGTGCTAAATCCATAATAAGCCCATGTTAATTCTTCTTCCCATTCTCTTACCATTCCTTTAAGTCGTTGAACATAAGAAATATCTTTTTTACCAGGATACTGAGTTTTGAAGTAATTAATAAGTTCATTTATTCTATCAAGTAAATATTTTTCGCTATCTTCTTCGTATATCTCAATTATATTTCTTAATAATCTTCTTGAAATAGCCTCGGTTCTTTTTGCCGGGTTATTTTCAGCAATGCCATCTAGGAATAAACTTATATCATTGTTTTTTGCCAGTGTGTTATCTGAATCAAAATAACCATCGCTTAATTTAGAATCAAAAATTCCTGAAGTTAAGTGTTCTTTTAATTGTTCTAAAATTTTTAACATATAACTATTTGTAACCGCAGTAAAGCCACTTGTTAAAATTGCGAAATGATGTTTGTTGAGAGGTGTTCTGACCAGATGTGTAATTAAAGCAAGGTAGCCAAGCATTATATCATCATGATGTGGAGCAGTGTGAAGTATAACCTGATTTTCCGGTGTATCCATACCTTTATTAAATCTTTCAATTATTGCTGTGTGAATTTTTTCATTTATTTCTTTAACAGATTTTCCTGATTTCTTCAGTACCAACGAAGCTAATCTATTACTTTCATAATCTGATTTTGTTAAAGAAAGAACAGGTTTATTTACTTCAATCGATAAATCAAGGACTGCCTTTTCAAGAGAAAATTCAGAAAGTGTAGTTTCCTTTTCAACATTCGCATAAATTCTTTCTTTTAATTTTGATGCTGCTCCATTTGTTAAATAAAATCTTGAATCCTTTAGTCTTTGTAAAACAGTGGCTGGATATTTATTAGTTTGAGAACTTTCAATGGATTCTTTTACAATATTGGCTTTTGATTCTCCAGCAGCAATTATGATTGCAGTTGCTTCTGGGTTATAAGTAATTGTATCAAGTCCAATTGTTATAACCAATCTTGATGAGGCTACTTCAAATCCTCCTAAATCCGTTGATGCAGCTGCTTGTGTTTGATAATTAGTTGCAGTTAATCGAGTTGTAGAAAAATGGTCGCTCCCCTGCACATTAAATCCTATATGTCCATCAGGTCCAATTCCACCAAGGAAAAATCCAATACCTCCCATCTCTCTAATTTTTTTCTCATACTGAGTACAAAATTCGTCTACAATTTCAATTGTTTCTTTTTGAAGTCTTTCAAGGCGATTTGAAGGCAATTTTGTTCTTAAGCTGAGGTCAACACGATTATCCGGGAAAATTAAATTAATCGGGAGATTTTCAGCTGTTCCAATTTTATTTACATTTATAAGTAATGCATTATTAATATCGAATCCAAATTTTTTTATATAAAATTTTTTTACGTAGTAATAAAAACTATTATGCTGCGAAGAATCAATAGGATAAAATTCATCTATTTGAACAAATTTAATTTTTTTCATATCAGGTTTTCTTTTGGGATCTAAATCAACTTTCTTGAGTCTTTCTACAACATCAGGTTTATCCCAATTTTTCATTAAGTAAGTAAACCAGTAAATAAAATATTCAGGAGTTTTACCAGTAGGAAGTGATACTACTCCTTCAGGATTATTTTGCAGCCATTCGATAAATCTCAATGCTGTTAATTCTCCAAGTTCAGGGATATTTTCAACCTGTATAACTGGTATCTTTTCTGTTGGTTTATAGATAAATTTTTTGCCTGACTTTTTTAAGAAATAATATTCTACCTTAGAATTTGTCTCCATTTCTCTCCTTTTTGAATTATTTATCATGTTTATTCAATTCATTTATTGCAAAAGAATAAGCTCCAAGAGCTATTGCTTTGCTTGTTCCTAATTGTGATATACCAACGCCAATTTTCTTAGAAGAATTATATTTTACTTTTTTGTTAGTTCCATATACATTTATTTCTGCTGATTCATCTTTCAAAAATTTTTTCATGTCATTTTCATCTGTAAGATTATAAATCTCTGCCATTAATCTTTTAACTCTTGTTCCATCAGAAGATTTTACATAATAGCTTCTCATTTCTTCAATTAAAAAAGGCATAAAAAGTGAACTTGCGCCAGCCAGTCCTCCTCCAATAACTACATTACAATCAAGTAATGTAACAGCATTAGCAATTGCATCACCGACAACAGTAGCCATTGTTTTGTAAGCTTCGATTGCAGCATTTTTATTTCCTGGAATTAAGCCTAATGCAATTTCGTAGATTTCTTTTGGAGAAGGTGATTCTGAAAATTTAATTTTAGCTTTATCACTATAAACTCTTCTTACTCCTCGTATACTTGCATGTTCTTCAACATATTCATCTGGTGATATTTTATTTCTTAACAACCAGATTTCTCCAGCCATAGAATTATCTCCAATATATAACTCACCGTTTACCGCTAACCCAAAACCAAATCCAGTTCCTAAAGTTATTCCAATAAGATTTTTATATCGTTTAGGATTTCCTGATTTTTCTAATTCATTATTTATCCAGGGAAGAAAACCCCACAAAGCTTCGCCATAAGCATATAAATCGCCGTCATTATTTATAAAGACAGGTAAATTAAATTTATCTTTTAATAATGGACCCAGCGCAACACCACCTCTATATGCTGGCAAATTTCCTAAGTCACCTAAGATTCCATTAGGATAATCTGCTGGACCTGGGAAAGCAATACTTATTGCATCAGGTGGAACATTAAGTTTATTTTTAATTAATGTGAAACCATCTATTATATTTTTTAAAGATTTATCAAGATTATCAGCTTCGGAACTGAAAACTATTTCATCTACAATTTGATTACCAGATTGAATTGCAGAAAACACAAAGTTTGTGCCTCCTGCATCTAAAGTCATTACTACACGAGAATCTGATTTCATAATTTATTTCCTCATTACAGTTGAGATTTTTTGTAAGAAATTATCGCAGTAATTAATATATACAACAAACAAATCAAAGGGACAGTAAACCCAATTAACAAACTTTTCATATCACTAATTTTACCCATAATTAATGGTACTATTGCACCTCCAGAAATTGCAGTAATCATTAATCCAGAAAGTTCGTTTGACCTTGATGGAAATTTCTCAATAACAAGTGAAAATATCAGCGGGAAGATATTAGCAAATCCAAAACCAACTATAATAATTCCAGAATAAACTAAATATTCTTTAGAAGTAAATAATAAACATAAACCAATAATTGATAGAGATGTAGTAATCAAAAAAAATTTTCTTGCATGAATTTTATTCAATATTTTTGCTCCAGAATATCTTCCAATCACCAATGGAAGAAAAAATAAAGACCAGCTTAGCCATAAAGAATAATCTGAAATCCCCATATATTCTTTTAAATAAATTGGAATGCCTGAACTCATAGATACTTCAGCACCAACATAAAGAAAAATAGCTATTACCATTAATGCAACATATTTTTCTTTTAACAAACTAAAACATGAGTTAAATGTCGCATGTTTTCTTTCTAATTTTGTATCATTAATTTGTAATTGTTGAACAGAAATGAAAGTCAATAAAACCAAAGCAGCAAATACCGGAAATAAAATACTCCAATCTAAATTCAAATAAATTGCAGCTATTGGAGGAAGTATAAATCCTATCGAAGAACCAATAGATTTATAAAATTGTGCTAAAGATAAATTTTTTGAATATTTTCCTTCTGGTGAAACATCATAAACAATTGGATTACCAACAACTTGAAGTATAGTAGCTCCTGCACATAAAGATACAATTGTAATTAATAACAAAAAAAAGTCTAGTGTATTTTTATTTGTATAAAAAATATTATTGCCATATAACCCGCTTGCAATTGCAAGAAACAAACCAGTTAATGCTGTAATTAAACCAATTCTTAAAACTATTTTTTTACCTACTCTATCCTGAATAATTCCTACAGGAATTGAAAGCAAACCATACATAATAAAACCTGTAAAGGGGATTAACTGAGCCATAGTATAAGATAATGTAAAGGATTCTTTAGCTAAACCAACCAAAGGTCCAACAACATCCCCAAAACCCATGCATAAAAAAATTAAATAGATTGGAAAGGTTCTTGTTTTCATGAGCATAAATTTTTGTTTAGTGAACAGAAAAGTTAAGTGAATGTAAATTTGTAAGAACTAAAAACTTGATAAAATTAGTCAGCCGGTTTTTACACCGGCTGACCTGAACAACAAATAATAGGAGGCTATTTCATCAAAACAATCTTTTTGAAAGCTTTGTATGAATCTGATTCAAAACCAATTAAGTAAACACCACTTACAACTTGTCTGCCTAAATCATCTTTGCTATCCCACGAAGCAGAATATTTTCCAGGTTGCATTTCTTGATTAATCAATGTTCTTACTTTTTGACCAAGAATATTATAGATAACTAATTTAACATTAGCTTGTTTTGGAACACTGAAATTAATTTTTGTTTCTGGGTTAAATGGATTAGGATAAGCATCAGATAGTGAATATTCAGCTGGAACTACATGTTCAATTTCTTTAATTCCAGTTAACCATTGATTTTTCTTTTCTGGGAACCAGTTCAAATCGCCAACAGGATAACCATCAGAACCAAAGGTCATCAAAGCAGAATTTGAGTAAGCAAGATTTTCTGGTAATGGCCATTTTGGCGGGAAGTTCAATTCATAATGCCATGGATTATCAAGCTTACGAGCAGCGATTCTATAAACATACCCAATTAATTCATCGAGATGAGCAACTACTTTAGAATCTGTAAATCCTGGGTTAGCATCAATATTATTAGTACAAGAAATAAATGGTGAATAATCACTTGATTTTGGATTTGTGAGAGAATCTAATGCCCATAGTCCATAGTCATTAATCCATCTTGCAAGAGTAAGTTTACGAACGAAGTAACCTTTACCACCTGATGGAATTTCGACACTGTCTGCTATTTTAACTGTGTCGTTCCAATCTTGATAAAATTTTACAAGTTTCTCTGGGAAATGATAAACATTATTCTCTGTTATATGCACTCTCTTGCTTGGTACGAATAAGTCTCTTGTAATTCCTTTAGCTTCTTCTACAAAAGCTTCAGGACCAACAACTGACCGTCCTTGATATGTTCCTGTTCTTCTTATTTGATAAATACTTGATGAAACAGTATCAGGCCAGTTAAAGAACCATCCGCCCATTACTTGTTCTGGATCTCCACCCCATGCATGGGCAGCATAGAGAAGATTATTCTTCATATATAAATTAGAAGCTTGACGAGTTAAGAATGGATTAACAGCTCCATATACTATTGTGTTATGTTCAAAAATTGAATATGGGTCATATCCACGAATTGAGAAGATATAAGAGTTGCAAGCGAAGAAAGTATTATTAATAAATTTTATAGTATCTGGTTGATCAAGACCTCCAGAGAGGAATGGCTGACCACCGAAATACGAAGTTGAATGAATAAAGTTTCTGAAGTGACAATCTTGAACATCCAACTTAACAAAGTCTGCACCATCAACACGAATTCCAGCTTCAGTAAATGCATCGAATACAACTCTTCTTAATTTAAGTGTAATGTTATCTGCCCCAATATGTATAGCTCTACTCCATCCTAATGTTTTGCCATCAGCACGCATAGATAACAAATACAAATCATTTAATTCAACTTGGATTCCATTTTTAATAAGTTTGAAGAACCATTCTTCTGAAGAACCATCAGCTCTAATAGCAGGAGCTAAAACTGGTGGTCTCTTAGTTGGATCACCTTTTGCCATAAATTTGCATGGATGAGTAATCTCAAATGCTTTTTCAATGTAATAAATTGCCCCACGGTCAAGAACATAAACTCGATATCCGGTAACTGAAGTATCTGCATTAATAATATCACTTATTTTTAATGATTGAGCACCAGGTATATAAACAGTATCTGTTTTTGATTGAGCGAATAATGAACTCATTAATGGTACTACAATCAATAAAAACAGGTAAATGTAATGCTTTTTCACCTTCATAGTATTACTCCTTATAATGTTGTTAAAATATTGCCTTTGCAGGCAGTTATTTATTAGAGTTAAACAAGAATTAAATTTCATCTCATAATTACCTCCTTATTTTTTATTTCATAATTTCAAACGCATACCAAGTTCTGCTGTCATATCATATCTCTGTCTAAGAGTAACAAAGCCCGTCTTTTGATTAATATCGACATCATCTTCACCTGTGAAGTTATTGAGGTTAAAATATACTTGAATTCCATACCATGGTAATTCTTGCTTAACTGACAAATCAAATCTCACATACTTATCTGAGTGAACTCTATTCTGCAACCAGAAATCAGGTTTCTTAAATATGTTATCCTGATAGAGCATGGAAACTCTTAATGAAAATCCTTTATAATCATAGCCCAGTGCTACATTAACTATATCATTAGGTTGATTTAGTAATCTCGTAGTGTAAAAAGTATCGACATTAACAGTTTTTTGGATATATGTTTCAGGGTCGAGATAAGTATATAAATAAGATTTAGGATAATCTGCTTCTGAAAAAATATGAGTATAATTAACATTCAAAACCAAACCAGATAATGGACCTGGCAAATACCAAAAATGAGTCTGCCACTCAGTTTCCATCCCAATTACATCTATAGGAATTGAATTATTATCATATGTATATAAAGTGTATTTTTCCTTTTTATTCTTTAATTTTTCTTGAAGTTCAGTATACTTGATAAAATCTTGAGGGTAGGTTTTAAGCGGGAAAATTAAATTTTCAATTCTCTTTTTAAATCCACCAATACTAAATAAACCAATATTATTGGTATAAACAGATAGAACAACATCAATATTTTCTGAAGTAGCAGGTTTTAATTTGTAATTATTATAGTAAATAAAATTAGTTCCAATATAATACCTTGGAATAATTGTATTATAGTCTGGATAATTCAAAGTATTTGTATAAGCAACATGCAATTGCATCCAGTCAAAAGGCTTAAATCTAAAATGGAACATTGGGAGCCAATAACCGTGAGATACTTTTTCTTCTGCGTTTGTATATTGAATTCCACCTGGAATTTGTTCACCTCTTATACCTTTATACTTTGTAGTTAAATTTTGATATCTAACACCAGGCAAAATTGAGAACATTTGACCAATGTTTAATGTTGCCATTATGTATCCAGCGCTTTTTACTTCGTGACCAGAATAATCGTACAAAGTTGATTGTAATTGTCTTGGTTTATAACCGCCACCACCTGCCCCAACTCCATAATTATTTTTTGCAACTTGTATTACATCAAGCATTAAATTAACATTGAAAGGAGGGCCAAGTGTGTAATCACCATTTAAAAATTTTCCATAGCTATAGCTTGAATCAATAAAGTCAGCAAATGTTATACTTGTTCCTAATTGTGGAAATGCACGCATAATAGCTGCAGAGACCTGAGCCCCATCATCATAAAATACTGAACCACTATTTTCATTATAATCATAACTACGGCTTCGATACTGATAGGCTCCACCAAATTTTAATTTACTAGTTAATAATTCTGAAATCGTAAAATCCCTTGTAATATCTAAAGCTGCATTATATGTTCTATCTTTAGTAATGTTTGAAACATTGTAAATATCAAAGAAGACTGCATTTTCAGGGTCATGAATTACATGTTTAACTATTTCATTTGGAGGTGCATATCTCAACAAAGTAAATTTGTTTGCAAAACCTGCAGCATTTTGCCAGAAATTAAATCGTACATCCTCAGGATATTTACTGCCAGAAAAAGAGTGAGATAGTTTTGCATCAATTCCAAATCCAAATAGGTTATGTTTAATTGTTAATAGATTGCTATAAACATCAAGAATATTTTTAGAATTAGTTGCAGAATAAAATAGATCATCATCAAGTAAAGAATAAGACTCATTTCTCGATATTGCTCTTGTATCACTTCTACTAAAGAAATTCATAAATCCAATGCTACCGTTTTCATATTGATAGTCAAGAACAACAGTGGCACCATATCTATAACGGTCTCTTACAATATCAGTCAAACTCATTGATTGAAATTCAGGATTTCCTTCATCTGTTACGAACAATTTTCCTGCAAAGTTATAACTAGAATTAAGTTCATTTGAGCTAAGATTTCTTTTTTCTACACTCCCTTGCAAAAAAATTCCAAAACTATTATCCCAGAAACGTTGTTCGTATGAACCTACAAACTTATAATCATTATATGTGTTTTTAAGATTGTTGTATCCCCCTTGTGAAAAGACTTCAAAGCTTGGTTGTCCAAATTGTGTTTTTACAGCTTTTCTCATCGTGAAATTAATTACACCACCTAACAAGGTTGCATCCATATCTGGTGTAATAGCTTTAACAACTTCAATACCTCCTAACATATTAGAAGAAATCATACTCAAATCTGTAGCTCTATCTTCAGAAAAAGAAAGTTCATCATTACTTCTGTATTCAGATTTATGTTCATTAGGGTCACTTGAAGTAACATTAGAAGGAAGTTCTACTCCATCAATAGTTACTCTATTATACTGAGGAGATAAACCACGAACTACAACTTTTGAACCTTCCCCGCCAGTTCTAATAATAGATACACCTGGTAGTCTTGCAACAGATTCAGCAGCATTAGCATCAGGCAATTCTCTTATTCTTGCAAATGAAACAACATTTTTAATTGCAATTGAAGTAAGCTGTTCATTAATAGCTTTAGCCTGTCCTTCTGCCTGCGCAGTAATGATCACAGTATCACCGTAAACTGTTTCAGGACTTAGATAAAAATCATGAACAGTAGTTTTCCCATTTTGCACTTCAACAGAAATTTCCGAACTTTTATATCCTAGAAATGATGCTCTTAAAGTATACTTTCCTGCAGGGACAGATTTAATTATGTAGTTGCCATCCATATCAGTGGCACTTCCAAAGCTTGTCCCTACCAAAATTACGTTACTAAAAGGTAAAGGCTCTTTTGTTTGCACATCTCTGACTCTTCCTTTTACAGTTCCACCTGGTGCAGAGAGCACTATTGAACTCATCAATAAAAGCAACAATAAAACGTAATTTCGAAATGATAATTTTGGGGTCATATAAACCTCATTTTTAATTAAACTAAAGTTATGATAGATTAGTTTTTTTGTGATAAAAATAAACTTATCAAAAATAAAATGCAATAATAATCATAAATAAAAAATATTATTTTTTTAGTTATAGTATTTCAATAAATATATTTTGGTATAGAATAAACTGAATGCAAATTTAATTATTTACAAATACATTAATTTTCTTAACATTCTGTTTATCTGAAGAAGAGCCAATCATTATTATATATTCACCAGCATTTACTTCATAACCTTTTTCATTCCATCTCTTCAGTAAATCAGGTGTAATCTTAAATTTAACTGTACTTTTTTGACCGGGATTAAGGATAACTTTTTTAAAACCCTTTAATGCTTTTAATTCTTTTTTATCATTTTTGTATTTAATATACATTTGTATAGTTTCTTCGCCCCTAATCTTCCCTTTATTTATAATATCGCATGAAACATAGAACGTATCATTTTTATCAATTATTTTTCTTTCAGATTTTAAATTACTAATACCAAATGAGGTGTAACTTAATCCATAACCAAATGGATAAAGAACTTCTCCTTTGAAATATCTATAGGTTCTGTTATCCATATTATAATTTGTAAATGGAGGAAGTTGATTAACAGATTTGTAAAAAGTTACAGGAAGCTTAGCTGATGGATTATAATCTCCAAATATTATATCCATAATTGCTTCACCCCCCGACTGTCCTGGATACCATGCTTCAATAATTGCAGGAATATATTTGTTTTCCCAATTTATTGATAATGGACTGCCATTTATCAAGACTAAAATTATTGGTTTACCAAGTTTATGAATTTTCTTAATGAATCTTGATTGGACTTCGGGCAAATTTAATGTTAGTCTATCACCGCCTCTAAATTCTTTTGATTCAACCTGTAATGCCTCTCCTTCAAGTCTTGGTGTTAATCCCATAAACATCATAACTAAATCAGATTTTTTTACTGCATCAATCGCTTTCTTTTCTGCATACTCTTCCGGCGGTGCCCATAATAATTGTATAAATGAATATCTCTCTTTTTTATATAACTCGACTTTTATTTTATAAAGTTTTTCTTTTTCTAATTTGATAAAGCTATATGTAATTGCTGGATCAAATTCTCCATAATAATTTACAATCAGTGAGTCATTAATATAAATTCGGAAGCCATTATACCCATATCCGCCAATTGCATATAAACCAGATTCTGGAGGCATTAAATAACCAGTCCATCTTACACTAAATGTATCTGAATTTGAAACAGGATTTTTGATTAACCATTTAAAATCAATCACACTATCAATTCGTTCAAAATCAGCTAGTCCATTCATATTTGTATTTGAAAAATATTCTCCTCTTAAACCATTTTGTTTTTTATCTTTTGTAACAAATAAATAATCACTAATAATCAAATCAAATGAAGGAATATTTTCAGCAAAGTAACAACCCCGCTCATAATAAATTTTCGAATCTTTCATTCTTTCTTTTATTGCTTTTAAAGGTGTAACTGGATTTGAAGGAAATCCATGATAACTACCTAATAAACTTTCAAGATTATCTGCATTGGGACCAATAACAGCAATGTTTTTATAATCTCTTTTTAATGGTAAAATATTTTTTTCATTCTTTAATAAAACAATAGACTTACGTGCAGCTTCAAGTGCAAGCAACTTATTTTGTTCTGAATCAATGTAGCTCTCATCAATTTTACTATATATAACTTTTTCAGGTGGATCAAACATTCCTAATTGAAACCTTATCTTAAATATTTTTCTCAATGCATCATTAATGTCATTTTCGGTAATTAATCCATTTTTAAGTGCATTTAGTAACAAATGATAAGAATTCCCACATTCTAAACTTGTTCCAGCAATCAACGATAAAGAAACTGCTTCTTCTAATGAATTAGTATATTTATGAGAATTAAAAATATCCGATACAGCCCAGCAATCAGAAACAACAAAACCATCAAATTGCCATTCTTTATGTAAAATATCTTTAAGTAAATAATTGTTCCCGCAGCATGGTTCACCTAAAACTCTATTATAAGCACACATAATTGATTTTGCATTACCTTCTTTAATGCTTTTATAAAAATGCGGTAAATATGTTTCTCTTAAATCATACTCGTTTACGATAGCATTAAAATGATGCCTTTCTGATTCCGGTCCACTATGAACTGCAAAATGTTTTGGAGTAGCAATAGTTTTAAGATAATTTTTATCATTGCCCTGAAGCCCTTTAATAAATTGAACTGCTAATTCACCTGTAAGGAATGGGTCTTCACCATAGGTTTCCATTCCTCTACCCCATCGCGGATCTCTAAAAATATTAATATTGGGTGCCCATAATGTTATGCCGTTATAAATTCCTACTTTATTTTTTTTTACTGCCAAATTGTATTTTGCTCTTGCTTCGTCTGAGATAACATTAGCAATTCTGTATATTAAATCTTTGTCCCATGTTGATGCTAAAGCAATTGGCATAGGGAAAACAGTAGCCAATCCATTACGCGCTACACCATGCAATGCTTCGTTCCACCAATTGTATGCTGGAATTTTTAATCTTTCAATTGCTGGAGAATTATGACTCATCTGAGAAACTTTTTCTTCAATAGTCATTCTAAAAATTAAATCTTCAACTCTCTCATCAATTGATAAATTATAATCTAAATATTTTGGTATATCCTGTGCGGATACAAAATTCACTAATGCAATAATTATGGTAATCCAAAAATTTTTTTTCATAAGAATTTTAAAATATTCTTTTTAATAAATCCGGGTTTTCTTTATACAATTTTAATATCATTTCTCCAAAGAGTGAGTTGGGCCATGGGAACCAACTTCTTGTATATTCATGAGGATTATCTTTATTAAATGATTCATGCATAAAGTACTTATCAGCATGAGTATTTTTCAAATATTTTATATTTTGAATAATTTCATCTTCGTTAATGCTCGTCATAATTCTCATAATAATGCTCAAATGCCAGATATTATTAATTAATGTATGGGGACTGCCTATTCCTTCTGCAAATTTTCCTCTGAAGAAATATGGATTATCCTCACTTAAAATAAATTTTCTTGTTTCCTGATATATTTCACTTTTTCCATCAATACAATTCAAGTATGGAAGAGACAATAAACTTGGAATATTAGCATCATCCATAAATAATTTATTTCCAAAACCATCTACTTCATATGCAATAATTTTATTGTAATTAAGATGAGATGAGATAGCAAATTTATTTATTGCCATTTCAACTTCATCAGCAAGTGATAAACATTTATTTGCAAAATCAAAATCTTGAAAGATTTCTTTATACATTTCTGACAATTGTCTTAACGAAACTACAGCAAAGTAATTTGATGGGATTAAAAATGGGAATATCGTAGCATCATCCGATGGTCTGAATATAGAAACTATTAATCCATTTGGCTTGATTGGATTTCCATAGCCATTACCAGGAACTGTATCTGTACTCCACGATGTAATTCTACCAAATTTGTAAGACCCTCTATCATTCTTACGTTGTTGTTCGTTAAATGTAATGTAGATTAATTGAGTTGCCTTTTTCCATTCATCTGTAAAGCAGGAAATATCCCCAGTCAATTTCCAGTAATTATAAGCTAATCTTATGGGATAACATAAAGAATCTAATTCCCATTTTCTTTCATGCAATTCAGGTTTCATTTCTGTTAAATCGTTAATCCATATACTTTCTTTTTTCTCATAATTAAATGCATTTGCGTAAGGGTCAGTGAGAATACATTTTGTTTGTCTATTGATAAGTCCCTTTATTAGCAACTTGAGATTATCATCTTGATTAACAAGTTCTAAATAAGGCCAAATTTGAGCAGTAGAATCACGCAACCACATAGCTGGTATATCCCCTGCAAGTACATATACATCGGGCATTCCATTATCAAATTTGAAAATTACACTTGTATCCAATGTATTAGAAAAACAATTTGAGAAAAGTCGGGCTAAATCTTTATCAACTAAAAAATCTGAAATCTCTTTTATTTTTTCTTCAACAGTTTTGCTAATAAATTTTCGTTCTTTTAAGCTTGGACGGGTGTTCATTATTATTTTTCATTTTTTATAAAAATTAATCCATCACTATAAATAACAATGTTTATTTTATCAAAAGTAGTTATAGAACATCTGAAATAGTCATTTATTGTTTCAATCTCCGGTTTATATTTACGTCCATTAATTATCAATGGGTTAATCCCTAGCGCTGATATATTCTTGGCATATTTTTGATTTTTTTCAAAATATGATTTTTGCAGATAGTAAATATTTCTCAAATACCATTTAATTCTTTCCAAATCACTACTGATAAAATCAACCTTTCCACTACCAGCTTTCAGAACAGAAAATTGAACATAGCCCCACATTTCGGGATAATGCATATTTATAACCCCCTGAGGACTCCATACCCAATTATCTTCTGGATATGGTTTATTTGTTTCTGGATTAATTATTTTTTCATATTTATTATTTCTAACATTAGTTTTCCATTCAACACGTGAAAAATTTATTCTCCATTGGTCACCATTAGAAGGTGGAATTTTGACTGACGTAATTTCTTTAAATGCTTCCCAGGGAAATGCAATTTCTAATGTCCAGCAGCTATCAACATCATCAGGATGATTTATTGTGCCATAAATTTTAACACCAGATTTTAAGTTTTTAATATCATATCCATGTAATGCAGCTTTATCCATATCTCGATATGGTTTAATCAATAATAAATCCCACACAGTATTGAACGCATTCATTTCAAATTCTATATATTTATGTGTATCGCCGTCAGGGTCAATAAACACTTCAAAATCATTATCATAGAAAATTATATCGTCACGATTTTTTAATGTAGCCCAGATATGAGGTTCTTCTAATTCTGCTGCAATATAGAAATAATTATTATCCCATAACATTTTCACTCTTGTTCTAAAACGAGGCTTTGGTTTTAACTCTCCTTCAATATCTACGAAATCTTCTGACCAATCAACTTTTTGCCATGATATTTCATCAAGTTTACCATCGACAATAATATTCTCATCTGTAAAATAGCATATATAATTTCGTGGATTAAAATCAACTTGTGGTATTGGAATTGATTGAGCAAATGAAAAATTATACAATAAAAGAAGAGCATAAAATGAGTAATAAAATTTTTTATTGCTTAGCTGCATCAATTAATTCTCCTATTGTTGAAAAAGCCAAACATACTGAAGTATCAGCTGCACCGTAGTAAATCAATATTTTACTTGAATTAACAGCAAAACCGTCCTCATCAAACTCTTCTACAATTGCTCCAGATGGGAAACAAACATTTTGAACTTGACCAACCATTTCATATAATTCACGAGGTTCAAGAATATTATATTTCCCACGATGAATAACTTTACCCGGGTCCGATAAATCATGAAGTGCTACTCCAACTTGATAAATATTTGATGCTGCAAAATGAGTAGCCACACCATGATAAATATGCAGCCATCCTTCTTTTGTTTTTATTGGTGGTGGCCCTGAACCAATATTTTCATCCCAGTAATGAAATCTTCCTGACATAACTGGTTTAATAATTTTCCAGTTCAAAAGATCTTCTGATTCAGATAGATAAATTGTATTACCTGTAGTTGGTCCACCTTCAAGCTGTACTTTATTTAGTCTTTCGAACCTTAAAAATTTTCCATTTATTTTCTCTGGAAAGAGTACTCCATTTCTTGAGTCATCATTAGACACTATCCCTAAAAAGTTGTATTCCTCAAAATCATTTGTAGAAGCTAAACCAAGTCTGCATCCATCATCCATATCCATTGCAAACATTATAAAAAAAGTATTATCTATTTTAGTTATTCTTGTATCATATATATGATAAACTTTTTTTGTTAGTTTTTCTAAACCAATGAAGTTGACAATCTTATCATCAACTTTATAATTAATTCCATCATCACTCACAGCCTTAACAATAAAGGTTTCTCTTCCTCTGTTTTGTACTCTCAGAAGCAACAAATACTTACCATTAAATTTTATTGCGCCAGGATTAAAAACAGATGAAACATCAATTAGATGAGGTTTAATTTCAGGAATATCTTTTCTGGTAATAATCGGATTATTATTATATCTGCGAAGCATAAAAAATCCTTTTATAATTACTTACCCATTTTAACCACTACATTACAAACTTTTTTGTTTGTAACAGGGATAATATTTGACGGTAATTTTTCACCATCAACTAAAATTTCTTTAACCCCGCTTTCTAAACCTTCAAAATTATGTATTTCAATTATGTATCTAGTGCCTCTAAAAACTCGTTCTACTTTAACTAATTGCCAGTTGGAAGGTATTACAGGGTCAATTAATAAACCATTATAAGTAGATCTAACACCTAAAATATAATCATAGAAAATCCTATACATCCAAGCTGCGGTTCCTGTCTGCCAGGAATGACTTGCTTTACCCGGTGATGTATGTTCATTGCTTGTTATATATTGTGAAAATACATAAGGTTCGACAGTAAAAATATCAGAATCAATTCTGTTTGGTAATATTTTTTTGAGATAACCAAAAGCAATATTACCACGTTTCATAATAGCTTCGGCTTGTATAAGCCATGTAATAGGATGACAGAATATACCACCATTCTCTTTCTTACCAGCAACACATCGTGTAATTAAACCGACATTAGTATCAATCTCTTTAAATGCAGGTGCACATATTTTAGGACCATATTCTGTATCAAGATATTTCACGACACTATCCAGTGCTTTAATTAATCTTTGTTTGTCAGGTAAATTTGCAATTACTGGCCAGGTTTGAGTATTAATAAATATCTTACCGTACTTATTTTCCTTAGAACCAATTTTTCTTTTACCGCTTCCAAATGCTCTAATATACCACTCTCCATCCCAGCATAAATCATCTATACTTTTTATTATTTTATTTTTTAATTCATCGATTTCTTTATAATCTATGTTTACATGTTCAAATAATTCAATTAATCTGTTCAACATTGCTACATAAAACATAGCAGCCCAAACACTCTCTCCACCATCATCTCCTCCAATGTAATCTAAAGTATCATTCCAATCACCTCTACCAAAGACAGGTAAATTTCTGGGAGTTAAAATATTTTTTATAAAATTAACTACTGAATATAAATGACTTAATACAGTTCCTTCCTCACTGTCAACATAAGGAACTTTTTCATTCAGTATTTTGATATCGCCTGTCTCACGTATGTATTCTGTTACAGCTAAAATGTACCAGACGGGGTCATCACAATGTTTGGTTAGTTCTCCATCAGAGTCATTATAGAAATGATGGTATACTCTGCCATCTTTGAACATTTGTCTTGATAGCAAAAGTATTCTTTCTTTCGCTTTTTCAGGCATTGCAATAGTAACAGCAATTGTATCCTGAGCTGTATCTCTAAAACCAAAACCTCTACTAATTCCCCAATAATAAAAGCTTGCAACTCTTCCTATGTCAAAAGCAACCTTCGCCTGATAAGGAATCCAGTTGTTCATAAAAATATTTATATCCTTATCCGGTGTATTACAACAAGTATGATTTATAAATTCTTCCCATTTATCACGAACTTTTAGGAAAGCATCATTTACAGATTCACTATCGCTGTATCTTCTGATTGTCTGTTCTTTTTTCTCATTAAATTCTTTTTTAGGAATAACTCCAAGAGAAAAAATTATTTCCTTAATTTCATTTGGTTCTAACTCAACATCAACTCTAAGTACTCCAACAGCATTCCCATAATCTGTATCTTTACAAGACAATTCATTTAGTTCTAATCCTAAAGGATTACTCTCAGTACGATAATTTCCAATAAATCGTTCTCTTAGAGTTTCATATTGCACAACTGGAATATTAACAGTAAAAAATGCCCACTGGTCCCATTCTTGATTTTCTTGCTGCTGCGTGCCATTGGATTTTGTAACCCAGTAAGTTTTAGTGGCAAATAAAGTATTTAAGCCCTTATCAAAATAAACTCTATTAAAATGCTGGTCATCACATTGATTTATTAAATCTATCAAACCATGCCCTAATGCAAATTCAACATAAGCATATAAAGAGAGTTTACGAGTATTGTTTGAATTGTTTTTAATAATCACTTTCCATATTTCTCTATTATCATCTAATGGAACAAAAAACAAACCTTCAGCAAGAATATTATTAACAAAGGATTCTATTTTAGTATAACCAAAACCATGAACTGTTTTGTAAGAATCTTTATATTTACCAACAGGCTGCCAGCTTAATGACCAATATTCTTTACTTTCTTTATCTTTTATATAAACATATTTTCCTGGTCTATCTGGCGGGACTTCATTAATACGATATCTGGTTATTCTACCATGAAGTGGATTTTTAAAATAGCTAATTCCTCCAGCATTATTAGAAATAGTGGAGAAATATTCATCATTATAAATATAATTTATCCATGGAGTAGGAGTACCTACATTATTAATGATAAACTCTTTACCGTTTTCAGAAAATTCTCCATAATTCATTTATCATCCCCTAATATAATTAGTATATTTTTTTCTAAAAATAACTTATCTAAAAATATGGAAGCAATATTATAAAATCAATCAAATAAATAAAAAAAGTTATATTTTTTTTTATAAAAACAAGTTTATTTACTTAGTTTTTTTTGTTACAATAAATATTAAATGAAAAATTTAAATGATATTAAATGAAGATAGAAAATTGGAATGATATTTTTATTAAAAAAATTATTTTATTATTGACTGCGCTAATAATTGGAATGTAATTCTCTGAGTTGTTCTTCTGAGACTATATCTTTAATAAATAATCATTCAAAAAAATGATTATTAAATATGCCTTCACCAGAAATTTATTACAGAATTATTTGATTTTTTCCTCATTTCTTCATTTATAATAGTATAACGAGTTTTGCTGTCATTATGTTTTACATTGTTAAAATGTTTCTTTGGTCCCTGAAAAATATCATGGCTACTTTTCAAATATCTTAAATTCATATTTGAAGCTCTAAATTGATTCATACTTATATTTAATGCTTTGCTGTAATAAAAATTATTTTTTAAGATTGTCTCTGGTTGAATTGAGGGAATATTAATAAAATTCAAATTAGATTTATTGTCTTTGCTTATTTTTTTATTATTCAATCGAAATCTTGATATTAAATATGACAATATTATTACCACTCCAAGCAGTGCTATGGAAATCTGCAAGCCGACATATATTATATCAATTAATTCCATAAGAAATATTATTTATTATTCATTTTTATAAGCCAATATTAATGCCAATATCGGTATATCATTTTTTAGCTTTTTGTGGATATTTTATAATAAAAAAGTTTCACTATGAGAAATTGATTTTTTTTAAAACATTTTTTATTTCCAGATTAAAATTGTTTTATTATTTTTTCATTAAGACAAAATTAAATTAACACAATATTCTTAGCAGAATTGAAATAATTAAAGGTGACATTACTAAATTAAAAGTTGACGCCATCGTTAATGCTGCAAATAATTCTTTATTAGGAGGCGGAGGAGTTGATGGTGCAATTCACAGAGCTGCAGGACCAATGCTTTTAGAAGAATGTAAAAAATTAGGAGGATGTCCAACAGGTGAAGCAAAAATAACCAAGGGTTATAATTTGCCTGCTAAGTTTGTAATTCATACTGTTGGACCAATATGGAAAGGAGGCAATTATAACGAAGATGAATTATTATCTAATTGTTATAAAAATTCTTTAAAACTTGCTCTTGAAAATGGAATAAAAACAATAGCCTTCCCTTCTATCAGTACTGGAGCTTATCGATTTCCTGTTGAACAAGCTTCTAAAATCGCATTTAATACAGTAATGGAATTTTTACAACAACATGATAAAATTGAAAAAGTAATTTTTTGCTGCTTTGATGATAATACTTATGCACTCTACACGCAATTAAAAAATATTATGATAAGTAATTGAATCTGCCACCCATTAAAATATTTTCTATTTGCCAAATAAAATTTACATCTATAAGTTATATCATAAATTTTTATTAGTTAGGAGAAAAAGATGAAAACAATTGTAGCTCTTCCTGGTGATGGAATTGGGAAAATAGTTTTACCTGAAGCAATTCGATTGTTAAATGCTGCAGGATTTCAAGCTGAATATATTTGGGGTGACATTGGCTGGGAATTCTGGTGCAAAGAAGGAAACGCACTGCCACAAAGGACAATTGATTTAATTGCTAAACATAAAATTGCCCTTTTTGGAGCAATAACAAGTAAACCAAAAGATGCTGCAGAAAAAGAACTTGATGCTTCATTAAAAGGAAAAGGTTATGAATATTTCTCTCCAATTGTGGGTTTACGACAAATTTTCAATTTAGATATTTGTATTCGTCCTTGTATTTCATTCAAAGGAAATCCACTGAATTTCATTCGTAAAAAAATTGATGGTACTTATGAAGAACCATTTGTAAATGTTGTAATATTCAGACAAAATACAGAAGGACTTTATTCCGGGGTTGAATGGACTAATCCACCTAAACATGTAAGAGCTGCTCTTGAAACTCATCCTAAAATGAAAGCTTTTGCAAATGTTCCAAGTGAAGAAATGGCAATATCCACTCGCATAGTAACAAAAAAAGCCTCTGAAAGAATCATTAGAGCTGCATTTGAATACGCCCGCAAACATGGATACAAAAGTGTAACTCTATGTGAAAAACCAAATGTACTTCGTGAAACTTCAGGATTGATGTTAAAAATTGCTAAAGAAATTTCCAAAGATTATCCAGATATTGAGTTATGGGATACTAATATCGATGCTATGATGATGTGGCTTACAAAAAATCCTGAAGATTATGGAATTATTGTTTCAGAAAACATGTTTAGCGACATAATCAGTGATGGCTTTGCAGGATTAATAGGAGGTTTGGGATTTGCCTGTAGTGCAAACATTGGAAATGATGTTGCAATATTTGAACCGACTCATGGTTCAGCACCTAAATATGAAAAATTAAATCCATCAATTGTAAATCCTATTGCAATGTTTATGAGTGCTGTGATGATGCTCGAACATATTGGAGAAAACGAAATTGCTTTAAGAATCAGAAATGCTATTGCAAAAGTAATAGAAGAAGGTAAAATTAGAACATATGATATGTTAAAATTAAAAGGCGGGCCAGATGTTTTTGAAAAAGGTGCAGCATCTACTCAACAAATGACAGATGCTGTTATTGATAAATTGTAAGATGAGGCGTTATTAATAATAATGGAATATTGGAATTATGGAATAATGGGATTGAAGTAAAGTAATAATACAATTTTATATATCGCCCATAAGTCAGATTTGAAGAACAAATGGTAATTATTTTATTAAATTTTATTGAAAAATATTTTAACGTAGTCAATATAATTTAGTAATTATGTTAATTTATTAATTATAATAATTTTGCAATTAAGCAATAGGTAAAAAATGAGCGGCATATTATTAATTTTATTTGCAATTATAATGTTTGCAGGCGCATATAATATTTATGGCGGATACATTGCAAAAAAACTCAATATATCAAATTCAAATTCTACTCCTTCACATTCAATGTATGATGGAGTTGATTATTGCCCGGCAAAATCACAGGTATTGTTAGGTCATCATTTTGCATCAATTGCTGGAGCTGGACCAATTGTTGGTCCTATCATTGCCGCAAGTTTTGGCTGGATTCCAGTTTATCTATGGATTTTACTTGGCGCTACTTTGATTGGTGGTGTTCATGACTATACTTCCATTGTTGCATCAATAAGACATAAAGGGAAATCAATTGGTCAAATAATTGAAAATTATATTGGTATTAGCGGAAAAAAACTTTTCTTGATTTTTACATGGTCAACTTTGATACTTGTTATTGCAGTATTTACAATTATTGTTGCAGATACATTTACACATATTCCAAGTTCTGGAACTTCTTCTACTTTATTTATCTTTTTAGCAATTCTATTTGGTTTGAGCGTATATAGATTCAAAGCTCCATTATGGGTTTCATCAACAGTTGGAATTATATTTCTTGCGTTAGCTATCTATCTAGGATACATTTTTCCGCTTCAACTTGACAGAAATACATGGATTATAATTTTACTCGTTTACATTTTCTTGGCATCTGTGACTCCAGTGTGGATTCTTCTTCAACCAAGAGATTATCTCAATTCATTTTTCTTATATGGTTTAATGATTGCAGGAGTAATTGGATTATTTTTTACAATGCCCGAAGTTCATTTATCACCAATTACTAATTTCACAGTAGATAAAGTTGGCTACCTCTTTCCTGCTCTTTTTGTTACTGTCGCTTGTGGAGCAATTAGTGGTTTTCATTCAATTGTGGGAAGTGGAACAACTGCAAAGCAGCTTGATAAAGAAACTGATGCAAAAATAATTGGTTATGGTGGAATGTTGATTGAAGGATTACTTGCAGTTCTATCTCTATTATCAGTTGCATCTTTGGATCAACAACATTTTCTTGAATTACTAAACACCAAAGGAGCAGTTGCTGCATTTTCAACAGGAATTGCAATTTTTATTCATAATATTCCTTTATTAAATATTCCAACTGATGCAGCTACCAGTTTTGCTGCTCTTGCCGTATCTGCATTTGCTTTAACATCACTTGATACAGCTACAAGATTAGCCCGCTATTCATTTCAAGAATTTTTTGAAACTAAAGATAGTAAAGAACATAGCATCTTTGTAAAAAACAGATACATAGCAACAGCTATAACAGTTTTGTTTGGAGCTGCATTAACTTTAAGTGGACAATCAATGTCCATCTGGCCTGTTTTTGGTAGTGCAAATCAATTATTGGCTGCAATTGCTCTTTTAGCTGTTACAGTCTGGGTTGCTAATTTAAACCTTGATATGAAGTTTACATTAATTCCAATGCTCTTTATGTTCTCTGTTACTTTAACTTCTTTATTGATGCTTTTTTATACAAATATTTTATTAAAAAATTATGTACTATCTTTTGCTTCACTATTACTCTTTATTCTTGCTGTTACTTTAGCTGTTCAAGCTTATCAAGTATTAAGAAAGAATCAAAAAGAAACTATTATTGCAAAATAAATATTATAAACATGATAAAAGAAAAAATTAAAAAACTCTGGCCTGAAATTGATTGGATCAAAGACGAATCATTAAAAGAAAAAGTAATTGACTGCTGGACTTATGCAATCGAAAATTCTTCTCTTACTGTAGAAGATTTAGAAAATATTCCGTTTACACTTTTAATTAAAGATTGTAAGATTTCTTTTATCAATCACAAAAGGACATGTGTTCAGCTTTCAGTAGAAATTGCAAAAATTATGAAAAAAAATTTTGGCGATTCATTAAATATAAATATGGATTATTTAATAGCAGGAGCAATTTTAATTGATGTCGGAAAATTATTTGAGTATGAAAAAGTAAATGGCAAAATACAAATTAGTAAAGCAGGTGAATTAATTCGTCATCCTTTTAGTGGTTTAGCAATTGCAGCAAGATTTAATATTCCAAACGAAGTTCAACATATAATTGCTACACATTCAAAAGAAGGTGATTTAGGAAAACGAACGGTTGAATCTATAATAGTTCATCATGCAGATTTTGTTTCATTTGATATATTTAAATAAATATTTCTTTTATTCTCTCTAAAACTGAATTTAGACAAAACTTAATCTGGACTAATTAGGTAAATAATATGCCTCAAACATTAATTGAAAAAATTGCTCAGCGTTATGCTGTTAATCTTTTGCCAAATCAAATTGTTCAATCTGGGGATTATATTACAATTCGTCCAGATTATGTAATGACTCACGATAACACGGGTGCAGTGATACCCAAATTTAAAAGTATTGGTGCAACTAAGTTAGCAAATCCAAGACAGGTAGTTATTACACTTGACCACGATATTCAAAACAAAGACGAAAAAAATTTACAGAAGTATAAAAAGATTGAAGAGTTTGCAAAATCTATGGGAGCTGATTTCTATCCTGCTGGTCGTGGAATTGGTCATCAAATTATGATTGAAGAAGGTTATGCTTGGCCTGGAACCATGGTGGTTGCATCAGACAGTCATTCAAATATGTATGGCGGAATTGGTTGCTTGGGGACACCAATTGTAAGAACTGATGCAGCTGCAATTTGGGCAACCGGTAAAACATGGTGGCAGGTGCCCCCAATTGCCAAAGTAGAATTAAAAGGGAAATTACAAACTGGTGTTACAGGTAAAGATGTGATTATTGCTCTTTGCGGATTTTTTAATAATGATGAAGTTTTAAATCATGCAATTGAATTTACCGGCGATGGAGTAAAATATCTTAGTATTGATGAACGACTAACAATCGCTAACATGACAACTGAATGGGGTGCTCTTGTTGGTTTATTCCCTATTGATAAAATTACAATTGAGTGGTTGAAACAAAGAGCAAAATATATTGAGCAAAGAGGACTCGAAGGAGTTCCATCTGATGTTGATGGTAATGGAAAACATCCTAGAATAAATGAAGAAAGAATTTTAGAACTTGAAAAAAAGATTCCAAATCTAGTTGCAGATGTTAATGCATTTTATTCAAAAGAATTATCAATTGATCTTTCTTCAATTGAACCTTATGTATCAGGACCAAATTCAGTCAAAAAAATTGCACCTGTTTCAGAAATTAAAAAACAAAAAATAAAAATCGACAAAGCTTATTTAGTATCATGTGTAAACTCACGTGTTGAAGATTTATCTGAAGCTGCAAAAATTTTAAGAGGCAAAAAAGTTGCAGAACATGTAAATTTTTATATTGGAGCTGCTTCAAGTGAAGTACAAAAAGAAAGTGAGAGAAGAGGAGACTGGCAGGCATTAATTGAAGCAGGAGCAATTCCTCTGCCTCCTGGCTGCGGTCCATGTATTGGATTAGGCACAGGTTTACTTGAAAATAGCGAAGTTGGAATTTCAGCTACTAACAGAAATTTCAAAGGTAGAATGGGTTCCCCAAATGCTTTCGCTTATCTCGCATCTCCTGCTGTAGTTGCTTATTCAGCTTTATCTGGTTATATCAATTATGAATGGAATGGACCTAATCAAAAAATTATTGGTGAAATAAAAACAAATTCAAAAAGAAATATTTCTACAACATCTATTCAAATCATCAATGGCTTCCCTGATGAAATTACAGGTCAATTAATCTTCTGTCCACAAGATAATTTAAACACAGATGGAATTTATCCCGGTAAATACACTTATAATGATGATATGACTCCTGAAGAACAGGCTAATGTAGTTATGGAAAATTATGACCCGAATTTTAAAAACATAGTTAAAAAAGGTGATATCCTTGTAGGAGGATTTAATTTTGGAACGGGCAGTTCACGTGAACAAGCTGCAACGGCATTAAAATACAAAGGGATTCAACTTGTTATTGCTGGTTCATTTAATGAAACTTACAAACGAAATGCAATTAATAATGGTTTCTTGATAATTGAATGTCCGGAATTAGTAAATGATTTGAAAAATAAATTTGGGCAGAATCAATTAACTATTCCAACAGGAATAACAGCTAAAATTAATTTCCAAAATTCTACAATCACAGCAAATGACAAAACATATTCAATCAATCCAGTAGGAATTGCTGCACAAGAATTAATTGTAGCTAATGGACTTGAGAATTGGGTAAAATTTAATCTTTGAACTCAGACTTTTTTAAATTATGGAGTTGATTAAACAATAAGGTCTTTATAAAAAATAGAACACTGAAAACACAGATTTTAAAAGATTTTCACAGATTATGAAAAAATTGAACAATTACTTTTTAGATGATCTTTTATAATTTTATCCACATGTTAACATTACACTTTCATTTAATTCATAAAAACCATAATTTATTCTTAGTTAAATTCAAAATTTGTTATGATAATAAAATATAATATTTCCAAACATTCCTTCCCTTTCCTCAATTTTCCCAAGATTTACGAAACCAACTGGCAAAATAAGTAAGTAACAATCTTATATTTTCATTAATACAATTAAGGATTAACACTATGGAAAAGTCCATATCTCGTGTTATCTCTGAATTTGCTGTGAATCTGAATTACAAAGATTTACCAATTAATGTAATTGAAACAGCAAAAAGATTTTTATACGATTCTATTGGTTGTGCATTTGGCGCTTACAACACAAAAGATGTGAACATCATTCGGGATTTTTATAAAAATATTGGTGGAAGTAATGAAGCTACTGTAATTGCATTTGGCGACAAAATTCCTGCAGTTAATGCAGCACTAATAAATTCACTTATGATTCGTTCTCTCGACTTCAATGATATTTACTGGAAAGAGGATCCATCACATCCATCTGACTTAATTCCAGCAGCTTTAGCGACTGCTGAACTTGTTAATGCATCAATGAAAGATGTTATTGTTGCAATTGTCCTCGGATATGAATTTGAACAACGGCTCTGCGAATTTGCTATCCCAGGAATTCGTGAACGAAAATGGCATCATGCAACTTTAACTCAATTTGTTTCTCCTATTGTTGCAGGAAAAATTTTAGGTCTATCTATTGAACAAATGGTAAACGCAATCGGAATAAGTGGCTCCCATAATTTTACAATTGGCGCTCCAGCTTCAGGCAAATTATCAATGATGAAAAATTTTGTCGACCCATTAGCAGTTCAAAGTGGAGTTATGGCAGCATTGTTAGCTCAAAAAGGTTTTACAGGGTCAGAACTTATTTTTGAAGGCAAAGAAGGTTTAATGGATTGTTTGTTTGGATGGGATTATGAAAATCAAAATGTAAGTCCAATAAAAATTCCTAAAAGAGAAAAATATGGGGAATGGAAATGGAATATTGAAAAATTAATTAATAATCTTGGAAGCAACTTTAAAATTCTTGAATGCAGCATGAAAGCTTTTCCAACGGAAGCTTTAACACATACTCACATTTCTGCGGCTTTAAATGTTGTTACAATAAATGATATACATTATGATGAAATTGAATCGGTAACAATACATACTATTGCAAGAGTTTGTGATATTCTATTCGATAAAGAAAAATATAATCCTCAAACAAGAGAAACTGCTGATCATTCACTCCCCTTCTGCATTGCAGCTGCAATTGTTGATAGAAAAATTACTACTCAATCTTTTACAGAAGAAAAATTAAAAGATCCGAGAATTTGGAAAGTAATTGATAAAATTAAAGGTGAGGCATCAATTGAATTCGAAAAATTATTTCCCGAAAAACAACCATCTAAAGTTGTAATCAAAACTAAAGACGGGAAAGAATTTTCTGAATATCTTGAATATCCTAAAGGTCATCCTAATAATCCTATGACAATGCAAGATTTAGAGAATAAATTCAATTCACTAACTGATGAATTAATAACCATGGAAAGAAAATCTCAAATTAAAGATATGATTTTTAACTGCGAAGAATACATGGCAAGAGACTTTATGGGGAATTTAATTTTGTAATTATATATCACAATATAAATTGATTAAATTACTTATACATAATTAAATTGAAATTTCACTAAAGAAATAATTTTATAAAAATAAATTATTAGAAAAATGAAACAAGAATTCAAAATTGGCAAAGCTGGAAAACGAGGGGATAAAATCCGTTCCGATTGTTACCTCGAAATTAAATTGACTAAGTCTGGTGGTATAAATTTTTCGGTTCAGAGCAAAGTTGGTTCTTTATACGGAGAAAGTATAAATGAAATATTATTTGATATGTGCAAATTTTTTGAAATCAAAAATGCAAATATTTATCTGGAAGATTATGGTGCACTTCCTTTTACTATAGCTGCACGATTTGAAGCTGCTTATAAAATCATATGTCCTGACGACCCGCGTGAATATTTATTGCCAATGAATAAAAATAATTTTTACAAAAAAGAAAAAGACAATTTTCGAAGAAGCAGACTTTATTTACCCGGCAATGAACCAAAATATTTTCCAAATGCCGGACTTCATAAACCCGATGCAATTATTCTTGACCTCGAAGACAGTGTACCTCCAGAAGAAAAAGTTGCTGCAAGATATTTAGTTAGAAATGCTCTGCGCGCTGTAGATTTTTATGGTGCAGAAAGAATGGTTCGAATTAATCAACTGCCAATGGGTTTAGATGATTTGTATTTTGTTGTTCCTCATAATGTTCATGTCATTTTAATCCCAAAATGTGAATCTGCTATGACTGTCAAAGATGTTGAAGAAGAAATCAATATCATAAAAGCACAACAAAATATTTTTGATACAATTTATCTTATGCCAATAATTGAAAGTGCTCTCGGCGTGATTAAAGCCTATGAAATTGCAACTGCTTCGGACCTCATTTGTGCATTGACAATTGGCTTGGAAGATTACACGGCAGACATTGGTGTTGAAAGAACAATTGAAGGCAAGGAAAGCTTTTATGCAAGAAGTGTTATAATAAATGCTGCGAAAGCCGCCGGCATCCAAGCAATTGATTCTGTTTTTTCTGATGTTAATGATATGGAAGGATTGCGTCAAAGTGTTCTTGAAGCAAAAGCTCTTGGTTTTGAAGGCAAAGGCTGCATTCATCCTCGACAAATAAAAATTGTTCACGATGCATTTGCACCATCTCCAAATGAAATTGAAAAAGCAAAAAAAATAATTCTTGCTTTCGAAGAAGCAAAGAAACAAGGGACTGGTGTAATAACAATTGGAAGTAAAATGATTGATGCCCCTGTAGTAAAACGAGCTCAAAGAATTATCGAACTTGCTATAAAAAATGGATTATTAGATAATGATTGGATGAAAAATGAAAAATTATCTTTATAAAACTTGAGATTTTATAATTATCAATCTGAATTTAATTGCAATTAAAAATTAATTTAAAAAATAACAAACAATTAATAAGTTAAACCATGAAACTAATTAAGAATGCCGCTAACAGATTAGTGCCTTCAGAAGTTAATGGACAAAAACAAATTGCATTTCAAGGAATTGGCAAATATAAACCAGAGGGTCGGAAAGCAAATCCGCCAATTAGAAGTTGTATTGATTATCCATCAAATGGGAATAAAGTTGTAAAAAATCTAAAGGAAGCTTTGAAAAAATGTGGCATCAAAGATGGGATGACAATTTCTACACATCATCATTTAAGAGATGGAGACACACTTACAAATTATTTATTTGATATAATTCACTCAATGGGAATAAAAAACATACGCTGGTTTCCGAGTGCATCATTTCCAATTCACGAACACTTAATTCAGTATCTTGAAGATGGAACAATTCATCACATTGAAGGAAGTATGAATGGACCTCTTGGAAAATTTGTAAGTGAAGGCAAGATGAAAGGTGTTGGAGTATTACGTTCTCATGGTGGAAGATATCAAGCAATTCAAGATGGTGAAGTTCACATTGATATTGCAGTTATAGCAGCTCCTACAGCTGACCCATTTGGCAATGCAAATGGAGTTTATGGTAAGTCAGCCTGCGGTGGATTGGGTTTTGCTTTAGCAGATTCTCAATATGCAGACAAAGTAATTGTCGTTACTGATAACCTCGTTCCATTCCCCTGCATACCCTGGCAAATTTTGGGTAATTATGTCGATTGTGTTGTCGAAGTTGAATCACTTGGTGACCCATCAAAAATTGTAAGTGGAACAACTGAAATTACAAAAAGTCCAGACAGACTTTTAATAGCAGAATACATTGCAGAATTTATGGATGCAGCAGGAATAATCAAAGAAGGATTTTCATTTCAAGCTGGAGCTGGCGGAACAAGTCTTGCATTTATTCCATTTCTAAAAGAAAAAATGAAATCAAAAGGCGTAAAAGCTCGATTTGTTCGCGGCGGTTCTACAAAATATTTAGTCGAATTGCTCGAAGAAGGTTTGACTGATTACATTTTAGATGGGCAAACATTTGACCTCGAAGGGGTTCGTTCAATGCGGGAAAATCCAAATCATATTATGACTTCTCCATTTGTTAGCTACAATTATCACGGCAAAGGAAATATTGCTTCAATGGTTGATGCAGCTGTTCTTGGGGCAACAGAAGTCGATATTAATTTTAATGCGAATGTTGTTACACATTCAGATGGTTATCTTCTTCATGGAATAGGCGGCTGGCAAAATTGTCTATTCTCTAAATGTACAATACTTGCAGTTCCTTCTTTTCGAGATAGAATTCCAATCATTGTTGATGAAGTTACAACATTATGCGGCCCTGGCGAATTAATTGATGTAGTGATAACTGAAAGAGGCATTGCAATTAATCCCAGAAGAAAAGATTTAATTAATGCTGTAAAAAAATCTTTACTACCTATACGCTCAATAAAAGATATTCAAAAAGAAGTGTACGAAATATGCGGAGGCAAACCGCAAAAACCAAAATTAAATAAAAATAAAGTTGTAGCTATTGTTAAATGGGTTGATGGGACAGTTCTTGATTCTATTTATAAAGTCGAAAATTAAAAGGGCTAAAAAATTTTAGAGTGGGAACCCAACATTCAATTGAACAGTTGCTGAAAATTTACTTTTATTAATTGCATTATTTTTTGAAGTTGGAACAGGAACAATCAAATTATTATTTTCATCATACAATTTATCAATTACAAAAAATGAATAACCTGCTGTTGCTTCAATACTCACATAATCCGGGATAAGATGAAAAATCAAACCTGACCCCACGAAGTAACCAATTTTCACTTTATCAGTTGCAATTTTATCTTCTTCCAAAACATTATTATTGATATCTAAAATCTCAGTATTAAATTCCGGATTCATGAAAGTAACATGGCCCTCTAAAAGTTTTATATCAAGAATTGAAAAAACGGGAAAACCCAAATCTAATCCTACTCCCCAATGATTCATTGATAATTCATATTTATAATTTCTCTCCCCTGTAATTTCATCGTTAATTTGTCTTGTATGAGATTCTTTAAGAAATTGATAATAACCTTTGGCAGTTATAAAAGCTTTTGCAAAACGTGCACGAAATATATTTGCTCCAAATCGATAACCTGTTGCCTTTTTAAAATCAAATTCGGGATTGAAATTAGGATTGGTTATACTTTCCGGAAATAGATATTCTTTTATGCCTGCTGATTCATATTGTTGTTGTGTAATTCCTGCATAAAATCCACTTAAGCCAAGACAACCAAAACCAAATGTTTGGCTGAATAAATTAATATAAAACAAAATAAATAATAAAGTAAACAGTAGTTTTTGCATTGTCTCAAGATTTTTTCTAATTACAATTTACAAAAAAAGAACTAAAGATTTGAAATTAGTTTGAACGATTTTCAAGACCATGACCATTTAGACTTCTTTCACTTTTTCTAAGAAGATAAGCAAACAACAAACCAAAGAAACCAAGAGATGAAAAAATCCACATCCCTAAATTATAACCCGAAGGATTTTGTGCGCTTGCTCTTGAAATATCATTTGCAAAACCAATGATAATATTAAAAGAAAATAATCCAATATTTTGAATCATTGTCATTAAACCATAAGCTGTTCCAAGCTTAGAATTCTCAACTATCAATGCAACTGAAGGCCACATAACAGCAGGTACCAGTGAAAATGCAATCCCCATAATTGACATTGGAATCATTAAATAAATTGGTATAGAAGCATGAATATCAAAGAAATCTAAATTTATATTTATGAAATCACTCTGAGTCATTATATCAGGCTTGCCAACTTTATATGCCATCATAAGATATACAGGAATAATCAGTAAAGAACCGAACATCATCAACAGAGACCTTTTCCCAATTTTATCGGCTAATAACCCAAAAAGAGGAGTAAATATCATTGCAGCTAATGTTAACATACTCGATAGATTACCCCCAACTTCTCGTGTGGTATTATGTGCATCCTGAAAAAATTTTATAGCAAAAGTTTGAAATGGGAACATTGCAGAATAAAAAGTTACACACAACGCAGTGATGTACCAGAAAGATTTTGGGAAATTAAAAACTTCTTTAAGTATAACTTTTTCCTGAGTCCCCTCTTCAGGTAATGTAAATCTTTTTGTCCCCAATACATCAAGGAAATAATAAATTATAATTGCGATTAATGCAAAAATTCCTGCGCCTACAGTTATTAACAAAGGGGACTGCCAGTAATTATATAAACTTTTACCCCATGTTGGAGAATTTAAAGCCAAGAATGAACCAAGACGTGCTACTGTTAAATTTAATCCAAAGGCAAATGATAATTCTTTCCCTTTGAACCATCTTGCAATTATTGTTGTAATTGCTACAATCATTGATTCTGCACCTAAACCAAAAATTAATCTTCCAGAAGCCATTAAAATCAGGTTTCCAGTCAATGCAGTTATTATTGAACCAATCATTATTAAACATGTAAAAATTAAAACTGAAGTTCTAGTACCAATTTTATCTATAATAATGCCACCAATAAGAACCATGATAATGTTTGGGAAACTATAAATTCCCTGCAGCAATCCGATATCGGCATCAGTAAATTTTAATTGTTTAACAAGTAAATCTGCAAGAGGACTTATACTATCATAAATATAATAATTGCCAAACATGGCAAGACTAATAAAAAGTAAGATTGTCCAGCGGTAAATAAATGTTGGTTGTGGTTTGATATTACTTTGCATTTATTTTCATTTTAATAATTATTTAATATTTACAAACATAATATTTTTTAAGTAAAATGAATATAAATTAAAGTCAGTCTAAAATTTCTAATAATAACAGAATAATATTTTTTAAGTTATAAACAGCTTCCTAAAATTTTAATTTTAGTACAAAAAATTTATGTCTATGCAAGATAAACTTCTAGTTACATATTTTTTAAAACATTGATTTGTGTTACTATACTTAAATTAGAAATTCTTCCTCGCCTTCGGCGAGTCAGAATGACAATTATACTCTTTCCTGTCATTCTGAGGAGTCCCGCCGAAAGGTGGACAACGAAGAATCTAAAATCCATTCCTCCATGTTCTTAGAGATTCTTCATTCCGCTTCGCTCCATTCAGAATGACTTACTAATCTCTTCTGTCATTCTGAGTCCGCCATTTGGCGAACGAAGAATTTTAAAATCTTCTCTTCATCTTAGAGGATTTATTCTTGTCTATAAAATTTCTTCATTAATAATAACAATAAATCAAACTATCTTGAGTGATAATTGTTTCTCGCAGATTTCGCGGATTTGCGCTGATTACTTTCCGCGAATATCTGCGACTATCCGCGCTATCTGCGTGAATATTATTTTGTCATTCTGAGGAATTCGCCAAAGGCGAATGACGAAGAATCTAAAACAATTTTATATTTTTAATAGATTCTTCCTCGCCTTCGGCGAGTCAGAATGACAATTATACTCTTTCCTGTCATTCTGAGGAGTCCCACCGAAAGGTGGACAACGAAGAATCTAAAATCCATTCCTCCATGTTCTTAGAGATTCTTCATTCCGCTTCGCTCCATTCAGAATGACGATGTTATCCTATTCTGTCATTTTGAAGAGTCCCGCCGAAAGGTGGACGACGAAGAATCTAAAAATATCTTCTACATTTTTTTAGAGTCTTTTCTTTTAATCAGAAAATTTTTGTGTGCTAGTGTTTATATTACTTTCACAAAACTGTTGCTTCGTGTTACAATTATGTAAGTCGAGATTTATTTCAATTATGAAATGAAGTAATGAATATAAAAAATTGCATTAATGTGAATATATAATTACCAGAATTTTATATTATCTTCAATTTTTAAATTGTAATTCTTTTTGAATTTTCTTGGGTTGGTATTTGCATAACAATATATACAACCATAAAAACAACTGTCATAAAATCCAATATCTTTGCTTTCATAGCAACTGCAATCGAAACGTGTTGGAGAGATTTTGTAATTACATTTTTCATCTTCATTACATATTTTATTAATTATTTCAATATCAACGCAATGAGCTTCATTTAGTTCCGGAATTATTTTTAGTAAATGGTTTTCAGCACATGCATACACATCTATCTTTTTCTCTTTTGCTATATCTATAATTTCTTTTACTAAACTAACTTGCTCTTCAACTGAAGGTTCATAAAATTTTATATTATAGTCTTTCTCTGCTTTTGACAGATTCATTTTCGTTTTTTTATATAAATCAACAAAACTTATATAACATCGTTTAGTTATGCCAGTTAGCTTATCTGCTATGTATTTGAATTTATTGATAATGAATTCATAAGAAGTAATACTTGAAATAATAATTGGATCAAAACGCCACTGAATGTAATTATCACCATACCTTTTTGCTAAAAATTCCGCAGAAGAAATTGCATAATCCACATCAGGACTTCTTTTCTCTAAAATTTTCGGATATCCATTAATTGTTAAATGCATATAATGGTGTTTATTATATTTTTCGTCAATAAAATCTAAATGCTTAAAAATTGGTTTGGGATTACGTGTCCAGAATACAATTGATTTTACCGCATCTGTGCTTAAATCTATATAGACAGGTTTTTGTGAGAATGGATTAGGATAGTATAAATATCCAAGTTTTATTCTTTCAATTAACCAGTCTGAATAAAAAGCTAATATATCAGTTCTTCTGCTAACAGAGATTATTACCTTTTTCATTTTATAAATATTTTATAACAAAAACATACTGCACATAAACAAAATAGTGTTCAGGCTTCCTAAATACGTCAGGTAATTTTATAATTAAGAATTTGACCTGGTTTTAGCTTGGACATTCCAGCTTGGGAAGTTCTAATTACTATTGCCGTTTTGGATAAATTATCTTCAACATTTTGAGTTGATGAATAAGTTACAGCTAAAAAATTGGGAAGTGAGTTTATTATTTCAGGGAAACTAGTAATCATCGTATAGACAGAAATAGGAGCACGACCGTCAATGATTATCCCATTACCTTCATCCTTAAAATAATTTATGTTGGCATGTAAATATTCCGGCAATTTTATAAAATCATCTATTGATATTGAGCCATTAATCTTAATCGAAATAATTTTATGAGAACCATATTTTGATTGAGCTGAATTTTTCTCCAGTAGAATGTATCTTTTTATAAATGGAGACTTTAAGATTTTTTCAAGAGTGATGTTTAAATTTTTTTTAACAATTTCCGCTAATTCAGCATTCGAATTTTCTGGATGGATAAAATCATTAATGAATGGTAGTTCTTCATTTATAATTTTTTGTTTAATATCAATGCCATCAACTTTTTTGAGAAAATATTTATTATTTATTTTTTCAATGTCTCCTGTAAAACAAATATTTTCTGGCAATTTTTCTTCGATTAATAATGATATAAAAGATAAAATTAAAGGCAGAATATAAGACCTGCCTTGAATATCATAGTTATTCTTTAAATATGAATTCTTTTTCACACCGCATACAATTTCACTAAAATCCCAATCTAAAATCAATAACTCAGGAAATTCTTTTTTTATGTAATTATTCATGAATTCTTTAACAATACTTATCGCATTCGTTTTCCATTCATCATTAATAAAAACATCATCTTGATTATCATTAAATAAAGCAGATTTGATTTTAAGAATTCTACCAGTCCTACTTTTTGTATCCACCAAAGGAAGGTAAGTTTCACCTATGCTGTTTGAGACAAAATCTTTATAATACCTCTCAATTAAATTCTTTTCTTCTTTGAAATGAACTCTATCTTCAAGATTAGAACTATTGATTTTTTCTTCACATAGTTTTATTGCAGAATTAAATTTACCTTCTTGAATCAGTTGAGATATTTGCTCAATCATAATTTATCATAAAGTATGATGTATAAATATTATTATCAACTTTTAATTTTATTTTATAAATAAATTCGTCATTGAATTTTTTATTTATTAAAATTGGAATGCGCTTAGTATCTGGTATATCAATGTTTTCTTTAGCAAAGAATTGTTCTTCATTTTCAGTAATTTCAATTTTATTTATGGTTTTATATTTATCTGTGATAATTATTAAATAGTATTTATTATCAACATTAGAAATTCTTACAATCATATCAGGTATTTTCAGTGGCAATTCAGTTTGATAATTAGAATCTCTTTCTTTTCGCCAGAACTCTAACATTTTTTCTTCTGCTGACAAATCTGAGGCAGCTAATAAAACTGTTTCTTCTACTTCATCATAAATTGGTGAAGGAAGATTGATTATTATTGGTTCGTTATAATCTTCTTCTTGTTCAGACAATGAACTTAAATAAAGTTCTAATGCTTCTTCTCTCAATGGTTCTAATGAGCCAAGCAACTCAGTAATCAATATTTTTTGAACTTCATCGTGCTCAAAGGTTTTAATTTTTAATGAGTCTTTAATCTTTTTTAAAGTTGTATCTTCAACTTTCCCCGCGTAAATTTGAAACCAATAGGTTGTCACAGGACCATCGGTAATACGCAATACAAATCGTTCACGTGGAAAGACCTCTCTTGCAATTTTATCGTTTTTCAATGAAATATCGTTGCTATCTGCCAAATATTTTACTTTCGTTAACAATGCCGCTCTCACAATTTTTTGATTTATAACTTCTGTTATAACAAATTCTAAATTTTTGGCAGGATATTTCCAAAGCTGTCCTTCTTCAAACTTATTTGGAGGATTCAGCATATATTCAATGTATTTGTATTCATTCTTCATTTTATTCTCACCTCTCATTCATCTAATAAATTATATTCATTAGCAATAAAACTCATAAATTTTTCGATGGCATTTTTAAATTCTTCGCTTTCTACATCATAATCTTCACCAAAATTTAAAATTACTATTAAATCATCTATATAATTTTTAACAGTCTGGATTGATAATTTTTTATGAAATTTTTGCAAGAGATATTCACTGATTTCTGCATAAGTGAAATCAGCTTTGTAGTATAAATAAAAACATATTTTGGAATAATCAGCTTTCTTTTTGTTTTGAAAATAGTAATCTATTTTTTTATTACAGTCATCAATAAATTTACTACAATCAATAGGATTTGGGAGTAATGAATCTTCCGTATTTAATTTTTCTTCATTTATTATATGAAAATTATTTACATCCGAATACCTATCAATTTCTTCATCTCTTTCGCAATTGCCTAATGATAATACTGTATATTTACGAACATCACTGTTATCCATTAATATTTCTATTATATCAGAAAGTGATAAGTAATAATTTTCTAAATTTTCTAAAATTTCCTTAACAGCTAAATAAACTGCTTGGTAATTAATTTTGCCAAATCCTTCTGAACTTTTTCTTCTCAGTATATAAAAATTTCTTATTTGAGTGTATTTATCATATAACATTTTTTCTGAATCTGTATTAATTGAATAATATTCCTGCCCAAATTTTTCAATCTTATTTATGTAATTATCGTTTATTAATTTATTAATAGCATCACGAATGGCTGGTTTTAAATTTCTTTCTTCTTCAGTAAATATTGACTTTTTTTCGCTGTTGTAACAAGAATTAATAATTGAGTAAACATAAGAAATAATAACCCTATCATTATCTTCGTTTACAGAAAGTCTTTCCTGCCAGAAAGAGTTTTTTGTAAATGATGTCCATAAATTTTCAATTACATTTTGCTTTATATCATTAAGAATATCATCATAATATTCATTCTTTGATTGAATAAAATTACCTACCATTTTAGTAATTTGTTTGTCGAATTCAATTAAATCATTATGATTTGCAGTATTGGTAAGGATTTTTCTGATAAGGTCTGGAATTCTTTCATTCATAATTGGTTACCAGAATTTCTTTTAGTTTGTCTTTTAATTTGGGACTTAATTCAGTTAATTTTCTTTTTAATAATAAAGCTCTTTTATATTGTTTGAATTTTATTAAAAAGAAAGTTGTTTTTCTTAGATTTTCTGGCGGGACTTTCGCTACTAATATCTTAGGTTCTGTTTTATGGACCTTTGATGTCCCCGGTGCAAATTCTACATAATCATAGTAATAATTATTTATCGTTTTATCTTCTAAAATCAATACAGGTCTATATACATCCTTTACATTTCTTTCTTCCCCGCCAAAATCTACATTACTATCATGAACACTCCATACACTTCCAAGCTCCAGAATTATATTTTCTTTTTCTTCTTCATTAATAACTCTTTTTATTAAACGAACTTCCATTAATTTTATATTTCTATTTGTATTTAATTTCTTCTTTAAATACTCAATTGTATACATTTTTCTATAAAATATTTTTTGAATGTATGCAATCTATAAATTTGATTTTATTAGTCAAATAATTTTTATTAATAATATATCTAAAAAAATTATTTATATGCACGCGACATTAATAAATGAGTCTGAATATGAAATGTTACTTTTAATAATAATATGATTTTAAGAGACATTATAATAAACATAAGTTATTAGAAATAATTTCATAATAAAAATTATAATATGAATACAAATTCAGAGGTAATAATGAAAAAAGTCTTATTTATAATTATTCTCACAACCGAATTAATATATTCTCAAATTCCAGATTCGTTAAAAGGCAAATGGATACCTGGGTTAATTACTGGCTTAGGAATTAATCAAGTATCATTCAATAATTGGGTTAAAGGTGGGGAAAGTTCTATATCGTGGACATTGTATGGAAATTTTAAATTAGAAAATACAACAGATTTATGGACACTTAAACATCAACTAAAAGCAGTTTATGGAAGAGCTAAAATTGGGGAATCTACTTATAAGACAACCGAGAATGACCTTTATATGGAAGATGTATTAACTTATAATGCTGGCTGGGCAGTAAATCCATATTTTTCTAACTCATTACGTACTCAAGTGACTACTGGTTATGATTATAAAATAACTCCGGCTCCTGTAGTATCAAACTTTTTTGACCCTGGATATATAACACAAACACTTGGTTTTGGATATAATAAAATCAGTAATGTTACAACACGATTGGGAATAGCACTTCAAGAAGTTATAACAAATAAATTTTATCAATACACCGACGATTTATCTACACCAGACAAAAAAGAAAAATTCAAATTCGAAACCGGAATCGAATCGGTAACTGATATGAATTTTAACTTAGATAAAAATGTAATGCTCACAAGTAAACTCAGATTATTCTCGAGATTTGAAAGTCTTGATGTATGGGATATAAGATGGGATAACCTAATTGTTGCTAAAGTGAATAACTGGCTAAGTGTGAATTTTACTTATCTACTCATTTATGAAAAAGCACAATCATTCAAAACGCAAACAAAAGAAGCTCTGCAGATTGGTATAACATATACAATTTTATAATTAATAACCTCTAAGTGCCTTTTGGTATAGTAGCTTTTAAGCTTATTTTTATTTTGTAATTATTAAAAAATTAGTAAACATTAAATTGTTTTCTTTTAATATCTTCTATGAATTGTTTGTCATAAATTCTATATCCTACCACATTTTCAAATTCAACAATGTTATATGAATTATCAAAAAATGTTTGATTTACTTTTAAAACTGCACTGATATAACTTTCAATACATTTCTTTTCAATAACTTCAGGATCATAAGAAATTAATTTTATAAAAGGTATTGTAAAAGAATAAACTGTTTGATCATTTTCATCTAATAAACACCCAGAACTAACTATAGCATTCAATATATCTTGAAGTTGATTTTTTGATATGACAATTTTTTTTGCCAATTCATTTTTTACCTCAACCATTGTAGTAGGTTTAACTAAATTTTCAACCGCGTTAATCAAACTTTTTATAATCACATTTCTGAATTGAGGGAAAGGTCTCAATTTTGATTTTTTTAATAATGTAGATAATGATGAGTTATATGAATTGCCCCCGCAAATAATATTTGGTATATTCAAGTTGTGGATTTCAAAATCATGCTCATTAATATTTTTAGTCTGATATATATCAATTGCAGAAGAAGCAGCATCAACATTATCACTTTTAGAAATACTTACATTATCATCTTGAATAGCAAAAATATTGGAAATCCAATTAAAAATATTTTTTTCATTTTTTACAGTAATATCATACAAATCTGTTAATGTTTGGCACAAATTATCATCTAGCCCCAAAATAATTAGAATTGACCTTTCTTTAGGTATCTTTAATAATCTTCTTGTAGAAGAATATCTCTCAATATACGCTTGATAATCACCTGTCTTACACTCAACCCACAACGGGTTACCGTTAATTAAAAAAATATGGTCAAATTCAAATTGATTGCCATTTGGCAGTGTAACTTGAATATTTTGCAGATGAGAAAATTTAATTTTATTCTGTGAAAAGAAAGAATTTAATTTTAAGAAAATAAACCTCTCAAACCATTCACCATTTAAAAAATTTATTACTTTTGGAATTCTTTGAGGTTGAGCTAAAATTGTCCTTGTTTGACGAATATATCTATAGCTCGATAAATATGCATATTCATAAAGCCATGTGCAAAACTGTGTAGTATCTGATATTACTGATTGTGGGTAATCATACAAATTTAATCTTAGTACATTACCATTTGATAAACAGCGCCGAATACCATCATGAAATAGAACTAAATTTTCAAATCGATTTCCTAAAAATAAAGACAATTTATCATGAACATGATCATTATTGTTCAACGATTTGTAATTTATAATTGTTATCCCTCTAGACATTAACCAATAATAAATTGAAGATAAATTTTTATCTTCAATTTCATTTTCAGCTATATTATCATCATTTACTTTTTTAGATGAGGAAGAATTTTCTGTGTTTTCATTTATGTTTTTTTTGATTGGTCCATTTTTATTGTCAGTAGTTTGCATTAACACCAATATCAATTTATGAATATCACTTCTAATTTGCATTAATTCATCAAGAATTAATTCAAGTATATTGGTTTGCTCGTTACTCATTTTATATTACTCCTTAACTAAGAATATAAATGTTACATTGGATTTTAATTATCATTAATTTTTTTCATGAAAATATATTACTCATAAGAAATATCATTTTTTAAGAATATTATAAAAATAGAATTGAGTGAAGAATTAATCTTTAATAATAATCTCTGAACCTGACAAATGAAAACCTTGATAACTTTCCTTCTTGAATTTCAATCACATTTCTTTTTGTAGTTGAAGCAACGGCTTGGATTCCTTTTTCTCTTAATTTGTTTAATAAAACATAAGTAAATGTAAGTTCGCCCATTAAATGGACAGCATTATTTTCATAATTAGCATTTTTAAGAAGAGCTTCAATTTTTTCAAGATATTCATCTGATAACTTTTGGACATAATCTAAACCTTCATCAGGTGGAATTATAGGGAATGGCAAATCAACTATTTTATTATAAATACTTTCAGCAATTTTTTTCTGGTTTTCTTCCCATGTATCTAGAGGATGATTTGTTAAATTAATTAACATAACTCACCTTATAACTTTTTAATATTTCCTGCCCCCAAAAGTGCTGAAGCAACACCATTTGCATTCATAATTAAATTGTGATGTTCCAGGCTTAAACTTGCAGGCAAATCAGAGTAAGATTTAAAATTTCCAGCAATTATTCCTGTATCTTTAATTAAATGAGCTGCTATTCCAAACCAAATTGCTGCTACAGTCAGATTCTGATTTTTTTGTATAAAGTCATTTAACTTATCCCATACTGCATGATGGTTTTCAGGTAAATTATCAATAACTGTCAGCAAAGTCTTAAAAGCTAATCTCATAATAAATTCTAAAGTAAACCCGGCAATAATTGAATGAAACCATATACTTCTGTGCAATCCTAAACCACCCAATTTAATATCAAGATCAGGAACCCCACCTTCTAAATCTGACCCTCCAGAAACAGCATAAAAAATTATTATACCCCACAATATTGAAATTAACATCTCAATCTTTTCTTGTTTTGACATTTTATTTATATACTCATAAGCATTTTTAATTTTATCAGGTAGATTTATTGAAAAATTTATTACACTATTAAAATCATCTTTAAATGCTCTTCTAAAACCTTTTACTTTGTAATCATTAATTTTCTTTTTAAAAAATTCATTCACATCCAAAACAATTTGTTTTTTATTTTCATAAGTATCAATAGCTGAGTTTTTAATCAAAGAAATGATAATTTTATTTATTTCTTTTTCTTTTAGTGAATTTAATGCGAATTTAAGTTCATCAAGAATTTGATTTAAAGTATGAATTTGTGCTGGATTGAATACTGCATCCATAAATAAGCCCTCGTATTTTATTAATTATAAGATATCATTTATATAATTTGTTCGTATTGATTAGGATTTCTTTTCTTTTTTGATTTCTTTTTTGTATAAAAAGAATTAAAACTGAGAGAGCATTTGACATCGTTAAACCCAATATAGCACCAGTTACTGCATCTCCAAATCCCAAAAATGAAATGAAAAAAGCTGTAGCTAATAAATCGATTAAAAAATATCTGCCATAATAAAAAAATAGAAATATGTTAATAAAAAATGCATAAATAGATTGTGCTGAAAAAAGTAAGATATTGTTTTTTTTATTTGGATAATAAATATTGTCAAGAAAAAATCGCAATTCATAATACCAGAAAATAACAGTAAGAATAACCATTGATATACCAAGTAATAATAACGCTGCCATAATATTTTATATTAATTTAAAATTTCAATTGGTTTTCTTTTGCCCCAGATATATTCCCATAAAATACTCTTTGCATATTCTAAAGCGCATTGGTATATATGCTCCTCATTTAATAATAAATTATCTTCAGGCAATTCCATAAAAATACCTATAATCGCGTTTTCTTTATAAATTATATCTTGCAGCATATCTTCAAAAATAACCATAGGCTTAGCATATATTTTCCATTTTTCATTTTCATCTCTACTAACTTTCAAAACAGATAATTCGTAAAATATTTCAAATGGAATTAACAAGTTGAATAAAGCTTCCAAAAATAATTTTTGCTTATCTGATAAATATTGAAGATTATTAATTGTTATATCGTAATTATTATTATTATTCATAATTGAATCTCATAATTCTTTTAACATACTAGTAGGCGAAAAACGAAATATTTCTAATTTTCTTTTGAATTATTTTCACCATTAGAATTATTATCAAGAAATGGTTCAATAAATATCACATAAATTATAAGAGCTATAACAATTAAGACATATATAAAGGGGGCAATTAAGCCAGCAAATAATAAAATAAAACCTGTAAGAATAATTTTATCAACTTGTAATTTCATTTTGCTTCATATAAAATTAATTCAATAAAATAAATTCTAATTTTAGATTAAGTTTTATATCAATATATGAGATAGAAGCAATAAAATTTTCTAAATTTTTTAAAAAAATTAAATAACAAAAAGATATGCATCAAAAATTAAATAGATAAAATACAACTTTGACTAAAAAACTCTATAACGAAATGATACTTTTAATATTATAATAAACTCACATTTTGATTTTGAAATAATGTAAAATACTGATAACCAAATTCTTATACACTTTTTAGACTGCTGCAAATATTTTTATTGACAATAAAATTGAAGACGTTACTTTTTCTGATGTACTTTCATCTTTTATAATCATTAACAAAATAACAACTTTGTTAATTGGTGTTATTTATTATCTCCTAATATTTAACATCAATAACAGCAACCGAAAATGGTAATACTTTTGTATATAATTACTTGAGTAATGCTAACACCAAAGTGTTGATAAAACTCTCAAAGGGAATTTTGTGGCCGTCTTTCTGTGCTGTGATTTTTCTGAGTCCGTCTCTCAAATAAACAACAGAATATTCCTGTTGTGCTATTTGTTGAGCTATGTTGTCATTCTTCGAAAAGTATTCTGACTCGATTATGACTTCATCAAGTCCATACTTTGCAAGGTCAAAAAACATGGGTCTGTATTGACCCATTTTCTCATTTGTGTCGATTGGACATATTTTGGCTTTTGAATACATAATACCTCCTGTTTTGATTGTGATTGAATAGGGGGTGGGCTCGCAGTGAAATTTCAATGGGACTCCTTAAGCCCACTTGATTAAGACCTGGTGTTGTAGAGCGAGAGGGGTTGTATAGAGGGTTAAATTAAATCAGAATAAAAAATACGAAAACAAGGTGCAGGTGAAAATTAGTGAATTTAGATGTTGAGAAAACAGCTCAAAATCGCAGGGAAATTCTCAAACCCCCGTTCAAAAAAGTAGACAGTGAGTGGCAAAGAGGTCAAAAATTGCGAAAACAGTTCAAAATCGAAACTCAAACCTCCCAGCATTTTTAAAGAAAAATAGGTTTGAGAAAATTTTCTTAAAAATTTATCAACAAAGTACTTGATTTTGAATTAAAAATGCATATTTTAGCACATAGAAATATACTGTTTGAATCGAACCATAGTGGAATTGTGACTGTGGCCACTGTATTACTGGTCAAGTGGGGTGACCAGCGGTTTGAATCGAACCATAGTGGAATTGTGACATAACAATACCAAAGTGTCGGCAGAAACTATCAAATGGGTTTGAATCGAACCATAGTGGAATTGTGACTGCCACCATATCTTTATGGTGACAATTAAAGAAATTAAAGTTTGAATCGAACCATAGTGGAATTGTGACCAAGGGCAGGACAACCTGCACCTTGCTTCAAGAGAGATTGGTTTGAATCGAACCATAGTGGAATTGTGACTGATCCCCGCATTATTGCTGTACATATTTATTTTTAGTTTGAATCGAACCATAGTGGAATTGTGACATGAGAACTATCAGTTCGAATGTGCTGAAAGATGGACTGTTTGAATCGAACCATAGTGGAATTGTGACGGGCGGAGTACATAGTTGCCTTTGTCTGTTGTAATGATTTGTTTGAATCGAACCATAGTGGAATTGTGACATGAGAACTATCAGTTCGAATGTGCTGAAAGATGGACTGTTTGAATCGAACCATAGTGGAATTGTGACTTTCTTTTTATTTATTCTAAATTTTGGCCCTCCTCATTCCGTTTGAATCGAACCATAGTGGAATTGTGACATATTTCGCAGTTTCAGGTTTGATGTCGGGGGGTATGTTTGAATCGAACCATAGTGGAATTGTGACGTAACCGTTGTGGTTATCTTTGGGAGACTGCTAAGGTTTGAATCGAACCATAGTGGAATTGTGACTTTGTATAACTTATAAGCTTCTTCAAAAAAACCAATCGTTTGAATCGAACCATAGTGGAATTGTGACTCTTTGACCGTCGAGTCAATGACTCTTTCTAAATTCGTTTGAATCGAACCATAGTGGAATTGTGACCAATAACTTCATTTTTCTAATATTTTCTTTCATAACATGTTTGAATCGAACCATAGTGGAATTGTGACCTCAGCCCCCACAAAGTTGATAAAATTTCTGCACATTGTTTGAATCGAACCATAGTGGAATTGTGACTATTCCACCAACCTTCGATACATTTTTGGGGAATTGTTTGAATCGAACCATAGTGGAATTGTGACTTTTGATAGTCGAGATTATCTTCGAGCTGTGGTTTAGTTTGAATCGAACCATAGTGGAATTGTGACTCGAGAATGCAAAGTTTTGTAAGTAAAACAGCTTTTTAGTTTGAATCGAACCATAGTGGAATTGTGACCTAATTATTTTGACTCCAAATTTTTTTAAAAAAAAGGTTTGAATCGAACCATAGTGGAATTGTGACCGCATTGGCCTTGCGGATCATCTGGTTTTTAATTTTGTTTGAATCGAACCATAGTGGAATTGTGACGCTTTGACATCCGGAGCTTCCTTGAGAGCACATTCGTTTGAATCGAACCATAGTGGAATTGTGACAAGTTGATATAAAGCTATAATTTTGTGCGTCTATATCAGTTTGAATCGAACCATAGTGGAATTGTGACGTTTCATCGTACCCTACGTAGGTACGAATGTTAAAGTTTGAATCGAACCATAGTGGAATTGTGACCTGTTGCCGTCGAGATAAATTTCCTCCACGGCAATTGTTTGAATCGAACCCCTGTTCGCCTCTGGCGAAATAGTGGAATTGTGACGGTGATAAAGAACAATTATCTCCCGTAACAGAAGAGTTTGAATCGAACCCTTGTTCGCCCCTAGCGAAATAGTGGAATTGTGACTTGTAGTTTTTAAGAATTAAGAGTAATGCATAATGAAGAAATTCGGTATCTTAATTGCAGTAATACTGGCTTTAGCACCAATAATTTTAATTGGTCAATTAGGCATATTGTGGATAGTATTTCTTACCCCTGTTTTTTTTACTCTGTCAAAGAAAGCCTTAAATGCAGCTATGGAAGATGATGAGGACGGAGATGCTGAAAATACAAACAACGATGAGGAAGTAAATTATAAACGCAGAAACTAATAAAGACAGTCGTTTTACTTCATAGAGTTATACTGGATTTGAATCGAATACTTGTACACCTCTGGCTAAATAGTGATATTATAACTCACTAATTTTCACGAAGAGCTAAATCTCAAAAAAATTTTTCAACCGAACTCCATCATTGCATATTCATAACTGTAGAACTCAACAATGTTTATCTTTGACAAAAAATTCATCATTGCCTTAGTTTAGAAAGGTTAGATAACCTATTTTTAAGAACTGCTCTGGACTTATCCCTAAGAATGAAATTTCCTCAAGAATATTCATCTGCTCAAAGTCATTCAAGAATATTCCAGCCATGCTTTTCTTTCAAGCAAGTCTTGAGAGTTCTTTCAACTTTTGTGGAATTTAAGGATTAGCTTTTCGAATGGAGAAACATTTACTCGGTGAGATTGTATGTAAGCTCTTTCTTTGGTAGGTAAGTATATGATTGTATAAAGCATTAAATGAGTTACTTTGAGGCTAAGCATGGGTGTATTAGATTCTATATTATAATCAAAGAATTTTTTTAAGAATTTACATAAAAATTTTTTCCATTCCTTTGACTCTCTAATATCAATTTATACAAATTATTTTACAGACTTAGTTAATATCTTTCATTTATTTCCTATCGAATGTAAGAACTCTATTTTTTTACATTATGTTCACATATATAAATTCTTCTATTTCATTTTTGTTATCAAGGAAACATTATATTGCTCAAATTTTAATCTTAGTTATACAATATCCTCTCATTGAGGAACTGAGTAATCCCAGAAATAATAAGATTGACTTACTCGTTTATGTTATTCCCAGTAATACTTCCAAATTGTTCAAGTGCTGATAGCAAATTCTCTACAATCTCTTGAGCAAGAATATCAGGGTCTGGCAAGTTTTCTGAATCTTCTAAACTTTCATCCTTTATCCAGAAGATATCCAAGTTGACTTTGTCTCTTTGCATAATTTCTTCGTAGCTAAAGCTTCGCCATCTGCCGTCGGGATTTTTCGGGTTCCATGTTGGTTTTCTGTCGTGGCGATTTGTGGGGTTATAGCATCGGATAAATTCTTCTAAATGCTCATAGCGAAGAGGATTGGTCTTTAAAGTAAAATTCATATTTGTTCTAAGGTCATAAATCCACACCTCTTTTGTCCATGGTTTTTCACTTGCAGGTTTACGGTCAAAGAATATGACATTTGCCTTTACACCTTGCGCGTAAAATATGCCTGTTGGAAGTCGTAAGATGGTATGCAAATCACACTCATCAAGCAATCTTCGCCTAACCACTTCGCCAGCGCCGCCTTCAAATAACACATTATCGGGAACCACAATTCCTACTCTACCATTTATTTTTGCCAATGATTTGACATGTTGCACAAAATTAAGCTGCTTATTGGAAGTAGTTGTCCAGAAATCGGGTCGCTCATATACCAGAGATTCTCTTTCTGCCCTTCCCTCGCCATTGACAATGGTGATACTGCTCTTTTTGCCAAATGGCGGATTGGTAAGAATTATATCATAATGTTCTTTTGGTTCTGCAACGAGTGAGTCACCTACTTCAATAGGACTTTCTTCACCGCCTATTCCGTGCAAATAAAGATTCATTACACACAAACGGGCAACATTATCAACAAGCTCTTTGCCAAAAATGGTATTGAATTTGAGAAACTTCTTTTGCTCCTTATCAAGAGTGTAGTTTTTCGAGAGGTATTCATAGGCCGCTAAGAGAAAACCACCCGTTCCACAGGCAGGGTCGCAAATAGTTTCACCTGGATTGGGCCTTATAACTTCAACTATGGCTTTGATAAGCGGACGAGGGGTAAAGTATTGACCTGCTCCGCTTTTGGTGTCTTCTGCGTTCTTCTGTAATAAACCTTCATAGATTTCACCTTTTATATCTATGTCCATTCCTATCCAGGTCTCTGCATTGATAAGTTCGATGAGCCTCTTGAGTTTTGCAGGGTCTTGTATTTTGTTCTGTGATTTTCTGAATATGACACCCAACATGCCTTTTTCTTTTCCAAGAGTTTCAAGGATATGACGATAGTGAACTTCAAGGGCGTCTCCATCCTTTTCAAGGAGACTTTGCCAGTCTAATCCTTTTGGAATTATAGATGGCTTATTAAACGGCGGTTTTGTTTGTTCATCTGCCATTTTCAAAAACAACAAATAAGTTAATTGCTCCACATAGTCACCGTAGCTTACGCCATCATCGCGCAAAACATTGCAATAATTCCAGACTCTTTGGACAATGGCTGGTGCTTCGTTGGGCATAATTCTATCTCCTTTTAATCCTTAGTTTTTTTACTTTATCTGTTATTACATAATGGCCTGTTTTAGGCGCACCTTTGAATTCTACAAAGCCTAATTTTCTTAATAAAGTTACATCCCTTTTAGCAGTTTTTTCTTGTATCATAAATTTTTCACAAAGAACTTTTAATTTAACCTCTTTATTAAACATTATATGTATGAGCTCATTTGCTAAACGTTTTTTAACAGCATCACTTACAGTATCACCCACAGCATCATTTACAACATTATGGACAACATCATTTACAGGGACATTTACAGGGACATTTACAGGGACATTTACTCCGCCAATTTCAATGCCAACCTTCTGGAATGTATTTATAATATCTTCAATAGTTTCAAACTCCTCTAACTCAATTTCTTCTGGTTTAATTATTTTCTTTTCCCTAATAGGAATTGGAATGATAGCCTTGAAAATATCCCCATCTATAAATTCCGGTTCTGCTCCTGGATAATAATGCTTCAAATATTTAGTTACATTCAATATTCCGGAACCTATTTCTTCAACTCTTCCAAGCTGCATAAAAAACTTTGATATTAGTGGATTTTTTGGATAAGGATGAAAGTTTTTAATATCAATTTTTCCATGATAATATGCTTTGTTTGCATTCAACAATTCTACTCTATCTTGATAGATGATAATTGAAGCTATATGGGCGTTGGTATATTCTCTATGAACAAGTAAGTTGGCAACTACTTCTCTAAATATTTTTTCTCGCAGGTCAATTCTTACTCCATTTTCAATAAAGAATTTATCGGGTAAATAAACAGACTTAAGTAAAAAATCCATAATTTTATCGTAAGCATCTATAAGATTTGTCGTTATAGTTAATCTATCATCATAGCGATCAACATCTTTAATTTTTACCAGCACCTCTATTTTGTAGTATGGGAGAATATTTTGAATGATCTCATCTTTTCCAAATAAAAGAGCAGCGGCAAGGGTATAACCTTCTTCACCTGTGATATAATCTTGCCGTTTTAAACCAGAAACTTTAAATATTTCTTCATTATTTAATGACAACCATAGATGTGATGGAGAACGACTTAAAATTAGATTTCTAACCTTTGGAAATAATTCTGTTTTGAAATCGCTAAATTTTATTTTGTTATAAATCTTCCCTTCAGTATAATAAGTGCTTTTTCTCAGATAAAGTTCTCTAATTTGTTGCTGGTTTCTTAATCTAAAGTCACCATCAGAATTTCTATCATAAATTTCGCCATTGCATTTATGAACCTGAGAACTTTCTGGCACCTGAATGTATATAATCAACCCTTCCTGTAATTGCATTTTCTGCGGGAAAAGGATAAAGGGGGGATTAAGTTTGGATGGATTATTGTAGGTGGTTACAATATCATTGATAATTTTATCTAAAACATCTGGGTTTACACCTGATATTTTCCCTTCATCATTAACTCCAAGGACTATTATTCCACCACCTCTATTTAAAAAAGCACATACGCTTTCAAACAGATCTGAGGGCATAGCATCTTTTGCTTCCTTAAATTCTACTTTTAATCCTTCACCCTGTTTGATGTATCTTCTTAGAATTTCTTCTGTCATTTTTTTCTGCTTCCTTTGGACTTATTTGCAAAATTGTTTCTGGTAATTTCAAATTGTTTTTCCTTCTCTGCCTTTATCCTTTCCAGCAACTTTTCCGCTGGTTCATCGTTTGGATCTTGTGGAACCAATTTTCCCTCGAATGCTCTTTTGAGGATGCTCTGACGCAACCGCTCTGCTTGCTTTAGGCTATTATCAATTGCCTTTTCTACCTCATCAGCCACAGAAAACCGCCGTTCGATTTCTTCGACGATTTTGTGCTGTTCGGAGAGCGGGGGGAGGGGGATTGGCATTAATGATAATTTTGTGCCATTTACATTGGCTTGTCCTACTTGTTGGGAGACCACAGATGCTATATATTCTTTGCCAAAAATTGAGTTTATAAAATATGATAATAAATCTGAAACATAAAAATTTTTATTTACTTTTATCCGAATCAGATAAGAAGCAAAAACGGCAGGAGGATGAAATTTTTTATAAACGGCAGTTTTACCTACTAATTCTGCACTGTTTGTTCTATTAAATAATATATCACCATCTTGGAGGATAAAATCATTGATGTATGGCCATTCTTTTGGAAAATATTTTAAATCTTTAAAAATAATTTTGCCATCTTGAATATTCCCCATCCTTAAGACTGGAATACCAGCAAATTCAGAAGTTGCTTTTTCAGACGTTCCATATTGTATCATTTCAGTGATCTCCCCCAATCTCACCCACACCCAGCCTTCGGGCAATTCAGGAAGTTCGGAGGTATCAACTGGCGGCAATTCTTTGTATTTTTTGCCGAGTTTCTTTTTTCGTTCTGCTTTTATTTTTTCAAGCAAGATAGAAGCGGGCTCGTAATTTTGAATGTTGAGTTTTGAATGTTGAATGTTTAATGTTGAGTTTTCGATTTGTTTTAATTCATCATTCAACATTAATAATTCAACATTATTCTTTCTCCATTCTTCAGTGAGTTTTCCTTCAAAGGCATATTTTAGCACTGCCTGACGATAGCGCTTGATTTGTTCTTTTGCTTTTTTCAGTGCCTCAACCCCGGCATCAAGCTTTGTGAAAAGCTCCTCTATTTTGGCAACAATGCGGTGTTGTTCGGGGAGAGGGGGTAGGGGGACATAAGAATTTTCAAACTTATACTTTGTTATATGTTGCATCCCTGTTCCATGAACTTTCCTTTTTAATTCTTCTATAAATGCCGTGAATAAAAAATATAAGAATTTTCTATCTATATACGGTTGTACTTTGAAAATATGTTGATTTAAAACAGCCTCTTCTCCCTTATAAATAAAAACTCCAAGTGTAGCAGACCATGAAATTAACAAATCTCCATTTCTAACAATAAATTTTTCTTCAATAGGTTTAGAATAGTAATTAATTTTATCAGTAGAGCCTGTAAGATTTTGTATTCTTATTATTGGTCGACCATGCTTCTCCCACTCAGACGGTTTAAATGCTCTCCCATTTATGTATTCACCAATCTCACCCAATCTCACCCATACCCAGCCTTTGGGGAGAGGCGGAAAAAAGGTTTTGTTTTTTAATTCATCATTCATAATTCAAAACTCTAGTTCAATAATTTGTAGATTTATATTTTCATAATTACTTATCCTTACAAATAGAATTTTCAAACACAACCAAAAAAATTTAATTGAGAGTTATCCATATCAATTATTCCCAAGGGTCCATTATTATAAATTAAACCATCATTATTCGGGAAATAACTAACTGAAAATTTTCTATGAAGTTTAAACTCTTGATTCCAAGGTTCTTTTCCAATATCTTCAATTAAGGGCAAAATTTCCTTTGCAAACCATATTTTTGTTTCTTTTTTTGTTTTCGGTTCTACCGCTGTTGCAATAGCCCCTAATAATAAATCTACCAACTGAAGTAATTCTTGCTCACAAGTGTAGGGCCCTCTTGAGGGACAATTTATACATTGAACTTGATCTAACAACTTTACTTTTGGACCATTATAATTATTTGTATCTTCTTTCAAACGCCTCATTAGGTAATATTCAAAATTATCGAAATTTATCCCGTCTCCCAAGATTCCTTGTGGTCTTCTGGTTTTTTCATCAGAAAATATTCTTAAATTTAAAAATTGTTTATCTTTAAAAAACCATAAAAGTCCACTCTTTATTGCTAAAGCAGTAAAACGGTTATAAGCATGGAAGTCCTTTGAAAACCTTTTATGATAATATTTTTTGTGCGTTCTATTAACTGATAATACATTAAAATATGACATATCTGAAATCTTGCCTTTCCATAAACTAAACCATTCTTTAGCCACTTGAGCTTTTCTACCAAAATCACCACCAAAAGATTTTGGAAATTTATTAAAGTGAATCTCTCCATTATAATTAAATTCTTTTCTTACATTCTGTAAATATTCACAAATTTCCTCTATATGCTCTTTATTAACCCATAATAGTCCAGTAAAAACCCAATTCCCAGAGTTATAAGATCCACTCTCATCGTGAAATACGTTAAATTCTTGTGGCGCCTCACTTTTGCCAAACAAATTCTTTGTTTCCAGTATCTCCATAATTCAAAATAAAAAATTCAAAATTAACATCACGCAACTAATGCCTCATTTAATTCTTCCAATATCTCATCAAGTTCATCCCCAAAAATCTTGTATGCCTTGATTAGCCCCCCTTCCTCATAGAAAGGCGATAGGTCAAAATCGTCTTTTTCAATGGTAAGAGAGGTTGCAATATGGTCTTTGATTTTAACAAGCCAGTCTATCTGCTCAGGTGTAAATTTTTTGCCCTGTTGTTCCTGCTCTTTTAGCCATTTATCAAACCGAAGATTGACAATCTCGGCAAAAGGAATAAGTTCGTTTTCCAAGCTAAGAGTAAATCGGAGAATTGAAATGATATCTGTCAAAAGCCTCTGTGGTCCTGCTTTTTTTACTTTTGACTTTTCAAGCTGTTCATACGCCTGCCAGAGAAGATCAGGTGTGAGATTGTATGGAGGTTTTTTGATGGCTTCTGCAAGTTCTTTTATTTCTTGATATGTAATATGCCGTCTGCCATAGGGTTTGTCATAAATCATCTGAAGTGCTGTGAGTTCATTTTTATTCTCTTCAATAAATTTTTTGAATGTATCAATGATTCCTTTTGCCCTCTCTTTTGCCTTATCATCGAATCCAGCCAATATAACTCTGTCTTTACTTATTGTATCAATAATCTGTTCATTTCTCTTCTTTATTTCTATCAAAAGATTCCTCAATTCAGGCTTATCAAATGGTGCACAGGCTTGGTTAATTAATGTCTGAGTTGCTTTATTTATTTGCTCTTGTGTAGGTTCTTCTGTTTTAAAAATCTCTTTTGCTTTTTCTATTGCCTTATCAGGGTCCGTTGCCTCTAAAAGATTATTGATTATTGTCTTTAGAGATTTTCCATCTGCTTCTTTTTCTATTTTTACTCTATCCTTTTCTTCAATTTCTCGATCCAACATGGCAAGCCTACCAGCCAGAGATGTGATTGAATCCGTATCTCTATTACCAAGTGCAATTGATAAAAGCAGTTTATCGAATGAAATACCCGGTTTTCTTTCAAGAGGGCGCGAGTCTGTTTTGTCGCTTTCGCAAACACCCACTGCATCTACAATAACAAAATGTGTTTTTTTGTATGCATCAGGGGTCACTGCATTAAGTTCAGTCTGTGAGAGAGTGCGAGTTCCTCTACCCTTCATCTGTTCAAAATAAACCCTTGATTTTACATCACGCATGAAGAGAATGCACTCAATAGGTTTTATATCTGTTCCTGTCGAAATCATATCAACAGTTACAGCAATGCGGGGATTGTAGGAGTTACGGAATGATTGAATAAGATCTTCAGGTCTTTCACCCGTTGTCTTATATGTTATCTTTTTACAAAATTCATTACCACGCCCAAACTCTTCCCTGACAATATGCACAACGTCCTCAGCATGCGAATCGTCCTTGGCAAAGATAAGCGTTTTGGGGACTTCTGTTCTACCCGGGAATATTTCTGTAAAAAGTTTCTCTTTAAATGTCCTAATCACTGTTCTTATCTGGTCAGGCGCAACAACGCTTCTATCCAGTTGATTTGGTGAATATTCAATATCTTCGTCAAGCTGTTCCCATCTCACTTTTCTGGTGAGTTTATCCCGCTTATCTATAAAGTAGCCTGCTTCTACTTTGCTTCCTTTTTCTGTAATTTCGGTTTTTATTCTATAAACCTCATAGGGCACATTCACACCATCAGCAACTGCTTTTTCGTAAGTATATTCCGAAACAAGGTTTTGATTGAAAAATCCAAACGTTTGCTTTGAAGGAGTAGCTGTAAGCCCGATGATATAAGCATCAAAATATTCCAGCACTTGACGCCATAAATTATAAATGGAACGATGACACTCATCGGTAATGATAAAATCAAATGTTTCAATGGGAATATTGGGATTATAGCTAATTTCTTTTGGTTGCAATTCATTGGGGTACACTTCAAAAATTGACTGTTCTTCCAGAGTTTCATCAAATTCTGTTTCGCCCTTTAACATAGAATAGAGTCTCTGAATTGTGGTGATACAAACCCGACTTACAGGGTCAATCACATTGGAAGTGAGATGCTGGATGTTATAAAGCTCTGTAAATTTTCTTCTGTCATCAGGCGTAATAAATTGCTGAAATTCCCTTTTTGTTTGTCTGCCAAGATTATTTCTATCAACAAGAAAAAGAATCCTTTTTGCATTGGCAAATTTAATAAGTCTATATACAAAATTAACTGCAGTATAAGTCTTCCCACTCCCTGACGCCATCTGAATCAAAGCCCGGGGTCTATCTTCAGCAAAGGACATCTCAAGATTTCTTATTGCTTCAATCTGACACTCTCTTAAGCCTTCTGTAATGAGAGGGGGAAGTTTACGAAGTCTCTGCCTAAGTGTTTCTTTTTGCATGAGCCATTCGGCAAGGGTTTCAGGTCTGTGAAAAGCAAAAACCCTTCGTGAGCGGGGTTCAGGATCTCGTGTATCTCTAAAAAATGTTTCTGTCCCTGTGGTCTCATAAGCGTAAGGGAGAGGTTTTTGTATTATAGGAAGATTTTTGGGTATTCCTGCAATATATGCCTGTGACTGTTCTGCTACTCCACTTAAAGTTGTACCTTCTGGTTTTGCTTCGATAACCCCAACCGCTTTTCTATCAACAAAAAGTAAATAGTCTGCAGTACCATTTTCCAGCGGAAACTCTCTTACTGCTACGCCCAAAGAAGCACCGAGATTTATACTCTGGAAGTCTTGAACTTTCCAGCCTGCAAGTTCAATTAGATGATCAATAGTTTGTCTCGCTTTTTCTTCTGGTTTCATATATAAATAATTTGCATATGAATTAAATTATCATAACCATTTATCATAGTTAAAATGACAATAATAATAGTAAGAAACAAAGCGGCACTATAAAAATTTTCATTAGGAATTCTTGTCCTCAATGCTGATAAATTTGTTATTAGTTTTTGATATCAGAACAACGAATAATGTTATTTTTCTAACCATGTAATTCTAAAAACTTTTGCATTTATAATTAGCATTTTAAAACTACACAGCAGTAATGGTATATCAACTAAAACAAGTCTATATGTTTATACAATGGTGCAATATAAAAAGCTAAGTCATTATCATCAATAAGAGAAATTACTAAGCACAACTCTTTTCGGTTATAGTATAAATATAAGACCAATAAATACAGAGAATTATCTGAATAAGTAACTTTGCATAAATGCCAATGAGGATAAAGAGATGAGGGTACGCTGTATCATTTAATTTTAATATACTTGAGGATCACAAGAACCTCAAAAAATATAGAGAACTGTTTGTAAAAATAATTCTCCATTTACAGACAATTAAATACAAATCAAGGAATACAACTGTCATCCAAACTGAAAATGAAATCCACTAAATTCGACCAACCATATGTAAGAAAGTCCTTTCATCATTAGAGAGATTGTAACAGAATTGCAAAGATTTTTTGAATGTAAGTGACTATCTCCTCTTCGCATATCTAACGGAAAGAATATCAATCCTTATAGTTGGCACTTGAGAGTTAGTATCTCTTATGTTAACTAAAGCAGTCTGACCCTTGCCCGATGAATGCAATCGGATTTCATAAGTGAGTTGAAAATTATTTTTGTTTTTTAAGTATGGATATGTTTTCGGGGAATTATGACTGTGTGAATATATTCTTTCGCGGAGAGGAATTTCTACTTCAGTTTCTACTTCAGTGATTTTTCTTTAAACCAAAAAGCCTTGTAACTTATTTAATTACAAGGCTTTATGGAGTGGGCGCTGAAGGATTCTGCCAAAGGCATTCCTTCGGAAGAACCTACGACCCCCTGCTTTGTTCTATGAAAACTTAAATTATTACTTTTAGCTGAATTTTAATATTCTTAATGCAAAATAGTTATTAAACTACTAAATTCGATTTTCTTTTCACAAATCACAAAGAAATGAATTACCAAAACCAAAAAGCCTTGTAACTTATTTAATTACAAGGCTTTATGGAGTGGGCGCTGAAGGATTCGAACCTACGACCCCCTGCTTGTAAGGCAGGTGCTCTGAACCAGCTGAGCTAAGCGCCCTTAAATATATCAATAAAAAATTATAGCTTTATTATCTTTTAAGATGAACCAGTAATTATAAAGAACTTTAAAATTTGCGCACCAATTATAGAATATTTAATTCAAAGTTTCAATTAGTTCATAAAAATTTTTTTGAGCGGGCGACGGGACTCGAACCCGCGACATTTAGCTTGGGAAGCTACTACTCTACCAACTGAGTTACGCCCGCTTCTATTACAAAAATAGAAATGACATAAATCTAATTCAAGACTTTTACTTAATTTTCTTCCTATAATTTTTATTAATTACGAACATGACTTCTTATAATAAGAATACCTTCGAACTCATACTTTTATTTTTATTAACCACTATTTCATTTTTCGTGTGGGATTCAATCTTATTTTTTCCAATTAAACTTTTTGTTCTCCTTTTACATGAAATTAGTCATGGTATAATTGCAATTATTACTGGAGGAAAAATACTTGCTCTTGAAATTAATTTTAATCTTGGAGGCAAATGTATAACTGAAGATGGGAATCAATTCTTAATTGCATTTGCTGGATACCCTGGCAGTTTCTTTTTTGGAGCCGCATTATTTTTTTCAACTTATAAACCTAAATTGAAAATTTTTATTTTATCCATTATAGCCGTTATTGTTTTTTTATTCGCAATAAATACAATGAATGATAATTTACTCAGTTTTATATCAATTATAATTGCTTTCTCTATTTTTGCCATTAATAAATTTGCACCTGTACATATTGCAAATTTTATTTTTAGAGTTATAGGTTTAATCAGCTGTGTTTATGTTATATATGATATTAAAGAAGATGTTTTTAACAATAACAATTATTTAAGCGATGCTTCTTTGATTGCAGAAATCACCGGGCTATCTTCTACTTTCTGGGGATTACTGTGGATTTTTATTTCTTTAATCGGGATTATACTCTTAGTAACTTTTTCTGTAAGAAATCACAAACTTTATTAATTATCTTTAACAAATGATAAAATTATTAAACCAACAATAAAGAAAAAACAAATCGATAGTATTGCATATTTTTGAGTTCCTGTTAGATAACTAACTAATCCAAAAATTAATGGTCCAACAATTGCGGAGCTTTTCCCAAAAAATGAATAAAAACCAAAGAACTCAGTTTTTCTATCAAAAGGAGTTAATTTTGACATCATACTTCTACTTGTGGATTGTGTTGCCCCCATGACACTACCCGCAAGTAATCCAATCAAATAAAAACTTGAATGTACAACAGTATCAGAGTCTAAAGAAAAGTTTTTAGAAATCAAAATGACTAAGAAACTTTCTTTTTCACTTGTTTGGAATGCTAATAAAATTGTAAACAACCAGATAATAAGTGAGATAATTAATGATTTTTTTGCCCCATAAGAATCTGCGATAACACCAAAAATTAACGAGCCCAATATTGCTGTCGTTTGAACAATAATGAAAAAGACAATAAGTTCTTGAAAAGAAAATTTTAATGTCGAACTTGCATAATTTCCTGAAAAATAAATTACTGTATTTACTCCTTCAATAAAAAAGAAAAATGACAATAAAAACAATGCAAGATTTTTATAATTCTTAAGATTGGTAATAGTATTTACTACTCTACTAAATCCTATCTTAAAAAATGAATTTTCTTTTACAACTTTTTTTCTCGAATCCTTTATAAAAAGGAATAAAGGAATTGCAAAGATTAAAAATATTAATGCAGAAAGAGGAAATATTTCTCTAATCATTTGCTTTTGAATAAATGGATAAATAATTGCAAGAGTTGTAAATGAACCAAGATAACCCATTGCAAATCCATAACCGCTAACTCTACCATAATTTTTTGGCTTTGTAATTTCAGGTAAGAATGAATCATAAAATACCAATCCTGCTTCAAACCCAATATTAGCTAGAATGAACAAAATTAACCCAGATAAAACATTCCCCTCATTAACAAAATAAAGAAATGATGTTGAAACAATACAAATAAGAGTGAAGAAAAGTAAAAATCTTTTTTTACCAGCTGAATAATCTGCAATAGCACCAAGCACAGGTGAAATTATTGCTGTAATAAGCATCGATATACTTGTTCCTAAACTCCAATAAAAATCACCAATTGGTTTTCCTTCCGCAACTGTCTGCTTAAAATAAACTGCATAGATAAATGTAACTACAATGATGGAGTATGATGTATTGGCAAAATCAAAAAGGGACCAGACAAATACACGAAACTTTTCGTTCTCTTTAAGAATCTTTAGATTTCTTGGGTAAAGATTTTTCAATAAGTCCTCTGCCCGATTTGTTTAACTGGCCGGAATTTTTTAGATCGTTATAAATTGCATCAAGAATGCCATTTATAAATTTATTGCTATTCGAAGTAGAAAAATCTTTTGCTATTTCAATTATTTCATTAATTGTTACTTTTGGAGGGATATCAGGGAAATATAATAACTCAGCAATACCAATTCTTAACAATATTCTATCAATAAGAGCAATTCTATCCATTTCCCAATTAGCAACTTTAGCTTGAATTTTTTCATCAAGAATTTCTCTATTTGCTATGGTTTTATTTATTAATTGTTTGGCAAAATCTATATCTGTTTGTGATGATAAATCTGACAATACAAATTCTGTAAGGGCAGATAATCCTTCTCCGTTTAATTCGTAAGCATAAAGAATTTGTAGAGTTTTTTCACGCAATAATCTTCTGTTCGATTTTTTTGCCATAATTTTCTTTAATTCTTTATTAGAATAATATTAAAGATAAATAAACTTAACAACTAAATAGCAAATAACCAGAATAAAAGTAAAGCCACACTTTCACGTAAACGGTAATAAACAGTTTTAGAGAAAGACAATTTATAGTTTGAAGCAACAGCAAAAGTTTTTAATCGAAAAAATTTACATATCTCAATAATTCGTGGTAGATGAAAACTATCTGATATTATTAATATTTTACTTTTATCGTCAAGATTTTTATTAAAATCTTGCAAATATTTAATTTGTTCTGTTGTTGTTGAAGTTTTCTTTTCAACAATCATATCACTTTCACGAACTCCCAGTCTTAAAAGTAATTTAAAAGCTGCTTCAGATTCAGGAATTTCTCCCGGAGCGTGGCTACCGGTTAAAATTATTTTATTAATTTTTTTCTCCTGATAAAGTTCAAATGCTTTGCGAATTCTTCCTTCAAATATTGGACTTGGTTTTTCTTTTTTCCAGACTGCAGCCCCTGGAATCAAAGCATAATCATAATGTTCATCTGGTTTAATATTTTCATTAAATCTCTTTACATTCCATACGAAAAAGGTTGAAAAGATTAGAAGGAGAATTATCATAAAGGAAGTTCTGACCAATGTTCTCAACTCATGTAATTTATCAAAAGCAAATATAAATCCCCAAACATAATTTATTGAGTATAAAATTAAAGTTTCGCTGATGATAAAGAAAAATCCAGTATAAACCTTCTTTATCTGAAAAGAAAAGAGATAAGTACTTTCATCATAGGTAAAAACTTTTACAGAAAGAAAAACAAGAATTAGTAGAATAACAGATAACAGCAGAAGTGTTGCTAAAAATTTATGTCTTGCACTATTAAAGTTTTTTTGTTTGACTTTAAGAATAACAATTCCAATCAATAAGAGAGCCGAAAAAATTATGTTGAGAACATTACCCATATAATCTACTTTATAAAACAAAATTGATATATCATTCAAATAATACTTAAGAAAAGATAAACCTATAAATTGAACGACAGTAAAAATGATAGTAATATTAAAAAAATTTAATATATTATTTTTATTACTCAATTTAATAAATCACCTGTATTTGGATTTATCAATACATTATAAATATTCTTTTCTCTTGATTTAAATATTTTTGTATGAACATGGAATACGTTTTGAATATTCTCTTCTGTAAAAACTAATTGCTTTGGACCACTTATGATAATTCTTCCATCGACAATAAATGAAATTTCATCTGAATAAATACCTGCTAAATTCAAATCATGAGAAACAGCAAGTATAGTAAGATTTTGTTCTTCTTTTAATTTATTAAGCAAATCAAAAATTGAAATCTGATGTTCAATATCAAGGTGAGCATTAGGTTCATCTAATAAAATAACTCTGGGTTTTTGAGCCAATGCTTTAGCAATTATTACTCGTTGAAGTTCTCCTCCAGAAATCTCATTAATTCCCTTCTTTCTTAAATGACTGATTTCAAGCAATTCAAGAATTTCGTTAACAATATTTCTGTCTTCTTTTGTTTCAAATCCAAGAAGGTTTAAATATGGGGTTCTGCCCATCATTACAATTTCATATACAGAATAAGGAAACAAAGTAACAATTGTCTGTGGAACATAAGCAACAAGTTTTGCATAATCTTTTCGGGAGAAAGTTTTTAATTCTTTGCCATCTAATCGAATGCTTCCAGTGTAATCATCAATAATTTTCATTAAGATTTTTAATAAGGTAGATTTTCCGCTTCCATTAGGTCCAAGTAGAATTGTAAAATTTCTTTCTTTTAATTTCCAGTTCAGAATTTGAAGACTAAAGTTATGATTGCTGGGTGAGTTGTAAGAAAACTTCAGATTGTCAATTTCAATAAGCAAGTTGATTACCAAAATTTATAATTAATAATATATAAATGAGTATGATGATTAATTTTGGGAAATACCGGATAACATAAAGGCGCTTTGAAAGCGCCCTTATGTTATTGAAGCTTAAATACTATAGGAATAGAAACCTGAACTTTAACAGGTTTACCTCTTTGTCTGCCGGGTTTAAACTTTGTTTGCATAACAGCTTGAATAGCAGCTTCGTCGCAGCCAGCACCAATACCTTTAATTACTTCAGCTCTAACAACATCACCATTCTCATTGACGAATGCTTTTATAAACACTCTGCCCTGAACACCCGCACGTTTAGCAATTTCTGGATAAACAATTTTTTGTTGAATTGCTTCTATTCCACCAATAGGTTCAGGTTGTTCTTCTACAGCTACAAAGAACACAGCTTCTTCTTCTTCTTCAACTTCCTGTTTTGGAGGTGGAGGCGGAGCAGTCGTTACTTGTGCATTTACATCTAACTCTGTTTCACTAATTGCTACATCTTCAAGCACATCTTCTGAAGGAGCTTCAATAGGTATTGGGGGCTTTGGTGGCGGAGGTGGTGCACTTTCCTGTTTAGTATTTACAACATCTTCAACATTTACTAATTCTTGAGCTGCCTCAAGTTTCACTTTTTCTTTTTGAAATTGTGGAAAATACTTAAAGGCAACTATCATTAATGCCAGAGAAATTATCATTGAAGTTTCGAATACTCTCTGGTATTTTCTTCTCAAATCGACTTTTGGGTTTTTCCTTAAAGCCACTTAAATCCTCCTTTTTCCCCATTTTTGCGATGACTAACTTAAGAAATAGGGAAAGAATTGTCAATGAATTCGCAAAATTTTACATTAATCTTTGCAATTATGTTTCCTGAATTTCATTTTTATTAGCATTTACTTTTATAAATGAATTCGATAAAAATATTCCAATTATTCCACCAATCATATCAGCACTCCAATCATAAATATCACAATAACGACCGGGCACAAAAAACTGATGAAGTTCATCAATAGTAGCATAAAGAATCAAAAAAACAACGGTAAACATTAAGTAATTTTTTGAAATCTTTACAGATTTTTTTTGAAAATGTAAACTCAAAGTAAGCAGAAATGATAATATAAAATAGGCTATTAAATGTTCAATTTTATCTTGAGATGTAAAAATTTGCGGCACTGCATCTAGAGGAATTGTTGTTAGAAAAAATAAAAAAATCCAATAAATACATAAGGGAAGATATAAATATAAATTTGGATTTGATTTTAAGATTTTATACAAACGAATTGATAATGAACTTAATCGCATAAGGAATTTTTTCCATTAAATCATTAGAAGTGTAACCAAATTCACTTTTTTCATTTAATAATAAATCAGCAGCAAGACTGTGAATGTAAACAGCACTTATAAGACTTTCTTCAATATCATCTGATTGTGCTTGAAATGATGCAATAATTCCAGTTAAAACATCTCCCGAGCCAAATTTTGCAAGCCCTGGATTTCCTGCTGAATTTATAAATGCTTCGCCCTGTGGATTAAAAATTATTGTTGGGGCTCCTTTCAATACAAGATAACAATTATTCTCCTTAGCAAAATCTTTCCCAATTTTCAAAATGTTGTTTTCTAAATCTTTACTCTCAATACCAATTAAATCTGCAAATTCTTTATGATGAGGAGTTAAAATTTTGCCTTTAAGATTTACTTTTTTGTATTCCTCATTTTTTAATGCAAATATTGCATCGGCATCAATCACGAAATTTTTTGATTTATAAGAACGTAATATTTCTCTTACTGCTATTTGAGTTTCTTCTTCCCTTCCAAGTCCTGGACCAATTGCAATTACATCAGCCCATTCAATTTTTTCTGATATTTCTTTTAAGTTATCTGAAGATAAAAAGCCTTTGCCGTTATCATCATAAGAGAAAACAATTGCAGATTCAATTTTTTGTTGAGCTAAAATTTTTAATGAATTTGGGAAAGCAAGAAAACATGCGCCAGCTCCTGATTTCATTATTGTATTTGTTGTAAAAAACGATGCCCCAGGCATTTTCGATGAACCTGCAATTACAAAAACTTTTCCAGCAGAATATTTATGAATATTTAAATCCTTTACCGGCAAACCTGAAAATGCATCTTCAGGTTCTATGAGATAATCATTCACAATTAATTTTTCGTAATATTCTTCTCCAATTCCGATAGAACCTTTTACTATATTTCCACAATTGATATATCCTTTGCCATAAAATAATCCAGTTTTAAATTCCGAAAGTGTAATTGTTAAATCAGCATTAAAAATTGTTTCTCCAGATGCAGTTTCTAAATCTAATCCCGTTGGTAAATCTACAGCGACATGGAAAGCGTTTAGTTTGTTCACATATTCCACTATTTCTTTGTATGGTTCTGATAATACTCCTCTACTTCCAGTCCCAAGCATAGCATCAATTATTATTTCACAATCATCAAGTGACGATAAATCTTTAATGTTTTGATAAACAATTAATTTCGATTCAGGGTATTCATTTAAAAGATTTTTAATAATTCTAAAATTAATTAGTGCATCTCCTTTTAATTCTTCCTCTGCCCCAAGTGAAATCACAAAAACTTTAAAACCATTATTAACAAAGTGACGTGCAGCAGCAAAACCATCACCGCCATTATTCCCTTTCCCGCAAATCAAACCAACGGTTTTACTTTTAATGAATTCTTGGGCATAATCAATTACTGCTGAATAAATGCTTCTTGCAGCATTTTCCATTAATACAATACTCGGTATTCCAAGTGTATTGATTGCATAATTATCAGCATCACGAACCTGTTGTGTAGTGTATAATGGAATCATATTGAAATAAGATTTTATTTTAATTCTTATTTATTGTACACAATAATACATTATTTCTTTTTGTAATTCTAAAGTATTTAATAAAAAAAATACTAAATTAAAATTCTCCATAATGTTTTGTGTAATTGGAAAATCTTCACTTTGTTTTTAATGAAATTACTTTTTCAAAGAGAATTATTTCTTCTTCGCAATAGATTATATGAAGTTATTCGTTAAAGTTGGATTTAGAAATACAAATCTTAACTTAAATCCGTTAATTATTCTTTTCAATCAACACTATTCCAAATCTTTTATTTATTTTTTTGAGTAATTGGATTTTTAATTTCATAAAATTCATAAACCACTTAAAATATCTAATTTAATATATAGCAAGAGTCATCAAGTAAGATAGAGGTAGATTTTCTTGACAAAATAACTCAATCAAAATAAAAGTAAGAAAAATAATTTCTTATAATCAAATTATAAATTAATTACTGATGTAATAATGTTCATTAGAATATCTGGCATAACTCCAAAAATTAAGACCAATGCACTACTGATAATTACTGAAGTTAAAGCCAACGGCGAAATTTCTAACTGAAATTTTTGAACTGGTTCTTTGAAGTACATATATACAACAACCCGCAAGTAAAAATATACACTTATAACACTCGATAGAACCCCAACAATAGCAAGCCATGTTAATCCACTTTCAATTGCACCTATAAATACATAATACTTACCGAAAAATCCAGCCAGAGGCGGTATACCTGCAAGTGCAAACATAAATAAAGACATTAATGCAGCAAGAACAGGACTTTTTGAATTCAACCCCGAGAATGAATCAATATCTATATGAGAGTCATTTTCTCCTTCTACAATTGATATGATACTGAAAGCCCCAATATTAATAAAAGTATATGCAGCAAGATAAAAAATAATTCCAGCTATACTATTAATATTTCCTGCAGCTAAACCAATTGTCATATAACCTGCATGAGCAATTGAAGAATAAGCGAGCATTCTTTTTAGATTATTTTGAGATATTGCAACTATACTGCCAAACAACATAGAAAGAGTTGATATAACAGCAAAATAATTTCTGAAATTATTTGGAGAATTTAGAGTAAAGATTGCTGTTAATGCTATAATTAAAACGCTGAAGGCAGCTGTTTTCCCTGTTGTTGACATCAAGCCTGTAACAGTTGTAGCTGAACCCTGATAAACATCAGGCACCCACATGTGAAATGGGACAGCGGCAATCTTAAAACTGAAACCGATAAGGAACAAAATAAATCCTGTAACAAAAATTATATTAGTTAATAGATTAGAAAAATTCGAAATTAAAATTGAAATGTTGGTAGAACCAGCAGCACCATAAATTAATGCAATTCCATAAACAATAAATCCAGTAGCAAATGCACCGAGTAAAAAATATTTCATTGAAGCTTCGTTTGCAGTTAATTTTTTTCTGTTAATTCCCGCGAGTATATAAAAACAAATTGACATTAATTCTAATCCAAGAAAAATCATTATTAAATCGTTTGACCCTGCCATTATCATCATTCCTAATACAGAGGACTGAATCAAAATGTAATACTCACCATAATATGTTCCATATTTCTTAATGTAATCAATCGAACTAATCGTAATTAGCATTGCCCCAAGATTAAAAATAAAATTAAATATGGCAGATTTCCCGCCAACCTGCATCATTCCATTAAATAACATTGCATGATTATTAATATTCAATAAAGAATATAAAGCAACAATAAAGAAAGAGATTATTGAAAGCCATGGAAGAATTTCTTCACTCTTTTTTATTGATATTTCTATAATTATAGAAAATAATATTGTGCTGCCTAAAAAAATAAAAGGCATAATCATTAAATATTCAGAAGTATTTGCTGGCATAGTAACTCAGTTGATTATTTCAAAAAATCAAATGTGTTGATACTTACATTTTGTAAAATTGTTTGAACTGAAACTTCAGTTAATTTCAAAAAAGTAGAAGGATAAATTCCAATCCACACAATCATTAAAATAATTGGCAAAAGAACCAATAATTCACGAGCATTCATATCAGTTAATTCTTGAAACAGATTTACATTTTTAACTTCACCAAAGACTACTCGTTGATACATCCATAATAAATACACAGCAGCAAAGATAACTCCTGTTGCGGCAAAAATTGTATACCACCAGCTATTCAGAACCTGAGATTTAAAAGAACCAAGCAAAATTAAAAATTCACCAACAAAACCATTTAGGCCGGGCAAACCAATTGATGATAAAGAAACAATCATTAACAAAGTAGAATAGACAGGAACTATTTTAGCAATACCACCGTAGTATTCAATTTCTCTGTGATGTGTTCTTTCATAAAGTACACCAACTAAAAGGAAGAGAGCTCCAGTTGATAATCCATGATTTATCATTTGAATAATTGCCCCTTGTGTTGATTCTACAGTCATTGCAAAAATTCCAAGAACAACAAAACCGAGATGCGAGACTGAAGAATAAGCAACCAGTTTTTTCATATCAGGTTGAACCATTGAAACAAGAGCACCATAAATAATTCCAATTACTGCAAGAATGGAAATAAAAGAAGCAAAATGCACAGCTGCTTGTGGAAATAATGGTAAACAAAATCGAACCAATCCATATGTTCCCATTTTAAGCAAAACTCCTGCTAAAATTACTGAACCAGCAGTTGGAGCTTCGACATGTGCATCAGGCAGCCATGTATGTAGTGGAAAAATTGGAACTTTTATTGCAAAACTTAAGAAGAAAGCAAGAAACATCCAGTTCTGTATTTTTCGAGAAATAGTAGGACCAACTTTATATAAATCTATTAGATTTGTTGTAAACATCCCTGTTTGACTTGAAGCATAAACAGCAAGCCATATAATTGCAATTAGCATCAACAAACTTCCAAGCATTGTGTAAAGAAAAAATTTTATAGATGCATAAATTCTTCTTTCACCACCCCATATTCCAATTATAAAATACATCGGGATTAGCATTGCTTCCCAGAAAATGTAAAATAGAAAAATATCAAGCGACATAAATACACCAAGCATACCGGCTTCGAGCAAAAGCATAGAGAATGTAAACATTTTTACATTTTTATCTATTGCTTTCCATGTGGAAAGAAGTGTTAAAGGGGTTAAAAATGTAGTAAGTAAAATCAATATCAATGATATTCCATCAATACCTACATGATAGCTAATATTCAAACTTTTTATCCACAACACTTTATGAATTAGCTGAAATTGCGGTTCGGCGGGATTAAATTGATTATATGCAATTAATGAAATAATAAATGCAATTATAGAAACAATAAATCCAAACCATCGAATAATTTTTTTCTGTTCTTCATCAAAAAAAAGAACAAACAAACTTCCTACTATAGGAATTATGAGTAAAGATGTTAAAATTAGATTTTCCTGCATATTTTCCATCAATACTTGGGTTTAGTTTTTATAAAGTAAATATAATCCATAAAAGAACTGCTGCAATTCCGGCAACAATTACCAGCGCATAAAGCTGCGCTATTCCAGTTTGTATTTTTCTTATAGATTCAGAAATTATTGCTATTATTTTAGCAATTCCATTTACAATTCCATCAATTATAAATGAATCAGTAAATTTCCATAAAACTTTCTCTGAACCAGTTACTATTGGTTTGACTATTACAGCATCATAAATTTCATCGACATAATATTTATTGAACAAAAGATTATAAAATTTTCGGAATCTATTAGAAATATTTTCTGCAATATTTTTATTTTTTGTGTACACATAAAGAGCAAAGTAGATTGCACTTAAAGCAAGTATTACAGAAATTGTCATCAATAAAATTTCTTGAGTATGAGTATGAAAACCATAATGATTTATTTTTTGTTCTGCAGGTTCATAAACAGGTGCAAGCCAATTTTCGAATAAATTTCCATTTTCTCCGGAAAATATTTCTGGAATTCCTACATATCCTCCGATAACAGATAAAACAGCAAGAATAATTAAAGGAATTGTCATCACTGGTGGTGATTCATGAGGATGAAATTTATGATGGTCAAATCTTTCATTACCTAAAAATGTAAGAGAGAAAAGTCTAAAAACATAAAATGCTGTTAACATTGCTGTTAATGCTCCAATCAACCAGAAGATAAATCCACCATTTGCATAAGCATACCATAAAATTTCATCTTTGCTAAAAAATCCTGATAATCCTGGGAATCCGGAGATTGCAAGTGCAGCAATTAAAAAAGTTGCATAAGTCTTAGGCATATATTTTTTTAATCCGCCGTAGTTTTGAATATTCTGTTCATTATGCATACCATGAATTACAGAACCAGCTCCAAGAAAAAGCAAAGCTTTGAAGAATGCATGAGTCATGACATGAAAAATAGATGCGCTAAAAGCACCAACACCTGCAGCTAAAAACATGTATCCAAGTTGACTTATTGTTGAATATGCAAGAACTTTTTTAATATCATTTTGCACTAAACCAATTGAAGCAGCAAATAAAGCGGTTAATAATCCAATTACAGCAATTAGCATCATAATTGCAGGAGCAGATGCAAATAATATCGAAGCTCTTGAAACCATGTAAACACCGGCAGTAACCATTGTAGCTGCATGAATCAAAGCCGAAACTGGAGTAGGTCCTGCCATAGCATCGGGTAACCAAACATATAATGGGATTTGAGCGGATTTACCAGTAGCACCAATAAAAAGGAAGAGAGCAATTAAACTAAAAGTAGTTTCATTTATTGATAATGATTGTGCTTTTGAAAATACTTCGTTGAAGTTCAGAGAATCGAATGTAAGATAAATCAAGAAGATGCCGAGTAAAAAGCCAAAGTCGCCAATTCTATTTACAATAAAAGCTTTCTTAGCTGCATCAGCTGTTGTACTTTTTTCAAATTTTTTGTCATACCAAAATCCTATTAATAAATAAGAACAAAGTCCAACTCCTTCCCAACCGAGAAATAGAACGACAAAATTATCTCCTAAAACTAAGTTCATCATTGAAAAGATGAAAAGATTAAGATATGCAAAAAATCTCCAGAATCCTCTATCGCCATGCATGTAACCAATTGAATAAACATGGATTAAAAATCCTACTCCGGTTACAATTAAAGACATTGTTAAAGAGAGCTGATCTACAAGATAAGCAAATTTTATATTTAATCCATTTGCTGAAAGCCAGGTAAATAATTCTACAGTATTTGCTCTTTGGTCAACAGGCAATGACAATGTTTGTAGAAATGCACCTAAAGAAATTATGAAAGATAAGCCAACTGTAGAACTTCCAATAATTCCTATAATAATTTCATTTTTTATTTTTTTGCCTATAAGTCCATTAATTAAAAATCCAATTAATGGAAAAATTACTGCAAGGTAAATGTAATTAATCATCAGCAATTACCATTTAAAGATATTTATTTCGTCAATGTTCACTGTCATTTTATTTCTAAATATAGCAATAATAATTGCCAGTCCTACTGCCGCTTCGGCAGCTGCTACTGTCATAACAAAAAATACAAAAACCTGTCCAGCCGAATTTCCGAGATAAGATGAAAAAGTAACCAATGCTAAATTAGCTGAGTTGAGCATTAGTTCAATACACATAAAAACTACAATTGCATTTCTTCTAATCAACACGCCAATTACACCAACAATAAACATAAAAGCACTTAATATTAAGTAATATTCAATTGGAATTGATGACATACTTATTCCATAATTTTAGTTACTCAAATTTTTTCTTTGCAAGAATTATTGCTCCAATTGTTGCAGCAAGCAACAAAAATCCAGCTACTTCAAAAGGAATAAAATAGTTTGTATACAATTCTTTGCCAATATTTTGTATAGTTCCGATATTGACACTCAATTCCTCATTAGGAGTTAATTTTCTTGAAGGTCTTCCATAAGAAATCAAATATGCAACTTGAATGAATACAAAAATACCAAGTGCTATAGCAAAATATTTTAATGATTTATTGTTATTTAATATTGATGGTTCATTGTCTGTTCTTAACAACATAATTACAAATAAGAAAAGAACCATAATTGCACCGGCATAAACTATAATCTGAACAACAGCAATAAATTGTGCATTTAACAATAAGTAAAGACCAGCCAGTGCAAAGAAATTTAATATAAGAAATAAAGCACTGATTACTGCATTTCTTCTTGTTATCATCATTACAGAAGAAACTGCAGCTATCAAAGAAAGAATTACAAAAAGTAAAATTTGCAAATTCATTTATGGTGTATTCCTGTAAATCATTCTTGGGAATGGAATTGCTTCTCTTAAGTGTTCAAGGCCACAAATCCAGCTTACTGTTCTTTCAAGGCCGAGGCCAAAACCAGAATGAGGCACCGAACCATATCTTCTTAAATCAAGATACCATTCAAAATATTCTTGTGGCAGATTATGTTCCTTTATTCTTTCGATTAACAAATTCAAATCATCTTCGCGTTGACTTCCACCAATAATTTCTCCATAACCTTCTGGAGCCAGAACATCCACAGCTAAAGCAAGTTTAGGATTTTCAGGGTCTCGTTTCATATAAAATGCTTTTACTTCTGCAGGATAATGATGTACCATAACAGGTCTATCAAACTGTTCTGAAATAATTGTTTCATCTCCACCGCCAAAGTCGTTGCCCCATTGAAAATCGATACCATTCTTTTTAAGAATTTCTACTGCTTCATCATAAGTTATTCTTGGAAAAGGACGAACAACTTTTTCAAGTTTTGAAGTATCTCGTTCAAGTTCTTTTAGTTCTTCTTTCTTATCTTCAAGAACTGTTTGAACAACATATTCCAGAAATTCTTCAGCAAGGTCCATATTATCATTCAAATCATAGAAAGCCATTTCTGGTTCAACCATCCAGAATTCTGTAAGGTGTCTTCTCGTTTTTGATTTTTCAGCCCTAAATGTTGGACCAAAAGAATATACTTTACCAAGAGCCATTGCACCACTTTCAGCATAAAGTTGTCCTGACTGTGTTAAATAAGCTTTACCTAAATCAAAGTAATCCAGTTCAAATAAAGTAGAAGTGCCTTCGCAGGCATTTGGTGTTATAATTGGTGGGTCAAAAAGAGTGAATCCATGTGAATCAAAAAAATCTCTAATAGCTTTTACAATACGATGACGAATTTTTAAGATTGCAACTTGTTTTTTAGAGCGCACCCAAAGATGGCGATTGTCCATTAGAAATTCTATACCATGCTCTTTAGGTGTAATTGGATATTCCTGGGAAAGAGAGATTAACTTAAGGTCTGTTACATCAAGTTCATAACCGCCAATTGCTCGACTTTCTGCTCGAACTTTTCCTTTTACTTCAAATGATGATTCCTGTGTAATTTTGTCTGCTATTTCAAATACTTCGTCACTCACATTATTTTTTACAACTACACATTGAGTATAACCAGAACCATCACGTAAAATTAAAAATTTGATTTTTCCACTTGACCTTTTATTATAAAGCCAACCTTTAAGTGTTACTTCTTCCCCGACATGTTTTGATAAGTCTTTAATATAAACAGCAGGTCTCATTATCTGGAAATTCTCGAATTTATTTTTTCAAATATAACTAAGAGATTGTCTATTATGCAAAAACAATGATTTATCTTTCATTAAAATACTTATAAAAATTTTTTATTATACTAAAACACAATTAATCAATAAGTAATTCAGATGCTTACTTTAATATTTTTTTTAAAGACTTCTTCAAATAATCCTTTGCGCCTATCAAAATTCCAAATTTCAATATCAGGTTTTAATGTTTCATCACATTCAAGATGAAGAATAACTTCTTCACCTTTAACTTCGGCTTTAATATTTTTTATTATCTGGCGATGAGTTCTATCAAAAGAATCAGCAATTCTTAAAATAGCAGATAACTTTTTAATAATTTGTTTTGTTTTTCCCGGTAACATTTCAAATTCAATATGACTTGGTTTGGGATGACTTTTTCGATGATATCTTGCTGTGTGTGCTATTATATCAATTTCATTTTCGTTGAAGCCAAGAAGCTCACTATTTTTAATCAGATAATAACTATGATGATGATGATTTGCATGTGAAATATTATATCCAACATCATGAAGAATTGCAGCTGCCTCCAGCAGTTCTCTGTTTTCATTATCTAATTGATGAAGAATTTTTAAGTTATCATACAGCTGAAGTGCTAATTTTGCTACATGTTCGCAATGCACTTTATCATAATTACACTTTTCAGCAAGTTGTTTAACTGATTCCTTTCTTATATCTGAAAGAATTGGTTTATTTGATTCTGAACTATGTTTTTGAAGTGTATCAATTATAATTCCTTCTCTTAATGCATAATTTGAAATTGTCATCTCCTGAATATTCAATAAATCAAAAATTGTTTTGAGAATAATTATTCCTGCTGGAATTATATCAGCTCTTTTTTCATCCATTGCAGGAATTTTTTTTCTTTTATCAGGAGTTTTTCTTTTAAGAATCTCATCAGTAATTTTTTCTAATTCATATTTATTAAAAACAAAATTGTTGAGATTAACAATTGAATTTGAGTTCCCTTTTTTTAATGCATTAATCATTTGCGCTGTAGACAAAATTGTTCCCGAGGAACCAATTGCTAATTCAAATCCTTCATTCAATAGATGATGAACAATTGGATAAATTTCACCTTTAACCCATTCCTGGCATTCTTTAATTCGTGTATCGGATAGGATATAATCCGGGAAAAATTTTTGTGAAAATCTAACAGCTCCAATTTTTAGACTGAAAGAATTAATTGGGTTCCCTTTTTCTCCTATTAAAAATTCTGTGCTTCCTCCACCAATATCAATTAGCAGAACTTTTTTATTAAAAATTGGTAATGCTTTTAATGCACCGAGATAAATCAATCGGGCTTCTTCAAAACCACTTATAACTTCAATTTCAATTCCAACTTCTTTATTAACCATTTGAATAAATTCGTTTTTATTATGAGCTTCTCTTACTGCACTTGTAGCCACAGCGCGAATTTTTGCATTGTAAGATTCTGCAATACCTTTAAATCTTTTCAAACAATTTATTGCTCGCTCGATTGCTTCCGGTAATATAACTTTTATGTCACCTCCGCTTCCCTCGCCTAATCTAATTACTTCTTTTTCTCTATCTATAATTTCAAAATTCCCGTTTTCAACAATTTTTACAACTATCAGATGAAATGAATTTGTTCCGAGATCTATTGCAGCTAAATTTTGTCCTTTCATATTTTATTCTTCCCTTTTTCCAGTATTAATTTGCAAATATTGAATACATCTTCTTCATTAACATCAGAAATTAATTCGGATTTACGAATAAAATATTTTTCTGCTCCAACAGGTGCCCAGTTGAAAGGATTAGTTGGACCAAAAATTGAAATTTGTGGTGTATCGGTTGAACCAGCTACATGCATAACACCTGTATCATTTGTTATGAATAAATCACTTCTTGAAATTAAAGCAGCAAGCTGAGGTATTGGTTTATTCAAAAAATATTTTGCATCAATCTTCAAATTTTTCTTTATGTAAGAAATTTCATTTTTATCAGCATTACTTCCTGTAAAATAGATTTTAATTTTGTATTTCTCATTGAGCAAATAAATTAAATTAATGAACTTATCAAGAGGCCATCTATTCTGTGATTTTCCAGCTCCTACATGAAAGCCGATTAAATATTCATAATCATATAAATTCATTTTGGAAATAAATTTATTTACTTCTTTTTCATCATCTTTTGTAAATACTATATGTGAACGAAAGTTTTGAGTTGTAATCCCAAATGGTTTAACTATATCAAGAATAAAATCCGATACATGAGCATCGGGATTTTTCTTCCAGTTCAAATTAATTCTATAATTAAAAAGAAAAGCAAAGGGATTTTCATTATTGTCTAACGAAGCAGGACCAATTTTTATCTTTGATTTAGAAAAAGCCGCCAATATGCAACTTGTTTTTGAAATTGCTACTGTTGCAGGAACAATTGCAACATCATATTCTTTTTTCAAAATTTTAATTAAATGTAACAAATAAAAAAAGTTAAATAATTTCTTTTTTTTGAAAACAAATAATTCATCTATCAAATTGTTTTTTGTAACAGCAAAGTAATTTTCAGGACTTGCAATCAAAGTGATTTTAGATTCGGGGAATTTTTCTTTTATTGCTCTAAACAATGAGGTGCTTGCAAGCATATCTCCAAATTGATTATGCTGCCGCACGATTAAAAAATTTTTTGGATTACCTAAAATGTAATCTTGTTTTTCTTCTTCAGAAAAATTTTTGCGCAGAATATCAATTAAGAATTTCAAAAATAAATTTTGACGGGACATTTAGAATCAACTTTTTGAGCTATCTTTTGGAACTATATCTTCAAATTTTGCTTCGATAATATCTTCATCTTTTATGCTGTATCTCGATTTAGTCTTTTTTCTATTGATTTCATTTTCTGATTTATACTCTGATGATAATGCTGCTTTTACCATTCTGACTATCTTGAAAATAATAAATATCAATAAGAACCAGATTATTAAACGTATCATAATTTCATTTCCTTGCTTCTGGGTTGAAATATTCTATGAATCCTCTGTCGTCACGAAATATTTGTTTATAGAGTTCATCAAAATCTTCTTCTCGATTAATAAAATCAATCTCTGTTGTATTAACTATTAATAATGGAGTTTCGTTATACTTAAAGAAAAAATCATTATAAGCTTCTGAAAGTTCTGCAAGATAAGCTCTTGTTAGATTTTTCTCGAATGTCCTTGCACGATGTTTTATATTCTGCATCAGTCTATCAATACTTGATTGCAGATAAATTACTAAATCAGGTTTTGGAATATTACGAGTAAGTAAAGGGAAAAGAGTATCATAAAGTTTTAGTTCTTCACCTGTAAGATTCAGGTAAGCAAATATTCTATCCTTATCAAATATATAATCAGAAACAATATAGTTATTAAACAAGTCAGGTTGGGTTAACTTTTGAAGTTGTTGATAACGACTAATCAGAAAGAATATTTGAGTTTGGAAAGCATACTTGCGTCTGTTTTCATAAAATTTTTCTAGAAAAGGATTTTCTTGAAATTCTTCAAGAATAAGATTGGCGCGTAATTTTTCTGAAAGTTTCATTGCTAAACTTGTTTTGCCTGCGCCAATAACACCTTCGATTGCGATATATCTAAGTTCTTTCACAGTATTAATTAAATTAGTGAGTAATCTAATTTACCTATTATATATTTTTCAATGTTCGATAAGTCTAATTCCCGCATTTTTTTCTTTTGACCTGGTGGAATAAAATCCGGAGCTATTTCAATTAACGGGATCAATGCAAAATCTCTTTTAAATACTTCGGGATGAGGAATTATTAAATCTTCTGTTTCATAAATTAAAGTATTAAGGAAGAGAATATCAATATCAATTTCTCTTGGCCCCCATTTTTCAAATGATTCTTTTCTACCAAGTTCTTTTTCAATATTCTTCAAAAAATTATACAATCCAATTACTCCAAGACCTGTATCAATTTCAATTACTGCATTATAAAAATTTTCTTGATTTGGATTTCCATAAGGTTTAGATTCATAAATTGATGATGCAGCAAGAACTTTGCAGCTCTCAAATCCGTGTATTTTTTTTACAGCTGCACGAAGAAAATATAAACGGTCCCCTTTATTAGAACCTAAACCAAGAAAAATATTATTCACCATTTTCTTTTACTACCTCCGCTTCTACATAATCCAGAACTCCGCCAACAGGCACATTGTGTTTGCGGACTCTTACAGCAATTTTTTGTATTGCAGGATATTTTTTTAGAAGTTCATTTGCTATAGTAGTTGCAAGAGTTTCAATTAAATAAAGTTTCTTATGGTGAACTATTTCTTTGATAAATTTATAAACTTCATCGTAATTAATTGTAAGCTTAAGGTCATCTTTCTCTGCTGCTTTTGAGAAATCTGTATAAATATCTACATCGGCTTCAAATCTACCGCCAATATTTTGCTCCTCTTTTAATGCTCCATGATATGCATAAAAACTTGCATTTTTTATTTTGATAATATTTATCATACTCTTATAATCTTTTTGCTTCAAAATATTTTATTAACCCTTTAAAATTAGCAAATAAAATCCCTATTAGCACTAATGAACTTCCAAAAATTGTATAACTTGATAATGATTCATCTAAAATTAGCCAGCCAAGTATTACTGCAACAATTGGTGTTATGAAAGAAGATAATGATAATAAAACAATATTAATCCTCTTAAGAAGCCAGTAGTAAATTGTAAAAGTAATAACTGTCCCGAAGAATGAAAGAAAAAGAATCGAGCCAATTGCTTTATAATCAAATTTCCAAAAAGAAGTATTTTCAAAAAGAATTGCAGCCATAATCATTATTAATCCAGAAAATAATAAAGGCAAAAAATTCATTGAAAGTGGATTTAAATGTTCTCCATATTTTTTAATAATAACTGCAATTGAAGCCTGCATAAATGCACTAAGCAATACTGCTAGTGTTCCCCAAAAATAATCCGATAATTGAAAACTTAAATTTTCTGAAAATATGATAACTATTCCTGTAAAACCTAAGAATACACCGGATAATTGATTGAATGTTACTTTATAATTATCAAAAGCAAGTAAAGAAAAAATTATTACACCAAAAGGAAGCATTGCAAATAAAATTGAAGCTAAACCTGAAGGGATAAATTGTTCTGCCCAATAAACTAATCCAAAAGGAATTGTAAAAGAAAATAATGCAAGAATAAAGTATAATTTTATAGATAATGAATCTTTTTGCAGTTCAATTTTATTTAATTTCATAAGAATGTAAATGAAAAGAGAAGCTAAAACAAATCTTATTCCTGCTGAAAAAATTGGAGTTAAGGAATCCAATCCAATTCGAATTGCAAGCCAAGTCGAACCCCAGATTAAACAAATTAAAACGTAACCAGATATTATTTTAAAATTTTCCGAAGTCATTAAATTTCCCTCATAGCTATTATTCCCAAAGCACGACCAGAAAATTTACCATCCCGCCTGTAGGAATGAAGCAAATCTTTTTCTTCAAAAGAACATAGTTCTGAAATCTCAATTTGTTCTGCAGGAATTCCATTTTCAAGAAGAATATCTTGATTTGCTTTTTTTATGTCGAGAAAAATTCTGCCATTAATTTTTTTTAAATACTTTGAATCGAATAATGAAGCCACATCTTCTTTAACTTCATAATTTTTTTGTGAAATTGAGGGGGCAATGTATGCAAATAAATTTTTTGGTTCAGAATGAAAATGCTCAAACATTAAATGAAGTGTCTTTTCAAGAATTTTTTTATGAGTTCCTTTCCAGCCTGAATGCACAGCTGCAATAATTTTATTTTTGGGGTCATAGATAAAAATAGCAGCACAATCTGCCGAAGAAATTGCTAAACCAATTCCTGAAACATGAGTTATTAGAGCATCACTAATCCCTGTGTATCCTGGTTTATCTACAATCTTAACTATATCGCTATGAATCTGCTTTTGATAAGCAATGCTAAAAGAATTTAATCCAAGTTCTTTAAAAAATTCTTTTCTATTTTTTTCTACAATTTCTTTTTTATCACCAACAGAATAAGACATGTTAAAATAATAAGGTTCTTTTCTGTTGAGTCCTACTTTAGTAGAAAATCCATAAATAATTTCTGGAAATTTTTTAAATAAATAACTCTGAATTATTTTCATCATTTCAAAAACAGAAGCATGTATAATTCATTAAATTATTTTTAAACATTGTTCAAGGTCATAAATTATATCATCAGGATTTTCAAGGCCGATTGCAAGTCTAATTCCACCAGCATCAATTCCTCTATCTGCAAGTTCTTCAGGTGGAACAACAGAATGAGTCATCGAAGCTGGATGTTCAAGCAAAGTTCGAGTATGACCAAGACTAACAGCAAGGGTCATTGTATAAGCATGTTCAGCAGCATAGTCCATAAATTTTCTTCCATTTTCTTTACTTTCCGCCGGGCTATTACCTTTTATTACAAAGTAAATTAAACTACCTGGAGCAAAATTTCCGTTGAAATCTCGCATCTGTTTTCTTGCGGTTTCATAAAATTTAAAATCGGGCAAACCAGGATAATTTACAAATTCAACTTTAGGATGAGAACTTAGGTACTCTGCTATTTTTATTGCTGAGTTTATTTGTTGTTTTAATCGAATTGGCAAAGTAGGCAAACCATAAGTCAGAATTGACCATGCACTTTTAGGATTAAGAACACCACCAAAATCTTTTCTATAAAGTTGGAGTATGTCTTGATATTTCTTTTTCCCGATTACAATTCCACCCATATCGGTTCCAAAACCACCAATACCTTTTGTAAGAGAATGAACTACAAAGTCAGCTCCAAGTTCAAGTGGTCTCTGACAGAATGGAGTTGCAAAAGTGTTGTCAATAACTATTTGAATTTTGTTCTCTTCGTTTCTTGTTTTGTTTATTTCATCAACAACTTTTCTAATTTCCTGAATATCAATTATCTGAAGATTTGGATTAGCTGGGGTTTCAAAATATACCACTTTAGTTTTTTCTGTTACATAATTGAACAGGTTTTGTGAATTAGTTAAATCAATTGGTGTCCATTTAATATTGTATCTTGGATACCAATTAGTTAATAACGAAAGAGTACAGCCATAAAGTGTATTATGAGTAATTATTTCATCACCAGATTTTGTAAGAATACCAAGTGCTGCTGAAATAGCACCCATACCACTTGCAAAACTAACTGCCATTTCTCCTTTTTCAACATAAGCTAAATTTTCTTCGAGCATGTCTTTGTTAGGTTCACCGAGTCTATCATAAATGAATATTGGAGCTTTTTCACCAAACTCTTGAGTGTGTGCAAATCTCATGAATCCTTCTGCACCTCTTTCAACAGAATCCAGTCGAAATGTTGTTGAAGATGAAATTGGAGCCGTTACATGATGTGAATAATCCCATTTATCGGTAATATACTTTCCATAAATTAAATGGGTATCCATTGAATATTTTGATTCGTCATACTTATTGTTTTTGGCATTATTAGCCATAATAGCCTCCGATTTTTCTGACGAAAATTAAAGAAAAGAAAAATGGAAAACTATCGAATGATTATAAATCTTTTCGGGGAGAAACAATCAAATCAAATTATTTTCTCTAAGCCAATCATCATTATAAATAGTAGAAAAATATTTATATCCGCTGTCATTTATAATAGTAACAATATTGGCTTCTCTATCAATTTCTTTAGCAAGTTTAACAGCACCCCAAATGTTTGCCCCTGATGAACCTCCTGCAATAATTCCTTCTTCGTATGCTAATTTTTTTGTCCAGCCAAATGCTTTTTTATCATCTACTTGATACATATCATCAAGAATATCAAGTTGTGCTGTTTTAATTAAAAATTCATCTCCCATTCCTTCAATTAAATATTTTGAAGGTTTGATAAGTCTTTTGTTTTTAAAGTATTCATAAAATATTGAACCTACAGGGTCAATGCCAATAACTTTTATTTCAGGATTTTTCTCTTTTAAAAATTTTCCTGCTCCAGTAATTGTTCCACCGGTTCCTATTGCCCCAATTAAATAATCAACTCTGCCTTTCATTTGTTCCCATATTTCCGGGCCGGTTGTCATATAGTGAGCTTCGTTGTTATCTAAATTATTATGCTGGTCAATGTAGTAAAGTGAAGGGTCGTTCTTTGCTAAATTATATGCATAATTGTTATAAGATTCAGGATGTTCTGGAGGAAGAGAAGCATCTACTTTAATTACATCAACTCCAAGTATTTCAAGCATTTTAATTTTTTCTTTGCTTGTTGTATCCCGTATTACAATTTTCAATTTGTATCCTTTTTGTCTGCAAACAATAGCTAAACCCATTGCAGTATTGCCAGAAGAATTTTCAATTATTGTGTCACCCGGCTTTAACTTTCCTTCTCTTTCTGCTTTTTCAATCATGTATTTTGCAATTCTATCCTTTAAACTTCCACCAGGATTCATGAACTCAAGTTTTGCGTAAATCTTTGCTTTCAAACCTTTTGATATATTGCCTAATTTAACAATTGGAGTTCTTCCAATGGCTTCAAGAATATTATCATAACAAAAATTTCTCATCTTTTCTCCACATTTACTGCAATAAATTTTTTTCAAAAATGGATTTTAAAGTAAAGAATAGCCTCTCAAAAATTCTTCCGCTGTCATTCTTTTTCTGCCTTCCGCTTGTAATTCCAATATTTGAATTGTTCCATTATTTGTGCCTATAAATATTTCTTTTTTTGTTTGAAGAATTTTTGATGGTTCTAAAATTATGTTCTCTACTATTTGAGTTTTATATACTTTATAAATTTTCCCCTGATGTTCAAAAAATGCACATGGGTGAGGTGATAATCCTCTTACAAGATTATGAATTTCTCTTGCACTTTTCGACCAATCAATTCTGCATAGTTCTTTTGTAATTTTTGGAGCAGGTGATGCTAAAGAATCATCTTGTTTGATTAATTGATAATTTCCCGAATTTATTAATTCAACCGTCTTTAAAACTACATCAGCCCCTAAATTCATCAATTTATCATGAAGACTACCAAAATTATCTTCATCTTCAATTTTAATTTTCTCTTGAAGAATAATATTGCCTGTATCTACACTTTCTTCAAGAAAAAAAGTTGTTACACCTGTTTCCTTCTCTCCATTAATTAATGCCCATTGAATTGGTGCAGCTCCTCTGTATTTGGGCAACAAAGATGCATGAAGATTAAATGAACCTTTAGATGGAATTGTAAATACTTCTCTTGGAAGGATTCTAAAAGCAACAACAACAAATAAATCTGCATTAATTTCTTTAAGCTGCTTAATAAAACTATCTTCTTTCAACGAAAGTGGAGTCAAAACTTTTAAACCTTTTGACAGCGCAAATTCTTTTACAGGGGTTGGTAAAATTTTTTTCCCTCTTCCTCGTTCTTTATCCGGTGCTGATACAACTAATTCAACTGAATAATTGCTGTTTAATAATTTTTCTAAAGAAGGAATTGCAAATTCAGGAGACCCCATAAAAACAATTTTCAAATCACGCTCCTTATAAATAATACTTAATCTTCAACAATAGGATAATCAATTTTAATTTCCTTTCTTTTAATCTTGTTCAATTCTTCCTGCAGCTTTTTCTTAATTTCTGAATCAACTCTATCAGGAATTAATTTCCCAATTAAATGGTCATATTCATGAAGAATTACTCTAGCGAACAAATCATCGGCTTCAATTTCAACTTCATTTTCGTCAGTATCAATAAACTTAACTTTAATTTGTCTTGGTCGCTCCACTTCTGCTCTTAAGCCGGGAAGACTTAAACAACCTTCTTCTAGGATTTCAGTTTCTTCTGATTTTAAAATTATTTCAGGATTAATCATTACGACTGGCTTGAACTTTTCATAACCATCAACACCTTTTAAATCAATTACAAAAAGTGATTCAGTGAATCCTACTTGATTTGCTGCAAGACCAATTCCATTAGCATTCCGCATTGTATCAAACATATCTTTAATTTTTTTTATTAAATCATCAGAAATTGATTTTACAGGTTTAGTTTTTTGCTTTAAAATTTTATTGCCATATATAGTTATTGGTAATATTGCCATATTATAATTCTTCCTTTTCTTCTGTTTGAATAACTCCTGCTGCAAGGTCCTTAAATAAAATAACCTCGCTTGAGCAAAATAACATCCTAATTAACAATCGAAAGATAATTAACATTTGTTGAAGAATAAAGGAACCGATTAAAAAGTAATAAGGTGTTCGAGGAATTTCTATTACAAGAAGATTATAAACTATTGAACCCAGCGCTCCAAGAAATGCAATAAATAAAAACACAAGAAATACTAAAGAAAAATTGTCTTGAATAAATTTTGTTGCATAAATAATTTCTTGAATTACTTTGGTTTTATCCTTTAATGCAAGTGAAACTTTAGAGTAATCTGAAATTAGTGTAATTATTCCAATTAAGAACAGTAAAAATGTATATCTTAAAAAGCGTATCAAAAATTCAGTTTTTACAAATTCAGTATTTCTAAAAACAATAGTAATTAAATCGCCAATAAGGTCATTCAATAAAAAAGCTACAGAATAAAAAATTAAGGATATTAAGAGAACTTTAAAAAATCTGAAGAAATATTTTACTCCACCATAAAAGAAATCTACATAATGATTTTTACTGAATTGATTGAATACAGATATTAAACCCCCAAGATAAAATGTTTGAATAATTGTATAAATTCCTGCAACTGTAAAAATTGCCCATGGAATCTGGTCAAGTGATATTTCATATAAATTTCTAAATTGCAGATACCAGAAGTAATCAAATCCTGAACTGAGTTTATCACTCATCAATGAATTTTTAAGGTCGTTTAAAAGCAAATTATAGATTGGCACACTAAGAACAATTGCGAATGCTGTGTTTGTCAACCAGAACAAAATTACAAATTTAATATTATAGCTTACTGCTCTTATTGAGTCTATTAATATTTCATTAATATTTTTAATCATCCAATACTTCCAATCATCATTAACGCATTTTGAACCCAGAAGAACCATCTGAGTGCAATAGAAATTGAAGCCCAATATCTTGGCTCTAATGTAAGAGAATTATTTGCAAAGTTTATATCAAGAAGATTTTTTCTGTGCGGGTCAATTTCTGCAGCAATAACTTTATCATTTGTGACAAACTCAAAAATTTTCCATCTTTCCCTGCCATCCCACTTTTGATATAAAGTATCTTTTTCTGTATAAAGTGCTATATCATTTTTAAAAATGCCATCGTACAATCTTTCTGCTAAAACACGATAAACATTCGATGCAACTTTTTTAATTGAAGTAATTCGATAATCAAATACTTTTGAGTTATAAAAAAAATTATCCCAGAACCATGACATATCTTCACTGCTACTATTATTGACTTCTCTTATAAAGTCTTCTGAAGTTGGATGTTTGTATTTATATTTTTCAAAATAATCACGCAGAATTTTCATCATTTTATCTAAACCAAGATATCTCTCGAGTGATAACAACATTAATTCAGGCTTATCATAAGAATTTACTATGTAAGAAAGTCTGGAAGGCAATTTGTAAGAAGTATCTGCTATAGAACCAATGATAAGATTTTTATAATAATCTTTCGCACTGTTAACACCTTCAACTATTGGAATATCTGCAATTGTATAAATTAAAGGTATATCATTAAAAGAAAGGAAATTTATTCCAAACACCGGCAGATAAGTAAGAATTCTGAAATTTTCTAAAATCTTTGGATAATACTTATACATTATCTTTGTAGATAAATAAGAGGCAAAACCTTCATCAAGCCAGGCTTCATAAACTTCGTTATTTGCAATAATACCATAAAAATATTGATGAGCAAATTCATGAGCTGTGAGATATTCAGGTGAACCTGTTGCTTCTGGAGAAAATAAATTTACATGAACTGTAAATAAAGTTGGATATTCCATTCCACCCGAAGCACTAGAATTCGGAACATCTACTAGTGAAATATTTTGATAAGGATATAGTCCAATATAAGTCTCAAAATATTCCAGACAATTTTTTACACACTTAATATATCGTTTTGAATATTTCTCATTTTCAGGTTGAATGTAAGCATTAATAAAAATTGGTGAACCATCTTTTCTTTTATAAATATCTTTTTTCAAAATAATTTCATCCGAAGCCATCCATGCAAAATCATGAACTCCAACTTGAGTAATTTTATACAAAGCAAATTTTTCATCGATTAATTTTTCTCTGCAAACTCCTGTAGAAGCCACAATGTAATTCTTTGGCACTTTTATATTTACATTATATTCTCCGAAGTCAGAATAAAAATTTAGATATGGATGATATTGACTGCATACCCATTTGCCATTTTCATATACCCCAACTTTTGGAAACCATTGAGAAACAAAATAAAAATTTCTTCCTGCAGCTCTGCCAAGTCTTTTAACCGAAACAGGAATTGTCATTGAATATTCGAAATAAATTTTTACAGAATCATCTGGCTGAACACTTTTATCAAGAATTACTTTAGCAACTGTGCTGTCAAAAGGATTTAAAATTTCGGGCTGGAAAAAAATTAACTCTGATTGCTTACCGTCAATATGAAAATTCTTAATCTTAATTTCTGTTTGATTTTCTTTTTCAAGTTTAAATGCAGCAGCAAATAATGTTTTGTTGTTTTTATAAGCATTCGCATAAAAATGAAAATGGATTTCTTTTGCAGGAAAGTTTGTTTTGTTTATCCAAATAATTTCTTCTTTTGCATTTATTAAATTTTGAGAAGGGATTAATTCTACATCAATATTATAATTTGCAATGTTCTGAACCTTATCATATTCTGATTTCAGAATACCTTTGAAATAAACAGAAGTATTCTGAACATCAAATTTCTGGTAGGAATCAAAATTATTTTCATAAAAATAGATAATACCAGAAAATAAGATTAAAAAAATCAGAATAAATATTTTTTTCATACATTAGAAACATAAGAACATAAGATATTTAATTCAATTTTATAAATAAAAAAGCTGCTCAAAATTTATCAGCAAAATCAGCAGTAAATTTTGGGCAGCTTTTAATTGAGAAATTACTTTATTTCTATTGTTTTTGGTTTTACACGTTCATGTTTGGGCAAACGAACTTCAAGAACACCGTTCTCAAGTCTTGCATCGATTTTTGATTCATCAATGCTATCTGAAATTTTGAATCTGCGGTAGAAGTTTCCAATTTCAGTTTCTTTGAGAACATATTTGCGATTTACAGCTTCGTCATAATCAATTCTGCCCATTATGACGAGATGACCGTCTTCAAGTTTAATCTTGAGATTTTCTTTTTTAACTCCTGGGATGTAAGCATTTAAGAAAAATTCATCATCGGTTTCATAAATATCAACAAGAGGAGCAACCCAGGATTCATTTTCTAATGCTTCTTCCCAGCTTTTCTGTGTTTTAACTTCTTGCATTTCTTTTACTTCTGCCATATGCACCTCCTTTTTAATTTTTCAAACTTATTTTTCAAATTAAGTTAAATTTATTTTCAATTTACTTTTTGTCATCATCAACAACTTCATAGGAAGCATCCTGAACATCTTTATCATCCTTTCCAGTGCCATCAGATTTAGCTTGTGAACCAGTATTAGCTTGAGAATATGCTCCCTGTTGTGCATAAAGCTGCTGAGCAATTTCATTCCATACTTTTGTCAAAGCATCAGCAGAATTTTTAATTCTATCAGTATCGTTAGTCTTGAGAGCATCTTCAACTTTCTGGATTTCACTTTCAAGTCTGCTTCGTTGTTCAGATGTTAGTTTATCTTTCAATTCTTGAATTTGCTTTTTAGTCTGGAAAACAAGATTATCAGCATTATTTCTTATTTCAACTGCTTCTTTTTTTCTCTTATCTTCAGCAGCATGTTCTTTAGCTTCCTGCTTCATTCTTTCAATTTCTTCTTTTGTCAAACCACTTGAAGAAGTAATTCTAATGCTCTGTTCTCTATTAGTAGCTTTATCTTTTGCAGAAACATGAAGAATTCCATTAGCATCAATATCAAATGTAACTTCTATTTGAGGCACACCACGTGGAGCAGGAGGTATACCATCCAGATGGAATCTTCCAAGTGTTCTATTATCTGCTGCCATTGGTCTTTCACCCTGAAGAACATGAATTTCAACAGATGGCTGATTATCAGCAGCAGTCGAGAAAATTTCACTTTTTCGAGTTGGAATTGTTGTATTAGCTGGAATCAAAACTGTCATTACACCACCTAAGGTTTCAATACCTAATGACAAAGGTGTAACATCAAGCAACAGGACATCTTTTACATCACCAGCCAAAACTCCACCTTGAATAGCAGCTCCAACTGCTACTACTTCATCAGGATTAACTCCTTTGTGAGGTTCTTTTCCAAATATTTTCCTTACTACTTCCTGGACTTTAGGTACACGAGTAGAACCACCTACTAGAATAACCTCATCAATCTGTGAAGGAGTTACCCCTGCATCTTTCATAGCTTTTTCACATGGAGGAATTGTTCTTTGAATTAAATCATCTATTAATTGTTCAAACTTTGCTCTCGTAATTGTTATATTTAAATGTTTTGGACCATCTTGAGTAGCAGTTATAAATGGCAAATTAACATCTGTCTGCATTGAAGAAGATAATTCAATCTTAGCTTTTTCTGCAGCTTCTTTTAATCTTTGAAGAGCCATCGGGTCTTTTCTTAAATCAATACCTTCCTGTTTCTGGAATTCATCAGCAAGATAATCAATTAATCTCTGGTCGAAATCATCACCACCTAAGTGGGTATCACCATTTGTTGATTTAACTTCAAAAACTCCTTCTCCAATCTGAAGAATAGAGATATCAAAAGTTCCACCACCTAAATCATAAACAGCAACAATCTGGTCTTTGTGTTTTTTATCAAGACCATAAGCAAGAGCAGCAGCAGTAGGTTCATTTATAATTCTTCGTACATTTAAACCAGCAATTTCTCCAGCATCTTTTGTAGCTTGCCGTTGAGCATCATTAAAATATGCTGGAACAGTAATAACAGCTTCTGTAACTTCGTGTCCAAGATAATCTTCAGCAGTCTTTTTCATTTTTTGTAATATCATCGCAGAGATTTCCGGCGGCGAATATAATCTATCTCCAATCTTAACTCTTGCAGAGCCATTTTCAGCAGCAACAACTTCATAAGGTACTTCTTTAGTTTCTTCATCTACCTCATCAAGTCTTCTACCCATAAATCTTTTAATGGAGAAGACTGTATTCTTTGGATTAGTTATTGCCTGACGTTTTGCAGGCTGACCTACAAGTATTTCTCCTGTTTTCGTAAAAGCAACAACAGATGGAGTTGTTCTTCCACCTTCAGAATTCGGAATAACTACAGGTTCATTACCTTCCATTACTGCAACACAGGAGTTAGTAGTTCCTAAGTCAATTCCAATAATTTTTCCCATTTTTCATACCCTTTAATTTGTTTATAAATAAAAAAAAGATAGAGTTGAAGTAGTGATTACTTCAACTCTATTACTTTTTCGTTTTTTGGTTTAGGATGCAATTTTTTCATGTTAATTCTGAGCATGCCATCTTCAAACTTTGCTTCAACATTGTCGGAATCAACTTCAGCAGGTAATGTGAAGCAACGTTTGAAGCTTCCAAATACTCTTTCAGCTCTGTAATAATTTTTTCCTTTCTTTTCTTCTTCTTTTTTCTTTTCACCTTCTATTGTCAAAATATTATCTTGCAATGTAATTTTTAAATCTTCTTTTTTTACGCCTGGTATTTCGGCAACAACATTGATATTATTGTCGTCTTCCGAGATATCAATTCTCGGATTGAAATTATCTGTAAAGGAGAAGCCAAAATTTGCAAAGTCTTCGAAATATCTTTGAATTCTGTCATGTAAGGTTTCGAGTTCTTTTAAGGGTTCAAATCTTACGAGTGTCATGGCTATCACCTCCTTCTTTTGTTAATTTTTGCAATTATATAAACAAGAGGTGTGCCAGACACAAAATATTTTCTTAAGTCATTATTTTACAATATGTTATAAGAATTTTATAATTAATCAGTAAATTTGAAAATTTGTCAGATGTTTCTGTATTTTCCTGCTAAAAATTAATTTTTGACAGAAACATATGTCAATTTTAACAAATAAGTAGTCGGAGGTAAAATTGTTTAACATCGAAGAATTTGATATTAAACTCGATACTGAATTTATAGGCCGCAATTTTATTTATTGCGATGAAGTTGATTCAACTAACACCGCATTGCTAACTAATAAAGATTTTAATCGAGATGGTACTGTTTTGCTTGCTGAATATCAGAGCAAGGGAAGAGGACGAAAAAATCGCACATGGGTAAGTAATGCTGGACAAAATTTAACATTCTCCATTTTATTGAAGGGAGATTTCAAAGAAAAAAAAGTCAATTTAATTAATCTTGGCAGCAGCCTTTCTGTTGCTCAATCTTTAGAAAATTTATATCAATTTGATGTTGAACTTAAATGGCCTAATGATGTTTTAGTTAATAAGAAAAAAATTGCAGGAATTTTACTCGAATCTACATCAAAAGGAAATAAGATTAACAAATTAGTAATTGGAATTGGAATTAATGTGAATCAACCAAACTTTCCCGGGAAATATGATATTCAACCAACATCTGTAAGAAAAGAATTTAAGTCGATAGTCAGCAGAGAAAAATTATTAAGCGAAGTTCTCAATAATTTTGAAAGTATCTTACAACTTGTTAAAGATGACCCTAATAAAATATTAAATGACTGGCGTAATCGATGCAAAATGATTGGAGAAAAAGTTAAGGTTGTTTTTGACGATAAGATTAAAGTCGGAATATTTGACGATATTGATGAAAATGGATTTTTAATTTTAAAGGCTGGCGATACAATAGAAAAAATTAATTATGGGGATGTCAGTTTAAGATAGAAAGTTATTATGAAAGTTTATTTTGATAATGCTGCTACAACGCCTCTTAATCCTCAAGTTTTTGAAAAGATGAAACCTTACGTTACAGAATTTTTTGGTAATCCATCTTCTATTCATTCATATGGAAGAAAAACAAGAGTTGCAATTGAAGAAGCACGAGAAGTAATTGCAGAGTTCATCAATGCCAAACCGGGTGAAATTTATTTTACGAGCGGAGGAACAGAGGCAAATAATTTTATTATAACAGGCATTACTAAAACTGAATTTTCAGAATCAAGAAAAAATAAAATTATAACAACAAAAGGAGAACACCACAGCGTTTTGGATACTTGTTATGAATTAACGAAATACGGTTTTGAACTTCAATTAATTGATATCGACAAAAATTCAAAAATTATTTTGAGTGATTTTGAAAATAAAATAAATGAAAATTGTGCTTTAACATCAGTAATACATATCAATAATGAAACCGGCAGTATTAATCCAATAGAAGAATTAAGTTCAATTACAAAAAGAAAAAAAATTTATTTTCATACAGATGCTGTTCAAAGTTTTGGAAAGATTAAAATTGATGTTAATGAATTAGGAATTGATGCACTTAGCGCCTCAGCTCATAAAATAAATGGTCCAAAAGGGACAGGTTTTGCTTATGTAAGAAGCGGTACACCAATATCACCGCTAATTTTTGGCGGTTCACAGGAAAGAAATCGAAGAGGTGGTACTGAAAATGTAGCAGGAATTGTTGGGCTCGCCGAGGCTGTTAAAATTGCAAAAGCAGAAATGGTAAAAAATTATGAGCATGTAAAAAAACTTCGTGATGAATTTGTAAAAGGCATAAAAATATTAGATAAGGATTTCATAAAAATTAATGGTGGAGAAGATGCATTCCCCTATATTTTGAGTATTACTTTTCTTTCTGAAAAATATAGAAATGAAGCAGAAGCAATGCTAATGTTTCTTGATATAAATGGAATTGCAGCTTCAAATGGAGCTGCATGTACTTCTGGAACTTTAAAACCTTCTCACGTAATTATCAATTCAGGGTATAAATTAGAAGATGCTGCAGGGACAATCCGTTTTTCCTTCGGATCGCAAAATACATTTAAAGAAGTTGAGTATGCATTAGAGATTTTGAAGAAAATGATCGAAAAATTTCGGAAATAAAATAAGAACACAGATAACACTGATAAAACATGATTTACACAGATATTAATCTTGTGGTCATCTGTCTAATCTGTGTTTTCTGTGTTCAACTAAAATTTTAATCAAGTTAAATAATCAATCATTAATGATAATTTTTCTTTCAGTTGCTTTCTGGGTACAATAAAATCAATAAAACCATTATCAAGTAAAAATTCAGATTTCTGAAATCCTTCTGGTAAATCTTTTCCTATTGTTTGTTTGATTACTCTTGGTCCTGCAAATCCAATTAATGCTTTTGGTTCAGCAATAATAAGATCTCCCAGCATTGCAAAACTTGCTGTAACTCCACCTGTTGTAGGGTCAGTTAGCACAGAAATGTATGGAATTTTAGCATCCGCAAGACGAGCAAGACGCGAACTTGTTTTTGCCATCTGCATTAATGAATAAGCTCCTTCCATCATTCTTGCCCCGCCGCTTTGACTGATAATAATCAAAGGAATTTTTTCTTCATAAGCCACATCAATTATACGAGCAATTTTTTCTCCGACAACTGCGCCCATACTTCCACCAATAAAATTAAAATCCATACATGCAAATGCAACTTTCTTCCCATCAATTTTTCCGACTCCAGTTCTAACTGCATCATATAATCCTGTTTTCTTTATAGTGGATTCAATTCGCTCAGTATATTTTTTTGTATCTTCAAATTGCAGCGGGTCGGCAGAACGCATTTTCTTATCATGTTCTTTGAAAGAACCTTTATCCAGTATCAAGGAAATGTATTGTTCACTACCAATTCTAAAGTGATATCCACACTTTGGACAAGTCCAGATGTTCACTTCAAGTTGTTTATTATGAATTATTTCACCACAATCTTCACATTTTGACCATTGCCCATCAGGCAATTCAGATTTTTTGCTATCAGGTGAAATATTTTCTTTTTTTCTTTTAAACCATGCCATTATTTTCTCTTCTTTATTGTTGCAGATAAAGTTATTACATGAACAGGTTGTTCAGGGTCATTCGAATAAATTGCTACAGTTCGCACAAACTGGCCAATTCTATTTGATGTGTCTAAATTTATTCCTATAGTTCCCTTTTCTCCGGGTTGAAGTTTTTTGCTGCTCAACATTACAGCTGTGCAGCCACATGTTGTTTTAATATCATTAATTTCAAGAACACCTTTCCCTTCATTCTTAAATTCAATTTTAGCTTCTACAACTTTACCTTCATCAACTTCGCCAAAATTATATTGATAACTGTTTAAAACTAATTTGGGATTATTCCCATCATTTGAACGAAAAAGCTTTTCAACTACAACTACATCAAAAGATAATCTGTATTGAGGTGTTTTTGGGTCATTTGAAAACACATATACATATTTTTTTTGTGGACCAATCCTTCCGCGAGAATCAAATTCTATCTTAATTTTTGTTCTTTCTCCGGGCTTCAAAATTTTCTTTTGAGGTTGAACTGCAGTGCAGCCACATGATGCTTTAACATCATTAATGATTAAATCAGCATTACCTTGATTAATAATTTCGTATTCATGTTCAACTGTTTGTCCTTCAAGAACTTCTTTAAAATTATAATTGGGTTCAGGTGAAAATATTTTTGGTTCTTTATCCTGTGCTAAAATTAATGTTGTAAAAATTAGTAATAATAAAATTATTCTTTTCATTTTTTCACCTTCGCAATAAATTGTTTTAAATAAAATGGTTCTAAATAATCGTAATTATAAGTTAATAATTCTTTCCCATACAAATATGACCATAAAGCTACATAAATCGCATGTGGTCCAGAGATAATTTTTATCTCAGGCGAAATATCTTTATCTGCAAATATAATATCAAATTCTGTTATTTTTTTATTTAATTCATTTTTGTGAATTAAAGATACATCTTCAATCTTTTTATATCCATTTTTTTCTGTTTCATAGACAGCATAATAAAAATCATTAATGCTTGCTGATTTTAATATTGCAAATTTTTTGCCTTCTGCCATTTTTTCTGAAATTTCAAGTGCCATTACTTCAAATGTTGGAACGGGAACAATAGGTAAATTACTTCCCAGTGCCAGCCCTTTTGCTGCCGATAAACCAATTCTTAATCCAGTAAAAGAACCCGGTCCAATTGATACTGCTATTTGATTAAAATCACTCAATTCTATTTTTGAACTTTTCACAACATAATCTATCATGTCAAAAATTTTTTCTGAGTGAATATGCTTTCCTTTAATATTAGATTCGACATAATATTTATCATTTAGCATTACAGCTACGCTGCATAAATCTCCTGATGTTTCTATTGCAAGTATGGGTAAGTTATTTGTCATATTTTTCTAATCGAGATTAATCGTGAATTTTCATCAATAAATTTAAAATTCATTTCATAATAATGTTCTGGCAAAATTTCTTTCCATAAATTTGCCCACTCAATAAATATTATAGCATTTTCTTTTAGGTAATCTTCAAAACCTAAGTCGTATAGTTCTGTAATTTTTTTAATTCTATAAAAATCAAAATGATAAATTTTTTTCTGTCCGTTGTATTCATTTACAATTGCAAAACTTGGACTTGAGACATTTTTAATCCCTAAATTTTCACAAAATGATTTAACAAAAAAAGTTTTGCCTGAACCAAGTTCTCCATTTAATGCAATTACATCACCTTCTTTAAAAATTTCACATAGAGACTTTGATAAATTTTCGGTCTCAATTACTGATTTTACCAAAATTTCATCAGGGATATTAATCATTATTTACTCTCTAAAGTTACGACTGGTAAAATCATTTCTTCCATCGAAATTCCACCATGTTGAAAACTATCTTTGTAATAACTCAAATATTTATGGTAATCTGTAGGATAGACAAAATAATAATCTTCTTTAGCAATAATATAACTTATTGCCACACCGCGTCTTGGAAGTTTATATTCTTGAGGATTTTTAATATAAAGTGCATGTTTGTCATCTACTTTTAGATTTCTGCCAAATTTAAATCTAAGATTAGTTGAAGCTTCGCGGTCACCTAAAACTTTTGCGCCTCTTAATGTTCTAATACTGCCATGGTCTGTTGTAACAATAATTTTTGCTTTAGGAATTCTTGAAATTAATCTAAAAGAATTAAGAAGATATGAATGTTGAAACCAGCTGTTCGTTAAAGACCGGTATGCAGATTCATCAGGAGCTATTTCTTTTAGAATCTGGGAATCAGACCTGCCATGAGCAATCATATCAAGAAAATTTACAACTATTGCCATAAAATGATTATTCTGAAAAGACAAAACATTTTGTTCAAATGAACGCCCTACATCAGGGTCAATAATTTTTATGTACTTCAAATCGTTTCTAAGTTTTATTCTTTTTCTATCTAACAATAATTGTAACAATTCTTTTTCATATTTATTCATGCTGTTTTCATCATCATCAGGAACGGAACTCCACAAATCCGGATAATATTTTTCAATCTCTGAAGGGAATAAACCTGCAAATAATGCATTGCGAGCATATGGAGTAGCAGTCGGCAGAATTGAAATGTAATAATCTTTTTTAATATTGAATAAATCCTTAAGATGCTTTTCCATAACAAGCCATTGGTCTAATCTCAAACAATCAATTACAAATAGAAAAATTGGACCTTGAGCATTAACAAGATGAGGCAGAACATATTTATTAAGAACCGATACTGTTAAAGTAGGATTGTCTTCGCTGTTTAGATTATCAATCCAGTTTTTATATTCATGTTCAACATATTTTGAAAATTCTTGATTACATTCTCGTTTTTGGTCAATTAATGTTTGACGAAAATCAACTTCTGGATGAATATCAAATTCCATATCCCAGTAAACAAGTTTTTGATAAATTTCAATCCAGTCCGAATAATCTGGGTTCATAATTAATCTTCTTGAAATCTCATTGAAATCACTCAAATAATCTTTTGCAACATATTCACTTGAGATTTTTTTACTTTCTAAAATTTTCTTACAAACCATTAAAACTTGAGATGGGACAATCGGTTTTATGAGATAATCACTTATCTTACTTCCAATTGCGTCGTGCATTAAAGATTCTTCTTCGCTTTTAGTAATCATTACAACAGGAATATCAGGATTAATTTCCTTGATTTGAGCTAATGTTTCTAAACCACCCAGACCGGGCATCATTTCATCAAGAAAAATTAAATCATATTGATTGTTTTTAACCTGGTCAATAGCATCTTCGCCGTTAGTTACAGTATCAACTTCATAGCCTTTTTCATTCAAAAAAATTATATGAGAACGAAGAAGTTCAATTTCGTCATCTACCCAGAGAATTTTATTTTTTTTCATAGCTTCCAAATTATTGATGATTAATTTTACTGAATAGCAATATGAACATCAACACCAGCTTCATTCGTAGTAGTAGGTGGAATTCTCGAAGCTCCCTGTGGTTGAATAGTTGTTCTTCTATAGAAAATTGACATTGTTACTCGTGAACTCATAACATATCTAATTTTTGGTTCAATAGTAATATTTGTTTTCCCATCTTGAGGAGTTCCATCATCTTTAAAATTTTCCATATCATAAATAACACTCGATGTTTTACCATTTGTATAAGAAAATGAAATTTCAATATCATTCTTCAATGAAATTCCAAACATGGGCAATTCAAAACCACTTTTGGAATAACTTGCTGAAATATTTATATCTCGAGATAAGCTTTCAGTAATATTTCTTGTTGATGCACTCAAGCTATAAGAAGTTCTTGCAGTATAACGAACTGTACTCTGGAAAGAACCACCAAATAAATTATCAAATTGAAAAGTCAATCCAAGCAATGGAGAAAATGCATAATCAATTCTCTGACTCTGGACTTCCTGCAATCCATCAGGATTAATTTTCCAGCCTTCACTATAAGTTGAAGTATAAGTATGACTCAAAGAAACTCTTTTTGCAAATGAGAAAATTTCATATTTCTCAAGGCCAGACCATGAAAAATTCCAGTTGGGTCTTGGAATATATTTAGCAAATTTAGAAAGAATAGGAATTTTTGATAAGAATGATGTTGTTTCAAATCCTTTTACAAAAGCATCAGAAAGATTTTGATTTGGATTGGGAGAACGTTTATCATAAAGTTCACTTACTTTTTTAATGCCATTCCCAAAAAAAGAAAAAATTAAAGTAGGTGGAAATGTTAAGAAGGAACGGTCTATTGTTCCTGTTGAATTCAGTGTAGTTGAATAAATATTCCCAAGTGAGTCTGTTCTGAATGTTATTGATTTATTAACTCCCCAGCCAACTTTCCAGAATATATCAAGTTGTGCACCTTCCCAGAGTGGCCGAGATGTTTTTAAATCAATATCATTTTTATGAGAATAATTATCAGATATATTTCCATTAGGTGCACGTGGACCAATATCATTCGATAGACCAAGCATAAATAATCTTGATGGGCCTTTTAATGGTGATTGTTTGAAACCCCAGAAATTATTGAACCCAGTTCCTTCACCAATTAAGCCACCGCCAGTGTAACTGCTCGATTGAGAAAAATTTATAGAAATCTGGTCATAATCAAAAAAGAGCCATTTAATTCCTAACTTTAAATACTGCAATGCAATTTGAATATTGCTTGGACCTGTTACTGTATCCTCTTCAGTTGCACTAAATTCAGTAAGCTGTTTTTTTGATTGTAATGTTGTATCGGTTACATTCGTGCTGTCATTAATTTTAGTTTGTTGAGTTTGAATTTTTTCATCAACATTTGTAGGACGCTGACTTCTTCTTCCTCCTCTTCCACCTTCAATTCGCTGTTGAGGTTGTACAGGAGTTTGAGTTTTCGGAGCTTCTTGAAATAAAGGTGCAAAAATTGATTTGATACGAAAAGTTACACCGCTCGAAATTCTATTTGAATAACCTGCACTTCTTCCAAGTTCTGCCTGTTGAAAATTATTTTGCCATGAATATGCAACTCCATAAGAAAAATTAACATTTATATACCTATTTAAATCCCAGATTGATGGAAGTTTTGGATTAAGTCGAAAATCTAAGTTTTGTCTATAATTAAAATCTCTTCCAAAAAGATTTTTACTGAATATGTCATGCCAGATTTCGCTTTCAGGTCTTTCAACCTCATTTACAACCCATAAATGAGTAAGAGTTGATTGAACATCAAAATTATATGCAAGAGAAAGATTTAACAAACCGCCTTCAGTAATATTCCAGTTAAATCCTGCACTTCTTGATGCAGTAAAATCTCTTTGAATATTTGGTTTATTGGCGAGTGTCCTATTTTGTGTAAAGCTCCTTCTCCTTGTTGCACTGACAGAAGCATTAAACATTTGTGGCAGAAAATAAATTCTAACATCTTTATAATCATTAAAGATACCCACTACATCTCCAATCAGAGGTATATCAACAGGTTTAATAAATAAATCTCTGCTTAAATTTACTGAATAACTTGCACTTGCATTCCATACCCAACCATTACTTTGTAAAATAATAGGAGAACGGCCAGAAGTTTTGTTATAATTAAATCCAAAAGTTAAATTATTTATAAGATCTCGTATGTACCATTTATCTGTAGGAACTTTTATTCGAATATTAGAAAGTGCCCATGTTTCAGAAAGATTTACAGTTTGAGATTCTCTTTTTATACTTTTAACTGAATCTTCAATTACTGCAGGGTCAAGATTTTTTTCTGTCAAATATTTTCTTAATTGATTTTGGGCTTCTACAACTTTTATATCTGTTCCGGGTTTGAATAATGGATTTATTGTTTGTTCATTACGTGAGTATGAAATTCTTAAATTACTTCCAGCAAGATTTATTGGAATTAATTTCAACAAATCCATGTCAACAGACACACCCCAATTTAATCTATCTTCTCGTGTCCCAAATCTATCATTCAATTTATGGAAATACGGATTAGATTGGTTGACATTAAAATTAACACGCATCAAATCAGCAAGAGCAAGAGAACCGCTGGCGCTATAAGCCCATCCGGGTGTATCGTCAGCCTCAAGTACACGCAATTCATTTATCCAAACAGTTCCAGAAATTTTTTCTCCTGGTGTTCCTTTGTTCGATGGATTAATAATTCCAATTGTAAAAAATGTAATTCTTGTTAAAGTTGGATTTCCTCTTATTCCATAAGTATGCCCTTCTTTCCCTTCGACAGGAACTGTGTATAATTCTTTATAGTGAGATGAATCTCTTCTTTGCTTAATTGCAGTAAGTTCCGAGAAAACAATTTTCACTTCGTTCCAATTTTTATCAGAAATTTTTTCACTTGGCCTTAATGGTTGACGATATTCATAAAAGTTAGATGTATCTGAACCAAATCTGATATATACTTCAGCTGCATAATCATTAATATCTTTGTAATACGATACATTACCAGGGAAAACATTTTCATCTGTATGAATAAATAATTTCATCTGTTTATAATTAAAAACATCAAGAGGTTTATAAAGATAACGAACAACTTCTCGTTTATCTCCATCTTCCAATCCTTTAATAATAAGTTCAAGAGATTGTTCATTCTTATAAATTTGATAATCTGGCTGACTTCTATCTCTTTCTCGATGAACTCCTGGTGGTGAATGATATTCAGGATTATCCTCAACATTTACAACTGAAACTGTAAGCACAGTATCGTCAACTGTAACTTTTCTGAGTTTATTACTGTTTGGAGGGTCAAGAACTTTTTGCCATTGATTTCCAACAAGATTCATTTCAGCGAATCTTAAGTGAACAGGTTTATTTGAACCTGAAATCCAGAATCGAATAAATTCAACAACAGAAAAACTTGGGTCCCCTACTTTTTCTTTAAAATCTTTTAATGGAACTCTGAATAAATACCATCCTGAATTACTGCCCCCACCTTGAACAAATGGATTAATCTGTTTATTTGTATCTATTGGAACTACATAGCGAAAATAACTATTCACTTTATCGAGAGTAAAATTATGATTCAAATCCTCAGTGTCTGGCAGTCTTCCTAAATCAATTGAAACTGCGTTTCCTTCTGTCCCGTTAATTTTTGAATAATCTGCATTTGCAGTTAATTGGAAAGCATAATTATCAAGACTTGGGTCAGGATTGTTCACCGGGTCATAATTAGGTTCTTCACTATCTTTTAATCCATCCATTCCAGTATCTTCACCTTGGTCAACAAGGTCGTTAAAATTTTTGTCTTCAGTATCAAGTCTGCCATTTGGAATCACATCTTCACTAATTTGTCCTAAATCAATATTTAATTTCAAATCAGGTGGTGCGTTCTCTATTTTCATCCAGAATTCTATGAATTGAATATTTTCTTCAACAAGATTATTTGCTGTAGAAGAAAGTACTTTCATTATACCAGCCCAGTTTTTGCGTGTATCGCTCAAATCTGGGTACCAGTTATAATAACCTGGTTTATCAGGCAAATAGACAAGGTCTAATGCTGTAATCAGATTTTGATCAGGTGGAGCTTGTTTTCTGTCACCATAAAGATCTCTAATTGTAACATCAGAAGGAAGTCTATTAAACCAATAAGCTTTTGCTTTGTAATTCATTTTTTGCAGTTCACTCATTCCTTCAAGATAAGGGATATCATCTGGCACACTTATATCTTTCCATGAACCATATTGCATACCAAGTGGAATAGTTCTTTTTGCACCTTCAAAATCGTCAATATAAGCAATGCTTTTTCCTTCATCACTTTCGATTGTACTTTTCTTGGTATTTGGGTCTGGACTCATGTAAGCATATTCAGCATTAATATTAAAAGTTGAAGCTGCACTTGTTGAAATTACTTTATCAAGAGCTTTTGTTATGAATGGCAAATTCATATTTGATTTAAAATCAATTCCAAACATTGAATTATTCAAAGGTTCTTCGCCAATTCGAACTTTGTCGCTAAGTGTTTGCTGATTCAAATTAAAGAATGAAAATCCGAGTGTAGTTTCGCGGTTAAATTCATAAAGACCTCTTAATCCTACCAAAGTTTTAGATGCAAGCTGAAATAAATCATTTTGTTCATAAGTAATTCTTAAATCAGCACCTGGAACAAGTGCCTCTGGTTTTCGAATAATAACCTGACCAATATTATAATCTACAGTATAATCAACTCCTTCGCGAAGTTGATTTCCGTTCAAAATTACTTTGACAGAATTTTCTACAACATTAAAACCAATACTGTAAGAAGAAGTAACTGCAGCAGAATATTCACCTGTAATTAAAAATTTATCTTTCGCACGGTCTTGTTTTGCAAAAGTTACAGTTGTGTCGTAAACAGCTTGATATCTTAATGTATCAGGCAAACCGTTTGAACCCGTAGGGAAATTTTTGCCAAATGGTTCAAGCACAGGAAAAACAATTTCACCTGTTTGAGGAAAAATTGTTCTACCAGGAAAGAAATCGAATGCACCATCTGGGCCTCCAGTTCCACTTTTATCTGTTTTATCCAGACCAAAAGCTTGAATTAATTTTATTCCATTATAATCACTTTGAGGTTCACCACCTTCAAATTGATATTTAATATCAAGTGTAAATCCTTCTTCTTTTACATCTCTTCCACCAATCGGATAAATATTTCTAAGCTGAAGTTTCCATGCTTTTTTGAATTGAGGTTGAAGATTTGGAGGTTTGACAAGTTTCAATACAATTCTTGCACTTGAATCTGCAGCAACATCTTGAATAAATTCACCATAATAAATATCATCATCCGGCGAAGAAGTAGGACCTTCAATTCTATATGCTACTGCAATTGCATCTTGATCTTGAATTTGTGTTTTAAAACTTATAAAACCAGTTTCCTTATGAATTACATAATCAACATCCTGCTGAAGCATAATCCAGCGTCTATCAATCTCTTTAACACCTGGAACAGTCTGTTCGTTTGTATTCCTTAGATTGTCATAACGTTGATTTTTTGTTCTTCTTGGCAAATCTATATAAGCATTTCCTTTACGTTCATTTGGGTTTACAAGGCCCGTAATAGTTTTCCAAACTTCAATATCTTTCACTCGAATTGAATCGTGAACAATTGGGATTGAATTTCCGTAATAATCATTAAACACATTAAGTCTTGGGTCAGCATAAACATCATTTATAAAAAAATGATTAGGTGAATAATCATAAGCATGAATTTGGAACTGTTGAGTTTTTGCTCCACCTGTTACAGAAACTTCCTGAACCTCGCCTTTCTTTTGAGAAGCTAAAGCAGTCAACTTAAATGGACCCATTTGCATTTGAGCTTTAATTCCGAATAATGCTTCGCTGCCACCAACAAGTGGAGAAGATTGCAAAGAAACATTCCCTGCTTCTATACTTTGAATTATTTCATCTTCATAACCTGTGTATTTTATCTTTAATTGATTTTCATATTGAAATGTCCTTTCTGTATTCCAGTCTGCTGAAAGATTAAGTTTATCTCCAATTGTACCATTAAGATTAATTTGCACCTGCTGTTTAAAATCGGGTTCATTTCTTGTATTTCCAAGTGCAGAGGTTGTGATACCTTCTGTTGTTTCATTACGCCAAGCACCATGAATATCAACTGCACCAGCTATTTTTATATTTATTTTTGGTGGACCAAAAATACTGAACAAGGATTTACTTGGAAGCGGAATTTCAATATTAGTAATGTCTGTTATTAATTGACTCAAATCTTTTTTTGTATCTTTTAATTTGTATTGATAACCAAGCTGTTCCCAGTTATCTCTTGTAATTGCTTCGAGACGTAATTTAATATACTCTTCGAGTGGCATTTCAAGAAATATTTTTGCTTCCTGCCCGCCAATTTTCTCTTTAATAATTACTTTAGTACCCGTTGAATCAAGTTGCACAATTCGATTTAAAGTGGCAGTTGATGGATAAACAAAAAATGGAGATTGTCTTTTAGGTCTGAATGGAACAACATAATAGTCTTCTCTAAATGCACGAAAATATTTTAACCTTGCAGTTGAATCTGCTGCAAGTGAATCAATTCTTTTAATTGAATCCTGCTTAGCCTTAAACTTAATCGAATCTGATCTTGACATTTTTACATGAACAGTATCTTTTCCAAGTAAGGGTTTTTCTTTATTATCTGTTGTATCCGGTATAATCAGCTGTGAATTAAGATATGCAAGATATTGATTAAAAAGTTCTTTTTGTGGTTTTGAAGGCTTATCAAATTCAGGATTTGAAGAACTAACAAAATTGAAGCAAGCATCAAATAAAATTAAATCGGTTTTTTGTCTGGATTGACTGGTAAATCCAAAAAAGACTATTACACTGAATAGAAATATCGGGATGAATAAAACTTTTATCCAGAAACTTAAAATATTTTTATTTGCGGAAGAGATAGCAGAACCTTCTAATTATTTACAATAATGGTAGAAAGAAAGTTATAAATCCTCCTTGAATTATTGGACTCAAATTTAATAAAAAAATTCAGGAAATATCAATTATCAAAATTGTCATTCTCTTCAAAATAAATATTATGTCTTTCTGATTTATTAAAATTTTTTGTGCATCTAAAAAATGATTGCAGCTTTTGGATTTGGCTTTTTTCGATTATCTAATCTTACAAATTAAATTATATCATTCAAATGCGTTTTAATTTGTATAGTATCTATAATTGAATTTTTATCGATTATGACGGCACTTAATTTATTACCCACACATGCACCAGTATCAATATAAAGAGCATTTGAATCTTCTACATAAGTTATATCTGGTTGTTTTGTATGTCCAACAATTTGAAGTTTACCAAGATTTAATAATGGGTCACGAGTCCACATAATACCTCTATCACTCGAAATATCATTTTCAATTAATGGAGCTAATAAATTTAGATTATCCCTAAAATCTGGAGGCAAATATTTTTCGTAATGAACTGAAATACCTGCATGAGAAATAAAACAATCATCAAGATTATGAAAAAGAGGAGCTGATTTAATGAATTCAATATGTTCAAACATTTCTTTTTCATGATTTTCATACGAAAGCAAAGTAGTTTCATTTCCATTAAAAAACCATGAGCGTGCAAAAATACTGGAAGGTTCTTTAAAAAAATGATAAAACATATAATCATGATTGCCTGGTGTTAGAATTATATTTTTTTCTTTTACAAATTTTATAACTTCATAACTGTAGTTGCCTCTATCGACTAAATCACCTACTGTATAGATTGGAACTTCGGGATAGAGCTCTATAATTTTATTATAGAGTTCTACCAAGGTATAATAGCAGCCATGAATATCACCAATTACAGCAACCATAATTAGATATGATAAGTTTTCTTAGCAAATTCAGTTAATTCATCTCGAAAAGCTGGGTGTGCAATATTAATAAGCGCTCGTGCTCTTTCCTGAATACTTTTACCAAATAAATTTGCAATCCCATATTCAGTTACAACATAATGCACATCACCGCGTGTTGTTACAACACCTGCTCCAGGTTTTAAGATAGGAACAATCTTGGAATATTTTAAATCTTTTGTTGCAGAAGGAAGTGCAATAATTGGTTTACCACCTTCGGAACGAGATGCACCTCGTATGAAATCAACCTGTCCACCAATACCGCTAAAAAATTTAGTGCCTATACTGTCTGCACAAACCTGACCGGTTAAATCAATTTCAATAGCAGAATTGATAGCCACCATTTTATTATTTTGTGCAATCAGGAATGGGTCATTAACATATTCTTGAGGATGAAATTCAAACACAGGATTGTTATCAATGTAATCGTATAATTTTTTTGTACCTAAAACAAAACCAGCCACAACTTTACCTGGATGCAAAGTTTTTTTCTCTCCATTTACAACACCTTCCTCAATTAAATCAATTAATCCATCAGAAAACATTTCTGTATGGACACCCAAATCATTTTTATCATGCATATAACGCAAAACTGCATCAGGAATTGCACCTATTCCCATCTGCAGAGTAGAACCATCCTCAATTAAACTTGCAACATTTTTGCCAATTTTATCAAATATATCAAGCATTTCTGGTGTTGCATCAGGATCAACTTGAGGAAGTTCCTGCAAAGGTTGGTCAACTTCAACTATATAATCAATTTTATTAACATGAATAAAACTATTTCCTAAGCCACGAGGCATTTGTTTATTAACCTGAGCTATAACACATTTAGCTTTTTCAGCCGGAGTTTTAATATTTCCCACATCGATTCCAAAACTGCAGAATCCATGTTCATCTGGCGGCGAAACATGAATTAATGCAACATCTGCCTGAATAACTCCTCTCTTAAATAACAACGTAACTTCTGATAAAAATATTGGAATAAATTCTGCTCTTCCTTCATTGATTGCATGACGTGCATTTGCTCCAATAAAAAATGCTTTGTGCTTAAAATGTTTTTCCATTCCAGGTTTTGTGTATGGTAAATCTCCTACAACAAGTATATGGTAAATTTCAACATCATAAAGTTCATCTTTCCTTTCTACAAGTGCATTTATCAATTCAAGAGGGGCAGCACAGCCTGGTTGAATAATAATTTTATCACCGCTTTTGACATATTTAACAGCTTCTTCAGCAGTTGTAACTTTTGAATTATATTTTTTAACCCATGCTGCATTAACAGGTTTATCAATTTTTATTTTTTCTATTGTCATACTAATTCCAAATTAATTTTAAGCAAATTAATTGGTCGGGAAAACATGAAGACGTCTGTATTCAAGATTAAAAGCTTCTGCAATACTTTCATTCGTACAATAGCCATTATAAGTACAAACACCTTTAGATAAACCGGCATCACTCAACAATGCTCTTGATAATCCATTATCAGCAATTTCTCCAATATAATCAATTGAAGCATTTGTTAAGCCATAACTTGCAGTTCGTGAGACCAATGCTGGCATATTGGGAACACAGTAATGAATTACATCATGCATTATAAAAATTGGATCTGAAAGAGTCGTTGGTCTGCTTGTTTCTATGCAGCCTCCCTGGTCTATAGAAACATCAACAATTACTGCTCCTTTTTTCATCGATTTAACCATATCTTCTGTTACAATATGAGGTGTTTTTCCAGCTTTTATTTGAATTGCACCAATCAAAAGGTCAGCAAATTTAACACCTCTGGCAATTGTATATTGATTTGCTGCAACAGTTGTAATACTTTTTGAAATCAAGTCATTAATTCTTTTTAGTTTTCTTAAATCTTTATCAAGAACAATTACATGTGCGCCGCGTGAATAAGCACTTCTAGCTGCATTAAAACCCACAACACCAGCTCCAATAATTACTACTGCAGCAGGAGCTACCCCTGCAATTCCTCCCATTAAAATTCCTCTTCCATATTGTGAATCACTTCCAAGAAATCTTTCTCCAACAGAAATAGCTAATTGTCCTGCAATCTCACTCATTGACTGCAGAACAGGCAGTTGTTCATCTTTTTCAATTAGTTCGTATGCAATTGCTGTTATTTTTTTAGCAAGTAATTTTTCTAAAATAATTTTTTTGCCTACAGCAAGATAAAGAAATGAAAAGATGATTTGCTCTTCTTGAAGTAAATCGACTTCATCTTCAGTCAAGGGAGCTACTTTAACAATCATTTCTGAGCGACGATACACTTCTTCTGCATTGTATACAATGTTAGCTCCAACAGCACGATATTCATCATCTGTAAAATGACTTTCAAGTCCTGCTCCTGTTTCAATAAAAACAGTATGACCTGCCTTTACAAGTGTATTAACTCCAGCAGGTGCAACTGCAACCCTCTTTTCTTCTCTTGTTATTTCTTTAGGTATTCCTATTCTCATTTTTTATGAAAATTAGTTAATAGATTTCTGTTCACTGTTTACTTTTTATTTGAACGAAAAATACTTATTAATATCTGTTTCTACAAACAATTATTTTTTTAATTAAACTGGCGTCAATGGTTTATTCCCTTTTAAAACTTCTGCTACATTTTGAGCAGCAAGCAAAGCCATTTTTGTTCGAGTTTCAAAAGTAGCACTTCCAATGTGAGGCAATAAAAATACATTATTTAGTTTCAAAAGTTCTGGATTGACATTCGGTTCATTTTCATATACATCAAAGCCGGCTGCAAATATTTTGTTCTTTTTCAATAATTCGATTAAAAATTTTTCTTCAACTACTTCTCCCCTTGAGGTATTAACTACAATTGCACTCTCTTTAAGTAAAGAAAGATTTTCTTTATTTAACATGTGATAAGTTTTTTCCGTAAGCGGGACATGAATTGAAATTATATCAGCATTTTTTAATAAATAATTCAAACTAACTCTCTTTGCATTGGTTTTCTTTTCAAGTTTATAATTTCTTGACCGGCTGTAATAAATAATTTTTGTTTTGAAAGCTTTCATTCGAATCGCTGCTTCTGATCCAATTCTTCCTGCTCCAATTATTCCAATTGTTTTATCTTTAATATCATAACCAAGTAATAATGATGGTTTCCAGCCTTTAAATTTTCCTTGCCGCATCATTTTATTTCCTTCGTGGAATCTTCTTGCACAGGCAAGTATTAATGCTACAGCAATATCGGCAGTTGCATCTGTTAAAACTTCAGGTGTGTTAGTTACAACTATATTTTTTGATTTTGCATATTCAACATCAATATTATTATAACCGACAGCATAATTGGCAATTATTTTACACTTTTTAAGATTATCAATTACTTCTCTATCAATTTTATTGCTTAGTAAACAAATTAAAGCATCTGTATCCGATGCTCTTTTTATCAATTCATTTTTTGTAATTATTCTATCTTTCTCAAAAGTTTCTACAATAAAACCATGTTTTTCTAGAAAGGACTCGATATTGCCCACAAGTTTTTGAGTTATAAAAATTTTCTTTTTCATATTTTATCCAAAAATTAATTTAACTATAAAAAATGCGCCAAGGATGCCAGCTATATCTGCAATTACACCCGCAGCTACTGCATGTCTTGTTTTACGAATGTTAATTGAACCAAAATAAAGAGCAAGGACATAAAATGTAGTTTCTGTGCTACCCATAATTGTAGAAACCAAAATCCCGATGAAAGAATCAGGTCCATGAACTGAAATAATTTCAGACATTATTCCAAGTGAACCGCTTCCTGAAAGAGGTCTCATTAGTGCCATTGGCAATGCTTCCGCAGGAAATCCAATCAAATTGGTTAATGGTGACAAAATAACAATTAAAAATTCCATTGCTCCGCCGGCTCTAAAAATGCCGATTGCAATTAACATTGCAACAAGATAAGGAATAATCTTTACAGCTATGTTAAACCCTTCTTTAGCACCCTCTACAAAAATTTCGTATAACTTTATTTTTTTTATCAATCCATAGATTACAAAAATTATAATTATCAGAGGGATAGCTAAAGCAGATAAAATTTCTATGAAATTTTTTATAACACCAACATCAATTTCTTTCAGATGATTCTTTATTAATAAGAAAAGTAAAATCAACCCAATTATTATTGAAAAAATTATGATAAATGATTTTATGTTTCTTTTAATTGATGAATTAAATTGATTAATTCCAAGAGGGAATTTTTCTAAAGTCTTAGCTGCAATAATTCCCATAATAGTTGCACATAAAGCTCCAAAAAAAGATGTCCCAATAATTATCGCTGGATTACTGCTGCCCGCTGCAGCACGAACAGCAATGGCAGTCGCTGGAATTAATGTTAATCCAGCAGTATTAATTGCAAGAAAGGTACACATTGCATTAGTAGCAGTACCTTTATTCGGATTTAGTTTGTCAAGTTCTTCCATTGCTTTTAAGCCAAAAGGAGTTGCAGCATTTCCAAGTCCAAGCATATTAGCTGAAATATTCATAATCATTGATGCAATAGCAGGATGATTTTGTGGGACATCGGGGAATAAGAATTTTGTTAATGGACGAAAAGCATTTGCTATGATTTTTATAACTCCTGATTCTTCAGCAATTTTCATAATACCAAGCCAGAATGCCATAATTCCAATTAATCCCAATGCAATTTTAACAGCAGTAGATGCATATTCAATCAAAGCATTTGTAACCTCTTTCATCTTTACAAAAGATACTTTTTCTAAATACATAGAAGCTGAATAATTAAGTGAATCTATTTTACCTTGCAATATTAATTTGCCTGTTATGTCGTCTTCTTTTCCAGAAGATTTTGCAATTGTATTCCATATTTCGGGGGAATTTTTTTCAAGTGTAAAATAAATTAAGAAGGTATTACGATTTTTAGTTTTAGTTAATTTGATATTTTGATTAATATCATTCTTGATGGTTGTCTTGTAAAAATCATTAAAAACTTTTGAACTGATGTAAAGTGTAGAGTTAAATGATTTTTTTTCTTCAATATCTTTATTATCAAATTGACAAATTACATTTAATGGTTGACCATTGTTATATTTGTTTGTTGATATGTCAATTATATCTAAAGTTAGTGCAGTACTAATTCCAAGAGCCAAAATAGCAAACCAGATATAATTGAGCATAATTTTTCTCAGAATAATATTTTTTGAACATCAAATTAAAAATTAATAATAAAAAACACAGATTTTTTTAGAGAATTGTTATCATTAAAATGAGAATTGAGTAATTTGCAATATCGTTACAAAAAATTTTTAATCACAAATAAAAAGTAAATTATGAAAATAGGATTAGTACAGTTTTCTCCTGTATGGGAAAACAAAGAAGCAAGCATTCAAAAAATTCAAAGATTGTTAAATGACTTATCCGAAAAAGTTGATATGTTAATTTTTCCGGAAATGACACTTACTGGTTTTACAATGAATAATAATATTCACGCTGAAGAAATTGACGGAATTGGAATGAAATATTTTTTATCGTTAGCTGCTAAACTTAAAACAAATATTTTCTTTGGTATAATTGAAAGAAACGGCAACAATACATTTAATTCACTCATTCATATTAGCCAAGAAGGATTGATAACTGCATACTACAGAAAAATTCATCCTTTCAGTTATACAAAAGAAAATAAATATTATAAAGAAGGTAATGAACCTGTAATCACTAAAATTGACCAGATAAAAATTGGATTAAGCATTTGTTACGATTTACGTTTCCCCGAACTTTTTAGGTTATATGCAAAAAATAGAGCAGAAATTTTAATCAACATAGCTAATTGGCCTGTTGACAGAATAGAACATTGGAAATGTTTACTCAAAGCAAGAGCAATTGAAAATCAATGTTTTATGATTGGCGTAAATAGAATTGGTGAGGACCCATTTTGTAAATACATTGGTTTTAGTGCTGTATTTGACCCAATGGGAAATGAAATTATAATTAATGAAAATGAAGAAAAAATTTTAACATGTGATATTGATTTAAACAGAGTAAATGAAGTAAGAACAAAATTACCATTTTTGAATGATATCAAATTAATTTGATAAGGACAGTTCAACACATTACAAATATTTTATAGAATTTATAATTCTTGCAGTTGTACTATTTTTCTTTGCTAACTTTACAAGAAAAATTAAACGCAAAGGACCCCAAGAACTGAATATTTAATTATCTTAATAACTTCCAGAAAGCATTAACAAATTATTATAAAATTTTTGAGTTATTAAAATCTTTGCAGACTTAACATTTTTCTTCGCGGACTTTGCGATTCAATAATTAATTACAAAATTACATAATTATAAAAATTGGTAAGTATTACTTAAACAAATGTTTATTCTTAATTCTTTATTCTTAATTCTAAATTCTTCATTCTATTTTTTCTCATTTAATTTATGTGTAATTAATCTTATACCATTTCTATTTGTAATATAAAGCCAAATCCATTCTGCCATTACACTATAGCGATTTCTAAAACTAATTAAATAAAGGATATGAACAAGGCTCCAGATAATCCATGCAAACAAGCCACTAAATTTTAATTCCGAGATTTGAGCAACAGCTTTTGCTTTGCCAATTGTAGCCATTATTCCCTTATCAAAATATTTGAAAGGTTCTCTATTTTCAGGTGTAATATTTTTCTTAATGATATTTGCGACATATTTACCTTGTTGAATTGCAACAGGAGCAATGGCAGGTAATGGTTTATTATTTTCAATGAATAAAGCAGCATCACCAATAACAAAAACTTCAGGATGATTTTTCAATGAACAATCTTTTTGCACTATTGCTCTGCCAATTTTATCTACTTCTACATTCAAGGATTGTATTAAAGAAGGGATGGAATTGCCTGCTGCCCAGATTACATTGTAAGTTTCAATAAACTTACCATTAATTTTAACACCATCTTTGTTAATCTCAGTTACTTTTGAATTTAGAAGAATATTCACACCTAATTTAGTTAATGATTGTTTTGCTTTTTCACTTAGAGAAGAATCAAAAGCAGGAAGAATTTTATCCGAAGCTTCGATTAAAAAAATTTTTGTTTTTGATGGATCAATATTGCGAAAATCTTTCAACATAGTTTTCTTAGCAATTTCTGCAATTGCACCTGCTAATTCAACTCCTGTAGGTCCGCCGCCAACGATTACAAAAGTTAAATATTTTTCAATTTCTTTGGCATCATTCAGCAATTCTGCTTTCTCGAAAGAAAGCAGCATTTTCTCACGGATATAAAGAGCATCAGAAATTGTTTTCAAACCTGGAGCATATTTAGCCCACTCATCCTTCCCAAAATATGAATGCTTAGAACCAACAGCTAAAATTAAATAATCATAAGAATACTCTTTCAATATCTCCTGTTCTTCTTCAATACTGACAAATACTTTTTTACTATCAAGGTCAACTTTTTTAACTTCAGACAAAATTACAGTAACATTCTTTTGTTTATATACAATTGATCTTATTGGAGCAGCAATATCTGCAGGCGATAAAGCAGCAGTTGCCACTTGATACAACAATGGTTGGAATAAGTGATGATTAGTTTTATCGATTAATAATATTTGACAATCAGAATTTTTTAATGACCTTGCTGCAGTCAATCCACCAAAACCAGCTCCAACGATAATGACATTCTTTTTCATTAGATTTAATCATACTTTTATAATTACAACAATTAATATCATTACTTAATTCAAATAAAAAAATACTGCCCTCTTTGCCCTCTTCAAATAGTAACAAAATTTACATTAGTAATTATTCGTGATATTATTTATGCTATATTATAAAATATTGGTATTTGTTATTGATTAAATAATATTTTCAAAAAGACTTAAAATATTCTTTACAGATATCTTAAGCATGTTTTATAAAATTATTTTTTTACCAAGATTATTAACTAACATAAAAATATTTTCCTATTACTGTGATTTATTCCTCATCTATTCCTATATATACTCTCCCCTTTTCTATTTTTACTGGGAACGTGTCAATCCTATAATCTTCTCCATCAAGATTATATCCCGAGATAAGTGAAAAATTTTTTTTATGAAACGGACAAGCTACTTTAGGTTCTCCATTTTTATCACCTATTATCCCTCTTGATAAAGCTAATTGATTTTTATGAGGACATAAATTTTGTACTGCATACCATTCACCACGAGAAGTGAAATTAAATACTGCAATCTGTTTATCCTCATATTTTATACATACACCGCCATTTTCTGGTACATCATTTACCGTGCAGGTATATAACCATATTTTTTTTTCAATTATATCTATCATATATATTCCCCTTTCTTTGTTAATTAATGTGTATTTAGGTAGTGTAGCAAATTACTTTTTTTGAATTACTTCATTAATTGCATTTATAAGATATATTAATTTGGGCGGGTTAGATTCTTTGGTTACATTAACTCCAAAATTCCTAAGTGCTGATGAACAAACAGGCCCTATTGAGATAATGAATACTCTATTTAAATTTTCTATTAATCTTTTTATTCTGTTTAATCGATTAGCTAATCTAAATAAATTACTTACTTGTGAAGCACTTGTGAATGCTACAACATCTATCCTATTATTTTCAAGTGCATCCATTAATCCAATTAGTGGTTGTACATTACTCGGCAAATCCCATTTGTAAGATGTAATTTCTGTAACATTTCCGCCTTTCTCGACAATAGTTTTTCGTAATAATTCATTTTTCTCCCCATAGTTTTGTATTACTATATTTTTATTTTTTAAATCGTATTTCATTAGTTCAATTATTACTTCAGATGTAGTAAATGGTTCTTTGGCATAGCCAGTAGGATGAACATTGTATGTTCTCAACGCAGCAGCAGGTTTATTACTACGTACAATGATTTTTGCTCTGTTTAGATGATAGAAAAATTTATCATTCAGTCCTATGTTTTTTACAGCCTCAAATAAAAACTTTACTCCTACACCGGTTTGAAATATAAAAATATCCGGGGGCATAATATCCCATTTAGTAATCAAATTAATAAGCTCATTAATATTAATATCAGGTACTTCAGAAATTGCCGGGGCTAAGAAAGGAATTCCCCCATTTTTTCTGATTAGATTTGCTAACTGTTCGCTCGTTCTATTTTCTAAAATTGCAATCACTTTGTTTTCCATAGTAATTCCTTAATAAAAGTTACACTTTATCGAGGCTGTAAATATTTCCCCAACCTTCAGGAATTTTTTGTCCTCTTACTTCTTTGAAAACTAATGTTGAATCCTTTTCGTCCGAATTAATAAAATATCTAAATTGTTTTTTTATAGTTTCATTTTCGATTGCTTCTTTCCATTCACATTTATATGAATCGACTAATCTTTGCATTTCTTCTTCTAATTCTTTACATATACCCAAAGAATCATTAATGATAACATCTTTTAGATATTCAATCCCTCCTTCCATATTATTCAACCAAGTTGCAGTTCGAGTTAAAGGGTCAGCTGTTCGAATATAAAACATTAGAAACCGGTCTAAATATTTTATACATGTTTCTTCATCTAAATCAGAAGCTAATAAAACAGCATGTTGAGGTTTAGCACCGCCATTACCACATACAAATAGATTCCAGCCTTTTTCTGTAGCAATTATACCGAAATCTTTTGCTTGAGCTTCTGCACATTCACGTATACAACCGGAAACGCCACCTTTAATTTTATGAGGTGCTCTAATTCCTTTATATCTATTTTCGATTCTTATTGCAAAGCTAACTGAATCCTGAACTCCAAAACGACACCATGTAGAACCAACACAACTTTTAACGGTTCTAACAGCTTTTGCATATGCATGACCGCTCTCAAAACCAGCATTAATCAATTCTTCCCATATTGATGGTAAATCATTTAATTGTGCACCAAACATATCAATTCTTTGACCGCCGGTTATCTTGCAATATAATCCATATTTCTTTGCAACACGACCAAGAGCAATCAATTTATCAGGTGTAATTTCTCCCCCGGGAATTCTTGGCACTACTGAATAAGTTCCACCTCTTTGTATATTTGCCAAAAATCTATCGTTTGTATCCTGCAAAGTTCTATGCTTTTTATCGAGTACATTTTCATTCCAGATACTTGATAACATAGAAGCTACTGCAGGTTTGCAAATTTCACAACCGTAACCTTTACCATAACGCTTAATTAAATCATCAAAAGTCTTTATTCTATGAAAACGAATAAGATCAAATAATTGTTGACGAGAGTAATCAAAATGTTCGCATAATATTTTCTTTTTGTATACCCCCATTTTTTTCAATGTATCATTTAATAAATCACTCAGCATTAAAGAGCAACCGCCACAGCCTGTTCCAGCTTTTGTTAATTTTTTTATTGATCCGACATCGCCCAAATTATTTTCTTTTATTGCATTACAAATTTTCCCTTTTGTTACATTTTCACATGAACATATTATTGCATCATCAGGCAAAGAAGATATACCAAAATTTTTATTATTGTTTTCACTTGTGATATTTTCAAATATTAAACTTTCTGGATTATCGGGAAGGATTAATTTATTCCTATACATTTGTAAGAGTTTATTATAATCATTAGTATCGCCAATTAATATTCCTCCCAATAAATATTTACCATCGGATGAAATATTTATTCTTTTATAAATTCCTTTATTATGATTTTTATAAACAATTGAATGATGTTCTCTTTCTTCACCCAATGCATCGCCAAAACTTGCAACTTCTGCTCCTATTAATTTTAATTTTGTAGACATATCAAAATTGACAAATTCTTTATTCCCGCCATTTAAATGAGAAACTACAACATCTGCCATTTCATATCCCGGTGCAACAAGTCCATAAATTGTATTGTTATGTAAAGCACATTCTCCAATAGCATAAATATCGGGATTAGATGTTTGTAAAAAATTATTAACAACAATACCCCCTTTATCCCCAATTTTTAACCCTGCCTGTTTTGCTAATTCATCTCTTGGACGAATTCCAGCAGAAATTATTAACATATCAGTTTTCAGTTCAGTGTTATCAGTAAATATAATCTTCTCAATTTTGTGATTCCCAATTATTTCTTTAACAGATTTATTTAAATGAACTTTAATGTTCATAGATTCTATTTTTGATTTAAGTAAATTGCCTCCTTCATTATCAACCTGTCGGGATAATATTCTGGATGAATAATCTATAATATGTGTTTCCAAACTCAAATCAATCAACGCTTTTGCTACTTCGAGACCTAATAAACCTCCGCCTAACACTGCGCCAATTTTTGAATGTATGCTGTAATCTATAATTTTATTTAAGTCATCAATTGTTCTATAGACAAACACACCTTCTTTTTCTCTGCCATGTATAGGTGGAACATAGGGGTAAGAGCCAGTAGCTAAAACTAATTTATCATAACTCAGTTCCAACCCGTTTTTTGCTTTAACAATTTTTAATTCAGGATTTATTGATATAACCGGATTATTTATATGTATAGTTATATTGTTTTCTTTATACCATTTTAGAGGTGCAAGAGTAAGTTTTTCTTCATTTCTATCTTTAAAATATTCTGTTAAATGAACTCTATCATACGCTATTCTCGGTTCTTCACCAAAGACTGTTATATCGAAACAGTTACTTCCTGCTTTTTCTATTAACTTTTCACAAAATTTATAACCAACCATTCCATTACCAACTACTATAATTTTCATATTCCCGGTTGAATTTAGCTTTATCATATTATTTACCTTTCATATTGTTTTTACTTCCTATTAATCTGTAATATCAAATTTTCGTTTTAAGGATTTGGGGACCACATATATGTTCCATCATTATAATATTCGCATTTCCAGATTGGAACTTCATGTTTAATTTTATCAATGATATATTGATTAGCCATATATGCTTCTGACCTATGTTCATGCTGCGTTATTACAATTACTGCTACTTCATTTACATTAACTTTTCCCATTCTATGGATTGCATTTGCGTGTAAAAGATTCCACTTTGTTATTGCTGATTCTAGAATATTTTTAATCATTTTTTCTGCCATTGATATATATGATTCATATAAAATGTATTTCACGGTTTTATTTTTATTATTTTGTCGTATTTTTCCACAAAAGATTACTACTGCACCTCCCTTAAAATTTGCCGCATCAGATACAATCTTATTTATATCAATCTTTTTTTTGCTTAAATACTGCATGTTATCCTCCGCTTACTGGAGGAATTATGTAAATAGTATTATTTTTTTTAATAATTGTATTATCATCTACAAATTCTTCATTTATTGCAAAACGAGAATTATCCAGTATGTTTTTTATTTGTGGTTGTTTATTAATTAATAAATTTCTCAATTGTTCTATAGAACTATCTTCATCAATAATTAACTGAAATTCTTCGGGTAAATAATCTTTAAGATTTGCAAATATTTTTATAGTCACTTTCATATTAATCCCGTTGATGTTTTATTATTAACCTCCTATTGCAATCATTGGTGTTGCACAACCTGTAAATTTTATAGATTGTTTTTGACTTAATGCTTTTATTAAACTATCTTTGAGCAAATTTTCATCATGAATAATATTTGCAATATTTTCTTTCACTTCACTGCTTATGCATCCATAAATATTACCATAACTGTCTAATCTTAATCGGTCACAATCAGAACAAAATGGTTGTGATTCGTTCGATATAGTTCCAAATTCATAACCATTTTCAATTTGCCAATATGTAGCAGTAGCATTTGCTCTTCTATAAGATTTAACTATCAAATACTTATTATTAATTACACTTATTATTTTATTTGTAGAATAAAAGTATTTATCGAACTCTTTGAAGTATAAATGACCCATTTTCATTAATTCTAAAAATCTAACCTTGATATTTTTTGATATCCCAAATTCCAACAATGGGATTATTTGATTTTCATTAATATTTCTCATAATAACCGAATTAATTTTTACAGAGATATTATTTCTAAGTGATTCTTCTATTCCTTCAATTACTTTATTAAGTGCATCGGTTCTTGTTATTAAATAAAATATTTTTGAGTCGATTGCGTCTAACGAAATATTAATTTTTCTTACTCCAGCTACGGATAAATTCTGTGCTATTTTCTTTAATAGGTATCCATTAGATGTAATCTTAATGTTATCAATGTTATAGAATCTTAATCTTTCAATAAAAGGAATTAGATTATGATATAAAGTAGGCTCTCCTCCTGTTAATCTAATAGACTTAAAATGAAATATTTTATTTAATACATTAACAATCTCAGCTAACTCCATATAGTTTAGAACTTTCAATCCATTTTTCTTTGATATAAAACCTTCTTCTCTGCAGTATGTGCAATAAAAGTTGCAAACATTTGTCAAACTTACTCTAAGCGTACCGAATGTTCGTCCATATTTATCTGAAATAAACATTTTATTCTTCATATCTTTCTAATGTTTTTAATCTTATTTCAAAGTTTTCCTTTGGAGATGAACAGATGTAGCAGGAATAAGTATCTGGCAATTCTTCGAAAGAAGTTCCTGGATTAATATTATTGAAAATATCCCCTACTTCAGGATCATAAACAGTATTACAATCTTTGCATACATAAATTTTACCAGGCACCCAATAATGTTTTACTTTTTTTGAATTCTGATTAGTCTGATTATTATTATGATAAAGTTTTTCTAAATCTTCGTAATACTTTTTTGATAAATATTTTATTGTGTTAATCAAATTACTTTTGAGATACTCACGACTAATAAATACTGAATTTTCTTTTACAGGATTAAAGTTCTCTGAATAATAAATATCATAGTATTTGAAAAATGGGAGTAAAGGAAATGGATTTTTTATTTTAATAGAAATGTCTGCTGTAAAATTAAAATCATCGTTTGTGCAAATACCATAAATCAAATCTGAGTTTTTTATTCCGTTTTTATATAATTCCTTAATTAGATATGATTTTAATTTTTCTGCTGATGTATTGAAATCTTCATGCTTCCAATAAATTTCTGATGATAAATGTTCTAAATTAAAGCAATGTTTACCAATTATTATTTTCCAATTAATTAAATCTTCCTCTTTTATGTTTTTTATTATGATAGTCTTCCATGTAGTAATATAGATTTTATTAATCTTTCTTTTTATACATTCTCTTAAAATATTCTCAAAGAAATTGACAGAATTTTCGGAATCAAAATTGAAGAGTTCTATCCACGAGTTATTCCCATTTGGATTTATTCTGTCATAATTGTTAGACGCCTTTTGAAATTTTAGTTCTTCATGTTTTTCAATAAAAATATATTTGAATTTTTCATTTATATATTTCTGAATATTTTCTATATCATAATCTTGCTTATCAATTATATATTCTTCTGCTTCTTTAGCTAAAGCTCCCAAATCGGAACTATATATTAGTTTATTCCAGCAATAAAATTTATTCTGCAATGGATTTTTAATAAGGAAGTACCAGAAATTATGATAGTTTGAAGCTACAAAACATAAATCACAATCAAAAGGTGATGCAAGATTCTGATTGATATCAATAATGTTGATTTTCAACTTAGGTTGATAATCAAATGTATCAAGGACATCGTTAAAAATGCTCTCTTTAATCCAGGAAGTTGTACCTTTAAGGTCTATTGCAACATAAGAGCTAACAATATTTGGATTATTCTCTACCTCAGTAAAATATTTTATATTGCTCTGATTAAGTGAATTAAGAATTTTATCAACATACTTATTGCTCAGAACTAAATATAAATTTTGTCTATTGCCTAAGTAAATCTTAATCCTGTTATAATTTTTAATAATATCTATTATTAATCGTAGCTGGTCTACATAAACAATTCCACCTTTAAAATTTATCTTTAATATGTTTTTTGTTTTTTTCATTGCAAAACTTCTTCCTTAATGATTGAACTAATGTTCTTAAGTTGTGCATCCAATATTTTTTTGATTTCTGGTCTGCAGCTGCCACAGCTTGTCCCAGCACTTGTTACATTACATAATTCATCAATATTTGTAATACCGGTTTTAATTTTATTTATCAGTGTTGATTCACTAATAGAATTGCAGGAACAAATTATTTTGCCATTTAATGAAATATCGTTATTAGAAGGTCTTAATAACTGAGACCTTTTTTCTTCAGAGAGTTCAATTTTATTTTTTATAAGATTTTTAAATTCGTTAACCTCGCTTTTATCTCCGATTAATACAGCCCCAATTAATCTCTGATTATGGACAATACATTTTTTATAGTATTTCTTTTTTCTATCGATAAATATTACTTCTTCATAATTGTTATCATCGGGTGGAATTTGTGTTGTTCCAATTGTAATGAGATCAAAACTATTCATCTTTAGTATATTCACAGACAATGAACCTTCATAGTAAACACTCATGTTGCCGCTTAAATGTTTTGCAAGAATTTCTGCTTGTTCTTTTATTGCAATAATATTTCCATAACAAATGTTATTGAATTCAGCAATTTCACCTATGGCATAAATTGACGAATCTGAAGTTTGTAAATACTTATTTACAATTACACCTTTACCACATTTTAGGCCTGCATCTTTAGCTATTTCAATGTTTGGTATTGTACCAGTAGCAAGTATTAAGGCATCACATTCAATATATTCTCCGCTTTTTAGTTTTATACTTGTCAGTCTTTCTTTTCCAAATACTAATTCAACTTCATTATTAAAATTAATTTTTATGCCTCTAGCGATAAGTTCATCAAGTAATAATTGACTTGCCTGCAGGTCCAGGTATTTATCCATTAAACGCGATGTTCTATGAATTATAGTTACTTGCACATCTTTTTCAGATAATGAAGAGGCTAATTCAATACCAAGCAATCCTCCGCCAACAATAACAATGCGATTATCTTTTTTACAATATGGCAGTAATTTATCCGCATCGTTAATTGTTCTCAAATAAAATATTCCCTCAATATTTAGATTAAGAGATTCAATAATTTTAGGTCTGCTTCCTGTAGACAAAATTAAAACATCATAATTATGTTCATTACCATTAGTATCAATAACAGTTTTAGATTCTCTATTTATTTTTTTAATAGCAACTCCTTTTTTTATGGAGATATTGCACCCATCATTTTTACTTTTCATTATAATTCTATGCCAGTTTAATTCTCCCGAGATATAATACGGTAAAAGTGTTCTATTGTAGAATGGTTGTAATTCTTCGGAAAAGATTTCAATGTCATCATTGGCATTAAGTTTTGTATAATACTTAATAAAATTGAATGCAGATATACCAGCTCCAATAAGTATTATTTTTTGTTTTTTCTTTAAATACTTTTTAACTTCTACCGCAGCATACTTAAGGTCAGGTTCTTTAGATAATGGATCGATTAGGTTGTTCGTTAGATTATTTGCACGGCATAAATCTGAATTTAAAATTTTGCCCCAATGCATGGGAAGAAAAACAACACCTTTTTTTATATCTTCATTTATCTTAGCTTCAACAATAACATTGCCTCTTTTATTTTTAATTTCTACAAGGTCTCCATCACAAATATTTCTTTCATCAGCATCAACGCGATTTATTTCCAAGTATGGATAAGGAATGTGTTGTTTTAATTTTTTTACTTTACCTGTTTTGGTCATTGTATGCCATTGATCACGAATTCTACCTGTTGTAAGTATAAGTGGAAAATCATCATTTGTATTTTCAGATTCATTCATATCAGGAGTTTTATGAATTAATGCTTTTTGAGTTTTTGTATAGAAATTAAAATCTGAAAACAATCTTTTTGCTTGAAAATCATCCAATGATTTAAATGGCCATTGGACTGTGCCTTTTTCTTTTAAGATAGAATAGTTAAGAGCCGATATATCAGCATTTGTTCCTTTTGATAACCTGCAATGTTCATCAAATATTTCACTCATATTTTTATAATTAAATGCTTTTCCGAAACCCATTTTATTAGCAAATCGTATTATAATTTCAGCATCGGGCAATGCTTCGCCTGGAGGTAATACTACTGGAGACAAGTAAGAAATTCTTCTCTCTGAATTTGTCATCGTTCCTTCTTTTTCAGCCCAGGAAGCAGCCGGTAAAATAACATCGGCATAATTCAATGTTTGTGAATTTTTAGATATATCTTGAACAACAACAAACTTTGCCATTTGCAGTGCTTTTTCAACTTTTCTTGAATCTGGCATACTTACCACAGGGTTTGTACATATAATCCAAATTGCCTTAAGTTTGCCTTCAATCAATGCATCAAACATTTCGGTTGCAGATAACCCTGGCTTGGATTTAATTTCCTTGCTTCCCCAAAATTCCTGTAAAAATTTTCTATGTTCAGGATTTGATAGTTCCCTGTGATTAGGTAAAAGATTACACATTCCACCAACTTCTCTTCCTCCCATTGCATTAGGTTGACCTGTTAATGAAAATGGTCCACAGCCAGGTTTCCCTATTTTTCCTGTAATTAGTGATAAGTTTATCATGCTTAAATTTTTCTTGACTCCTACTACACTTTGGTTTAATCCCATTGCCCAGAAAGAAATAAAGCCGTTTGATTTACCGATAAATTCAGCGGCTTTAATTATTAGTTCTACAGGGACATCACAAATATCAGATGCTTCACTTAGGCTTCGGTTCATAACTAATTTTTTGTATTCTTCAAATCCTTCTGTATGCTTCTCTATGAAATTTTTGTCTATATAATTCATTTCAATCAAACAACGCCCAATAGCATTGTTTAATACTATATCTGTTCCGGGTTTTAATTGAAGATGAATATCTGCAATAGAGCATGATTCAGTATGTCTTGGATCAGCTACAATTATTTTTACATCTGGATTATTGTTCTTATGTTTTTCAATTCTTCTGAACAAAATAGGATGACACCAGGCTGGATTTGCTCCACTTATATATAAACAATCTGCCAATTCAATATCTTCGTAACTACACGGAACTGCATCTTCTCCCAATGATAATTTATAAGCTGTAACTGCAGAACTCATACATAATCTTGAATTTGTATCAATATTATTCGAACCAATAAAACCTTTCATCAATTTGTTGATAACATAATATTCTTCAGTTAAACACTGACCTGACACATAAAAACCAATTGAATCTGGTCCATATTTTTTAATTAATGCTTTGAAAACATTGGCAATGCGATTCAAAGCATCATCCCAGGAAACTCTTTTCATTTGATGGCTGCGGGATAATCGCATCTGAGGATAAAGCAACCTGTCTGATTTGTCATTTACTGTAAAATGAAGATTAATTCCCTTTGAACATAACATCCCTTTATTTACAGAATTATCAGGGTCGCCTTCAACTATAATTTTATTTTCGGAAATTTTTTTTATCACTATACCGCAGCCTACACCACAGTAACAACATGTTGATTTATATGAATCGTATTTCATTATGCTACTTTCTAATTTGTTTCACATTAATAAAAAAATTATCAAGAGACAGATTCCAACTCTAAGTTTTCGAGTAAAATATTTTTTTCTTTTTTTGTTTGATTAAATTTCAACATAAATAACAATCCGATAATGAATACGGTTATACCTATGAAAACAAATGCTTCTTTATAACTAAATGAATCTGATTTAAACAAGAACCCTGCAAGAACTGCCCCAATATTTCCACCGGCTGCAACAATACCACTAACACTTCCAATTGCTTCTTTATTGATAAAAGGAACAATAGAATAATTAGCTCCGTTTGCCATCTTCAGAAATAATGCAAATACGAGCATGGAAATAACAGCAATGGTAAGGTTGTTAGTATTAGCAAATAGAATGATGCCTAGTCCTTCTAGTATTAATGTTATCCCTAAAAAAATTCCTTTTCCTTTAATACCATACTTACTACCAATTTTATCTGCGTAAATTCCACCTAAAGCACGCGCAAATAAGTTCATAATTCCAAAAATACTTGCAAGAGCTCCAGCAAAAACAATGTCTGCCTTGAAGTAATCCACAAAGTATATTGCTGCGACATTATCAAAAGTTATTTCTATACCAAAACTTGCAGCATATGCCATTGCAAGGAGCCATGTTCTGTAATCTGTTATTGCTTTATTTAATTTACCTTTGCTATTTCTTTTTATATATAATTTTTTACTTATTTCTTTATAATTACCATATGGTGTATCTTTTGTAAATTTATAATAGACATAAGCTAAGACCAATAATATTATCCCTGGAATAATCATAGCCAATCGCCAGGCTATAAATTTTGTAAAACCTATTGATACAATAGCACTAAATATTAAAGGCATAACAAGATTGGTAACCCCGCCACCTAAATTGCCCCAGCCGGCTGCAATTGCATTAGCAGTTCCAACAATTTTTGAATCAAACATTACAGATGTATGAAACTGAGTTATAACAAAAGATGCCCCAATAATTCCAATCAAGAACCTAAATATTAACAATGATAAATAGTCATTGCATAAACCTATAAATATAATTGGGATAGCACCTAAGACCAATAAAATTGTATATGATAATCTTGGACCTAAAGAATCGCATAATCTTCCAAATACAATTCGAGCAAAAATTGTTGCAAATACAGATGCAATAACAAGATTGCCTATTTCCTCTTTGCTTAATGCAAATTCTTCTCTTACTACAGGCATAAGAGGAGCAATTCCAAACCAACCAAAAAAACAAAAGAAAAATGTTATCCAAGTAATATGAAAGGTTTTCATTTGTATGCTTGAAAAGTTTATTAGATTTATTTTATCGAGTGGTTTTATAGAATTTTCCATTTTTCTATCTCCATAGTTAAATCAACCTTTTCTATAATTTTATTAATCTTATTGTATCTTTAATATATAATATTTATTTTTGATCGAGCAGGTAAGTAAACAGAAGCTAAAAAGAAAGGCAGATCCAAAATGGATTATACCTTTTAGAATGCTTCTCAACTATTTCACTATGAAGGAACCGCCAAGTTCATTAAAAATAGTGAAATAAGGTTATCTTACCTGCTCATTTTTTATATTACTTTAAAATAAAGCAGAATTGTTAAATTACCTTATTTTTTTAGTCATTATATAATTTTTCCCTTAATAAAATAGTAATTATATTTATTTCACCTACAATTATAAAGTTTATAAGATATAGTGTCAAGTATCACCAAAAATTTTTATAGAAATTTTTAAAGATTTTTTATTTAGTAAATTTACAAGTTAAGATAAATATCTTATTAATAATATGAATGCCTTAAAGTTTATTACAACATAATAATGGAATTCCAAAAAGGTATTTTAATGATTGAAAATTTATAACTTTCGGCGACCCTTTCTTTGGTATATCGAAGTTAGTGACTTAACTTTTTAACACCTTCTTAAAAGATGGGAAGTAAATATTTTTTCAGAGGCTGCCCCTGTAAAATTCAGGGGCAAACCTCTGAAAAAATGATAATTATAAAGCACTTTCTCCAGATTCACCGGTTCTTATTCTTATTGCATCTTTAACATCATAAATGAAAATTTTACCATCTCCAACTTGTCCAGTCTTTCCAACATTTATTATTATTTCAATTGCTTTTTCTAATTTATCATCAGAGCATATCAACTCAATTTTTACTTTTGGTACAAAATTGATATTGTATTCTGTGCCACGATAAACTTCTTTATGCCCTTTTTGTCTTCCGTAGCCTCGAACTTCTGAAACTGTAAGTCCGGCAAAGCCTGCTTCGCTTAATGCTTCTTGAACCTCATCCAACTTATGAGGTCTTATTATTGCTTCTATTTTTTTCATAACAACCTCTCAAAATAATTTTTTATTAATTAAAAACTAAAAGATAAACCTAATGAAATTGTATTTGAAGTTTTTGCAATACCATTTTCTTCGATAAATATTTCTTTATTAGCACTATCCAATCTATATTCAAGTCTGAATACTAATGCATCTAATTTGAATGTAGGTACAACTGTAAAATTGAAAGTTTTCAAATCAGTTATTCCAGTTCTTGCACCTTGTTCATCTGAGAAATATTCAGCTCGTAATCCAACATCAAAACCTTCACTTAATTTAATTACAGGTTGAATTCCAAAACCCAACCATTTTGTATCTTCATCATTAATTTTTTCCATCCCATAATTAAATTGGAAATTAAGTGCTACATTAGAAATTAAATTTGTAATACCAGTTATATCAAAAGAATTTCTTGCATTATTTGAATTAATCTGCTCTGCACCATATGAATATGAAAAACCTACAGAGAGAGGATTCCCTAAATTTAATCCTAACCGCGCTATAATGGTTTTATCCTTATTGTTATCTACAAGTAAATCCCAGCCATTTACAACTCCAATTTTTATATCAACCTCTGATGATGGTATATAATTAACATATCCACCAACATGAGTGAAAGGTTCAGCTAAACCAAAAAGATAACCACGTGATATTGTTGGATTACTCGGTCCTTCAATTACTTCAATTCCTTCAAATGTTACAAATTTGCCAGCTGTAAATTTCCATTGGTCATTAAATGAATAAGTTAAATAAGCTTCTTGTAGATCCACAGCAATAGGACCTGCTCCAATAGCTGTTTGATGCAAAATTCCATGAACACCTGCATCAGTTCCAAAATCTATTTGTGCGTTATAAGTTAATTTATCGGAAGAATTACCTGTTAATTCAAAATGAATATTATTAATTGCTATTTGATTTGCTTTTGCATCATAAGAGCGCAATGAATTAACAGTACTTTTACTCAGGTTATAATTATATGAAGTTTCCATATAACCATTTAAAGATAATTTAGAATTTTGGGCAAAATTAAATGAAAATGTTAAAAGAAGTATTATGATCAAATTATATATAGTTTTCATTTTATCACTCCTTTTTGTTTACTATTTAGCAACTTTTTCAAATTCTGGATATGCTTCCATTCCGTGTTCGCCAATATCCAACCCTTCAATTTCTTCTGTCATTGATACTCTTATACCAAGTAGTTTCTTCAAAATCAACCATACTACAAAAGAAATAATAAATGTAAAAGCTCCAACTGTTATTACTCCTATCAATTGATTGGTAAAAAGTTTAATACCGCCACCAAAGAATAATCCATTGCCAGTTGTTCCGGGCATAAAAACATCTTGTGCAAAAAGTCCAACTGCTAAAGTTCCAAACACTCCATTGACTAAATGAACAGATATAGCTCCAACAGGGTCATCGACTTTGATTTTATCAAAAAATATTACTGAAAAAACAACGATAACACCTGCAATAGCACCAATTATCAAAGAACTCTCTACACTTACAAAAGCACATCCTGCGGTTATAGCAACCAGACCTGCAAGACAACCGTTAATTGTCATACTTAAATCTGGTTTACCAAGGACTATCCAGGCTACAACAGTAGAACTTAGTAAACCAGCAATAGCAGCACTATTAGTTGTAACAACTATTCTTGAAATATTATTTACATCAGCTGCCATAGTACTGCCTGGATTAAATCCAAACCAACCGAGCCACAGGACAAAAACACCGATTGTTGCCGATGTCATATTATGACCGGGGATGGGATTGATTTTGCCATCTTTATATTTATTTAAGCGTGGACCTAATATAATTGCTCCTGCAAGTGCAGCCCAGCCGCCAACAGAATGAACAACAGTAGAGCCTGCAAAATCCCAGAAACCTAATTGAGCAAGCCAGCCTCCTCCCCAAATCCAATGACCTGTTATTGGATACATAATTGCAACTAAGATGAAAGAGAAGATAATGAAATCAATATACTTTATTCTTTCTGCTACTGCTCCAGATACAATTGTTGCAGCAGTTCCAGCAAATACAAGCTGAAAAAAGAATTTTGCAAGAAGTGGCACTGTTGCCCAGCTGATTGCAGAATAAACTCCAGAATAAGCATCACCTGTTGCAGGACTATTATCCGCTCCACTTAAACCTATTAATCCTTTATAACCTATAAAACCATTTCCATCTCCAAACATTAATCCCCAACCAATAAGCCAGAAGGCAAACGATGAAATTGCAAATACAATAAAATTCTTTGAAAGAATATTTACTGTATTTTTACTTTGTGTAAATCCTGATTCTACAAGAGCAAAACCAAGATTCATAAAAAATACAAGACATGCTGTGATAAGTACCCATATTGTATCAAAGATTATTTTATTTTCCATAAAGTATACCTCCGTTTATATATTAATTAACATTTATCAAATGAAAGATTAATGAGCATTTTTTATAAATACATTATCTATTTAATGTAATGAACAAATAGAGTTCAGATAAAATAAAATTAGATAAACCTCGCTTGACAATTGATGTTTCACATAATCTTAAAATATATGGACCCTACTTTATGCTTTATTGAAAGAGCAATTTTAGAACAAATTAAATAATGTCATGTAAATCCTGTATGGAACCAAATAAATAGAATGTTTATAGAGCTATATATTTTATTTAAGTTTATTGATGCCATTTGGGGATAATTTTATTGTTAAGAAAAATAAAGAAATAATTAATTAGGTATTATTGTTATATTACCTTAATATATTAGGTAATTCTATATACAAATATAGAATTATATGGTTTAAAGTCAAGTTCCCCTAAATATTTTTTTTATGAAATTAGAAGCTAAATAGAATAAATAAATGAAAAGTTAGATGGGGCTTCGGATATTTTCAGTCTATGATTATCTTCTCCCTGAGAATAATCCCCGGGATTTTGTAATCTTTATATCCTGCAGTTCAGGTGCTTTCATTCTAATTTCAAATCTAAATCCACGATAATATCCAAGTGGATTCCAGATGAAATTCATTTCCCAGCAGTGAAGGTCTCTGTAGATTGTAATTTGAGGAGTTGTAATTTGCTTTCGTTCAAAATCGTAACTGCCACGAATTGTAAACTTCCAATTTTTTGTTAAACTAAAATTTAGATTAGCACTTATATTAGAATACTTTGATACTGTTGAAGGGTCATTCTTACTCAAATTAAAATTATAACTAAGACTTAAATTCCACGGTATGGTAAATTCTGAGTTCTGAATTTCTGATGTTGATAAATCTCTTTTATCTGTTTGATTTGTTTTGCTAATTATAGATTTTTCACTTTTGCCTTTAGCACCAGTTAAATTTGTTGATACAGAAAAATAAAAATTGGTTAATCTAAATAAACCTTTACCTGCAGAAACTAGATATTTATTTACTTTTGTTTTATCCACATAATCATAAAATGTATAACTTGAAGAACCATTAAAACTAAGAACATTCCCAATTTGAGTTCTATAAGTGAGAGTTAAATCGGATAATTTAAATACCTGTGCATTAAAATTATATCCTAAATTAGCAGATAAATTTAACAACTGAATTTTATTGCTTTCAGAACTTTTAGATGTATCATCAGGACTTTTTGAAGTTTTCACCTCAAAGACATTCCCAATCGAAAAATTTAACATTTGTTTTTTGCCGGCATCTACACCTCTAAATACTTCGTTGCTAAATTTATCATATTTAATTTTTTCTCCTTTTGAAGTTGTGTAATAATCATAATAGCCCCAAAAATCATCTGCAAAGTCTGGTTGATATACATAAGAAATAGATGGTGTTAGTGTATGACGAAAAGCCTCGATACCAAAAATATTTGGTTGAAATATTCCATACAGTTTTGTATTTGCAGTTACACTCAAATCAAAAGTTCTGACAAAATTATATTCATTTACATCTGTAGTTACAACTGAATCTTCTTCTGTTACTTCACCAGTAATTGAATTTATTTTTTTGACAACTATAGTTTCTTTCTTAATTCTTTTGTTATACCATTTTTCTGTATAATTAATTCTTGGAGCTACACTGAAATATCCAATTTTAGGTGAAGCATTGATAGACAAATTATGTTGAATACCTCCTCTTATTGATAAATTACCCTTCACTTTATTTCTGTTATTTGAAAATTGACCTGTATATGTATATCCAATTTGTTCATACCATTTTTGTTTACCTACTAAATCAGCACTTTCTTTTTTGAATGGATAGGAAATATTTTTAGTAAATGTAATGTTTGGTAAATTTTCGTAAATATCCCCGCTAATTAAGTTTTGAGTTCGGCTATAATTAATAAATAAATTATTACCTGATTCTTCCCATCTTTTTGTAAATGTTGCATTTGAAATTATGTTTTGTGAAAGAATATCATAATAGTCTATGCTATTATTTTTTAAGTATGTTGAAGAATAAAATTGAAGATTAACATTTAATTGCGTTGTGGGATTAATCTGCTGATTGTGATACCATGAAAAATTCCAGTCGTTAACATTCTGCTTGTAAGCTGCAGGGTCTTCGGGTTCACCAATTTTAATTTTAGAATAACCAGCATTCAATGACCCATCAAAATTATATCTCTTAGCATATCTTAAACGAGAACGAAGTCCATATCCGCCTTTTGAATAATAATCTCCTGTAAATGCAGCATCAAAATAATCACTTATTGCCCAGAAATATCCAAAGTTATAAAAATATTGGCCCCGTCTCTCATCTCTGCCGTAACTCGGAACTATAATGCCGCTTCGTCTTCCACCTTCACTTGGAAATACTGCAAATGGAATCGGGATAGGAAATGGAACTCCTCCAATATGCATAAATATCCATCGTGCAAATACTTTATCTTTTTGAATTACTTTCATTTCACTTGCAGTAAAATAAGTATGTGGGGTATCCTTTTCACAGGTAGTAAACATTCCGTGCTGAATGAAATAAATATTTTTATCTACCTTTTTAACTTTTTCCCCTTCATACCTTGAACCCTGCATTTCATTTTTTGCAAGTGAGATAAATCCACGTTGAGTTTTAAAATTGTATCTTAATTGATTGCCTTCGTAAATCTCTGTCCCCTCTTTCAAAACCGGTGTCTGCTTTATTTTAACTTTTGCAGTATCAGAAGTATCAGGTATTCCAAAAGCTTCAAGTTCATTTGTATTATAATCAATATTAATTTTGCCACTTCTTAATTCTGTATCCTTATATTTCAAATTCCCATTCCCATAAATAAACATCTTTTTACTGCTTACATCAAAAACTATAGAATCTGAAGATGCTGCATAAACAACATCGTCTACATCAAATTTCTTTTTTGATTTTGTTGTGTCAATTGAAGAAATATCAACTGATGATTTTAAGGTATCAGTTTTTAAATAAATATATTCTTGTGCTAATAATGAAACATTTACTAAAAACAATATGAGAGTTATTTTCTTCATCTGAATAATTGATAGATAAAAATTGATATCAACTTTTTGAGCTGCAGTTTAATGTTTTTCCGATTTAGCAAATCACAAATATTTAGTTTATAATTTTTGCTCTTTCAATAGACTCTTCGATTTTTTTAATAATCATATCAGCAACTTTCAAGGCTTTAAGTCCATCGGCTCCTGTAACCGGTGGTTTTGTATCATTCAAAATCGAATTAACAAAAAGCTGCAATTCATACTGCAGAGGATTAATATTAATTTGAGAAGGATTTTCATAAATTACAATTTTCTTTTTTTCTCCAATCCCGATTTCTCCAAGATTCAAATAACCCCCTTTAGGTAAACTGTCAGGAGCCAATAATCGAATTATTTCTGTTTGTCCTTCAATAAAATCAATTGAAAAGTAAGTATCACGCTGAAAGAGTCTCATTTTTCTCATTCTCTTTTGCGATATTCTGCTTGCAGTAACATTTGCAACAGCAAAATTTTCAAATTCAATTCTTGCATTTGCTATATCAATATTATTTGATACAACCGCGATACCACTTGCTTTAATATCTTTAATTTCACTTTTAATAAGACTCAAAATTATATCAATATCATGAATCATTAAATCCAGAACAACTGCAACATCTGTTCCTCTCATATTAAATTGTGAAAGTCTGTCTGATTGAATAAACATCGGATTTAAATCATACTTCTCAAGAGCAACTAATGCTGGATTAAATCTTTCAATATGTCCCACCTGTAATTTTAATTTTTTTTCTTCTGAAATTTTTACGAGTTCTTCTGCTTCCCAGATATGAACAGTAATTGGCTTTTCGACAAAAACATGCTTGTTAAATTCAAAGGCTTTTTTAACCAATTCATAATGTGCACTTGTAGTAGCAACAATTACTACAGCTTCGGTGTCTTCAAGAAGTTTTTCTAATTCATGATATTGTTTAACATTAAATTCTTCCGCCACATTTTTTGATTTGTTAAAATCTTTGTCATAAACTCCAATTAATTCACAGTTATTAATTCCCTTAAGTAATTTTATATGCACTTTGCCTAAATGGCCAGTGCCGACGACACAAACTTTCACTTTGTTCATAATCCACCACTATTTATTTTTTTATAACCAATTATTTTATCAAATCCTCCTTTTTCCGGAGTTTTATAATACAGGAATATATGATAATCATTTTCAGTTTCCCAGAAATTACCTTCGAGAGCATACCAATTAATATTTTTTATTTCTTCATTAATATTATCTGCAGTAACATATTGATAGTCATAAATTCCTCTTTTTAGTTCAATGGTCAAATTAAGCAACCCATTATCATCAAATAATTCATACTCGGGTAAAATCTGCCAGTTATTAAAATCACCTACTAGAAAAACAGAAGAGGTTATATTTTCTGGCGGACGAATCATAAAAGTAACATTCAAATATTCAGCATAATCATTTTTATAATTTGTAAGAATCGAACCTCCATTTAAATCTTTTTTTCTTTTCTTAAAAAAACTTGACACTTCAATTCCATCATACTGAGCATTTACATTTTTCTGGTTGAAACGATTAATATCTCTCAAATCTGTTTGTCGATATTCATTTCCAGGTTTAATATCTTTTGCAATAAATAAAAATTTATTGCTACCATTCCATTCATAATAATTTTGATCTGTCAATTTTGTTCTATCGATTCGAATTGGGTAAGAAATTTTTTTGTTCTCAATAATTTCTACAAGTTGAATATTTGATTCAAACAGTGTATCAGGCAATGTGAATGAAGTAAATATTGTAATTGTTCTTCCCAATGCAGCAATTTCTGGAATTACACTTTCCATTCTGTTTTTTGTAATTGAGATATGCAAGCTTACTTCTGGAATAACAACTAAGAATTTCCCTTCTCCATAAATCTTTTCTGGATTTTGTGAATCCACTATAAAAAATTTCCACTTTCCAGAAAAAGGGAATGTTACATTTTTGTTAGGAAATATACCTGTGTAATGATATCTTGCATCAGTGACTCTTAGCGGGAGCTTTTCTAACCAGAGGTTATATTCAGTATTATAGCCAATATTTGCTAAAAAAATATTTTCATAAGGTTGCCAATCTTTATCACAAAATTTGAAAATTATATTAAGAGCAGGAGCATAATTCGCTTGAACATCGAATTCAATTGTAATTGTTTTTTTTGAAGAATCTGATTTGTCAATTATTGGAAATGATATTTCACTTAGTGAAGAATATACACGCAAGCTTTTTATTACGAAATCTTCCGCATTAATTTTTACAAAAGGGATAATTATCAGAAAAATAATTAAAATATTTCTACACATTTTATAGAAGTAAATGGTACAAAAATATTATATGATTGTTCATCCCGTTTAGATTCGAGCAATAAGCCATCATCATAAGCTGCAATCAATTTGCCTGTTTTAAATACAATTTCGTAAAAGGTTGGATGTTCATCTTCGGATTTGCCATAAACTACGCCATAATTTTCGTACATAGTTATATTAAGCATTTTTCCATTGAACTGAGACCAGTCTAATTTCATAGTGTTCCTCTTTCAAAATTATTTTAAATATTTATTCAAAAAGTATGGAAAAATGAAATCTTTTCCAATCATACAGGGAAGAGATTTATTGTAAGATTAGTAATAAAAAAGCACAGAAACAAAATATTTCTGTGCTCAATTAATGACAATCATTGGTTAAAAATTTTATTTTTCTTTTAAGATTATATCACCGCCACTTGTTTTAGCTTCAAGTTTTTCACCACCATTATTTAACTCTGCAATCAATTTATGCTTTGTTAATTTCTGTGTTTTAATATGTGAAAAATCGCACTCAATCTCGCCCCCAAATGTTTCGAGAATTGCCGAAGCATTTGTGTTAGAAGGTAATTCTAAAGCAATATCGCCCCCAGAAGTCTTGGCTTTTATACCATTAAAATTATTTTCTAAAGAAATTTTAATATCCCCGCCAGATGTAACTGCATCAATTTCTCCTTCTTTTGCTTGAATATTAATATCACCTCCAGAAGTATTCACACTGATTTTACCAGCAACATTTTTACATACAATATTGCCCCCTGAAGTTGCAGCATCAAGATTACCAGAAGTATTTACTAATTCAATGTCTCCCCCAGATGTTTTTAAAATTAATTCACCAGTTAAACCATTCAGTTTAATATCGCCACCTGAAGAAGTTAATTTAAATTTACCATTTAAGTCATCAGCATTCACATCACCACCAGAAGTTTCTACATTGACATTAAAATTTTTAGGAGTAAAAGCTTCTATCCTTAAGTTCAGCCCACCCCAGAAATTAAAAAAAGAATTCATCTTTCTTTTTGAAATTACTCGAACTTCAGTACCCGATTTTTCAATTACAAAATTGATTCTTTCTTCTGCACGCTTGCTTCCCAATATTTTAACATACACTTCATTTTTATCCCAGGATTTTATCTTCACATCAGCTCCTGATGTTTCAATTGTAATGGTTTCTCCTTGATTAACATTAAATGATTTTTCTTTTACGATTCTTTTTTCTTCAGCATTAAGTGCAATATTCATAACTAAAAGCGAAACAATTATCAAGAAAAAAATTATGCCAAGCTTATTTTGCAATTCTTTCATTTCAAATCCTCCGTTTTATTCATATCTTTAGACTAAGCTTTTAAGAGAAAGTTACATTTTTTATTTAATAACATTCACAGATTGTAACAAATAAATTTTTATGTGCTACAGAAAAATTTTTTTACTCCTGTATTTATTTTTCACATTAAACAATTATGCACAGAATAAATACAGTATATCTCAGTTCAGTGATGAATCAATTAAATTTATAAAACAACCATTTGAATGGGAAAAGAAAGACTGGATAAAATTAAGTGCTGTGAGCATTGGAACAATCTTAATAATGAACATTGACCAGCCTGTTCGAGATGAGTATTTGAAAGACAGAAGTTATTACAAAAGTATTCCAATTGAACTTGGCAGAAAATGGGGAGAAATTTATACAACAGTAATTTTTGGAGGAGCCTTTGGATTATATGGAGTAATTAAAGATGATAATTCAACAAAAAGAATTGGATATGAAATATTTCAAACTGCATTTTATTCTGGAATTATCACACAGTTCTTAAAAATTTCTATTGGAAGAGCAAGACCATTTACAAATAACGGTTCTAAATTTTTTAAACCATTTACAATTTTTAATGATGATTTTCATTCTCTTCCTTCAGGTCATACAACACTTGCATTCGCACTTTCTACAATATTATCAGAAAATGCAAACTCAAGATTTTTAAAAATTGCAGCGTTCGTTCCGGCAGTTTTAACTGCTGTATCCAGAGTCTATCAGGATAATCATTGGACTTCTGATGTTTTTCTTGGTGCCGCTATTGGATATTTTGTAGGTAACTGGGTTCATAAGATTCATAATGAAAATAATTTTTCATCTACTTCATTAGAACTTGGAAGCACTAATAATTATGAGTGGATAAGTTTTAAAGTAGCTTTTTAACATTAATTCTTTATTACATAAGGAAAATTTCTTAGTATCTTTATCATTACTTGCTATTTCACACATAATTTTATGATTATTCAAATAGACAGAAACTTCGACAAATATATTTGAATTGTCTTGTCATTCTCGCAGCCATAAGCATTGCAATGGAAGAAAACGGGAATCTAATTAATAATCAATGGACCTGTTTACAAAGAAATAACGCATTGAAATTTCTATAAACTCTATAATAAACTTTTTTAGTCATTAAATATTTTAAAACAAAAAAGGCTGACATCTTTGTCAGCCTTTAACTAAAAAAATTCTCATTAATAATTTTTAATCTCATGGACTAACTTTGTTATTGCATCTTTAGCATCGCCAAAATACATTAATGCATTTGGATAGAAGAATAATTCATTATCAATACCTGCATAACCAACATTTAATGACCTTTTATTTATTACAACTGTTTTTGCATAATCAACATTTAAAATTGGCATCCCATAAATTGGGCTGTTTTTATCATGCCGAGCTGCTGGATTTACAACATCATTAGCTCCAACAACAAAAGCTATATCTGTATTCGGGAAATCATCATTAATTTCTTCCATAGCAAGCATTTTTTCGTATGGTATTTGTGCTTCAGCCAATAGAACATTCATATGGCCGGGCATTCTTCCAGCTACTGGATGGATTGCAAATCGAACTTTTTTCCCTTTTGCTTCAAGAACATTTACTAAATCTCTTACAGCATGTTGGGCTTGTGCTACAGCCATTCCATAACCCGGAACAATAATAACAGATTCAGCTGCATCAAAAATCATTGCTAATTCCTCTGCATCAACAGATTTAACCTGTCCTTTTTGAGTTGTCGATGAAATTGCAGGACCGGTTGACCCAGCAGATTCCCAACCTCCTAAAACAACATTCATCAAAGAACGATTCATTCCTTTACACATAATGTTAGTCAAAATTATTCCAGAAGCACCAACTAATGCACCAGCGATAATTAATTCGTTATTTTGAAGAACAAATCCAGTAGCTGAAGCAGCAAGACCGGAATATGAATTAAGCAATGAAATTGCAACTGGCATGTCAGCACCGCCAATCGGAAGAACTAAAAGCACTCCAAGTAAAAGCGAAATTATTCCTATTGAAATAATTAACCATTGAAAAGAAGGATTCAAAACGAAATAAACTCCTCCAACAAATACTGCAATTAATAACAATGCATTCAATGGATGTTGCATTGGATAACGAACAACTTTTCCTGTAACCAAACCTTGTAACTTACCAAATGCAATTAAAGAACCTGTAAATGTCACAGCTCCAATTAACACACTTAATACAATAGTTATACTTGTTTGATAATCGTGAGTAAACTGAGGGAAATTAATTATTTTATAATATTCAGAAAAAGCAACAAGCATTGAAGCTCCTCCACCAAAACCATTCAGCAATCCAACCATTTGAGGCATACCTGTCATGGGAACTTTTAATGCCATCCATGTTCCTGCAAATGCACCAATTACAAATCCTAAAAGTATCCATTCATAAGTTAACACATGTTGGTCAAGCAAGGTAACAACAATTGCTATAAACATTCCTAAAGCAGCAAGGAAATTTCCTTTTCTTGCGGTTTTTGGTGATGCAAGAGATTTTATTCCGAAAATGAATAATATTGATGAAATTAAATAAGAAATCTCTATAAAAATTCTCATTTCTCAACTCACTTTTTTTTGAACATTTTTAGCATTCTATCGGTAACTAAAAAGCCACCAACTACATTAATTGTTGCAAATATCATTGCTATCAAACCAAGTATTGTGCTTACTGTAAATTCATGTAAGCCTGCACTTAAAATAGCTCCAACTATTGTTATTCCAGAAATTGCATTAGAACCTGACATTAATGGCGTATGCAAAGTTGGTGGAACTTTTGTAATTAATTCAAAACCAACAAATATGGCAAGCACAAATACATAAATTAACATTAAAATTCCAACACCGTCCATAAATACCTCTTAATTATTTAATAAAACTTTTGTTCTCTCGTGAACTACAACTCCATCTTTAACAATTGTAGCTCCTCCAATAATTTCATCATCCATATTGTGAATAAAATTTCCATCTTTACTTGTATAATCAATCAAATTAAATAAATTTCTTGCATACATCTCGCTTGCGTGATAAGGAATTAGACTAGGTAAATTAGGTTCACCAATAATTGTAACATTATATTTATTTACTACTTTCCCTTTTTCACTAAGTTCACAATTCCCTCCAAACTCTACTGCCATATCAAGAATTACAGAACCGGGTCTCATATTTTTTACCATTTCTTCAGTTACGAGCACGGGAGCTTTCTTGCCCGGAATTAAAGCAGTTGTAATAACAATATCTGCTTCAGTTATATGTTTGAAAATTAGTTCTTTTTGTTTTCTTAAGAACTCTTCTGATTGTTCTTTTGCATATCCACCTGCATCCTGCATTGATTCATCGGTTGGCACTTCAATAAATTTTCCACCCAAACTTTGAACTTCTTCTTTTACTTGCGGACGAACATCTGACACTTCAACAACTGCACCCAATCTTTTTGCAGTACCAAGCGCAGAAAGTCCTGCAACCCCTGCTCCCATTATCACAACTTTAGCAGGCGAAATTGTTCCGGCTGCTGTCATCATCATCGGGAAAATTTTATGCAAATAATTTGCTGCCAATATAACACTTTTATAACCAGCTATATTTGCCTGAGAACTAAGTGCATCCATTCTTTGTGCAATCGTTGTTCTTGGAATTGCATCCATTGATATGACATTAATTCCAAGCTCAGCAGCCATTTTAGCAACATCAGGATAATGAAGCGAATAAAAAAATGAAATCAACAATGTCCCTCTTTTCATTAATTCTAACTCATGTTTCCCCTTTTCGGGATGCATTATTGGTCTCTGGACTTTTAATACAATATCTGCTTTTGAGTATAATTCAACTACATCTTCAACAATATTTACACCTGCATTCTTATACTTCTCATCAAGAAAACCTGCTTTGTTTCCCGCTCCAGATTCCAAATAAATTTCAAAACCTTTTTTTATTAACTTATTTGCCACATCAGGAATTAATGAAACCCTGTTTTCCCCAGTCATTATTTCTTTGGGAACTGCTATTTTCACTTCTTACCTCTTTTATTTTTTTAACTACGAAACTTAATAATATCTATTTTTAATACCAATACTTTCCTTTTCTTAATTTTTGATTAATAAAATTATTTTAGATAACTTATAAATTGATTGATTAATTCTTATCAAGCATAACATTTTTGTAAATTTGAATATACATTAATATATCTTACTTAATTCATTTGTTTTATAATTTTAGATAATACTAAAATTTTTCTTATTCAAAACGATTATTAATTAAAATAATTTCTGTTAATAAAAACAACATGTTAATTTTAAATAAACTTGCCACCTATATCATTGAAAAAAAATCTTTTATGTTAATTTTTATTAATAAAGTTTCCTCAAAGTATAATTTTTTTATTTTGATTCTACTCATTAGTACATATACCACTACATACTCACAAACATATAGATTTGAATACCTAACTTCTGATATTGGTCTCTCTCAAAATTCTGTTCTTTCAATTTATCAGGATAGCAGAAATTTTTTATGGTTTGGAACATACGACGGCTTAAACAGATATGATGGATATTCTTTCAAAGTTTACAAAATAGAAAAAGATAATCCTAAAAGCATTCAAGGGCAAACATTCAGGTCAATTGTTGAAGATAAAGATGGGAATTTATGGATTGCTTCAATAGGCGGAGGCTTAAACAGATACAACAGATTAACAGATGATTTCACAAATTTTAATCATAATGAAAATGATAAAAATTCTATAATATCAGACAGAGTTAGAACTTTATATATTGACAAGAAAAATCGACTTTGGATTGGGACAGAAATAGGATTATGCAGATATGATTTTCAAAAAAATATTTTTATTTCTTATAGAAATAAGATTAATCACAATCAATTTCCAAAATCAGATTATATTTTATCTATATGCGAAGATTCAGAAGGCAATCTCTGGCTTGGAACTCAAAATGGTTTAATTAAATTCAATCCTGAAACTAATCAATATAAATTTTATCACAGTCAGGCTAATAATCCTTTCAGTCTCTCAAGTAATTTTGTTGGAAAAATCTACATTGATAGAAACAACAATATGTGGCTTGGGACAAGTGAAGACCTGAATAAATATGATAGAGAAAATGACAGATTCATAAGGTATGTTAATCCTTTCACTATTAATACAAAAGATAAAACAATAACAGATATAATTCTTGATAGAGATGGGAATTTATGGATAACAACTTTATTTAACGGACTCCAAAAATTCAATCCTAAAACTTCAACTTTTTCCAATTATAAAAGAGACTTAATGAATCCCGAGACAATCGGCAGCAATATTTTATTTACAATATATGAAGATAAATCCGGTATAATTTGGATTGGGACTGAAGGCACAGGAGTCAACAAATTAAATAAAATGAGGTCACATGTTGCTTATTACAAAAATATTCCATTTAACAATGAGAGTTTAAGTAATGACAAAGTTTATTCAATTATTGAAGACAAATCTGGTATAATATGGATTGGCACTTTTGGAGGAGGATTGAATCGTTTTGACCCCAATTCTAAACAAAAAAAATTCATAAGATATAATTTAGACCCTAACAATAGTAACTCATTGGTTGACGATAGAATACGCACTCTCTGCGAAGATAATGAAGGTAATTTGTGGATAGGCACTGAATATGGATTGTCAAAATTTAATGCCCGTACAAATAAATTTACAAATTATATTAGTGATGGCAGTAAAGGAAAGCTGAGCAACAATATTATCTTTTCAATCTATCAAATTAAATCTGGAGAAATATTAATTGGAACTTACGGTGGTGGTTTAAATATTTATGATAAAAAGACCAATTCATTTATAAGTTATGAATATAGTCCAGATAATCCTAAAAGTATAAGCAGCAACAACATCTGGTGCATATTCCAAGATAGCAAAGGGAACATCTGGATTGGAACCGATGACCAAGGATTAAATTTATTTGACATCAAGAAGAAAGAATTTTATCGTATAAAAAATCACCCACAAAACCCATCAAGTCTCAGCAGTAATAAAGTACTTAACATAATGGAAGATAGTAAAGGAAATCTCTGGATAGGTACAATTCAGGGATTAAATAAGATGATTGTTGAAAATAACGATTATAGAAATCCAAAATTTATTAATTATACTGTTGAAGATGGATTGCCTGATAATAACATTCAAGCAGTACTCGAAGATGACAAAGGAAATTTATGGATTAGCACTAATAAAGGAATTTCAAAATTTAATCCTGATAAAATTACCTTTACAAATTTTGATATAAGCGATGGATTCCAGAGTAACGAATTTTTTGTTAGAGCAGCTGCAAAAAGAAAAAAAACTGGTGAGATGATTTTCGGTGGTAATCAAGGATTTAATATTTTTCATCCAGATAGTATTAAAGAAGACAAACACATTCCAGATGTATTGATTACTGATTTTCTAATAATGAATAATCCAGTTAAAATAGGTGAAAAAATAAATGATGAAGTTGTTCTCAAAAAAAATATTACTGAAACAAAAGAGATAATTATTTCTTATAAAACCAACTTTGTTACATTCAACTTTGCTGCTTTGCACTTTGCTAAGCCTGAAAAGAATACTTTTGCTTATATGCTGCAAGGATTTGAATCAAACTGGAATTATGTAGGTAATATACATTCTGCAAGTTATAACTACTTGCCTCCCGGTAAATACATTTTCAGAGTTAAAGCAGCAAACCCAAACGGCTACTGGAATGAAAATGGTGCAAGTTTGGTGCTTACTGTAACTCCACCATTTTATCAAACATTTGTTTTTAGATTATTTATGCTCTTTGGAATTGGCTTGTTTATATATGGAATTTACAATCTTAAGGTTAGAGGAATTAAAAAACACCAACAAGAATTAGAACGATTAATTCAAGAGAAAACGGAATTAAATGAAAGATTAATGCAAGAAATAGAAGAAAGAAAAAAAATTGAACAAGAACTTATAACAGCAAAGGAAAAAGCTGAAAGCTCTGAAAGACTCAAATCTGAATTTTTAGCTCAAATGTCACATGAAATTCGTTCCCCCATTCATTCCATATTAAATTTTTCAGAATTAATAAAAGAGCAATTAGGAAGTACTGATAATGAAATTATCAAAGAAAGTTTTGATTCGATAGAACGAGCTGGTGATAGAATTGTTAGAACTATTGACTTAATTCTTAACATGTCCGAACTTCAAACTGGAACTTATGAATGTATTTACAAAGAAATTAATATTAATGAAAAAATATTGAAGCACTTATACCCTGAATATTTATACAAAGCAAAAAAGAAAAATTTAGAATTCACATGGAATATTCAGGAAGAAAATCTAAATGTTATTGCTGATGAATATTCAGTCACACAAATTTTTGTTAATCTAATTGATAATGCAATTAAATACACTCATAAGGGAAAAGTCGAAATAACTTCTTATCTTACTAATGATAAAAGAGCTGCTGTTAAAGTCTCTGATACAGGGATTGGAATTTCAGAAGAATTTTTGCCAAATCTATTCACAGCTTTTCATCAGGAACAACGAGGTTATACGAGAGAATTTGAGGGTAATGGTTTAGGTTTAGCTTTAGTAAAAAAATATTGTGAATTAAATAATGCAGAAATTTTTGTTGAAAGTAAGAAAGGAACAGGTTCTACATTTACAGTTATCTTTAATAACACAATAAAAAAAGCTGCAATCAATAACTGATGCAGCTTTTAAAATTATCATGAATATTTTTAAGATAAGGTTTCGTAAACACTAACGTATTTTCTATTATTTTTCTTTCTTTCAAATTTTACATAACCATCTATTAAAGCAAACAAAGTATGGTCGCCGCCTAATCCCACATTTCTGCCTGGATGAAAATTTGTTCCTTTTTGACGAACCAGAACAGAACCAGCAGTTACTCTTTCGCCGCCAAAAGTTTTAACACCAAGATATTGCGGATTACTATCTCTACCATTTCGGGATGAACCTTGACCTTTTTTATGAGCCATAATAAACCTCCAATTTCTAAGCTATCTTTGTAATTTCTATTCTTGTTAATTGTTGTCTATGACCTCTTTTACGTTTGTAAGAGATTCTTCTTTTCTTTTTGAAAACAATAATTTTTTCATCTTTAAGATGTTCTAATACTTTTGCGTGAACTTTTACATCACTCAAATATGGAGTGCCAATTTTTACTTTATCATCTTGATCTAATAAAAGAACACTATCAAAGACAATTTCAGAATTTGGTTCTGCATTTAATTTTGGCACATAGTATTTATTATTCTCTCTTACAATAAACTGTTGTCCTGCTATATTCACAACAGCAAACATTATTCCTCCAATTTTTCAAAATTTGAGTTGTAAATATATGGAATGAATTACCATTATGTCAATAAAGTTGTATAGCGAAAATAATTTTAATAGAGTATAGCTTATTTCTAATTTTTAGAAAAAGATTGATTCCAATCAACTTGATAGATCTTTCATTTATAATTTATTTCAACAAAATCTTTCAAATAAAAAGGGATGATTTCTCATCCCTTTCATTCGTGTGGGCAGAGACGGAATCCATGTCAGCCTTTGGCTGACCTGTCAGCCTTTGGCTGAGAACCACCACACAAGGATTTTCTTCAACAAAAAAGGGATGTTTTCTCATCCCTTTCATTCGTGTGGGCAGAGACGGAATCCATGTCAGCCTTTGGCTGACCTGTCAGCCTTTGGCTGAGAACCGCCGACACAAGGATTTTCTTCAACAAAAAAGGGATGATTTCTCATCCCTTTCATCTGTGTGGGCAGAGACGGAATCGAACCGCCGACACAAGGATTTTCAGTCCTTTGCTCTACCGACTGAGCTATCTGCCCAACCACTTCAAAATTTGTGGCACAAATCTATAGAAAAATGAAAATAATTTCAAAGTATTTTTTGACACTTTAAGAAAATTGAAAAGGATTTTTCTAATATTCACAAAATTTATAAGTAAGTAATCAATCTAACTAATAATGAGATGAATTTAATCTCTATTACTTCTAATAAAATATTCAGTCTGCTCATCAAGTAATGTAAGTTGAGCTTCAATATTCTTCAGTTCATATTTTTTCATGTTCAATCTATATTTTTCATCGATCTTTCCATTTTTTAATCTATCTAAAATCATGTTGTAATACTTTTCATCAATCTCAGCTGAAATAAATTGTCTTTTAAGAACTTTACAAATTTCTATTTCTGCACCGCTACCTCCAAAAAGAATTAAAACAATATCGTTTGGCATTGTACAAGATTTAATTAACATCTCAGAAAGTTTTTGAGGAATCTGGCATGCATGGAATGTTTTTTCTTTGCTTACATTTTTAACTAAATCGAAGTAAAACCAATCATAAGGCATTCTCCCTTTCGAACCATTGGCTATATTTTGTAATATTCTTTTATCCGTTGGATTTTTATAAGGAACGGCTACATTATCTTTGTAAAATTTATTATTCTTTGTTTTTCGGCAATGCAATATACTTCTGTGAGCAGTTGTAAAGCGTTTAGGAGTGTGACCAACATTTGTATTGTATACCCAAACGTAATCAGAAACTTCGTAACATACACTATCCAAATATTTTACTCGTAAATATGCATTTTGTTTTGGATAATTAATTAAAAACATGTTCCCTGTATCTTTTAATACTCTCAATGATTCTTTAGCTAACTCAATATACCATTCAATATATTCATCAAAATTCTTTGTATAAGATTTATCGCCATATTTTATGCCAACATTATAATCAGGATCTCCAAAAACCATGTCTACGCTTTTATCCGGCAATTCTTTCAGAAGCTGCATTATATCCATCAAAAATACCTTGTTTAGATATTTATCTATTTTATTTGATTCACTACCCATTTTTACTTCACCATGTACTAAAATCATCCAGATCTTTTAACAAGATTGTATTGAGCGCACTTCAATAATTTTATTGATGCCATATTATTTTCATCTTCAAAAGTATAATTATATAATTTAAGTATTGAATTACCTTCTTCTATTTTCCTTAAAACATAACAACAATTAATTTGTTTAATATCAAGTTTATTTTCTTCTTTTAACACAGAATAATATTTGAAAGGGTGAAATATTTGATAAGCAGCAAAGTTTTCCGGAAATCCATTCTTACCCTCAAATATTGTTATGACACCATTCAACTCCATCGTTAAATCAATTTCCATTTGTAAATTTTCACTAATTATCTCTTCATCACCTACATAATAATGTAAACTCATTTTAGTTCGCCTCGCATTATATACCTTTGGACTTGCTACAATATCTTCGTAAAGAAAATCATGAATTATTCTTTGGTTACTAGCTACAGATAATATATTTGATTCACTTGTATCAAATTCATTTAGAATACTCTTGCGATATCTCCATTTTTAAATATTATTACCATTAATCTCTTCAAAATCATGAAAACCATTTCTTATACCCTTAACAAACTTATGCCTTCCATTTCCAAGATGCAAAATAAAATAATCTTCATCTATTAATATCTGCGGAAATTTTGAAGTATCATCAAGCTTGGTTGCATCAAAAGGATTCCCGAAATTAAATTTTTTACACACGTCTTTTACTAAATCGTTGTCAAAAACATAATTATTCCGTCTCTGGCATATCTTAAAAATTTCTGTAATAACTTCTTGTTTATTTCCCATTTTTAATCTCTATATAAATTTAATTAACTGGTATTAAAAATTAAATATTTATTAATATAATTATTCTTCTCACATCACCAGTGCCATAATTGCTTTCTGAACATGCAATCTATTTTCAGCTTCGTCAAATACAATTGAGTTTGGTGAATCAATTACTTCGTCTACTACTTCTTCGCCTCGATGAGCTGGCAAACAATGCATGAATAAATAATCATCTTTAGCATGTTTAACCAATTCTAAATTCACTTGAAACTTTTGGAATACTTTTTTTCTTTCTTCAGCCTCTTTTTCTTGTCCCATACTTGCCCACACATCTGTGTAAACAACATCTGCATTTTTTACTGCTTCAACTGGGTCATTAACAATTTCAACTTTGCTTCCCATATATTTTGCAGTTTCAATTGCATGCTCAACAATTTCTTTCTTTGGTTCAAATCCTTTTGGAGATGCAATTGATATATCAATCCCAACTTTGGAACAACCATTAAGCAAGCTATTAGCTACATTATTTCCATCGCCGATATAAGCTAATTTTAATCCCTTCAACTTTCTTTTCTTTTCTAAGATTGTAAATAAATCTGTTAATACCTGACATGGATGCAATAAGTCAGTTAGCCCATTAATTACTGGGATCGTTGCATATTTTGCCAAATCAACTACATCTTGATGAGAAAATGTTCGAATCATAATTCCATTTAAATATCTCGAAAGAACTTTTGCAGTATCGTGAATATTTTCACTTCTTCCAAGTTGTAAATCGTTCTGATTAAAATACATTCCATGACCCCCAAGTTGATAAATACCTGTCTCAAATGAGATTCTTGTTCTTGTAGATGGTTTTGAAAATATCATCCCCAGAGTTTTTCCTTTTAGAAGCTGGTGTTCTTCTCCCATATAAAGTTTTTCTTTTAATGTTTTTGCAACATCAAATATTTCATAAATTTCTTCTAAGGAAAGCTCTGCAATTGAAATTAAATCTTTCCCTTTCATGTTTACAGCCATTTTAACACCTTTTGTTTTGTAGAATAATTATTATATAAAAAATTTTTTCGTGTTTTTAATCTTATTAAAAAGTTATAATAAATACTTCTTAATTTCTATTTAATAATTTTATATTCATTGTATAAGAAACGATAATAATTTTGTCAACCGAAAAGATCAGCTTTTAGCAAAAAATATATCTTTGACTTAGATTTAGCTACAGGAAACCTCAGAATAATAATTAAAATTACTTTTTTGAAATCTCCTCTAAATAAAATTTCCTCCAACTAAATTTTAATACTGAAATTTTTTGAAATATTTTTAATAATTCACAAACGAAAATAATACCAAAAATTATTCTAATACAATTCGAGTTCCGCAATTTTCTTTTTCAATTTCTTCCTCGTTAGTGATTATTGCTTCTTTCCCACCGCCTTCAATAAATTCAATTGCGGCTAAGATTTTAGGTCCCATACTTCCTGGAGGGAATTCGCCCATTTCGTAATATCTTTTTGCTTCTTCAACTGTAATTTTATCTAATGCTAATTGATTAGGTTTTTTATAATTAAGATAAACTTTTGGGACATCGGTGATTATATAAAATCTATCCGCTGAAATTTCTTTAGCTAAAAATGCAGAAGCAAGGTCTTTATCTATAACAGCTTCAATTGCTTCGAGATATCTGGTATCCTTATGCCAGTAGACTGGGATTCCACCACCACCAACTGCAATAACTATGTGACCTTTTTTCACCATATCTTTTATTACTCTTTTATTCATAATATCTATTGGTTTTGGAGATGGAACAACTCTTCTCCACCCTCTTCTTGCCGGGTCTTCTTTAAATATCCAACCATTTGTTTTTGACAATAGTTCTGCTTCTTCTTTCAAATAAAATCTGCCAATTGGTTTTGAAGGATTTTGAAATGCCGGGTCATTAATATCAATTAGCACTTGAGTTATAATTGCTAAAACATTTCTTCGAAGATTTGTTTTACTTAATGCATTTCTCATCTGTCGTTCAATCATGTAGCCAATTCCGCCTTGAGAATCTGCTACACAAATATCGAGAGGCATTTTAGGAATGTTATATAAATTAAAACCTGCTTCGTTGCGAAGTAAAATATTTCCTACTTGAGGACCATTGCCGTGTGTTATTACAAGATTATAACCGAGTTTGAGTAATCCAATTAACTTTTCACAAGTTCTTAAAGTATGTTCTTCTTGCTGCTCAATTGTACCAGCTTCGTTGCTTCTTAAGAGTGCATTGCCTCCTAAAGCAACAACAGCAATTTTTTTCATAAAAGACCTTTTAATTTCAGAACTGATTCTAATGTATTTTCTCCAATTTCCTGCAGTTCATACATCACACGCGTTGAAGGTTTGTTAATCTTCAATATTCTTCCAAGGTCAATTGGTGTACCGATAACAACAGAATCGCAGTCCGTTCTATTAATTGTTTCTTCCAAATCTTTAATTTGTTGTTCTCCATATCCCATTGCCGGAAGTAATTTACCTATGTTAGGATATTTTTTATAAGTATCAGAAATTGATTTTACTGTATATGGCCGTGGGTCAACAATTTCTTTTGCTTTAAGTCTTTGAGCAATTACTGTTCCAGCCCCATATTTCATCTCACCGTGTGTTAATGTAGGTCCATCTTCAACTATCAAAACTCGTTTACCTGTTATTAATTCCGGTTTATCAACTGTAATTGGTGAATTAGCTTCTATAACAATTGCATTTGGATTTACGAGATGAATATTATTCCTTACAGTTTCAATTCCTTCTTTTGTTGCAGAATCAATTTTATTAATAATTACTGCATCTGCTACTCTTAAACAGGTATTGCCTGGATAATAATGTAACTCATGTCCGGGGCGGTGAGGGTCTGTAACAGTAAAAATCAAATCAGATTTATAAAAAGGCATATCATTATTGCCGCCATCCCATAAAATTACATCTGCTTCTTTTTCAGCTTCTCTCAAAATTGCTTCGTAATCAACTCCAGCATAAATTACACCGCCTCTTGCAATGTGAGGTTCATATTCTTCTCGTTCTTCAATTGTACAATTATATTTGTCTAGGTCAGAATAATCAGCAAATCTTTGAACTTTTTGTTTTACTAAATCGCCATACGGCATTGGATGACGAACTGCAACAACTTTTTTTCCTGCCTGTGTTAATATCTTAACAATTTTTCTTGATGTTTGAGATTTGCCGCATCCTGTTCGAACAGCTAAGACCGAAATTACTGGTTTAGAACTTTTCAGCATTGTTTCAGAAGTTCCCATTAATCTAAATGATGCTCCTGCCGCATTTACAATTGATGCTTTAGTCATTACATAATCAAAAGGAACATCAGAATAGGCAAATACTACTTCATTTACATTAAACATTTTTATTAAATCAACAAGTTGTGATTCTTCATAAATTTTAATTCCATCTGGATAAAGTTTACCTGCTAATTCTGCTGGATAAATTCTTCCATCAATATTTGGAATTTGAGTTGCTGTAAATGCCACAACATTATAATCTTCATTATCTCTGAAATAAACATTAAAATTATGAAAATCTCTGCCGGCAGCACCCATAATTATTACATTTTTGCGTTTCATAAAATTCTCCTGTAATATTAGACTATAAGTTTTATAGTATCATCCCATTAGGATTTATTTTTAATTTGTGTAATTCGTGTCTAAAACTATATTATCTCTTATAGTTTGTTTAAAAATAATTTATTGTCATATCAAACAAGTAAAAATGCTCTAAAATTTACTTAAAATGAGATTCTTCATTCCGCTTCGCTCCATTCAGAATGACATATTCGATATTATGCAAAAAGTCAGCTTCGGAATTTGGTTTTAATTTCACTCTATTTTTTAGAAAATTTTTAAATTTTTCAACATCTGTTAATATCCGTGTAATCCGCGCGCCTAAATTATTATTTAATACATTCATAGAAAATCCATGCTTATAATTTGAACACTTCATCACATAATTTTTTTAAAACACATTATCTCTTTCATCAACAGTAAATATTATTTGAGTCTAAATTGTGAGTCAATATCATAAAATTTGTATGTTATTCAACAGTTACACTTTTAGCTAAATTTCTTGGCTGGTCAACATTAAGACCTTTTTTAACTGCAATATGATAAGCAAGCAACTGCAGAGGAATTACACTAAGTATCGGTTGCAACATATCAATTGTTTTAGGAACTTTTATAACATGGTCAACCATTTTATCTATATGATTATCTTCTTCATTTACAATAGCAAGAATTCTACCTTTTCGTGCTTTTACTTCTTGAATATTACTTAATACTTTTTCATAAACACTATCCTTTATTGCTAAAAATACAACAGGCATATTTTCATCAATTAAAGCAATGGGACCATGTTTCATCTCTGCGGCTGGATAACCTTCTGCATGTATGTAAGAAATTTCTTTTAACTTAAGAGCACCTTCAAGTGCAACCGGGAAGTGATAACCTCTTCCTAAATAAAGAAAATTTCTACAATCTGCATATTTATCAGCAATTTCTTTAATGTATTCATTTTGTTTTAAAATTCTTTCAACCTTAGAAGGAAGGCTTTGCATTTCTTTAATAACTTCCTGGCCTTCAAGCAAATTCAAACTTTTTCTTCGAGCAAGTAATAAAGTAATTAATGAAAGTACCACTAATTGAGAAGTAAAAGCTTTAGTAGAAGCAACTCCAATTTCTGGGCCGGCATGAATATAAACGCCTGCATCACTTTCCCGTGCAATAGAACTTCCAACAACATTACAAATTCCAAGACAGAGAGCCCCTTTCTTTTTTGCTTCACGAAGTGAGGCAAGCGTATCGGCAGTTTCTCCGCTCTGTGAAATAAAAATTAATGTATCATTAGAATTTATTACTGGTTTTCTATATCGAAATTCAGAAGCATATTCAACTTCTACTGGAATTCCTGCATACTGTTCTAACATATATTCACCAACCAAACCAGCATGCCAGGAAGTGCCACAAGCAGAAATAATTATTCTATCAGAATTGGCTATTCTTTCTTCATATCCTTGCAATCCTCCTAATTTTGAAATACCCTCTTCATAAACCAATCTTCCTCTCATAGAATTATAAATTGATTCAGGTTGTTCCATAATTTCTTTGAGCATATAATGAGGATAACCACCTTTTGTAATTTCATCTACACTTAAGTCAACTTCATGAATTTCTTTAATGATTTCTTCATCATGAATATTTTTTGCATGAAAATGGTCTTTATAAACTTCAGCAATCTCACCGTCTTCTAAATAAACAACTTGACTTGTATAAGTAATTAGTGCATTAACATCTGATGCCACAAAATTTTCATTTTTACCTACTCCAATTACTAATGGTGAGCCTTTGCGAGCAACTACAATTTTATCCGGTTCATTTTTATATATTACTGCAATTCCATAAGTACCCTCAACTTCATTTAGAGCATATCGAACAGCTTGAAATAAATTATTCTTTAATTTCAGATAGTGGTCAATTAAATGAGCTAAAACTTCGGTATCTGTTTCGCTGACAAATTGATAGCCTTCGTTTAATAAACCTTTTTTTAGAGAAGCATAATTTTCAATAATTCCGTTATGGATAACAAACAAAGTTTTATCATTGTTCATATGAGGATGAGCATTTTCAATACTTGGTTCACCATGCGTTGCCCAACGAGTATGACCGATACCAAGATTTGCAAAAATTTTTTCGTTATATAATAATTTTTCGAGGTCTGCTACTTTACCCTTAGTTTTAACAACTTTGCAATCTGTTTCGTTAATTATACCAATGCCAGCAGAATCATACCCGCGATATTCTAGTCTTTTTAAACCTTCCAAAAGAATTGGAACGCAATTTTTGTTGCCAATATAGCCAACAATACCACACATAGTGACTCCTAATTTTAATTAATAAAAAAATTGATGAAGAAATAAAAAACTAATGATCAGGGCAAGGGCGTAATAGTAGCAATTTTGACTTGATGGATTCCCTCTTTTTGTTACAATTATAATTTTGCTTTTTCATAATAACTTTTTAATCTCACAGCAAATTTCTAAAAAAGAAAATGCATTATCAACTAATTTCTTTTATGACAAGATTACTTATTAAAGGTTCACAATAAAATTGAGAAATTTTTCCCATGCCTATTCTTAACCAATTTTTAGATTTATTGTAATAAATATAAAATTGGACCCATACAAAATCTAATTTTAATATTACTCATCAATCAAAAAATAATTTTTGTTATCAAGCAATATTTTTCTTTCTCAAAAATTTTGTCAACATAAACATTTAATGCAAATTGTTCAAAAGAGATGATTTTATGGAAATTATAACTAATAAGAAATTTATTTTTACTCAACAAATTACTACACTCCGCAAAATTGAATGTTTTTAAATGTAATAGTATATTTGCTGCGCAAATTTTGATTATTTGCTCATAAAAATATTGCCATTGTAAACTTGCGCCCGTAGCTCAATTGGATAGAGCATCTGACTACGGATCAGAAGGTTGAGGGTTCGAATCCTTCCGGGCGTACTAAATGAAAATTCCTCTCTCAATCACTAAATTTCAAATCATAAAAAATTCATAAAATCGCAGATTATATAATTGTTACAATTTTATAAAATCTTTTTATAACAATTTCAAGAATCATCTACCTGCAAAAAATTATAACAAAAACTAACTTCAGATAAAATTATTTTTTTAAATTTTTCAATTCTTCAGCTTTTAATTTTTTTCCCTCAATAATTACAGAAACAACAAAAATGATTATAAAGGCAATAGCCAAGAATAAAGCTGCAAAATCAAGAAGAGTATAAATTTCATTTTCAATTAAAAATTCATAAGCACCAAAGAAATAAATAATTGTGTTGAGTAATATTATTATAACTCTAACTTCTGTTGGGCCAAAACCATAATAAGAAATTTTAAAAATACCATAAACATAAGTTCTTATATAAACAAGAATTGACATCAACAAATAACCAACTAGAGCAAACATAACAAAATCAAATCTTGCATAAGGTGAAAGTCCAGCACCAATAGCAATTGAAATTATACTTAATGAATCCAATGTATGGTCAATGAAAAAACCGTATTTAGGCTTCGTAATATTTCTATAGCGAGCTAAGTTGCCATCTAAACTATCACCAAACCAATTAACAACTAATCCCAAATTTGCCAGCCAGAGATATAATTCATCATAAACAGTTAAATAATAACTCAACCCCGTAATTAATGAACCTATTAAGCCAATTATAGTAAGTATATCGGGAGTAACAAATTTTGGCATTCTTTGAACTAACCAATTAATTGCAGGTCGTTCTAATGGACCAAGAAGAATATCATTAATACGAATATGTGAATCCATTAATTAACCTTTTGATATTTAGTTTTAATTTCTTTCCAAACTTAATAAAATATATTAAACAAATAAAAATTTTTTATCCAAACCATTACTGTCATAAAAATCAATTCTACTAATAAAAATTTTTTCCCATTTTTTTATGAAAAACTATTTACAAAACAAAAAAATATTTCTAACTTGCAAACGAAATTTCTAAAACAATACTTATGAATTTTGACGAATCCAGAAATCCAGTTAATCTTATAAGCAAAAAAAAGAAAAGCCTTCACCCCGCCGACATTAAGCAACACCATTTTGAAATAAATTCATTAATTAATTTTATTTATCAATTTTTAACTTATATTTATGCAGAGGGGCGCGCAAACCTTAAAAAATATTATTCGGAAAAAATAAATTCATATGCTTTTTTAGAAATTAGTAGTTTTTCTTACTCTTATTAAATGAGAATAAAATTTTATAGATATTAAAAAAGAAAAGGTAGCTTTTTTATTCTATAGTGAGGGTAATTTAATGAGATTAAAGCTATCGCTCAGAGCAGTTAAAACAAACAAAATAGCACTTAACTACAATTACAGTTTATCTTCTGCTATTTACAAATTACTTGAATTTGGCTCACCTGAATTTTCAACATTCCTCCATGATTTAGGTTACTCAATAGAAAACAAATATTATAAGTTATTTACCTTTTCAATCAAATTAGAAAAAACAGCTTTAGATTATAATTCATTAATATTATTATCTCCGAAAGCTGAATTATACATTACTTCCCCACTTATCGATGACTTTATAAAAAATTTTGTTATAGGGACTTTCGAAAATAGAACAATTGAAATCATGTCAGAGAACATTTTTACAAAATTTAATATTAATCAAGTGGAAATAATTCCAGAGCCAACATTTACTAATCAAATGCATTTCAAAATGATGACTCCGCTTGTATTATCAACATATAAATTATACTCAGGAAGATTAAATCAATATTACTTTAGATACAACGACAACATAGAAGAAATTAATAGAGTATTTCAGCAAAATTTAATTAATAAATATCAAGCAATAACAAAAAAGACATATAGTGGAAATGGAATAAAAATTTCATGGGACGAAAAATATATTGAGAATGCAACTAAGAAAAACAAAAGGTTATCAAAGAAAGTATCAATTATAAAAGATATCAAGAATCCAATAGACATCATTGGAATATATTGTCCATTTAAGCTTGAAGGTGACCCAGAATTAATAAAAGTAGGATACGAAGCGGGATATGGGGAAAAAAATCCTATGGGGTTCGGAATGGTAGAAGCAGTGAGTGGTTAAGAATTAGGAATTAGGAATTAAAAATTAGGAATTAGGAATTGGAAATTGGGAATGAAAATTTGGGAGTTGGAAAAAAACATTTTGAAAATGTTTTGGAGATTGGAAACGAAGAAGTTATAGAATAATTTTGAAATAAAATAAAAGGAATGCAGTATGACCGAAGAAGAAAAAATACTAATCCTTGGCGCACTTTTTCATGATATAGGGAAGTTTGAACAGAGGTGCACTGGAAATCCAGATAAAAAATTTCATCAAAAATTAGGGAAAGATTTTATCTTATCTGGAAGATTTAAGCACCGATTCGAAAAAATTGTGGGGATAGAAAACGTTAGTAGACTAGCTGAAGCCATAGAATTCCACCATAATATGGAAACAAATGATAGTTTAATAAAAATTATTCAAGAAGCTGATCGACTCTCTGCAAGTGAGCGAGTTGAAAAAGAGGAGGTTGAAGCATATCAGGATCAATGGAAACATAAACATCTTGCATCTTTATTTAGTAAAATAAAGATATTATCTAATGAATCAACTGAATTAAGATATTATAAACATAAATGGTTAACTAAAAAGGATTATGATGTAATCATCCCAACAGAAACAAAAGAAAGCAAGCTTAAAGAATTTGCTTATAAAGAAAGTGATTGGAATGCGTTTGTTGAAGATCTTGAGTATGTTCTCGATTTTTATAAAGGGGTTGAGGATTTTGAAAGCCTGATAAATCTTTTTCTTATAATTTTTGAAAAATATATGTGGTGTATTCCGGATTTTACTGGAAGTTCTGAGACCGATATTTCGTTATACAATCACTTGAAAGATGTTGCTGGCATCGCTCATGCAATTTATCTAACAAAAAAGGATAATTCAGGTTCGACTAATCTGAATTTAGTTATTGGGGATATACCAGGAATTCAAAGTTATATCTTTGATGTTGTCCATAAAAAACCAGCAAAAATCTTAAGAGGACGGTCAATTTTTGTTCAGGTTCTCACCCGCAATCTTGCGACTAAATTATTGAGAACCTTCGGGCTTACAGAAACTAACTTAATAATGCTAGCCGGCGGAAAGTTCTACTTAATCGCACCTTCTACAAAAGATTTCGAAAGAAAATATAATGAAGCACTTAATGAAATCAACAAATACCTATTTGATAATTTTAGAATGGGATTAAGCTTTAACTGTGCATATCATAATTTTGATTATATGGTATTAATGGATAAAAATCATCCATTAACTTTTGGAAAAATTGTTGAAGATGCATCGCATAAGCTTATTGAAAACAAATATAGACTTTTTAATGAAAGACTTTTCCCAGAGAATGGGATTAATTATCAGAATTATATATGGGAAGAGAAATATATCGCTGACGATGGAACTGGCACTGATTCAATAAAATGTAGGGTAACAGATAAGCCAATAAGATGGGGAAGAAAAAGTATAATACAAGATTTTGAAGAAGAAATTGTGGTAGATAAACAGGTAAAAAATGAATATGAAATAGGTTCAAAAATTACTGGGAATAATATCATTGCAATTTTGGATAATGATAACCTTTCAATTGATCCAAACAATATCATCCATATTAAAAGGTTTAGAGATGATAAAGAACTTAAAGAAAAAACAAAGATTCTACTTAACCCTACTTTAGATGAACTTTTAAAGAAAGAAAATTTAAGTAAGGACATATTCAGAAATACACACTATATCGAAGTTGCTAATTATTGTTCACGAAGTGAAAATGATGATATTATGTCTTTTGAGGATATGGCTAAATATAATAATGGAGCAAAGTTTCTTTCTTTAATTAAGGGTGATATAGATAATCTTGGATTAATTATGGCATACGGATTAGATAGAGATAAAAACTCAATCAGTGATGCTGATAAAAAAGATCTTACCAGTATCTCAAGAACAACGACATTAAGCAATCACTTGAAATATTTCTTTAGCTTTTTCTTAAATGGGTTTTTAGCTGAATGGGAACAAAAGTCAAACGACAATAAAGTATATACAATATTTGCTGGTGGTGATGATCTTATGCTCGTCACTTCCCAAAGTTCTGCATTAAGATTAGTCAAAGCAATAAATGATGAATTCTCAAAATTTACTTGTGATAATAAAGAATTACATATTTCATATTCAATAACGCATTTTAAAGATCATACGCCGATAAGAATAGTTGCTGATTTTGCGGAAGAAAATCAAAAAGAGGGCAAGAGATACACAAGAGATTCTCAATATGAATTATTAAAGATGAAAAATTCAAGAGCATTTTTTTCAATTAATGACAAAGCCGGAACATATTTATTTGACACGTATGTGAAGAACGATGATTTAAGCTTTTTAATGGATCAGGTAAGTAAATTAACAGCATATACTCGAGATGAAAAGAATGGTTTAAGTCATGGCCTTATACGAAAATTGCTTGAACTATCAGAATCACTAAGAAAATATGAAGAAACGGAAGATGCTACGCATTTAATTGCCTATGCAAGACTTAATTATACCGTAAATAGGTTATTAAAAAATAAAGATCAAGAAATCGTTAAATTTTTTGAAAATGTTTTAACGATCAATAAAGAAGGGAATGAAGAAGCTCAAAGGTTAGAAAAAATTCTTCATCCACTTGTTTGTCAGATAATTTATAATATTAGGAATTATTAAAGGTTTAAATATGAAACAAAATGGAATTATAACTAAAGTCATTGAAAATAAAAAAATTTTCTTTATTGATGACAAATATTTTTGTCACTTTAATAAAGTAGATTTTTCACCAAAAGAAGGTGACCACGTAATGTACATTCCACATTCAACAAGCGAAGGTAAATTAGAAGCGAAAGAAGTAAAAAGACTAAAAAGTGATTGGGACATTTACTTAGAGTCTTTAGAAAATGGTTATTTTGATGAAGAAGGTAAAATCAAGAAAGAATTTGTTATAGATTTTCCAATAATATTAGCGAGTATTTTCAGTAAAGAAAGAGGCAAAGATTTAAATAAACCAACACAGATTATGAAATGGTTTTCATATTGCAAAAACGTTGAAGGTATTTATAAATTAAAAAAAGACTTTGGTGAAGTTAAAGTCTCATTATGGAAATTAATCTCTTATTCTAATGATGCATTAGGTAGAAAAAAAATTTCAGAGAAATTCCAATTATTCTTGTATAAAAACATAAACTTAGCAACCTTGAATCCAAACAACTTTCTAAAAGGATTTATGCAACACTTTGAAGCATTCATCGGCTTTTTTAGAAACAAAAAAGGAGAATAAAAATGAACGGACAAGATAAACTAAAAGTTAAGAAGCTCATAAAATATGTTAAAGCTTCAACTACAATTGAATTTCTTACTGGATTCCACATCGGTGGTCCAAAAGAATCAGTTAAGATAGGCGGAATAGATAATCCTGTAATTAGAAATCCAATTACGGAGCAACCTTATATTCCTGGGAGTTCCCTTAAAGGTCGTTTTAGAATGGCTCTGGAGAGAAAATACAATGATTTCACTATTGTTTATAATTATGATAATGAGAAAAAACCAATATCAATTAAATCGGTTGAACCTTCTTCAGATACAAAAAATCCTAGTAAAGTTACTTTGCTATTTGGTAATGCAAGTGCAAGTGATAAAGAAGATCGAGAACCTACAAGATTTTTATTTCGGGATGCTTATTTATCTGAAGATTCTCTTGAATTTGCAGTTGGAGAAGAAAAAATTGAACTTAAAATGGATCGTCAAACAATGAAAGGTTCTTCTGGGGGTAATAGAACTCAGGAAAGGATACCTGCAGGAGCAAAATTCAAAATGGAAGTCACAATTCGTGTATTTGAGGGAGACGATTTGGAATTATTTAAAGAAAGGCTTGAAGAAGCAAGACAAATAGTTGAGCAGGAATTTATAGGTGGTTCTGGTTCAAGAGGTTATGGGCAAGTTAAAATCGAGCCATTCACTTTTACAGATGTATTAATAGTACAAGAAAATAAACAATGAAAATATTTTTACTTTCTTTAATGCAGAAATCGGGACTATTAACCGATCTCCTGTCTGATACTATTTACGGACACTTTTGCTGGAGATTGAAAGATAGGTTTGGTGATGATAAACTCATTGATTTCATAAATCTTTATAAAAATAATAAGCCAGTGTTTCTTATTTCTGATGGGTTGATAAAAATAGGAGATTCTATTCGTTTTCCTAAACCATTTTTATTTCAAAAACCTGAAGCAAAGGCAACTAAATTTGATAAAGTTTTTGAATTTGTGGAAAGGAAAAGGGATAAAGAAAGAAACTACTTAACTTTGAGTGAACTAAACAAGTTTCTTTTAACAGGGGAAGTTGAATTGGAAGAAAGAAATGAACGATTTTCTCTGAACAAAAAGCGTAAAAAGAAAAAAAGAGAAATTGAAGAAAGTCTCCGGGTTAGTGTTCAAATTAATAGAAATACATATTCTTCTGCAGAAGGAAGATTATTCTCTTACAAACCAAAATTTACTCGTCAGGATGTTTCCTTCGTTGTACTTGTTAAAGTTTTAGATGAAAAAAATTTCGATGAGTTTAAATGTAAAGAGATTCTTCAAGAAGCATTTATAATTGGTTTTGGAAAAAAGAAATCTTCAGGTTATGGTCAATTTGAAATTATAAATTTTGAAGAATATAATGGACTTAATGAGCCACAAAATAGCAACTATTTTTTTGTTCTAGGAAATTATCTTCCATCAATAGAGGATAAAATTTCTCCAATTGGTTATGATTTTAATACAAAATATGGAAAATTTGGAGAGGAACTTGCTTTGTCAGAAAATCCTTTTAAGAATCCGATTGTATTTCTAACTGCTGGGAGTTGTTTTAAAACGGAGAATAAAAAAGAATTTTATGGTAGAGTTACGATTGAAGGTGAAATATCTGGTTTGAATAGCTTTGCAGTTCAATTTGGTATGCCGTTTATTCTTCATTTTAACTTAGTGCTCTAAGTGTGAATAGTAATTCAAAAAATTAAGTAAGGTGCTTATCTTAAAAAATTAAATGTTATGAACAAATCTTTTATTTCAATTTTAGGAACAAATGATTATTTAGAATGTCTTCATTCATTTAATGACCAAAAAAGCACTCAACCTGTCAAGTATGTTCAAGAAGACTTAATTAATTTTTTTTGTAAAGACTTTAACGAAGGCGATGAAATAAGAATTTTTTTAACCGACTTAGCCAGAGAAAGGAATTGGAAAAATGATGGTTTTGGTAAACCTAATGAAGGATTGAAAAGCAGACTTGAGAAGTTAGATTTAAAATGCAAAGTAATAGACATACATATTCCTGATGGAAATAATGAAGAAGAAATCTGGGATATATTTGAGATTATTCTAAATACATTTCAAAAAGAGGAAAGTGTAATTGTTGATATAACTCATTCCTTCCGATTTCTACCGATGATCCTTACTACTTTATTGAATTATGCAAAATATCAAAAGAACATTTTGGTCAAGGGTATTTATTATGCTGCATTTGAAAGTCTAGGAACCTACAATGAAGTCAAAAACATTCCAATCGAGCAAAGAATAGTTCCCATATTTGATTTAACATCTCTTTCGAAATTACAGGACTGGACAGTTGCTTCATTCGATTTTATTAAAAACGCTAATATTTCAACACTTAAAAAACTTGTAAATAACGAAAGGTATTACGAAAGAGGAAATTACTTAACAGGAAATGTCATTAACAAGCTAGAAGAATTAATTTTGAACATCGCTTTATGTCGCGGTAATGAGCTTGTTCAATTCAATTATGATGAAATTAAATCACAAATTTTAGAATTGAAAAATATGGAAGAACTTACCAAGCCATTCTATTATTTGATAGATGAGCTATATAAGAAAATACAAAATTTCAGTAACGATATTAACGTTCTCGCTTTACAACTTGCTGAATGGTGCTTTGAACACAATTATTATCAACAGATGGTAACTCTGTTACAAGAATTTTCGATAACATTAGTTCTTAAAGCAAATAATATAGATTTCACTAACAAAGATCTTAGAGAAATTTCCTCTCAGGCTTTTAGAATATATGGTGAGAAAATTCCTCAAGATAAATGGAAAGAGCCGGCTAAATGCTGTCCCGAAGTAGTCAAACAAATTCATAATACTGAATTGTTTATAAAACTATGCAATTTATTTCAAACTCTAACAGAAATTAGAAACGATATTAATCATGCCGGATTTTTAAAAGATTCCAGAAAGGTTAATAAGCTTAAGGGTAAATTAAAAACGATACTTGAAGAATATAAAAAAGTAATTAGCATAGATAATAATTAATCACGGTGCTCTAAGTGTCCAAAACTGTTTAAAGAACAAATAACTTATGCTCATCAACCTCTCTAATCACCCAAAAGAAAAATGGTCTAAGAAGCAACTTAGTGCTGCTCTAAAAAAATACAAGCAGATTGTAGATATTCCTTTTCCTCTCATTTCACCAAAGGCTAATACAAGGCAGGTAATTGCAAAGGCTCAAAAGTACTTCAAACAAATTATAGACTTACTAAAAAATTCGCCAGATAAAAATAATGCAGTTCATCTTATGGGGGAATTTACCTTTGTTTATCATCTTGTAAATATGCTAAAGAAGAAAAAAGTTAAAGTCATCGTCTCTACCACACATAGAATTGTGGAAGAGAAAGAAAATAAAAAAATCGTTACATTCGAATTTATAAGATTCAGAGAGTATTAAATGAACACCATCTTTTGTCTTGTTTCTCGCCAATCTATGGCTAATGTGTTGCCTGTTTTTATGTTTAGACCTAACAATGTTATTTTGTTTTCGACTCCTGAAGAAAAAAGAAGTGCAGATAACCTGCAAAAATTATTTCTATCAAAATCAATATCCGTAAAAAGAATTGATGGGTTGAATGCTTATGATTTTATAAATTTCAAAAAGATAGTATCAGAAGAATTATATAATTCAATAGGAGAAACCATATTAAATATTACTGGCGGAACTAAACTTATGGCTCTTGCAGCATATGAAGCTTTCGCTGAAAAAAATAAAAGAATTATTTATTGCGATACTGAACATCAACATATAATTACACTTTTACCTGATTATAAAATTGAAAATCTAAAAGCAGAAATTACTATAAAAGATTATTTACTTTCCTATGGCTATCATATTAAAGAAACTAAAGATATATCTATAGTCTCTAAGTTTTATCCTCTCTTCGATTTTATATTGAAAAATAAATTGATGCAAGAATTTATTTCTTTTTTTAAAAAAATAAGAGAAACACATATTGAAGATTACCCGAAGAAAAATTTGGATAGTTTTAATAAAAATTTTCATATATCTAAAAACTTTGATACCTACACTTTCCACTTTGACCCCAAAAACAGAAAATCTTTTTCACTTACAAGTTCTCAGTATAAATTGGGTGACTGGCTTGAATATTATATTTATTACATACTCAAAGAGAAATATAAATTAAATCCATTAACTGGTGTCAAAATTGTCAGCGCAGAAAATGTTGAAAACGAAATTGATGTTTTGGTTTTGAAGGATTATAAACTTTATAACTATTCTTGCAAAAGTGGCAAGGCAGATAATCAATATGACTTATTTCAACTAGAAACTTTACGAAACATTACAAGCGGTACCTTTGGTAAAGGCATATTTATTACTACTAATAAAGGTTCAAAAAAATTTTTAGAACGCGCAAAAGAATTGTATATTAAAACAATTAATATCTCTAATAATCATGAGCAATTAATATGACTGCAAAAAATATTCTTGTTTGTGTCTCTGGATTAACTCCACAAATAGTTACAGAAACTTTATTCTGTCTTGCTGTAAAAGAAAAAATACCTATAGATGAAATTTATGTTCTTACTACAAAACGCGGTCGAGATGTTATTCTTGGGAAAGATAAACACCCAGCAACTCCAAAAACTCCGCTGAAAAAAGAAATTGAAAATCTCTGTGCTAAGTATAAAATCAAAAAACCACTTTTTGAAGAAAATGATAAACATATAATTGTAGCAAAAGAAGAATCTATTGAATTATTTGATATTCGCTCTGATAAAGACAATATCTTATTCCCAAATAAAGTGTGTGATTTTATAAGAACCAAAACCTCTTCTCCTGATACTGTTTTATATTGTTCAATCACAGGTGGAAGAAAATCAATGAGCGTACATCTTGCTAATGCTCTTTCTCTTTTTGCAAGAGAACAAGATAAACTTTTACATGTTCTTACTAAAGAGGAACACGAATTTAAAGGCTTCTTCCCCACTACAAAAAAAGAAGCTAATGACCTTGAACTTTCTGAAATCCCTTTTGTTCGACTCCGTTCTTTACTATCTGCAGATATTAAAAATGAAAATCTTCTTAACTATAATTTTGATGAAATAGTAAGAATTACACAACAACAATTAAAAATATTATCTTCACCAAGTAAACTTATAATTGATATTGAAAGAAGAGAATTAAGATATTCAAATGATAAAATTTCACTTGAACCTATGGAATTTTTATTCTATTACTTTTTCGTTGACTCAAAAGAAAAAGGTGAAGGAAATATATCTATCCAAGAATTTACTTCAGATAAGACAAAAGCAAAGTTTTTAGAATATTTATCAGAATTTTATCCAATGAGATATATTGATGAACAAAAATGGAGTAAAAAGAAATTTGACGATAAATATTTCCTCCAAAGAAAATCTAAAATCAACAAGAAAATAGAAGAACTTATTGATGATCCAGATATTGCAGAATTGTTCAAGATAAATGTTAACAGAAAATGGGGCGAATCTACATACTTTATCAAAGCAGATAAAAATAGATTTTTAATTAAATAACATTGCAATTCGAAGAGGGAAACTATTTTTTTCTTTAAGCTTAAGTTTGTTATAAACATTTTCGAAACATTTTTATACTTAATCCATTTTTAATATCTCTTTATTTTTACATAACAAAAATTTTTAAGGAGGGCTAATATGTCCAGTATAATCCCTTTCACAAAAGAAAATGAAAATATTTTACCAGATGATTTTGCTAATCAAGATTTTTCTACAATTGGATTTTTAGAAGCCGGTAAAGTCGGTGGATCACCTGCTGCGTTTAATATTAGTCTCGATAGATTTTATGCACGTTTACTTTTATCTAAAGATCAGAAACAACACGATGTAGAGCGTCGCAAAGAAGAAATTGAAATTCATACCAATTCATTTATTGAAAAAATTGAAGTTCATCAAAAAGAAATTGAACGCATTAAAGAAAATGATTTACCAGAAGCTGAAAACAAAGTTAAAGAAGCTAATAATAAATTAAATGAATTTAGAGCTAATCCTTCAAAGTTTATTAAAGAAGAAAAAGACAATTTCTACTTAATGTTTTATGGTATTTTGTCAATTACTGTTGCTGTTTTTCTCTATTTCTTTTATTCATCGGTAGTTTATTCTGCAATTTTTAGAGATATAAGTATTTCAAAGTTTACAATCTTTAACTCTATCTTTTATCCAAAGGCTATTGAAGAATCATTTGCCAAAGGTATTGCTCCATTTATGGTTATAATCTTCGCTCCTTTTATTTTTCTCGCTCTCGGAATTCTTATTGAATATTTTAAGAATAAACCAAATCCTAAATTCAAATACACATGGTTAATTATTGCCATCGGTACTTTTATTATGGATTCAATACTTGCTTATCACATCGCCGATAGAATCTACTACTCTAAAGCTATCAATACTTTTGAAAATGTTAAGCCTTTTACTTTTCTGGATGCAGTAATGGATCTTAATTTCTGGATTGTTATTGCTCTAGGTTATTGTGTGTATTTAGTGTTTGGAAAAGTTTTTTCTCTTTATAATGAACAACGTCTCAATAAAAATAAATTTGAACAAATGGAAAATCTTTTGAATCGCAATTTGCAATCGGCTATTGAAAATGTTGAAAAACTTAAAACAAAAATAAAAGAACTTGATACTGAAATTTACTCACTTGAAGTACAAAAAGCAGAAATAGTCAAAACCTCTGAAAAAATATTTTACAGCCCTCATGAGCTAAGAAAAATTTTATCTGATTATGCATTAGGATGGATTAATTTTTTACACAATGGAAAATATTCTGAGTCAGACATTAAAAGTATTGAGACTACTCTTAATATTTTCTATCAACAAAAAGGAATCAATACAAATGAATGCTAAAATGTACATTAAAATATTTCCTACATTTTTCTTAATAATACTCTTTTTATTTGGTTTAACAGCTTGTTCTGAAAATGATAAATCGAATGATGGTCAGTCAAAATCTAAACAGGCTTATTATAAGAATCTTAATATCACTATACTAATTGATTTATCAGACAGAATTTCGATTAAAAAAAATCCGACTCAGGTTGACAGAGATATTAAATTTATTATGAATGTTCTGGATGCTTTCAAAACCTTTCTTTCAAGAAAAGGTGTTGTTCAAAGTGAAGATAAAATTAAAGTGATTTACTATCCATCTATTAATTATGAAATCTATCAGGATATTGCTGATTCCCTGAATATTGATTTTTCAAATTACGAATTTATGCAACGTAAAAAATTATTTGAGAATATTTCCTCTATATATTACAAAAATTTGAAAAAGCTTTATTCACTTGCATCAAACGCAAAAAGTTTTGAAGGCTCAGATTTGTTCAACTATTTTAAGCATAGAGTAGTTGATGATTGCATTTCAAACGACTCTAATTTTATAAATCTACTTATTGTTTTAACAGATGGTTACATCTATCATAAAAATAGTAAATATCAGGATGGTAATAGATTTAGTTATTTACTTCCGGAAGCTCCTCAGGTTACATATTTTAGAAATATAAACAACTGGGAAACAGTTTTTGATAAGAACGATTTTGGCTTAATAAAACTTCATAATGATCTTTCTCAACTCAATATTCTTTGTGCTGAATTTTCACCAATTGATCATTCGCCTAAAGACTTTGATATTCTTAAAAAATATTGGACTAAATGGCTAATCGAACAAAATATTAACAAAGATAACCTTAAAATTTTACGAACAGACCTTAATACACTCAATCGTGATGTAATATTTGCATTCTTCAACAAAATTCTTTCGAGGGATTTATGAACATTAATTTAATAAGAAGCATTTTGTATAAAATTGCCAAATTTTTGGGTGATATCAATGCTATTCAAAAAGGTAAGATTGGCGAGCGCATAGCTAGACGAGCAGCCGGAAGAACCAGTGGACAATTACTGAAAAAGCTGTTCAGAGCGTTATTTAGAAAATAATTTAGTATTTGAAAGTAATTTTTGAACTCTTATTAACAAATAAATTCTATTTAATTATTATTTCAACGAGGCGTTATGCAAACCAGAATAATATCATTTCAACAAATCGAACAATTGTCTGTTGTACAACTAGCTACTGACAAGCAAAATACTTTTAATTACATTTCATTGTCTAATGCAATTAAAGAAAACTTTGCAGCTGTAGAGGAAATTACCAAAGATGGTATTGTCAATAACTTAATTCTGGTAAATAATTCTGAACACTATATTTTTGCCTCTGATGGTGATGTACTAATTGGAGCCAAGCAAAACAGAGTTCTGAATACTTCAATTTTAGTCCCTCCAAATTCAAAAACAATTATACCAGTCAGTTGTATTGAACAAGGGAGATGGAGATATGAAAGCAAAAAATTTGATCCGGCCGATTACCTCTCTCCTGTCGAAATTCGTATGGCTAAATCACAATCAGTTTTTAATAACTTGAAAACAAATGATGGCCACTTTGCCAATCAACGAAAAGTATGGGATGAGGTAAAAAATATATCTCATTTTTTTAAAGTATTTTCTGATACAATGGACCTTGATGATGTTTTCATAAAAGAAAAGGGAAATATAGATTCAATTGCAAAGAAATTTACTCTCTCAGAACAGTCAAATGGTTTAGCAATTTTTATTAATGATAATTTTCAAAGCATTGATATTTATAATCGCACAGATATATTTAGCGAGTATTTTCATAAACAAATTAAAAGTGCTTTCCTTAACTCAATTAGAACTGAAAAACAGCAATCTTCTTTTGATGAATCAAGAGCAATAGAAATGACTTTTCAATTTTTAGATAAACTAAATAATCTTCATTTTAATATTTTCAATGGCGTTGGTGTTGGTGAAGAAAAGAGATTTAGCAACGATGAAATTACAGGATTCATATTGACATATAAAGAAGAAATGATTCATACTTCTGTACTTAAATCACTTGGGGGAAAGTATAATCATTAAAACCATTGCGTGGGATTTTAATTTACCTTTTATGCAGACAATAATTTTTCTAAAGTTTATAATAAGCAATTTATGGAAACGTTTTGGAAATGTTTTTATTCTATGTATTTGATTTTTTGTACTCTATTTTTCTTATCGTAAGTTTTGATTTTTTATCATACAAAATGCAGTAAAAATTGAATTCTTTATACTGTGAGGGCATTAATTTCAATTCGATTCTTATTGGTACATAATTTTTGGAAGGAAAAATTATGAGCGTAAAAATTAAAATATATAAGTGCCGTGTAATTAATTGTTATAAGCCTGTTCACTACCAAGGCTCATATTGTCAAAATTGCATCGATAAAATCTGTGATGACAATTATATAATCGAAATTTGTGAATATTGCAAAGACATAATTGAATTAACTCCAAAGGGGGACGATAGCTTTTTATATCTCGATAGAATTAAAATTTCTTCCTGTTTTGCTTGCGATTTCCAAGACTTGTTTTAAAAATTTAATTAACATATTGTTAAGAGTTGGTGTAAATATTATATAGATACTAAAGTTAAAATTCATCTTTTCATCAAGACAAAAATAACTTATTCTATATTTGACAGATAGTTAATAAAAAGCTTTCAGAAATTCATTCTTTATACTAATTCAAAAAATGCTATATAAATAATTTGTAGAAAAGAATGAAAAACAACATTTACATATTTTCTAATTCAGTATTAAGCAGAAAGAATAACTCGTTTTCGCTCTACACAATACCTGATTCTGAACCATTTCATAATATCGATATTTACGAATCTGAATATGAAAATGTAATTCTTCCTGCTGAAAAAATTGATACAAATGTTAAACCTAAAAATATTCCTGCAGAAACAATTGAAGCATTTTATGTATTTGGAGAAGTTCGTTTCAATACTCAATTTTTCAAAATTGCAAGTATATACAAAATTCCAGTTCATATATTTAATTACTATGGCAATTATATCGGAAGTTTTCTCCCCGTCAATAACGACAACTCCGGTGAAATTCAAATTCTTCAGTATGAAGCTTATCTCACTTATCCGAAAAGATTAAAAATTGCTAAAGTCATTCTTCAAGCTGCAGTAAGAAATATTCTTTACAATCTTAAAGCTCATCTTTACTCAGGAGCAGAATTAGAAGAAACTATAAACAATATTAGTTCGTTATTTGAACAAATTCATTTTGCAGAAACTATCTCTGAGCTTTTAGGATTCGAAGGCACTCTTAGAAATTTATACTACTCTGCTTGGCCCAAACTAATTAAAAGAGAAAATGACTTCAATAAAAGAATTAAACAACCTCCGGTTGGAATTGTAAACTCTTTAATTTCATTTGGTAATTCTATCCTTTATGGAGTAATACTTTCAGAAATTTATCGCACTAGACTAAATCCATTTATTGGCTTTATCCACGAAGTTGGTGACAATAAGCAACCTTTAGTTTATGATATCTCTGAGATTTTCAAGCCAATAATTGTTGATAAAGTAATCTTTCGTGTACTTAACCTAAATATGATTAATGAAAAAGATTTTCAAATTACTGACGATGGCTATTATCTCAAAGAAGAACCATGTAAAAAATTTGTTCAAGAAATTGAATCCAGACTTTCATCCGTAATTCATCATAAAAGACTTAACAGAAAAATTTCTTATCGTTCTCTTATTCGTATGGAGTGCTATAACTTAATTAATTTCTTAACAGGAAAAATTAAAACCTATGAGCCATACAGAGCCAGTTAATAAAGTGTATTACATAGCAGTTTATGACATTGCTAACCCTAAAAGATTAAACAAAGCACTTAAAACATTTAGAAAATATATGAACTGGGTACAAAACTCAGCTTTCGAAGGCTATTTAACTGCCAAACAATATCAAGAATTAAAAAATGAATTGCTCGAAATTATCAACAAGGATAAAGATTCTATAATTTTTTACTATGCAGAAGAACAGAAACATATTGGCAAAAAAGTTATTGGAATCGAAAAGAATGAAATTACTCAATTCTATTAAAGGGAAACTATGATATTTTTAATTGCTACAATAAATGATTTCATCCATAATTCAGGATATTTTTACTGGGGAAGCAAATACTTTAATATAATTAAACCTTATCTGCCAAATAATTTGAATTTGCTAAAATCAATTCAAACCGCATTTCTTTATTTCATTAATGCCGATAGAAAACTAAATAATGTTATTCAACTCAAAATAACTTCTGTTCAAACAGATAACTACTCATTAAAAATATACTATGAAATCGAAAAAACATTGGATTATAAATCTTTTCAAATCAGAGAAGCTCTTAAAAAGATATTAAACCTCAAAACTATTTACGAAATCCCTTTTTGCTGCGTTTTAAATGAGATTGAATTCCTTGACAAACTTAATGATACTAGACTTATCTCAACAATATCGATGCTTGAAGAACAGAGCAACTGGCAAGAAATTTATCAACTATTGCAAAAATTTCAACCAATTGAAAACCACTTCATCTGGAACGATGCAGAACTTCTAAATAAATTTTCTTTTGCAACCGCAAAACTTTCTGAATGCTCAGAAAATCTTAAGAAAAAATTCCCCGATAAATCTGAAAGAAAAAAATTTATAAAAGAAAAAAAGTATTTCAGAGAGCTTACAATTAAATTAAGAAAACGCATAATAGAACTTGAACCAAATAATGCTGCTTACTATTCTAATCTTGCATATACTTATTACCAATCTGTAAATGAACTTACAAAACCAAACTCAAGAAAAGATGGGGACATAATAGAAGATGCAGAAAATGCTATCAAATATATTGACCTTTCACTAAAATATAATTCCGGCAGAATAACTGACCTTTACAGAAAAGCAATGTTAATATCAAATATTTATGGGAAGTATATATTTTTCAATAATTACTCAGATGAACAATTTCAAGAAAAACTTACTTCATATACCTATGCAATTAAAGAAGGTATTCTTAACTTTCAAAAAATAGAAGCTATTTATGAATCATTTATTAATGAAGAACAAAAAAACAGATACAAAAAAATCTACATAAAAACATTATATAATCTCGCACAAAAATTCCTAACACTTGCAAGAACAAATGTTAACCTTTATTCATTAATTTTTATCAACAAAGAAAATTTGCTCAATGAACAAAAAGAAAAAGACACAATAAATTATCTCCAACTTGCTAATAAATATATTGACAAGTGCATTAAAGAAGACTATAATAAAAAGAAAATTGAAACAGAAACTGAAGCTTTAGTAGAATGTAATAATTTTACAATTGCTGTTTACAAATCATATCTAAAAGGAATAATTAACCTATACCTTTATGCAATAACCAATAATAATGAATATGAAGTAGAAGCAAAAAAATTTCTTTACATAGCCAACGAAATAAATTTCCCTTTTGAAATGCAAAATCAAAATAAGCTGTTCATTTTAGAAAAACTTGCATTACTTAGTTTAATAAAAAAGAATTATGAGCAGCCAATAAAAATGCTCGAGCCAATTTATAGAAAAAAATATAATTTCCCTGTTTATGCAGCATACACACTTGCAATTTCTTTTATATATAAAAATGAACCAAGCAAAGCAAATGAAATAATTGAAAAATACATTGAAGAATCAAATCCACTATTTAAAATAAAATTTCAAAAACTAAGAGAATATTTACTTACAAGAGATAAGAGAATTATATATGAAACAACTAAACATGACTGGTTTGAGGAAGAAATTGAAAGCAGTAACATTCAAAATGAATAAATAAAAATTACTAAGCATTGATAATGTTCATAAAACTAATCAAAAAAAAATAACCATTAATAAAATGCGCATATGTATTATAATGAAATTAAGATTAGAGACTTATGAAAAATTCGATGCGTCATCCCTGTGTAAACCTGTCTTAACATGGAAACAGAAATTCATTAATTATTAAGTAGATACCTGTTTTTAACTAAACTCAAACCTCCCAGCATTTTTAAAGAAAAATAGGTTTGAGAAAAAAATTTCAGGGGTGTATTTAACGCATAATTTTGTGCTAAAAAGATATTTTTTAAATCGAACCCCTTAAACTTGAACAATTATCCCGACTTCATATTTAAAATTATAGAGAAAATTATAAATACATTTTACACTATTTTTGTCTCACTAATTCATTCCAAAATAATTATTCAATAAATCTATATTCACATTTTATTCCTTGCAGAAAAGAATTTTATAAATCTCACATAATATTTTGAAATTATTTTTTTATTCATCTCTAATCCAATAGTAACTAATAAATTATTCAATATGGAAGAATTAACCGAAATAACATCGTATGAAATAGAATTTTCAATTAATCACGATTCTAAATACAATTATTATGTTACTGTAGAAGGAATAGATTCTGCTAATAATCAAAAAACTGTAAAATATGGCTGTAAAAATATCTATGAGGTTCTATATTTAATTCTTTATAAAAAACAATTTACTTTTGTAAAACTTATAGAAAATTATAATTCACTCTATGGTACAGATATCTCCATCGAAATAATTGAATTATAATCCAATGAACAAATGGGGACAATTATGTTGAAGGACGAAAGAATTTCAAGATTATGGGTATCAATTAATGACGATGCCGCATTATATAAATACAGTATTGCTTACTTATTTCATGAAGATGAATCTAATAAAGTGTTATTAGAAACTTATCCAATAGATCTTTTAATTAATTTTGATGATGATCCTGAAATAGTAAAAATGAAAATTTATAATTACTGCAGAACAAAATATGTTGGATGCGATGATATTTATGATTTATTCTCAATGTTAGCTGGACCCGATATCGATATGTCAAAATTTATCTTCTACTATTTTGAGACTAATATAGAAGAAATAGCAGAAATTGATGATCCGTATTCTTTACTTTAACAATTGACAAAATTATAAAAGCAATTTCGAGTTAAACAATGAAATGCGAAGTAAAATATTGTAATCGCGAAGCATCAAAGGATAGTCCTTATTGTTATATATGTCATATTAAAATGAATAATCCAGACAAGTATGCAGCAATTTACTGTAAGTCATGTCATAAAATAATTAGGATAGTTAAAAAAGTAAGAGCAGAACAAAAATCATATTATGAAGGATACTGTCTTGAATGTAAAAGTGACTTAATTGACAAAAAAGTTTCTTGGATAATATATTGTAATTATAAGCAGACATATTAAATTGATTTTATTAATTGCATCACAAAATTAAGTCTGTTTTTCAATTCTTCAATATTGCTGTTATTTTCAATAACAAAATCCACCCAATCTTTTTTCTTTTCATCCGGAATTTGAAATTGCATTCGTTGACGAACTTTTTCTTCTGTTACTTTATCCCTTTCCATTACTCTTTTGATTCTTGATTGTTCATCACTGTAAATTAAAATGACATAATCAAAATATTTCTGAATCTTAGCTTCATAAATTAATGGCGATTCAATAAAAACTATATCTGATTTTTGAAATTCTTTTTTTGCTTGTTCTAAATTTTTTTTGATTGTAAATGGATGAACAATTGAATTTATTTTTTCCACATTTTCTTTTGATGAAAAAACTTTTTCAGCTAAATATTTTGTATTAAGTTTTCCATTACTATATGCTTCTTCCCCGAAAGTTTCAATAATTTTTTTCTTAACCTCGTTATTGTTTTGCATAATTTCTTTTGCCACTAAATCAGATTTTAGAACACAGTAACCCATAGATTCTAAAATAGAACTTACAATCGATTTACCCGCCCCAATTCCACCTGTTATACCAATTAATAATTTCTTTTTCATTTTATTAAAACTGTTTTTGAATATTGCCAAAATTATCTGATAAAATTTTTTAATATGAGTGATAATATTTTTATTTCAAAAACAAAATTATTAAGAAATTCTTTAATAAGTCCTGATAAAAAGTCTTATAAACTATATCAATAATTTTCAATTATCATTCTGAATTTAATTTTTATATTGATCGCTTTGCTCAGTATAACAGTTCATAATACAAATCTCAAAAAAAAGACTGTGCTTAATCACATATATTCAATTAGAATAAAATGAGTGATTAAACACAGTCTTAAAATTTATTTTGCGTAAGCAATTTTTCTTACTTCACGAATAACCGTTACTTTAATCTGTCCAGGATATTCCATTTCTTCCTGAATTTTTTGTGCAATTTCATAAGACAATCTATCAGCAAGATTATCATCAACTCTGTCGGGTTCAACAACTACACGTACTTCTCTACCAGCCTGAATAGCATAGGTCTTAGCTACACCTTCAAAAGATTTTGCAAGAGCTTCAAGATTTTCAAGGCGTTTGACATAACTTTCGAGTGGTTCTCTTCTTGCACCTGGGCGAGCACCGCTTATTGCATCTGCAGCCTGAACAAGTGCAGCAATTGGATGTTCCATTTCAATATCTTCATGGTGACTGCCAACAGCATTAACAACTATCGGATGTTCATTATATTTTTTTGTTAATTCATATCCAAGCAAAGCATGAGGTCCTTCAACATCACGGTCTATAGTTTTTCCAATATCATGCAGCAATCCAGCACGTTTAGCAAGATTAACATCAAAACCAAGTTCTGCTGCCATAATACCTGTTAAATAAGCAACTTCAATGCTGTGTTGTAAAAGATTCTGTCCATAACTGGAACGATATTTCATTTTGCCAATATGTTTTACGAGTTCTGGATGAACTCCATGTAAACCAAGTTGAATTAGTGTGTTTTCTCCTTCTCGTTGAATTTCTTCGTCGAGTTCCTGTTCTACCTTTGCAACTACTTCTTCAATTCTTGCTGGATGGATTCTTCCATCGGCAATTAAGCGTTCGAGAGCAATACGAGCAACTTCTCTTCTAAACTGGTCAAATGCAGAAAGAATAACAGCTTCAGGTGTATCGTCCACAATAACATCAACCCCTGTTGCTGCTTCGAAGGCACGAATATTTCTGCCTTCTCTTCCAATTATTCTTCCTTTCATTTCATCATTTTGTATTTGAACAACTGAAACAGTTGTTTCAACAGAATGGTCAACAGCAGTTCTCTGAATAGCCTGCACAATAATTTTTTGAGCTTCTTTTTTCGCCTCGAGTTTAGCCTGCTCGCGTATTTCTTTAATCATCTGAGAAGCATCTGATTTTGCCTGATTAATCATATTTTCCATAAGCATTTTTTTTGCTTCTTCAGATGTTAAACCTGCTGTCTTTTCAAGCCGCAGATTTTGTTCTTCAATTAATTTTTCTAATTCAAGATTTTTTCTTTCGATTTCCTCTTTTTGAAGCTGAAGTTGTTTTTCGAGTTCTTTAAGAGATTTTTCTTTTTGAACTACAACATCATATTTTTTCTCAAGATTATCTTCTCTTGTTTCAAGCTGTTTTTCATAAGCCTGAAGTTTTTGTCGTTTTGTATTTACTTCATTATCGAACTCTTGTTTTTTCTTAAGCCATTCATCTTTAACTTCGAGAAGTTTTTCTCTTTTTATATGTTTAGCTTCTTTTTCAGCTTCTTCAATAATTTTCTGAGCTTTTTCTTTTGCAACAGCTATATTATTCCTGCCGATCTTAGTATTAATCAACCAACCCAGCAAGAAAGATATTACAGCAGTTACAGAGGTAATAATAAGAACCAAGTACATTTCCAACTGCATATATCCTCCATTATAAGAAAATTTATAATGCAACTGCCGGCCGTTTATATAAAAAGAACCCTTCTTATACAATGTGGGAAATTGCCCGACGCTTTTTACTTCCACTGCCCCCGTTAAAACGGGAGACCGCCAAAAAGGCGGTTGAGGCCTGTAATACACGCCGTGAGCCAATAACCCTATAGTTTATTATTGTTAGTTCTTTTATAAATTGGGCCGGCAGTGCAGAAACTTTTATGATGGAGAGGACATAAATTTGGACTCACTCAAAAGAAGCTTAATTTTCTTTACTTTATCTGTTGCCTGTATGCTGAATTCCCTAAATTTATTCTTTTCCATAAATAAATCGTATGCAATATTTAATGCTGCTATTATTGCAATTGTATCTTTAGGTTGATCCGGTAATTCTTCTTTTGTTTCTTCCATAATACTATTTACATATTCTGCCAATTCAGCTGCAATTTCTTGATTCTCTACCAGCAACGAATATTCTTTATCAAATATTTTTACTTTAAGCTTCTTTTTTTCGCCCATTTTATATCTCTTCCATCATCACACAATATTTTAAGAACGCAAATGATAGTCAATCCTGGCTATCAATTCGCTTATTTTGTTCTTTAATGCTTCTCTTTCTTCTGCATTAAATCTTTCTACTCCAAACAAATTTTCTTCGTTGAACATTGACTTTGAAATTTTTGATTCAATTTCTGATAAACGCTTTTTTAATGTTTCATTTTCTTTTTCTAATTGATTAATTCTGTTGCTTAAAGCCTCATTGGCTTCAATCAACTCTGCACCTTTTTGGATAAAATAATAAATTTCTTTTTCAAGAGAACTTAGTTCTTCTAAAAACATATCATATTTTGAAAGTTCTGCCACTAAGTGCCTCTTAATTTTGCATTTAATTTTTCTTCAATTGCTTTTATTGCATTCCAGAAATCTTTATCAACTTCTTCTTCTGTTAGAGTTCTACTTTCATCAAAATACTCTAACTGAAATGCAAGACTTTTTTTACCTTTACCTAAACTTTCACTTTGGAAAATATCAAATAACTTAATATGATGCAACAATTTAGAACTGGATTTTTTAATCACATCTATTACTGTTTCTGTTTCAATTGATTCATCAAGTATGAATGCAAAATCTCGATATACTTTTGGGTATTTTAATAACTCTTTGAATTCCTTTTTTGGCAATTGTAAGGTCTTAATAATTTCCAGATTAAAAATAAATGTTAATACATCCTGATTTATATCAAACAATTTTAATAATTCTTTTTTAACTATCCCTCCTTTTCCTAAAATTTTATTATCATATTTTATTTGAATACCTACTTCAAATTCATTTGTATCAATAATTTTTTCTGTTTCATAGATTAGAGAAGGCAATAACTTCATCAAAAAAGATTGAGCAAAACCTTTTAAATCATAAAAATCATAAGCTCTGTCTTTTTCATACCATTCTGTTTCAACCGCCTTTCCGCTTAATGCAATTATTAAACTTTCTTTCTCAGAAAAATCATCAAAGCTTTTAATCTCTTCGTCATGTTTTCTTTCAAAAATTTTTCCAATTTCATAAAGTTGAAGATTTTTTTCGTTTACTTTCAGATTATTTACTATTGCTTGAAGCATTCCTGGTAATAGAGATGGACGAAGATGAGTCATTTCAATGCTTTGAGGATTCAAAACTCCAATTGGATTTCCAAATCTTTTAGCAATTTCTTCTTTCAAAAGTGAATTGGTAACAATCTCATAAAATCCAAGTGAGTTCAAGATATTTCTAACATTATCGTTAAATGAAGATTGGTCAACTTTTTCTTCGAGTGTAACAGAAATTTTTTCTATCTCAGGAATTTTATCGTAACCATAAATTCTTGCAATTTCTTCTATCAAATCAATCTCTCTTTCAATATCGTGTCGATAAGTTGGAACAGCTAAAGTTATTTTTTTCTCATCTTCATTTGTAATTTCAAAACCAAGATTAACAAAAATTTTTTTTACTTTTTCTTTTTGAACTTCATAGCCTAAAATTTTTGGGATTCTTTGAAAACGCAATTCAACAGATTTCTGAATAAATGGATTTGGATAAACATCAATTTCACCTTTTGCAATTTCACCACCGGCAGTTTCATAAATTAATTGAGCGGCTCTTCTTGCAGCCCAAACCGTAATTCCATAATCAGTCCCTCTTTCAAAACGGTAAGATGCATCCGTCTGAAGTCCCAATCTTTTTGCAGTTTTTCTAATTGAAGAAGGATTAAAGTATGCGCTTTCAATTAAAATATTTTTTGTAGAAAAAGTAACTTCAGAATTTTCACCACCCATGACTCCTGCAACAGCTACAGGTTTTTCTGCGTCACATATCATTAAATCTTTTGATGTCAATTCTCTCTCTTTCGAATCGAGTGTAACAAATTTTTCACCATCAGAAGCAGGTCGAACTACAATTTTTTTCTTGTTTAAATTATCTAAATCAAATGCATGCAATGGTTGACCAACTTCATACAAAACATAATTTGTAACATCTACAACATTATTTATTGGTCTTAATCCTACACTTTTCAATCTTCTTTGAAGCCATTCAGGAGATTCTTTAATTTGAACATTCAATACTACTTTCCCCACATAACGAGGACAATTAATTTCATCAACAATTTCAACCGAAGCAACATCTTCCGATTTGATATTGGATTCATGAATTTCAACAGGAGGAATTTTTAAAGGTCTGTCAAAAATAGCTGATAAATCTCTTGCTACTCCAATATGACTTAATGCATCTGCACGATTTGGAGTTATTGCAATATCAAGAATTACATCATTGATTCCGACAGCATCTGCAAACAAAGTTCCTTCTTTCAGTTCAGAATTTAAAACCATAATTCCTTCATGATTATCACTCAATCCAAGTTCTTTTTCCGAGCATATCATTCCATAAGAAATTTCTCCACGAATTTTTACTATTTCTAATTTCAATCCATTGAAAGGAATTACAGCTCCAACTTTTGCAAAAGGAACTTTTTGACCTGCTTCTACATTTGGAGCTCCACAAACTACATTATAATCTTGGAGACCATCGCTTACAATGCAAACAGAAAGCTTATCTGCATTTGGATGTTTTCTCTTTTCTTTTACATAACCGACAACAATATTTTCAAAATTTTTAGATTGGTCAATTACTTCTTCAACTTCTAATCCTGCAAGACTTAGTTTTTCTATTATTTCATTAAGAGGAATATCTTTCAAATCAATATAATCGTTAAGCCAATTTAGAGAAATTTTCATTTCATCACCTTTAAAATTGCCTTAGGAAACGAATATCGCTATCGAATAAAATTCTGATATCATCAATTCCATATTTACGCATTGCTGTTCTTTCTATTCCCATACCAAAAGCATAACCCACATATTCTTCTGGATCTATACCAACATTAATCAACACATTCGGGTCAACCATTCCGCAGCCAAGTACTTCGAGCCATCTTCCTTCTTTACCTTTTGGCTGCCACCATACATCCATTTCTGCACTTGGTTCTGTAAATGGAAAGAAACTTGCACGAAATCGGTATTTGACATCATCGCCAAAAAATTGTTTTAAGAATGCAATCAGAGTTCCTTTTAATTCTGCAAATGTAACATCTTTGTCAACATATAAACCTTCAACCTGATGAAACAGACAATAACTTTTGGCACTTATAACCTCGTTACGATAAACTTTTCCAGGCATAATTGCACGAATCGGAGGTTTTTTCGATTTCATTAATCTAATTTGAACAGGTGAAGTATGAGTTCTTAATAAAAAATTTTGATTAATAAAAAATGTATCCTGCATATCACGAGCTGGATGGTCAGCAGGAAAATTTAATGCTTCAAAATTATTGTAATCAGATTCTAATTCCGGACCCTCATAAACAGAAAATCCTAATCCTTTAAAAATATTTTTTATCTCATCGAGAGTTTGAGTAATAAGATGTTTGCTTCCAATAGTTTTAATTCTTCCCGGAAGTGTAACATCAAGAGATAATTCTTTTTTTGATTTTTCTTCGGCTTCAAGTTTTGATTTTAGTTCATCATATTTCTGCTGAGCATAGTTTTTCAATTCATTAAGTTCTTTGCCAACAATTTTCTTTTCCTCTTTTGAAATTTCTTTGAACAAATCAAACAGTTGAGGAATAATTCCTTTACGGCTTAAATACTTTATGCGCAATTCTTCGAGAGCTTGAAGGTTAGTAATTTTTGAAATGTCTTCATCAAAAATTTTCCGGGTATCAGAAATTTTATTTAGCATATTCATCCCCGAGAGTTTAAAATAAATCCCTCTCGATTTTATCAATAATAAATTCGAGAGGGATAAAAGTTAATTCATTGCAAATTTCACTACATCAGAGAAAGCTTTAGGATTCTCAACAGCTAAGCTTGCAAGAATTTTTCTATTAATACTTATTCCTTTTTTATTAAGTGCACCAATCAAACGAGAATAAGTAGTTCCATTTTCTCTTGCAGCTGCATTAATTCTTACAATCCACAAAGAACGAAATTCTCTCTTTTTTAACTTTCTATCTCTGTATGCGTGAAGTAATCCTTTTTCGATATGATGTTTTGCAACTGTAAGAACATTCTTACGAGCACCCCAATAACCCTTTGCAAGTTTAAGTATTTTTTTACGTCTTCTTTTCGACGCAACATGATTTACTGAGCGTGGCATTTTCTATTCCTCTCCAATTTATTGTATCATTATTTTAACTCTTTTTAAATCTGCTTTAGAAACAAGAGTTGCTTTTCTAAGATTTCTTTTTCTTTTTCTTGATTTAGTAGTTAGAATATGTGATTTGTATGCTTTGTTTCTTTTGATTTTTCCTGTGCCAGTAACTCTAAAAGTTTTTTTGGCACCACGATTACTTTTCATTTTTGGCATTATCTCACCTATCTATTTTTTCTTTTTACCTTTTTGCGGTGCTAATATGGCATGCATCGCTCTGCCTTCAAACTTTGGTTCTTGTTCTACTTTTGCAATATCCGACAGCCTTTCAATAAATTTTCTTAAAAGTTCTTCCCCAATTTCAGTATATGCTAATTCTCTTCCTTTAAATATGACAGAAACTTTTACCTTATTTCCATCTTCAATAAAATTTGCTGCATGTCGAGCTTTAAAATCAAAGTCATGAACATCTGTATTAGGATGAAGTCTTATTTCTTTAAGAACGCTAACCTGCTGTTTTTTCTTTTGAAGTTTTTCTCTTTTCTGTTGTTCATAAACAAATTTGCCGTAATCAATAATTTTGCATACAGGAGGATTTGCCTGTGGCGCAATTTCAACTAAATCCATTCCTGCTTCTTCTGCTTTTTGTAATGCATCTTTAATTGATACTATTCCTATTTGTTCTCCATTAGCTCCAATTAATCTTACTTCTGGAGATTTAATTTCCTGATTTACACGGTGTTTTACTTGTGTAATATATTACCTCATTAATTGTGATTAATTCTGTTTTTTATTTCTGATTGAATTATATCAATAAAATCATTTAATGCATAACTTCCTTTATCACCTACTTTGTGTTGACGCACTGATACTGTTCCTGAATTTTTTTCTTTTTCACCAACAATCAACATATAAGGAACTTTTTGAGTTTCCCAATCTCTTATTTTATATCCAATCTTCTCATTTCTTTCATCTAACTCTGCAAAAATATCTAAATCTTTTAATTGTTTGTATATCTCTTTTGCATAATCAAGATAATTTTGTGAAACAGGTACAACTGCAACTTGAATAGGTGCAAGCCAAGTAGGAAATGCCCCTGCATAATGTTCAATTAAAATTCCCATAAATCTTTCAATAGAGCCGAGCAATGCGCGATGAACCATAAAAGGACGATGTTCTTTTCCATCTTCTCCAATGTATTTCATATCAAAACGTTCTGGAAGATTAAAATCAAATTGAACTGTACTTAATTGCCATTCACGATTCAGAGCATCTTTAATTTTGATGTCAATTTTTGGTCCGTAAAAAGCCCCTCCTCCTTCATCAATTTCATAATGTAAATTTTCTCTTTCGAGAGCATGTTTAAGAGAATTTATTGCTCTTTCCCAGATTGAATCTTCACCAATTGCATCTTCTGGTTTTGTAGCGATATAAAATTTCAAATCTTCGAAACCAAAAGACCTCAACATAAAGATTGAGAATCGAACTACTTCTATTATTTCATCTTCAATTTGTTCTTGAGTGCAAAAGATATGAGCATCATCTTGAGTGAATCCTCGCACACGTAATAGTCCATGAAGTACACCACTTTTTTCATAACGATATACAGTTCCTAATTCAGCCCATCTTAGCGGAAGTTCACGATAAGAGCGTAGTTTAGATTTATAAATCATAATATGAAATGGACAATTCATTGGTTTAATATAATAATCCTGCTCATCAATACTCATAGGTGCATACATATTCTCTTTGTAGAATGATAGATGACCACTTGTTTCCCAAAGCCAGCTTTTTCCCATGTGAGGAGAATAAAGAAGTTCATAGCCATTTTTAATATGTTGAGCGCGCCAGAATGTTTCGATTGTATTTCTGATTCTTGCACCTTTAGGATGCCAGTAAATCAAACCAGCACCAGCTTCTTCATGAACACTGTATAAATCGAGCTGCTTACCAAGTTTTCTATGATCTCTTTTCTTTGCTTCTTCAAGAAATAACAAATAATCATCGAGCATTTTTTTCTTCGGGAAAGAAATGCCGTAAATTCTTTGAAGCTGTTTATTCTTTTCATCACCTCGCCAGTAAGAACCCGATACGCTTAATAATTTTATATATTTTATTTTCCCTGTATCAGGGAGATGAGGACCAGTGCACAAATCAGTAAAATCACCTTCTTCATAAATACTAATTACATCTTTTGAATCATCAAGTTCACTCAGGATTTCAAGTTTATAATTATCACCTTTTTTTTCAAAAAATTTAATTGCTTCTTCTTTGCTAAGTTCAGTACGCTTAAATGGATTTTTCTGTTTTGCAATTTCCTGCATTTTGTTTTCAATCTTTACAAGGTCATCATCGGTCAATTTTGTATTAATATCAATATCATAATAAAATCCTGCATCAATAGCAGGACCAACCCCAAACTTAGCTTCTGGAAAAAGTGATTGAACTGCATGAGCCATCAAATGAGAAGTTGAATGCCAATAAGTTTCTTTACCTTCTTCATCATCGAAAGTAAGAATTTCAATTTCAGAATCATCATAAATTTTTGTAGAAAGGTCTTTTAAAGCACCATTAATTCTTGCAACAAGAGCATCTTCTGCAAGACGCGAAGAAATTTGTTGAGCAATTTGAAGAGGTGTAATTCCCTTTTCAAATTCTTTTATAGAGCCATCAGGAAATTTTATTTTAATTTTATCCATAATATACCTTAATTAAAAAAAAACGGAGTTAACTCCGGCTTAATGTGGGTTCTATAGGACTCGAACCTATGACCTTCTGCACGTCAAGCAGACGCTCTAGCCAACTGAGCTAAGAACCCAAAAATTATATAGTCATTTTGGTTGATATCCTATTAATTTCCTTTTGATAATTAAATACTTAAAACAAGTACCGAGGGCCGGACTCGAACCGGCACGGGTGTTTAACACCCACAGGATTTTAAGTCCTGTGCGTCTACCAATTCCGCCACCCCGGCATGTCAAAGAAAAAAGTACCATTTAATAAATAGTGTGCAAATATAAACTTTTTTTTTATTTTTTTGCAATATTGAACAGATATTACTTTTGAACAATATAAAATTTTTTGTTTGATAATTTTTCGTTCAATAGAAATTTGCATACATATCAACAAAGCATTATTTTTGCAACACTAAATTGGGCCCATAGCTCAGTTGGTTAGAGCAGCTGACTCATAATCAGCGGGTCGGAGGTTCAAGTCCTTCTGGGCCCACAAAAACCCTCATTTTTGAGTAAAATGAGTTTTTTTATTTTATCTAAATATTAATTTTCCCATTGTTTGGCTATTCTTAGCCAAAATTTTTACTAACTTTTCGATCTCATTGCTCTTTTACCCCCCCCCTCATTAAATGCTTGGTGAAATAAAATTCTATGGGGATATTTTATGAATAAAATTTTTCTCTCACTAAAATTAAAAGCTTCCCTTAATGGCAAATTATCTACTACCAGAATGGAAAAGCACTTTTAAAAGTACTGGGACTAATATTAAATCTGAAACTTTCCATTTCTTATCTCAGCTCAAAGAATTAATTGGGTGTGATTAAAAAATAATTTTTCAATATTAAAATCTGTGAAGATTTTATTTACCCAATTTTTTCCGGAAGCTTAGGCCTTTTAAATACCTCTTTCTTTTATTTACACACTTTTTAGAACACTACTAAAATTTAATAATAAAATATTCCTTGACATAAAAAAATTTATTCAATAAGTTACTTAACAAGTATATGGGGGTACTTTTGAAAAATCAAAAAGCTTATATTTTTATTAAGAAAGATTCAGATAAACATAGTTTAATTATTTCTCCCAATATGAACAAACCAAAATTACTTGATGAAGTAAGAATACACTTAAGATTAAATCATTACAGCAGAAAATCAGAAGAAGCATACATTGGCTGAATAAAAAGGTTTATTCTATTTCACAATAAAAGACATCCGAATGAAATGGGCAAAGATGAGATTCAGAAATTCACAAATCATCTTGCAGTAGAACAAAATGTTTCATCCTCAACACAAAATCAGGCATTGCAGGCAATATTGTATCTGTATAAAAATGTTTTAAAGAAAGAAGTTGGATGGCTGGATGAAATAAAACATGCAACAAGAATAAAACATCTGCCAATAGTATTTTCAAGGAATGAAATAACAAAGATTTTAAACATTTAAATGGAGTACCAAAGCTGGTTGTTTCACTTTGATATGGTAGCGGTTTAAGATTATCTGAATCTTTAAGTCTTAGAATAAAAGATATTGATTTTGAATATAGACAAATAATTGTTAGAGATGGTAAAGAGGGAAAAGACAGGAATACTAATTTTACCTTTATCAATAATTCCAGAGCTGAAAAATTATTTAAATGAAGTTTATAAACAACACAAAAAAGATTTAAGCAAAGGAAAAGGAGAAACCTTACTTCCATACGCATTAGATAATAAATATCCAAATGTTGTCAAGGAATTCGGCTTGCAATATGCATTCCTGGTAGACAAGTATATAAAGCATAAAGAGAGCGGTAAAATTAAATGGCATATTCACGAAAGTACAATTCAGCGAGCAGTAAAAGACGCTATAAAAAAAGCCAGTATAATTAAGCAAGGTAGTCCACATACATTTCGTCACAGTTTTACTACTCATTTACTGGAAAACGGTTATGACATTAGAACTATTCAAGAATTGCTTGGTCACAGTTCGGTAAAAACAACAATGATTTATACACACGTCCTGAATAAAGGACTTGGAGTTAAAAGTCCATTAGACTGAAATGTTTTAAGAATTATATTATGCAGATGCTATTTTTAAATATTAAGAATTTTACACAAAAACAAAGCTATTGGAATAATATCCTGCAACTGCACGCAGGATATCGTTCCTTAAATAATAAATCTGTGCAGTATAATTAATAGTTATATGGCTAATAAGAGGTGTAAAATGGCAAAAACATCTGTTAAGTCAGCTTC
>NZ_JAYKGK010000005.1:0-279500 GCF_036860675.1 Rosettibacter primus
ATTGACCACATTATAGAAAAAATCTACTTTTTAATGTCCTATATCGGATTTTAGAGTTGAACATAAGATATAAAATTGGAATTCTTCTTGGAGTAATTATTTACTTCTTTTTAGACCCACGGGAATTAAAAGTATTTATGGTCTTTAATTTACTGCAGTTATTAATAATAGGTTATTTTGTTAATTTAATTATAAATGATATCTGGAATAAAAAAGAAATAAAATATTATTTACTAATCCTTGTTGTTTATCACTCTATTTTTATAATATCCCGTTACATTTACTATACAGATATTACTCTCCACCTTAAAGTATATAATTACAGATTAATGTTTGTTAATTTTCTTGTTCTTCTCAATACAGTTTTAGGACCTGAAAAAGGTTTTGTATTAAAAAGTAAACTTATCGACAAACTTATTAGAAAAAGAAAAGTTGTTGTATATGGTGACAGTGGTAATATTTTCAGTGTTAATGATTTGAAAAAGTATGGTTTAACAGATAGAGAAATAGAAGTACTCAAACTTATAAGCAGGGGTTATACCTCAAAAGAAATAGCCGAGCAACTTTACTTATCCAAAAAAACAATTGATTACTATCGCAGCAACATCAAAGCAAAATTAAATCTTTCCAAAAAGTCCGAAATAATCCATTTTCTTAAAGAAAAGAATCTTTTCTTTGAGCCAAATGAAATTTATAACACAAAGTAATCCTCTTTACTAACTTTAAAAATAACATAGAATTTTTTGTCAAGTCTTAAATGGACTTCTTTTGACTTTTCCATTCGATTTTTATTCAATTAGTATTTTTTTAGTATTAATTTCGCTTCAATTAGTATTTTATCCTAATGCGCAAGTGTCCTGCAATAATTAATTTTGCACCCAAGTTTTGAGGGCACCAATTGACCGGTCGAAAGCTAAGCAAGTAGACCGGTCTTTAATTGGTTAATTTCTAAACAACAACTATTATGCATAATACTTTTAATAATTTACATTTCATAAAATTTATCTATAGGCATATAAAACCTTTTAATATAACTAATTCAATACTTTACTGGTTATTGATAACGTTTTTGCTATACCAGGGAGTATCAAATCTGGCTTATCCTGAAAGTATCATCGAAAAGTTAAAATCTACTATTACTTTTAGTGATGATACATTAATATTAGTATCAATTTTTATCAATTTGCTACAAATCGTTATTGCATTAATGCTAATATTTAAATTACACTTTAAAGCATCTTTAACGACTACAATAATTTTATTAAATTTAATAAGCTTTATTTACTTTTATAATTCCGTTGAAATTATTCCTGTTGTTGAGCTTCTTCCTAAAATTATTATATTAAATTATAGCGGTGTAATTGAATCATTACTAAACATTTTATTCTTTATTATCGCTTTATTACTATTGAGAACTATAAAGAATAGCTAATATTTTGATAACTGATTTTTACTCCTTCTTCAATTTGATAATGAAATAAATAAAACCAAAAATGATAAAAAATTCTCCAATTAATAAAAATTCCCAGTGATACTTTACAGGTGAAATCGAATTAATACGAGTTTGAAAGTCCCACATAAATGAAAATAAAATAAATGCAACCCCAATTACGGATGCGATTATACTTAGTTTATTTGTTCTTAAAGAAAATCCTTTTTGCTGTAAATAAATACTTATAATTGAAAACACTATCATACTAATTGAAATAATAACAGGTGCATAGATTGGCGCAATCCATGGAACAGGAATTAAAAATAATATATCATCTGTTAAAAGAGAGACAGGCCAGTTCAGAAAAATTTTAAGCCATACATAATAAAAAATATCCCATGTTCCAAAAGCATAAATGAAATAGAAAAATCTTTCTAAAGATGATTTACCGCACAGATAAGCAATACATAAGAGCATTACAATAGTTGAAATTTCCCTGATAATTTCTATTAACAATATTTTATCAGAAATTAATTTTAATGGGAAAGCAAATCCTTCTGGATAGAAAATTTCTCTTAGATAAACAACAACAGCAGCTTCTAAGTTTGCCATAGCAATTGCAAAAATCATAAGTAGAATAAACTTTACGATTGGTTTCATATTAATACCCTCCATTAAATAATAGTTGAAAACTTCATATATAATTTTTATTTTTTCAGTGCCACTGCAATGCGGTGGCAATTTTTTTGATTTACACAAAGCGAAATCTTATTTCGCTTTTTTTAGCAACAAATAAGGAGTAAGTAAAGTGTCGAATTTTGTTTATCTAAGTAAAGAACGAATTAGAGAACTCGAAAAAGAATTAGCAGAACTCAAAAATAATGGTCGCAAAAAAATGGCAGAACGAATTGCAGAAGCAAGAGCACACGGCGACCTATCCGAAAATGCAGAATATGATGCTGCAAAAGAAGAACAGGGATTACTCGAGTTAAAAATTAGTAAACTCGAAGACCTACTTTCAAGAGCAAGAATTATAGATACATCAAATATGCCAAAAGACCAGGCTCATATTCTTTCTAAAGTTAAAGTAAAAAATCTAAATAACAACAAAATATATGAATATATTCTTGTATCTCCAGAAGAAGCTGACTTAGAAAAAGGGAAAATTTCTATAACTTCACCAGTTGGCCAAGCTTTAATGGGTGTAAAAGTTGGTCAAACAGTGGAAGCAAAAGTTCCAGCAGGCATAATAAAATTTGAAGTGCTGGGGATTGAGTAAATTGTTAGATGAATCTTACATACAAATTACATTAGAACTTGCAAAGAAAGGAAAAGGTAAAGTAAGTCCTACGCCTCTTGTTGGTACTTTGCTTGTTAAGAACGATAAAATTATTGGAGCAGCTTATAGAAGTTCTCCAGACGAAATTAGCACAGAACTTTTAGCTATAAAAAATTCTAAAGAAAATCCTGATGGTGCAACTCTTTATACAAATTTAGAGCCCTGCTCGCTATCAACTGATAAGCAGGATTGCATTGAGTCAATAATCAAATCCAAAATAAAAAAAATTGTAATAGGAACACTCAATCCTCAGCCTGAGCACAATGGTCAGGCAGTAAAAAAATTCAGGAAAGCAGGTCTGGAAGTTAAAACTGGCTTGCTGGAAAAAGAATGCATTGATATAAATAAATTTTACTTCAAATACTGCACTAAATCATTGCCTTATGTTACTCTTAAAATGGCAATAACTATTGATGGTAAAATTGCTGATAGCAGTGGTAATTCAAAATGGTTAACTTCTGTTGAATCAAGAAGCTTGGTGCATGAACTTCGTTCTGAATATGATGCTGTTATGGTTGGTTTTAATAGCGTAAAAATTGACAATCCCGAATTAACAGTAAGATTGGTTGAAGGAAGAAATCCAAAAAGAATTATACTTGATACAAATCTTCAGTTAAGTCTTAATTCTAATCTGGTCAAAAAAAATTCTGATAAAAATTTTATAATAATTACTTCTACAAAGAATAAAAATAGAAAAAGAAAAATTAATACATATCTAAAGAAGGGCATTGAAATTATATTTGTGCCTGAAGAAAGAAACGGGAAAATTGATTTACTCAAAGCATTGTCAATTCTTGCTGAAAGAAAAATTATTTCTGTTCTTGTTGAAGGAGGCAGTAAAGTATTTTCAAGTTTTATAAAGCAAAAACTTGAAGATGAGATTTTAATATTCTTATCACCAAAAATTTTAGGAAATGGATTGCCTCTTTGTTCCAATCTTGGAATAAAAAGTTTATCAAAAGCTATCAATTATTCGATAAAAGATGTAGATAAAATTGGTGATGATGCACTTATAAAATTTGTGAGAAGATAATATAATTGGGCATTCCTGCATAGATGAAAAAATTAGAACAAAAAATCATTAACTTCATTAATCAACATAATCTAATTGATAAAAACGATAGACTTCTAATTGCATTCAGCGGTGGACCTGATTCAACATTTGCACTTTATTTCTTAAATAAATTCAAAAAAAAATATAAAGTAGAAATTGCTGCTGTTCATTTTAATCATCAATTAAGAGGAAAAGAATCAGACGACGACGAAAAATTCTGCTATGAATTTTGTCAATCATTAAACATTCCTTTTTTCTCATGTAAGTTAAATGTTAATGAATATGCTAAAGAAAATAAACTTTCGATTGAAGAAGCCGCAAGAATTCTACGTTACAGTTTTCTTGAGAACTTTTCGAAGAAGAACAATTTTAATAAAATAGTCACAGCTCATAATTTATCTGACAATACCGAAACTGTATTAATTAATCTTTTCAGCGGAACTGGTTATACAGGCATTTCAGGAGTTCCAATAAAACGGAGAAATATTATTCGTCCTTTTCTTTTTATATCGAAAGAAGAAATTTTAGATTATCTCAACAATAATAATATCAACTATCGAATTGATTCTTCAAACCTTAAAATTGACTTCAAAAGAAATTTTATTCGTAATAAAATTCTTCCTTTAATACGAGAAAGGATTAATCCAAAAGTTGATGAGGCAATATTTCGTTCATCAAAAATTTTAGAAGTTCTTGCATCAATAATTGATAATTATATTAATGGATTAATCACTAAGCACACCCGCATCTCTAAGGATTGCATTTTCATCAAATCATCTGCAAAAAAAATTGAAAACGAAATTTTTGGTGAATTCACTAAAAAACTTTTAAAAGATAATTTTAATTATCATATTGAATACAACGACGTATACAGAATAAAATCTTTATTTGAAAAACAAAAAGGGAAAAAAATTTTTCTTACAAAGAAAATATTTGCCTTGAGAGAAAAAAATGGAATTGAAATTTTTTCTTATAAAAATGATAACAGCTCAATAACAATTATCAAAGTCGGGGAAAGTGCTGTATTAAACAGCAAGACTTTAAAAATTGAAGAAGTTAGCAGAAATGAGATTAAATTTGGTAAATCCAAAAATGTAGAATACATTTCTGCTGATAATTTAAGCGATGAATTTATTTTAAGAAAATGGCAGCCGGGTGATAAATTTATACCACTCGGAATGAAAAAACCTAAAAAAATTTCTGATTTTTTAACCGATGCAAAAGTTAAATCTTCAGAAAAAAAAGATAAATTTGTTCTTGAGAATAATAAATTTATTGTCTGGCTTGTGGGCTTAAGAATAGATGATAGATTTAAAATTACTTCACAAACAAAGAGGATATTAAAGCTGTGGATAAAATAGGCACACAAAATACTGATGAATTGTGGATAGGAACAGAAAAGTTTATTCCTTACATTACTGAAGAGCAAATACAAAAAAGAGTAGCTGAATTAGGAAAAGAAATTTCGCATGACTATAAAGCTAAACTCCCAATTTTTATTGGCGTGCTAAACGGCTCGTTTATGTTTATGGCAGATTTAATGAAACATATCACAATAAACTGCGAGGTCGATTTTTTCAAGTTATCAAGCTACGGAGATGCAAAAATAAGTTCCGGAAAAGTAAAATTAGTAAAAGATTTGAATGCTGATATAACAGACAGACATTTAATAATTGTTGAAGATATTGTAGATACAGGTCTATCAATTAAGTATATTGAAAAGTTAATTGAAGAGCATAAACCAGCAAGCATGAAAGTGGTTTCACTACTGGTGAAAGAAGATAGTATAAAATATGATGTTAAAATTGATTATATTGGATTTCGAATTCAGAATAAATTTGTTATCGGATATGGCCTTGATTATGCTCAAAAATACAGAAATTTAAAATCCATATATGTTTTAAGTGAATAAAAAGGAAGGTGAAATTCTATTTTATGGCAAACAACGAAAATCGACATAAAAACAACAAATCCAAGCCGCCATTTGGAAATGGTCCTCAAAAACCAGATGGAGATTTTGATTGGTCGAGAATCATTAAAAGTGTTATAAGCTGGGGGACTGTAATAATTGCCGCAGTAATCATTATGCAATTCATGAAATCTGGTTCTCCTAATGTTGTTGATGTTCCATATGATGTATATGAAAAATTTCTTGACGGCGGGAAAATAGCAAGTGCCAAAATTATTAAAACTGATGTAAATGATTATAGATTCGAAGGAAAATTAATTCAAAAAGAAAAAATTTTCTTAAACGGTGCTTTCATTGATGTTCAAAATTTCAGTGTAACACTTATAGAACCCGTACTTCAGGATCAAGTTAAGATTTGGAAAGAAAAAAATATCAAGTTCACATTTGTAAAAGAATCAAATGAATGGACTTCAATTTTATTTGGACTTTTGCCATGGCTGATAATTTTTGGAATTTGGATATTAATTTTCAGAAGAATGCAGGCTGGTGCTGGGGGAACTAAAGGAATATTTAATTTTGGAAAAAGCAGAGCTAAGTTAATAACAGAATCGGCAGTTAAAGTTACATTTAAAGATGTTGCTGGTGCTGATGAAGCCAAATTAGAACTTCAGGAAATAATTGAATTTTTGAGAGAACCAGCAAAATTTCAAAGACTCGGTGGAAAAATTCCGCGTGGTGTTTTATTGTTAGGACCTCCTGGTACTGGTAAAACACTTCTTGCCAGAGCTGTAGCGGGCGAAGCAGGTGTTCCATTCTTTTCTATTTCTGGAGCTGATTTCGTTGAAATGTTTGTCGGTGTAGGTGCAAGTCGTGTTCGTGACCTATTCGAACAGGGCAAGAAGAATGCTCCATGCATAATTTTTATAGATGAAATTGATGCTGTCGGAAGGCATCGTGGCGCAGGTTTAGGAGGCGGACACGATGAACGCGAGCAAACTCTAAATCAACTGCTCGTCGAAATGGATGGATTTGAACAAAACAGTGGTGTAATTATAATTGCTGCTACCAATCGTCCTGATGTTCTCGACCCCGCATTATTAAGACCCGGAAGATTTGATAGACAAATCGTTGTAGACCGACCGGATGTAAAAGGAAGAGAAGGAATCTTAAAAGTTCACACAAGAAAAATTCCTCTCGATTCAGATGTTGATTTAGAAGTTCTTGCTAAAGCCACACCAGGACTCGCAGGAGCTGAGTTAGCCAATATGGTTAACGAAGCTGCTCTTCTTGCAGCACGTAAAAACAAAAAGAAAGTTTCTATGGAAGACTTTGAAGAGGCAAAAGATAAAGTAATGATGGGAATGGAAAGAAAAAGTTTAATTATTTCAGAAGAGGAGAAAAAGATTACTGCTTATCACGAAATTGGCCATGTTCTTGTAGCAAAAATGCTTCCTGAAGCTGACCCTGTTCACAAAGTAACTATTATTCCTCGCGGAAGAGCACTTGGTGTAACAACATATCTTCCTGTTGATGAAAAACATACCTATTCAAAAGAATATCTCGAAGCAATGATTACTTATGCACTTGGTGGAAGAGCAGCTGAAAAAATTGTATTCAAAAGATTTACTACTGGTGCTGGCAATGATATTGAAAAAGCTACAAATATAGCCCGTAAAATGGTATGTGAATGGGGAATGAGTGAAAAACTTGGTCCGCTTGCTTATGGTTCAAAAGAAGAAGAAATATTTTTAGGACGTGAAATTACCAGACACAAAGACTATAGTGAAAAAACAGCTCAAGAAATTGACGAAGAGGTTAAAAAAATTGTTATGACCTGTATGGAAAGAGCTGAAAAGATTTTACTTGAGAATGTTGACTTACTGCACAAACTTTCAAAAGAACTGCTCGAAAGAGAAATTCTTGATTCTGAAGAAATTGATAAAATTATTAAAGGAGAAGAACTACCCCCTGTTAAACGAAATGGCTCTGGAAATAATTCTAACAAAGATCAGGAAATACCAGAGCATGTTCAAAAATTATTAGAAGAAAGAAAGAAAAAAGAATCCTCCAAAAATTCCGATAAAGCTGATGGTAGCAAGTGAACACGCAACTATTGATTATCAAAGTGAAGTTTTAAGAAAAGCAATTCACCTTTGTTCTCTTTCTATTCCTGTTATCTATTATTTTATTACAAAAGAACTAGCTCTAAAAATTTTAATTCCGCTACTAATCTTATCCCTGATAATAGATTTAGGAAGATATTATTTCAAACCAATTCAGGATTTCTTCTACAGCATTTTCGGTTTTCTTTTAAGACGACATGAAAAAGACCATAAGAAAAAAAATTTAAATGGTGCTACTTATGTATTGATATCTGCTGTAATAGTTATTCTTATTTTCCCCAAAATTTTTGTTGTTACATCATTTTCAATACTTATAATAGGAGATATTGCTGCTGCTCTTGTAGGCAGAAAATTTGGAAAAAGAAAATTTCTACTAAAAAGTCTTGAAGGAACCATAGCATTTTTTCTGTTTTCCTGCATTGTAATTCTTTTCACACCCAAAATTGAAGGAAATTTAATTGAATTTATAATTGGATTTGTTTCTGCAGGAATTGGAGCGATAGCAGAAAATATATCAATTGGCTGGGCTGATGATAATCTTGTAATACCTATTACTGTGGGAATCTCAATGTGGATTCTTTATACAATTTTTTTACCTCATATGCCCCTTGTTCTTCCAAATGTCCCAAACTAATGAAACAAAAAAAATTACTTAAAGTATAAAAACCAACAATTAAGATGAATAAGATGAAACTACAAAAATACTTTTTAAGCTTTTTGTTATTAACATTTATAATTTTTCTTGCTGGATGCAATGCCAAAAAAACTGCAACTGGAAATGAAGATGATATTTATGTATTTGCTGATTCAACAGAATATTATAATCTCGAAGGTGCTTTGCTAACTGTATTCAATAAAATAATTTACACTCCTCAGCCAGAAAATCTTTTTAACCTCATAAGAAAAGATATTTCTTCGCTCGAAAAGTATAAAGAAAGAAAGAATATAATTATTATTGCTCCTTTAAACTCTCAATCAGAAGTTGCTAAATACATAAACAGCATGCTAACCAACGATGTAAAGAAATTGGTTTATGCTGATTCAATTAGTGTTATTAATAAATATAATCTCTGGGCTAATGACCAATTGGTCATGATAATTACTTCTCCTACTATAGATCAATTAAACAAAAATATTCTTAAGGAAAGTGAAAATCTTCTCTATTATTTTCAAAAAATATCGAATGATAGACTTTATAAAAGTCTTTATAATTCCAGATACGAACAAAAAAATATTGAAGCAAGATTTTTGAGAGACTATGGCTGGATGATTTATGTTCAAACAGACTTTTTGCTTGCAATTGATAAACCTGAAGATAAATTTGTATGGTTAAGAAGAGCTCCCGGGACAGACATGGAAAGATGGATTTTTGTTCATTGGATTGATAATGCCTCGCCGGCTCTTCTAAATCGCGATTCAATTTATGCAATTAGAAATAAATTAACAGAAAAATTTTATAGAACATCCGACGATTCAAGTTATGTTGAAATTTCTGATGACTATAGAACAACGAAAGAAGTTAATTTCTTAAATCGCTATGCTTTAATGACACAAGGCTTGTGGCGTATGAAAGACGGCTCGATGGGAGGTCCATTTATCAATTATACATTTTATGATGAACCAACTAAAAGAATTTACATGCTCGATGGTTCTGTCTATGCACCAAAATATTATAAGAAAAAATTAATTCAACAGCTCGATGTTTTATTAAGGTCATTCCTCACAAAAAGAGAAGTTGACAAAGAAAGATATGAAGAATTAATGGAGGAACTTGAATAATTAGTTGATAAACTTAAGTATACTTTCTGGAATGTGAAAATTTTTTAAATCACTTTTTATTTTATCGATATACATCTTGGCTTTATCAATTTTACCATATTGAATTTCATACATTGCTCTATATGTCAACATTGTTCCTATAACATTCTCAATAAAATCAATGTATTTATTTCTTTTCTCAGCAATTCTAATTTTAAAATCAGGAACTGGAGCCGGCACATATTCATTCCCCTTCACAACTTTGAACATAAAAAGATGAGGCACTATTTGATAATTTTCTGGTAGCTGTAATTCCCCTCTTTGCATTTCATTCTGAAATAATTCTAACCCAATGTAAACATTTTCTTTATTCTTGGATATTAAACCTGTTATAATTTTTCTATAGTATTTTTCAAGTATCTCAGAATCATATTCTTCAGAGCGTTCAAAAGGTCTTAATGCTATTAAAAATTTATTAACATCTTCTTTTACATTTTTAATTACATCAGGATAATTTCTTTCAAGCTGATTGTAATACCACGACCGTCTGAGTAATTCCTTGTCGATAACAGCAACATCTCTTCTAAAATTTTCAACATATTGATAATAGTAAGAAGGCGAGACAAAATAGTCCCATTGATAAGTTAATATTATTGAATTCTTTTCCACACTTTTAAGAATGGATTTCGTGTAATCTTCAAATGTATATATATCTGATTGATTAACTTGAGAATAATTTGAAACAAAAACATAAATCAAAATCATCAGAGTGAAAGAAATTGAGTAATAAATTTTACCAGCTTTTTCGATTATGAATTTAATTCCATAAGCTCCAAAGAAGGATAACATTATAAAGGAAAGAAGAAAGTAAGAATCAATATCAACAATATCATAATTAATTACATACAGAAGAGAAAATAAAAATGTTGTAAAGAATAAATAAAAAAATCTTTTTGAAACTTTTAGACTACAAAATATTCCAGCAAGAATAAAAATAAAGTAAGCATAAGTAAACTCATCTGGTAAATTTTGTAAATAGTAATTAAACTGCTTTTTAGCTGAATCAAATGAGGAAAAGAGCCACACCTGATATTGTTTTCCTGTAAAATGTCTCCAGAAGTTTTCAAAGTTTACTGGATTTCCCCAGTTTATTACTGGATTTGAAAAAGCACGCAATGGGAGATAAAGATAAATTAATATCATTACACAAACAGAAATAAGAAATGTAATTATGATTTTTTTAAGAGCAATGCGATTGAAATTTTCTTTCATAAAAAATAAAATCATAACAAAAGGCAAAACAAGAAGTGTAGTCATATGATTACAAAAGCCCAATGCTATTGCTATGCCAGCTTTTATCCATTCATACAAATTATTTTTGATTTCATAAAATGTTTTCAGTGTCAAATAAATTATCAAATTGAAAAGAAAAACTTGAAGTGAATAAACTTCGACAGATGTAGATTGAAACCAGTAAGTTTTGCTAAATGCAAGAAATAATCCGCTGATTGATGATGCTAAAATATTTTTATAATCAAGAATAGAAATTTTATTTAAAGAATTATTCTTAAACTTTCTTTTCCGAACAAAATTTATATCATTCTTTATATTACTTAAAAGCAAATTAACAGACTTAACAAAAAACACAATACCAGCTGCACACCATATTGATGCCAACAAATTAGCCTGAAATATTTTTGTAAATGGCAGAGGAATTCTAAGAAATAAATAACCAATCAATGTAAATAGTGGATAACCAGTTGGATGAGCAACTCCAAGTGTTGATTGAACTGCTGCTAATTCTCCTGAGTCAATTTGAATTACTCCTGGAGCTATAGTAGTCAAATAAAATATGAAAGCTACTACACCGGTAATTTCAGCATAGAATTTTTTTAGAAAATCAAATTTTGCCAACATATTTTTCAAAAAGTAATATGTTCGATTTTATGACTGATGAAAGTTTTTTCTGAAGTTCTTCGGTTGTTATTTTGAAAAATGATGCAACCATTGACTTTCTTTCTTCTGTCGCAGGAAATATTGCACTTGTTGTGTTAAAAATGCACTGTAGTGCAAATTCAATTTTCCTCAAAAACAAATAATTATCAAGTATTAATTCATAATCTTCTTTCGGAAAAATTTTTTTAAGATTTTTAATGATATTAATCGTCTTCTTCCCTTGCAATCTAGGATTATTAAAAAATTGTGATTGAATCAAAAAATCAATTGTAACTAATCCACCATTTTGCTTTTTAATATTAAAAGTGGAATCATAATGCGAAATATTTTCTTTCATTATTAATCTATACATGTGAAGCATTTCTTTTGTAACATAAGTCATATCAAGTGATTTAATATGATTAATCAGAATTGATTTGAATTTCTTAAAAAGATTTTGATTGCCAGAGATAAATCTTATTTTTGATAATGACTGAAATTCCCAAATTCTTGCTCTCGTTTGAAGATAATTCTTATAGCTTTCTACACCCCAGACAAGCGGAGAACTTTTTCCTTCGGGTCTTAAGCGAACATCAATATCAAATGGCTTTAATTCATTTTGCAATAATTTCAGCAGTTTCTGAAAATCATCCTGTATTTCTGAATATTTATTTACATTGTCTGTTATTATAATTAAATCAATATCAGAAGAAAAATTAAGCATGTATGAACCATAACTTCCTAATCCTCCAATAAAATAATTATATTTTGAATTGTATTGTGATGACAACTTACTGATTCTTAAATCAACATATTTACAAATTAAACTGGAAATTTTTTCAGTTGAAATTAAACCCAGCGTGTACTGAACTGAAAGTAAAAATATAATTTGATTGATTTTATAGTTAGAAATATAATCTTCAACATTTTTTATCAATATATCATGTGATAAAAAAATTTCTTCAACCGATTTATCGAGTATCAAAATGTCTACAGCTTTTGAGCAGAACTCACATACTTTTAGAAAACTTTTGAAATAATGTTTATTCAAAAATTCTGAATACCAGATAGAAGGAAATTTTGATGCTCTTATTACCTTAACAAAATTATCCAGTGTAACATCAGGCGACGAACATTTTTCTAAATATTTTATGAGTTCAGGTTCAATATGATTAAATAACTCAATTGTTTTGGAATCAAATTCTTTTTGTTCAAAATATCCCAATCCGCTTCTTAAATATTTCAGATTTTTTTCAGCACGGTTATAATCCTTAAAATGAATTTTCCCTAAATCTATCTTTTCATTTTTATCATCGCCTCCCAATATATTATTGTAAATATTTCTAACTCGTTTTCTTATTTCACTTAATTCTTTTTGAAATTTTTTTTCGTCATCGTATCGAAGGTAACTGCATAATTTATAAAGCAGCTCCCCTTCTGATGGAATAAGATGTGTTTGAGTATCATTCATTAATTGAAGGAAATGTTCTATTCTTCTGTAAAAAATATATGCTTTAATTAATAAATCTTTTTCATCCTGTTTAAGAAGATTTTTTTCATAAAGCAGTTCAATTGCCTTTAATGTATTTCCTGTTCTAAGTTCTTTAAATCTCCCTCCATTTAACAATTGCAATGCCTGTACAGTAAATTCTATATCTCTTATTCCACCTTGAAACAACTTAACATTTTCTTTTTCTCTGTTATGAAGTTCAATGTTATATTTCATTTTTTTTATTTGTTCCTTAAGAGATGTGGAGAAAGATGCCGGAAAAATATACGGCTGAAGAAATTGATAAAATTTTTGATACAAATTATAATTGCCACAAACATAATTTAGCTTTATTAGCATCTGTCGTTCCCAATCTTCGCCTCTTGTTTCGTAATATTTTGTATAATCACTGTATGCTTTACACAAAGGAGAATACTTACCATCAGGTCTTAATCGAAAATCTATTCTGTAAATGTAACCTCTGTCTGTAATTTCGGTAGACGATTTTATAAACAATAGTGCGGCTTCGGAAAGTATTTCGTGATATTCTTTTTTAATTTCTTTTATGTATTCATTTTCATCATAAAATAGAATTAAATCAACATCTGAACTGTAGTTTAATTCATTTCCCCCCAATTTCCCTAATGAACATAGACAGTATTCTCTACAGGTCTTTAAATCATATTTCAATAAAGTTTCCTGATAACACAATTCGAACAGAACAGAAAGAATTGAATTTGCAAGATAGCTTAATTGTTCTGTGATAGTTTTAAGGTCGCTAAGATAAAGTATATCATTAACCCCGATTTTCAAGATGTATCTTTTTTTGAACTGTCGTATAAAATTTAATTTTGCATTGAATGTAGAATATCGATTAATTCCATTTTGAAGTTCTTTTGTTAAAGACTCAGAAGAAATATTTAGAGCAAGATATTCCTGGTCAAACACTTGATAAAGATACTCCGGATTTCTTACAACAATATCTGTTAAATAATTACTGCTTGCAGTAATTGCTATTAAAATCTCTGCATGATGAGGATATCTTACAAGCTCGTGGAAAAAAGTGTGTTTATCATAAAGAGAGTTAAATATTCTAAGCAAGTTTGCTTCTGAAGAAGAAGAAAAATGGTACTTGCCTGCTTCTAGCTCCATCACTCTAAGAGCTTTATCAAAAACATCAGAAGAAATTAATCCCTGAGTAAATTCAATCAATTTCGAAACAAAATTCTCTGAAAAAGAAAAATGATTTTTTTGCACCTTATTTTTTCAATTGTTTAATTGACAAAAATAAATTAACTAATAATAAATAGCATAATTTTTATTATTGGTATATTTGCATTACAAATTATTATTGAAACTATAATTAATCACAATTTTATAAGTTACAGCAAATTATGATGTTCGTTGAATTTCAGAACCTCATTAATTAACTTTCAAACCTGAAAAACTGGAGAGATAAATGATTAGCACACTGCTTAAAAAAATATTTGGTGATAAGAATACTCATGCATTAAAGGAACTCTGGCCTATTGTTAACCAGATTAATGAAGAATTTGAAAAACTGAAAGAACTTACAGACGAAGAATTAAAAGCCAAAACAACTCAGTTCAAAGAATATATTCAAAACGAAACAGCAGAGTTAAGAAATAAAATTGATGAATTAAAAAATCAATTAACTCAAATTCAATCTGCCGAAGAAAAACATAAAATTTATGATGAGATAGAAGGACTTGAAAATGAGCTTGATGAAAAATATGAAGAAATATTAAATGAACTTTTGCCTCAAGCATTTGCTGTTGTAAAAGAAACATGCAGACGTCTTGTTGGTAAATCGTGGGAAGTTGCTGGAAATAAAATTACATGGGATATGGTTCCCTATGATGTTCAACTGCTGGGGGGAATTGTACTTCATCAAGGCAAAATTGCAGAAATGGCAACGGGAGAAGGTAAAACACTTGTTGCAACTCTACCTTTGTATCTCAATGCTTTAACAGGCAGAGGTGTTCATCTTGTAACTGTGAATGATTATCTTGCCAAACGTGACAGTGAATGGATGGGTGAAATTTTTAAATTCCACGGCTTAACTGTCGGCTGCATCCTTAATACAATGGATACAGAAGAAAGAATTAAGCAATACCAATGTGATATAACTTATGGAACAAATAATGAATTTGGTTTCGATTATCTACGCGATAACATGGCAGTATCTAAAGACCAATGTGTTCAACGAGGTCATAATTATGCAATTGTAGACGAAGTTGATTCTGTTTTAATTGACGAAGCAAGAACACCGCTTATAATTTCAGGACCAGTTGAAAAGACCGAACACAAATTCGATGAAATGAAGCCAAAAGTTGAAAGACTTTTCAGAAAACAAGCTAACCTTGTTGCATCAATCGTAAAGGAAGCTGAACAACTTTTACAATCAAATGACCCAAAGGACAGGGAAAAAGCAGGGATTCTATTGCTTCGTGCACACAGAGGATTCCCTAAAAATAAAGCTTTGATGAAAATCTTAGCTGAGCCAGAGAATAAAAAACTGCTTCAACAAACTGAACTTGAATTCTTGAGAGAAAATGCCAAAAGAATGCCCGAAATTGATGAAGAACTTTATTTTGCAATTGATGAAAAACTCAATCAAATAGATTTAACAGAAAAAGGAAGAGAAGAACTTGCGCAGGGCTCTGGTGAAGGAAAAGAATTTTTTGTTATTCCGGATTTGGGAACCGAAATAAGTAAACTTGAAAACGACCCGAATCTCACATCTGAAGAAAAACTTCGTAAAAAAGATGAACTTTATCATTTATACTCAGAAAGGTCAGATAGAATTCATACCATCAATCAATTACTAAAAGCGTACACATTGTTCGAAAAAGATGTTGAATATGTTGTAACAGAAGATGGCAAAATTGCAATAGTTGATGAATTCACTGGTCGAATTTTGCCTGGACGAAGATATTCCGATGGATTACATCAAGCCATTGAAGCAAAAGAAAATGTTAAGGTTGAAAGAGATACTCAAACACTTGCAACAATTACTCTACAAAATTATTTCCGTCTTTACAAAAAACTTGCAGGAATGACAGGAACAGCTGAAACAGAAGAAGCAGAATTTTATGAAATTTACAAACTCGAAGTCGTTGTTATTCCCACAAATAAACCTGTTATAAGAGTAGATGAGGATGATGCAATTTACAGAACTAAGCGCGAAAAGTATAATGCAATTATTGAAAAAATAAAACAACTCAGAGAACAACGCCGCCCTGTACTTGTTGGTACTACAAGTGTAGAAGTTTCAGAAACATTGAGCCGAATGTTAAAACGACAGGGAATTCCACACAACGTATTGAATGCAAAACAACATCAGCGAGAAGCTGAAATAGTTGCACATGCAGGTCAACCTGGTGCTGTTACAATTGCTACAAATATGGCTGGTAGAGGAACCGATATAAAATTAGGAGCAGGAGTAAAAGAACTTGGTGGATTATATATTCTTGGAACAGAAAGACATGAATCAAGAAGAATTGACAGACAATTAAGAGGACGAGCAGGGCGACAGGGAGACCCCGGAACATCTAAATTCTTTATTTCACTTGAAGATGATTTAATGCGTTTATTCGGTGGTGACCGAATCACTTCTATTATGAGTCGACTTGGCATGCAGGATGGCGAAGCAATTCAACATCCTTTAATTAGCCGTTCTGTTGAAAGAGCTCAAAAAAAAGTTGAAGAAAATAACTTTGCTATCCGTAAACGTCTGCTTGAATTTGATAATGTAATGAATCAGCAACGTGAGGTAATTTATTCGAGAAGACGTCAAGCACTCGAAGGTGAAAGACTTAAAGGAGAAATTTTTGAGTATCTCGATGAATTTGTTCAAGATGTGATTGATAAATACTTTGATGATGGTAACTTTGAAAAAATTAAAGAGGAAATTTTTCAGCATACACTTGTAGATATCAAAATTGATCCTGATGTAATTGACAAAATCGGAAAGGACGGATTTAGAGATAAAATTCTTGAGGCTGCAAAAGATTTCTATAATCGAAAAGAAGAAATGCTTGGTTCTGATTTAATGGCAAGACTTGAAAGATATGCAGTGTTGAGTGTAATTGATGAAAAGTGGAAAGAACATCTCCGAGAAATGGACGATTTAAAAGAAGGAATAGGCTTACGTGCTTATGGTCAAAAAGACCCATTGCTTGAATACAAAGCCGAAGCTTATAATCTTTTTATTCAATTGCTCGAACATATTAGAAATGAAGTAATTTCATTTGCATTTAAATTCTGGCCACAAGCTCCTGTTGAAGTTCAGGGAAGAAGACCAACTCCTCAACAAAGATTACAAACAATAAAAGATAGTGCAGATAATCTTGGATTGAGAGCACAACCGCAGGAAAAAGTTGCACAGGTTAAACAAAAACCAATCCGTGTAGAAGAAAAAGTAGGAAGAAATGACCCTTGTCCCTGCGGTAGCGGAAAAAAATATAAAAATTGTCACGGAAAAAATGTATAGAGGATTTTATGAAAAAAATCGAAGCAATTATCCGTCCTTTCAAACTCGATGAAGTCAAAGAAGCTTTGCTTGAAATTGGTGTTCATGGAATGACAATTACTGAAGTCCGAGGATATGGCAGACAAAAAGGGCATAAAGAAACTTATCGCGGTAGTGAATATCAGATTGAATTTGTCCCAAAATTAAAAATAGAAATTGTTGTTGATGATTCTATTCTTGAAAAAGTTGTAGATGCAATTCTAACTACTGCTAAAACTGGACAGGTTGGTGATGGCAAAATTTTTATTTCAGATATCTCTGATGCAATTAGAATTAGAACTGATGAATCAGGGCCAGAAGCATTATGAAAATTTATAAATCAATACTTATATCAACTCTATTTATAACTCTCATTATTTTCCTTTCGGGCTGCGGTCTGTGGAGAGATTTCACTACTTATTTTAATACTTACTATAATGCAAAAACAATTTTTGATAGAACTGAAGAAGAAATTCTAAAGAAAAGAACTGATTTATTTGCCTTTCGACTTGATGCATTAACTTCTCAGCAAATGAATGATCTCACAAAAGTAATTGAAAAGTGTTCGAAAATTCTGCAGTTCGATAAAGAATCCTCATTCTTTGATGATGCAATTTTTTTAACTGGGAAAGCATTTTATTATCAACAGGAATATGCAAGAGCACAAAGAAAATTCTTAGAACTTTCGAGTCTTCCAAAATCAAAGTTTGCACTTGAGAATAAATTATGGCTTGCAAAAACTCATCTTCAACTTCGAAATTTTGATGATGGAATTAAACTTATAAATGAAGTTCAAGCCGAAGCATTACAAAAAGATGAAGAAGATGTTTTCATCGATGCTTCTATTTTTAAAATTGCATTTTATCTTTTTAGACAGGAATATCAAACTGCTGTCGATGAATGCAAAAAATTCTTAAGCAATCTCAAGAATGATGAAACTGCAGCACTTGTTTTCTATCAAATGGGGAAAATTTATAATCTTCTTAATGACTCGGAAAATGCATTAAATGCATTTGCATCAGTTCTCAAACACTCACCTACTTTTGAAATTGAATTTGAAAGTCGTCTTGAATACGCAAAATTACTAAGTGAGACAGGCAAGGTTAATGAAAGCGAAGCTGTATTAAATGCATTGTTGTATCAGGGTAAATTCAAAAATCAAGAAGACAGAATTTTACTTGAGCTTGGACAAATATACGACACCAAAAATGAGACGGATAAAGCAATCAGTATTTTTATGCAAATAGATTCAACTTACAAACAAAAACCTACAGCTGGTTTTGCCGATTTATTTCTTGCAAAAATTTATGAATACAAAAAACGTGACTACGATAGTTCATATAAATATTACAATAAAGCTGCTTCATCAATTATAAATAGAGATATAAAAAGTCAAGCAGCATCCCGTAACAGAATTTTCGATAAATTTTTTTCCTACAAAAAGAATCTTGCCGACCTCAACCTTCAATTAACTTATTTAACTGATAACGATAAATTTATACGCGACTCAGTTGATTACGATATTGCATATAATCAATATCTCGAAGAAACAAAGAAAAAGCAGGAACAAGCTGCACAGTTTGGAAACCTTCCTTCTTCTCAAAGACCATTTCAAAGAGATGCTGAAATTTCTCAACAGAAATCTCAAAAGCAATCTGCAGATACCTCAAAGTTCTCAAATAAAAAACTTTCTCTTGTTGAATTGATTGCTCTTGGCAAAGTAAAAAAACCAGTTAGACCAAAAATTTCAGTGGATTCTATAGGGACATTAATTTCTCAAAATCTTTATAATATTGGCAATTTGTTCTTAACCGAATTAGAAGTTCCTGATTCTGCTACTTTTTATTTTAATGAAGTAATTAATAAATATCCAGATAAGCCTTATAAGGCAGATGCTCTTTTTGCATTAGGCACTTATTATGAAACTAACAATCAAAAAGAAATTGCTGATAGTATCTTCAAAATCATTTATGAGAATTATCCAAATCACAAGCTTTACACAGAAGCCGGCAAAAAGTTAGGATTAATAAAATCTGAAGATAAAAAACTTACTGCTACTGATCCTGCAGAAAAATTGTATATCGTGGCAGAAGAAAAATATTACAATAAAAAATATAAAGAAGCTATCAATGAATTCAGAAATATTTATCTAAATTATCCTCGTTCTAATTTTGCCCCGAAATCAATTCTATACATTGGAATGATATACGAAGAACAAAATCAAAATGATTCAGCTGCATTTTTTTATGGGATTCTTTCTTCTAAGGAATATGCATCAACTCCTTACGGCAAGGCTGTTCTTGCAAAATACACTGAGTATAAAAATGAAAAAGAACGCATAGAAAAAGAAGAGGCAGAAAAGAAAAAAGCAGAAGAAGAAAAACGAAAACAGGCTGAGATGGAAAGTGCAAAAGAAGAAAAACCATTAATAAAAAATGAAACTAAAGTTGATGACAACATTTCAAATCAAAAAACTAAATTAGATTCTACAACTCAAAAAACAATTGAAGAGTTAAAAAGAAATTCCGATAGAACGGACACTTTAAAAACAGATTCTTCAAAAAAGAAAAATGTCAGATTAGAATAATTTTTTGTTCTTAAAACTATGAACCGCAAAAAAGTTCTGGAACTGATAGAAGAAGGCGAAAATGTTCATGTTGAATTCAAACAAAGATTTTCTTCTTACGAAAAAATTGCAAAAGAATTAATAGCATTTGCAAATACAGGTGGTGGGTATTTGCTCCTTGGAATTGACGACAATAAGTCAATCTATGGAATCGAAAGTGAAAAGTCTGACTATGAATTAATAAAAGAAACTGCAGAAAAATATTGTGAACCTCCCATAGAATTCAAAACCTATCTTTATGAAATAGAAAACAAAGAAATAATGGTTGTTCAAATTGAAGAATCAAAAAGAAAGCCGCATCGTATTCAAGATTATAAAAAGTATCTCGATATCAACACCGCACAGGTTTATTTGCGTGTAAACGATAAAAGTGTTCTTGCAAGCAAAGAAATGATAAAAATATTGCAAACACAAAGCAGCGAAAAATCATTAATAAATTATACAATAGGAAAAAATGAAAAAATTGTTTTTGATTACCTCGACAAACATGAAAGTATCACGGTAAAAGAACTGAGTCGCATTGCTAATATTTCAGAAAGAAGAGCTTCTAGAACTCTAATTAAACTTGTAAGAGCTAATATTCTTTTTATACATATCAAAGATAATGGCGAAAGTTATTTCACTTACAGAGGAAATCACTGAGTATCATAAATTCTTCTCAAATCAAAAATTGCTATACCGTAAGCTACAGCAACATTCAAGGATTGTTTAATTCCATACTGAGGAATTTCTATTGAAAAATCACATAAATCAAGTAAATCCTGAGAAACCCCAGTAATTTCATTCCCAATTAAAAGGCAAAGAGGAAAATCATTTTTATTGACTTTGTAATAAGGAAAACTTTCGTCAGTTAATTCTAATGCACAAATTTTAATGCCTTTCGATTTTAATTTTAGAATTATTTCTTTTGGGTCTTTTATATATTCCCATGAAACACTATCCTGAGAGCCAAGAGCAGTTTTTAAAACTTCTTTTTTTGGTGGATGTGGAGTATAGCCACAGAGATAAAGTTTTTCTATCATTGCTCCATCTGAGGTTCTGAAGATTGAACCAACATTATAACTGCTTCTAATACTGTTGAGTACAACATAAACTGGTAATTTTTTTACTGTATGAAGTGTTTCAAGAGTACTTCTATTTTTAGAAATTTCTTCGTGTGAAAGTTTTTTCATGTCCCTAATTACAGATTGGTTTTATATGTAAGTCTTAATCCAACAATTCCAATAATTATTAGCACTATGAAAGATATGCGGATTAATTCTTTTGGTTCATTAAAAAATAGAATTCCGTATAGAGCAGTTCCTGCAGTCCCTATTCCTGTCCACACTGCATATGCTGTTCCAATTGGAATATATTTTACACCAAGCGATAAAAAATAAAAACTAAGCAGCATTGTAATAATTGTAAAAATGCTTTCTTTTAATTGAGTTAAACCCTGACTGTATTTTAATCCAACAGCCCAGCTAATTTCAAATATTGATGCAATTAAAATATAGAGCCAGCCCATAATTTTTCTTTTTTTTTGTTTCTGCAAAATTAACAACATTTTATTTAAGAACTTTGATATAAACTGTATCGGCAATGTAAGAACCAAAAATACCAATTCCATCATCTGTAAGATTTAATCTTGGTTCATGGAAATTGCCATCCTGTTCTTGAATATTTCTATAAGTAAGAGTAAATAATCTAAAATTTTCATCTCCTGCATAAGCAATTAAACGATAATAACCATAAAACCAGATATGAAACCATTCAATTTCATAATTAATTTTATTAACAGTTGAATTTACATTTTCAATCCATAATGCTCGATAACGGTAATAATCAAAATTCTTTTTAAGGTCTTCTAATTCTATATCAAAATAAGGATTATCAAAAATAAATGTGTTCTCAGAAGCATTTTGAGCTACAAGAGAGAAAACATAAAAAGTTGTTCCCTCAGAAGGCTTAAAAGCAATCTTAAACTTCTTTAGATTATTATTACCTGTCTCCCGATATTTCAAGGAATCAAGAATTGATTCTTCTTTAATGATTTTAAATCCATATTTAGGTGTGTGTGTAATTCCTGTGGTTTTTAATTTTTTACCATCTACATTTACTTCAACAAATAATTTGTATGATTTGTCATAGTCAATTATCAATTCATTACTTTCGTAAGAAAATTTTTCTGGATTATATTTCAAATTATATTCTCTATTAGTTTGAATGTCGATTATTTTAACCAGTGCATCTGTAATTAAAATTGACATCGGATTTGGCTTTGAATTAATCGGAAAGTTTTTTGTAACTCTTATATTTTCAACTTTCTTGCCAGGTACGAGATAACCTTCCACAACTATCTTAGGAGAATATGTATTTTCTCCAATTTCAACTGTGCCTTCCCCGCAGGATAAAAGAATATAGGTTAATAATATTGTAAATATTTTATTCATTGTTTTCATATTAAAATTTTGCACTTATTCCAATACTTGGAATTATAGGAAGCATATTAACATTCTTTACTTCTAACTGAATAATACCATTATCTTTAATCTTCTCATCATAATAAATGAACCAAACATTTTTTCTATTCAGCAGATTAAATATTTGCAAGTAAGGTGAAAGTGACCAACTTTTGTATTGAATTTCATAGTTAATACTCAAATCTAATCGTGCATAATATGGCAATCTATATTTATTTATAGAAGATGGATAAAGAGCAATGCTGTATAAATTTATATTCCAATCTGGAACTGGATTTGCGATGTAAATTGATGATGGAAGAGTAATTGGTTGTCCTGAAAAATATGTAAGGTTAAATCCAATTAACCATTTTTTATTTGAGTAATTTGATTTTCCATTAATTTCATTTAATAAATCATTTACATTAATATTTGCAACAAAGTTTATGGCATGAGTTCTATCATGTCTTGGCGGATATGGATTGCCTTTATTTGTATTATCAACTTTATATTTTGTTTTAGAAAAAGAATAAGCAAACCAGCCTGTTAAAGCCCCTACATCTTTTCTAATTAACAATTCAATTCCGAATGAATTTCCATCGCCTCTGAAAAATATATTTTTTTGTGAGCCATAAACTGGATAGTTTTCTTGTGTATAGCCGATGGGCTCAATATCAACATACAAATTGGGATTAAGTGAATAAATATTATGATAAGTTTTATAGTATGCTTCAATTTCTAATTCTGCTTTACCAAAAATTTCTCTTTGATAGCTAAAAATATAATGCAAAGAATTCGAGCCTTTAATATATTCATCTGCACTTGTCCAGATACTTGTCATAAAAACCCTTGGAATTCTGTGTGCATACTGATGATACAAGCCTGTGGAGAATTTAACATTACTTTTACTGTCGATTCGATATTTAACAGAAAATCTCGGGTCAAAACTATCATAGTTTTTTGTTGAAATATAATGGTCGTATCTCAATCCGGTTTCAAGATTCAGCAATGGTGAAGGGCTCCAGCTATTTGTCACATAAAAAGAATAAAGTTTAGGATGCCTCGATACATCAATTTTATTTCTGAATATGGTTTCCTTAAAATATCCTGAAGCATTTTTCAATTCAAATCCGAACTTAAAGTTAAGTTTATCATTGTGAAAATATTCAAGTGCGCCTTTCAGTGTTATATCATCGATATGATTTTGTTCATTCAGTTCGGCTTCATTAAAATCAAAATCAGAAAAAAATTGACTGTATGTTAACCAGAAATTCCCAAAAAGTTTGGGATTAATTATAGTTCTCCAATTTATGCTACCTGTTCGATTTCCCCATTTGTAATTAAATCCAAAAGATTCAGAACGACTTTTATCAAAAACAAAATTGAGATTATCAACACCACCATAAAAACTTATGCTCAGTTTATTAGATTTATCAATATCAAAAAAAGCTTTCAGGTTTCCATCTAAAAAATAATAATCAGGAATATCATCAAATATTTTTGCCACTGTCTGGTCAAGATAAGTTCTTCTCAAAGAACCAGAAAGCGAACCAAAATTCCCAAGCGGCGTTTGAAGTGTTGTATTTAATGTTAACAAACTTATTGAGGCTTTCCCTTCAAAATTATTTCTGTTGCCATCATTATTGGTAATGTTTATAACAGAAGATAATCTGCCTCCGTATTCTGCACCAAATCCACCTTTGTATACTTCTACTTTTTTAATTGCATCTGTATTAAAAGTTGAAAACAAACCGAAAGCATGTTCGGGATTATAAACATCAGTTCCATCTAAGAGAAAAAGATTCTGGTCTGGTGTTCCACCTCTTACATAAATTGCTGACGAAAAATCTGATACAGGCACTATACCGGGTAAACTCTGCAATGTTCTAAGTAAATCAGCTTCAACTACTTGCGGCACTTTACTTATTTGAACAGGAGTTATTTCAATTTTTGAAACAGGCTTGTTGTATAATTTATCTACAATATTTATAGAATCTGCAGACACAACAACTTCTTCGCTTAATATTGCAGTTGGAGTTAATTTTATATCAAGTCTTTTAGATTCATTAGCCCTGAACAAAATTTTTTGACTATAAGTATTAAAACCGACATAACTTACTATCAATTCATAATTCCCTGGTATGATACGAGGAATTACATAATAGCCGCTCAGATTTGTACTCGTTCCTAGATTAACTCCTTTGAGATACACATTAGCACCAATTAATGCTTCGCCGGTAGAAGAATCATAAACAAATCCGCTCAAAGAAGCATAACCAGCTTGAGCAAAAATATCATTAAATATAAAACCACATATAACAAAAACAAATATGAACTTTTTCATAGATGAAAATCTTAAAATAAACGACTTATAAAATAATAAATTAATCACAAAGCTTGGTGAGGTCAATTTTATTACAAAAAGTTAATAAATATCTAATGCAAAAAATCTAAAATTAATCTCTTTTTTGTGCAAAAAATATTTGTAATTTATACAGGCTGATTAATATCATAATGGAATTAAAATATATAGTTCTTTTATAATTACTTTATTAGGTGAAATATGAAAACTATAATTGAACCTTTCAAAATCAAATCTGTTGAACCAATTAAATTTACTACCAAAGAAGAGAGAGTAAAAATTTTACAGGATGCTGGATACAATACTTTTTTAATTCGTTCAGAAGATGTGATAATTGATTTACTTACCGACAGCGGAACTTCTGCTATGAGTTCAGAACAATGGAGTGGAATAATGAAGGGAGATGAATCATATGCTGGTGCTAAAAGTTTTTTTCGATTCGAAGCAGCGGTAAAAAAAATTACAAATCATAAATTTATAATTCCTACTCACCAAGGAAGAGCAGCAGAAAAAATTTTATTTTCTATCCTTGGCGGCAAAGGAAAATATTTTATAAGTAATACTTTTTTTGATACAACAAGAGCAAATATCGAATTCACTGGAGCTGAAGCTGTTGATTTGTTATGCGAAGAAGGAAAGCACCCAGAATTAAAAGCACCTTTCAAAGGTAACATGGATGTTAATGTACTCGACGAATTTATTCAAAAAGTTGGAAAAGAAAATATTCCACTTGTAATGCTTACAATTACAAATAATTCGGGTGGCGGACAGCCTGTATCAATGCAAAATATCAAAGAAGTAAGAGCAATTTGTAATAAACACAACATACCTTTCTTTTTCGATGCATGCCGTTTTGCTGAAAATGCTTACTTCATAAAATTAAGAGAAGAAGGTTATAAACAAAAATCGGTTCCTGAAATTGTTCAGGAAATGTTTTCTTATGTTGATGGTTCAACCATGAGTGCAAAGAAAGATTCACTTGTAAATATTGGCGGCTGGCTTTCATTAAATGATGAAGAATTAGCGATGAAATGCCGAAATCTTTTAATTGTAACTGAAGGTTTTCCAACATATGGAGGTTTAGCAGGCAGAGATTTAGAAGCTATAGCTCAGGGTTTAGAAGAAGTTGTAGATGAACATTATCTTCAGTATAGAATTCGAAGTATTGAATATCTTGGTGAAAAATTATTGAATGAAGGCGTCCCGATTATTGAACCACCAGGCGGTCATGCCATTTATCTTGATGCAAAGAGATTTACCCCGCACATTCCTCCAGAACATTATCCCGGACAATCAATTGTCTGTGAACTTTATATTGAAGGAGGTTTAAGAACAACTGAAATTGGTTCTGTTATGTTTGGCAAATATGACAAACAAACTGGGAAATTAATTCCAGCAATGATGGAACTGGTTCGTCTTGCAATTCCAAGACGAGTTTATACTCAAAGTCATATTGATTATGTCGCAGAAGTTGTAACTGAAGTATACAAGATGAGAAATAAATTAAAAGGATACAAAATTGTTTATGAAGCACCAATACTCAGGCATTTTACTGCAAGATTTCAGCCTCTGTAATTTAAGATGGAGTTATAATGAAAATAATAAAATATTTTTCACAGGATTTTCAAAATCAAATATGGAGATTATTAATTTCTGACAAAGATAAATTAATTATCGAAACCCGTAATCCAAATACAAAGGAGGCTTTCTTCGATTGCTTTGATATTAATGATAAGAAATTCTTGTTTTCAGATTTTCAACTTGATGAAAAATATTATGTTGGAATAGAAACTATCTACAAAGAAATTATTTACTTCCATAAATTTCCTAAACCTGATTTACCAAATCACAAAGAAATAATTGCTTTCGATATTAAAACTCAAAACATTTTATGGACAAACAATGAACTTAGTTTTCTGTTTGCTTATGATGATAAAATATTTGCATACAAACAGGGATTTGAAGAAAGATATTTCTTTGCACTTAATTATCTTGAAGGAAATATAGTCAATGAATATGGAGCTGATTATATAAAAATAAATTCGTTAAGACATGAATCCGAAAATTTAAAAGATTATAGTCATTTCATTTTCCCTCAAGTGTATTTAAGTGAAAACCAAAATATTTCTAAAATTATTAACGATTATTTCTCAAGAATAAAATTGATTGGAGATATTGAATATGGAGTTTATAATAATTTACTTCTTTTAAGTTATCACTCACAAAATCAATTTGGAAATCTAAAAAATAATTTTGCTGCTATTGACATGCTTAATAATTCGACTAAAATTTCAGTAGTTCTTAACGAAAATACAAAATCGTTTATGACGGATTCATTTTTTATGTATAAAAATTTTTTAATTTTATTAAAAGAAAAAAATGGATTGATTATTTATAAAATGGAATAGCAAAAATGGAACTATCATTAGAAGAAAAGAAAATTCTTCTTAAAGCAGCTCGCACAGCAATCAATTCTATTTTCACAGGCGAAGAAATTCCACAACCTGATTATGAAAAATATCCCAAGCTAAAAACGCATGCTGGGGCATTTGTTACTCTAACAGAATTAGGAAGACTGCGCGGTTGCATCGGTTATATAGTTTCTGATAAACCTCTTTACGAAACAGTTTGTGATGCAGCTGTAAGTGCAGCTTTAAATGACCCAAGATTTCCACCTGTCCGTCAACCCGAGCTTGACAATATTGATATTGAAATATCTGTCTTATCAGAACCATTTCAATTGAACAGTTACGACGAAATAATTGTTGGTAAACATGGCTTAATACTCGAAGAAAAAGGGAGACGCGGATTATTATTGCCTCAGGTTCCAATTGAGCATAATATGAACAAAGAGCAATTTCTTGATGCTATTTGTCAAAAAACCGGTTTTCCTGCTGGATACTGGAGAACTAAACAATTAAAATTAAGTGGTTTCACTGCTCTTGTATTCAACGAGAAAGAACTGGAGGAAAAATGAAACAGGTAAGAGAACCATCAGTTGCAGGTATGTTCTATCCTTCATCACCTTCTAAATTAAAAGAAGAGGTTCAAATTCTTCTTGATACATCCAAACCTTCAGAAAATATCGATAATGTCATAGGCATAGTTTCGCCTCATGCAGGATATATTTATTCAGGAAAAACTGCCGCTTATGCATACAATGTTATAAAAAATAAAGATTACAAAACAATTATAATTATTTCTCCAAGTCATCGAGAATATTTCGCTGGAATTTCAATTTACAATGGTGATGCTTACAAAACACCCCTTGGAGAAGTTGAAATTGATAAAAATATGGTGTCACAATTAATAAGTGAAAGCAAAATAATTTTTGAAGGGATTCAAGGGCATCGTGCCGAACATGCAGTAGAAGTTCAAATCCCCTTTCTCCAGATGGTACTTCATGATTTTAAAATCGTCCCGATTGTTATGGGGGATCAAAACCGCATATTTGTATATGAACTTGCTGAAAAACTTTCCAGAGTTATTAACAACCAAACATTAATTGTAGCAAGTTCAGATTTATCTCATTACTATTCAAAACGCACCGCAGATGAATTAGATTCAGTTGTTGAAAAACATATACAAAATTTTGATTACGAAGGATTACAAAGAGACCTGGAAAATAACAGATGTGAAGCTTGCGGTGGAGGTGCTATTGTTGCATTAATGAGAACAGCAGATTTAACTCAAAAGAGGAAATCAAAAGTCCTTCATCGATCAGATTCAGGTGATGTATCGGGCGATTATTCTGAAGTAGTGGGTTACTTATCTGCTGTAATTTATAATTAAATATATAATCATTTTCATTTTCTACTGATTTAATTAAAGGGGTAAATATGAGCAAACTTGAACATTTATTTACAAGAAATCTTAAATGGGCTGAAAGAATTAAAAAATCAGACCCTGACTTTTTCAAAAAGCTTTCAAAACAACAAAAACCGGAATATTTATGGATTGGCTGTTCGGATAGCCGTGTTCCTGCTAATCAAATTGTTGATTTATTACCGGGCGAAATTTTTGTCCATCGAAATATTGCTAATGTAGTGGTGCATACAGATTTAAATTGCCTATCAGTAATTCAATATGCAGTTGAAGTACTTGAAGTAAAACACATTATCGTGTGTGGACATTACGGTTGCGGAGGTATCAAAGCTGCTCTTGGAAATAATGAATTTGGATTAATTGATAACTGGCTAAGACATATCAAAGATGTATATCGATTTCATCAAAATAAATTTAATGATATAACCGATGAAAAAGTTAGATTTGACTTATTATGCGAATTAAATGTAATCGAACAAGTGACAAATGTATGTAACACAACGATAGTTCAAAATGCATGGAAGTCAAAAAAAGAGCTTACAGTTCACGGCTGGATTTACAGTATTGAAGATGGATTATTGAAAGATTTGAATGTAAGCATTTCAGACAACAATCAATTAAGTCCACTATATAAAATTTGATAAACAAAGGAGTGTTGTAATGGAGCAATTTGAAGGAATTAATCTCGAATCACAATCCGCTGAATTTAAACCAGTTACACCATTTCAGATGATTTTTGATAAGATGGTCAAGGATATGCGTTTTGTAGGAATGTTTACTATTATTTATGGTGCTATTACTTGTCTATCAATAATTGGTGCAATAATTGGAGTTCCAATTATTATAATTGGTTTAAGAATACGCGAAGCTGCTGACCAATTTGCAATCTTTAAAGCCACCAATGAAGCTGCTGCACTTAGAATGGGATTTGAACTGCAGGGAAAATTTTTTCGCATTACAAAAATTTTAATAATTATTGGAATAATACTAACATTAATCTGGATAGCATTAATTATTATATTTTTAGCTTCTGGGTTGAATACTTTGATGCAAATGAGAGAATTTGAATATAACACAATATAATTTGTTTTATTAATTAATAGAATCATTCATTTTATTTTGGAGTAGTTATGAAAAAAATTATAGCAGTTCTTTTTATACTTGCAACTGTAATAAAAGCGCAAGATCAACAGCAAATAATGAATGCATGGATGGAGTACATGACTCCTGGAAAAATGCATGAATTATTATCAAAAAACATTGGCAACTGGAATGTAGAGATGACAATGTATGATGTATATACCTCATCAGAAAATAAAACAGAAGGAACCGCTACAACAGAATCTCTACTCGACGGAAGATATTTTAAAACAACCTATAGTGCAAATATGATGGGAATGCCATTTGAAGGAATTGCAATAGATGGATACGATAATAAAGAAAAAAAATTTTACAGCTTCTGGATTGATAATATGGGAACCGGGATGTTAATTATGAAAGGGAATTATGATGAAAATACCAAAACCTTCACATATACCGGTGAATCTTTTGACCCTATAACCGGAAAAACAGTAACCATGCGTTCAATTACAAAGATTATTGATGTAAATAAATTTACAAACGAAATATATTCCACTATTGATGGCAAAGAATACAAAATGTTTGATGCTGTTTATACAAGGAAGTAAGTTCAATTCATAAATAAAATTTATGGAACACAGATAAAATACTTAAACAGAATTTCCCCAAATTTAACTTATGATAATTTTTTATCCGTGTTCCATTAGATAATTTTATTTCTGATTAAAAGTGGCAGTTTATAAAAGGAAGAACTTTCGATATTCCACTATTATTTTTTGCAATATTTATTAATCCAAGCTGAATACCTTTTAACTCCTCAGCAACATTCAGAATACCAATGACCAATCCTTTTTGAGTTCCTTCAATTCTATTATAAGATGCGATTGAAATTCCAAAGAGATTATTAACCTCAATCCAGCCTGGTGTAATATTTAAGCCATAAAATTCTTCTGCTTCCATCTTGTATCCAGAAAAATTAATTCCTTTAATCGCTCCTTTAGAAAATGTGGCTAAAATTGCTTGATTTAATCCATAAATATCACCTTTGCTAACTAAAGCTAAACCTCCGACATTAATTCCTTTGATACCTTCCTTTGATACAATCGCAAGTCCACTAATGTTAATTCCATTAACGCTTCCATTTGATACAAGTGCCAGACCACCAATGTTAATTCCATTAACATTACCTTTCGAAACCAGAGCAAGTCCGCCAATACTAATTCCATTGATATTTTTACTATTAACAAGGGCAAAACCACCAAAGTTAAATCCAGATATATCCCCTTTTGATACGGCTGCAAAACCGCCAAAATTAAATCCTGCCATTTTATCTTTTGATACAATTGCAAGACCACCAAAGTTAAATCCTTCTATTTTGCCACCAACTGTTGCAATAGTTCCAATATTAATACCTCTTAAATTTTTCTTACCTAATAATGCAGCTAACCCGAAAGATAAACCATTCAAATTTTTTGCAGCTGGTGCAAGTCCAATGGAAATGCCATTAATAGTTGATGATGAAATTTCTTCTGGTTTCCACAAAGTAATATTAATCCCATTTATAATTCTAACATCACAATCTGAAATATTAATTCTGATTCCATTCCAGCATTCAGAATTCCCAAAACTAATTCCAGTTGATTTAATCCCGATATCTAAACTTTTGTGTGAACATTCTACTTCTGTTGTGTCTTCATCACTAAAAAATTCCTGTGCATTATTACTTATTGAATACATAAAAAAAATTAATATAAGTATGGCCGCTTTTTTCATCTCTCTATCTCCAATTTATTTGCAATGCTTTAGACTGACAAAACCCTCAAAGAGTTACATTAATGTGTTATTTCTTTTTTAAGAAGCCATACTTTTTTAAATGAAGATATGCAAGGTATCCTACAGCACCAACTTGTACTGATTGAAGGACCATTTTTAATGGAGCATATTTTTGTGATTCATAATATTTTGTGAGTAAATGAGAAGTTATTTGTTCGATATAATTTTCTGAATAAAAACTGCACTCGTCAAAATTACCAAGTAAATATTTTGTTCGCATCCAGACAATTGATGAATCATATAAAAAATTTTCATTTAACTTAATTCCATTCAATCGCTTAAATAAAAATGCATCATTAAACTTGAATTCATAAATTTCCTCAGGAAGAAAACCATTAAAACTTTTCGAAGAATCTAATACAGTTTTCCCTTGAGAATAAATTAATAGTGATGAAAATAAAATAATAAGAACAGATTGTTTAATAATCGTATTCATCATCTTCATTATTTTCATTAAATAAATCATCATCAAAGCCGAAATCATCCTCTGTAAAATCTTCAGGTTCTTCTATATCTTCGTCAATATCATCTTCATCTTCATTTTTATTTTTCTTGTATGAAGGTTCTTCTGGTTCAATGAAAAAAGAATCGCGTGATGAATATTTTTCATCCATTCTATCCATTACCCTGCCGATTAAATCATCGGTAATATCTGCTTTCATTTCCTTTACATCAGGTTTTGATGTTATATCAAATTTTTCACTGCCATTTGGAGTTTCTTTCCACATCTCTGTAAGTGATTTTTTATCCAGTTTGCTCAAATAATTATCAATTTCTCCTTCTATGATTTTAATATGCTCAGGATCCCATTGTGTTTCTTCGTACAATTGACTTTTCATAAAATTCCAGAATGAACCTGTTTTTTTTCCCGGCTCGGGTAACTTCTTTAATGATGTTATAATTTCTTCAACAGCTTTTTTCATTTTGTAAGACACTTTTTTTCTCCTTATCTAAAAATTCTCATTGATAAATTAGTAAAATCTTCTAAAAGTCAATATAGCAATTAATTTTATCTTTCTTTTTATTAAAACTGCACAAAAAATTAATAACAAAATATTTTTTATTTTTATTATGAATATTATTTAATGTATTCATCAATGCTAAGCCCCCGTAGTTCAATGGATAGAACACAAGCCTCCGGAGCTTGTAATGTGGGTTCGACTCCCGCCGGGGGTACAAATTTTATTCTCTTAAAAAATGTGGAATATTTTCAGATTGTTCAACTGCTAATTCTATTAGACCTTTCATTTCATTATTTTCAAATCATGGAGCTTAATAAATAATTTTCTTTTCTCATCCGTTTCAATCGTATAAATATTTTCTTTCTTTTTATCAATTAGTTCTTTATTATCATTTTCGATTTTTCATTATGACCTCCAGATAAATTTTCCCCGATTAAGTTGAATTCATCTTTGTTTTAAACATCTGCATAGTTTTAGCTTTCATATAACTAATTTTACCAAATTCAGTACAAATTGTAACTGATGCAGGTATTAATTGCCTAATCCAATATTCCATTTTTATTAAATTAATTATAAATACAATTGTAAATTAATTGAAACATTTCTTAATGGAGCAAGATTGCCGATAAATTCAACATAGTAATAATTAAAAATATTTTTTGCATTCAAATAAATTTTTGAAGGTTTGTTCATTATAAAAAAATTATATCCTGCTGTAACATTTGTAACATAAACAGGAACTCTCTTATCGCCATCAATCACCAGAGCTAAAGGAGGCTGAGTAATTTCGTAATCAATTTCCTCTACCTTACTTGCATATCTAAAGTCAATACCAAATTCAAAAGGTAATGGGCTATAATTTATCTGAACATTAAAAGAATTTCGAGGACGATACTTCATTGCTTTATTTTTTTGAATATCTCTTGCCCACATATAATTATAACCAATCATTAATTTTAATATTGATGGAATAACATTCCAATCGCCAATAAATTCGAGGCCTAAAATTTTAGCTTTGCTCAAATTTATAAATTGAATTTTCCCTTCTTTAGTCAAATTGGGTTCGATAAAGTTGTTGTACTCCGTTCTGTAAAAAGCAATATCGAAATTCAGATTTTCGTTGTATTGATACATTGCGCCCAATTCAAGAGAAAAACTTGTTTCTGATTTTAAATTTGGATTTTCTTTAACATCAATCCCGCCACCAACACCGGCTGTTGTAAATACTTCAGCTGGAGTTGGTGCTCTGAATCCTGTTCCAATTGAAGCTCTCAATATAAAATCAGGATTCAATTTATAATTTAATCCTGCTCGCGGTGTAATTGCATTTTTACCACCAATTGTATCTTTACCGCTGGAAGGAAATAATTTTATATAATCATAACGAATTCCTAATGTGGCAATAAAATTTTTTATTCCCCGGTATTCTGTTTGGAAGTAAGAAGCAAATCCTCTGAACTTAGTATTTGAAAATATATTTGATTTAACATTTGAACCAGAAGCTTCGAATCCTGTAGTAATTAAGAATTCTCTGGAGAGATTATAATTAATCAATGCCTCACCTCGAAATAAATCTGCATCAGAAGTTGTAACTTCAATTCCATAACCATCAAACCTTGTATGATAGTAACTAAATTTAAAGTCACCTGTGAGATTATCATTAAATTTGTTGTGATAAATCAACCCTGAAAAAATTCTATTTGATTTAACTGTTTTATTTGTATCTTCATCTTTAGGCACAAGAGCATGACGTGAATCTTTCCAGTATAAAAAATTACCACGGTTCATATTCAAATAATCTGCAAAAAAAGTTATATCGCTGTTTTCTGAATAATGATAATTTACTTTAAGATATCCTAAATACTTCTTACTGAAATTATCGCGCTTGTAACTCAGGTCATCAAATTTTTTTATTGAAATTGTATAACCTAAATTTCGATAGGAATTCGAATGTGTAACTTCCAATCCATAAAAGCTTCTATAATTTTTATTCCATCTCCATGATTCATAAACAGGTTTATCGTACAATCCATAGTATGAATTTATATTTGTGACTGGAGATTTTACTGATGGTCTTGTAACAATATTAATTACACCTCCAATAGCTGATGTTCCATACAATGAGCTTGCAGGACCTTTTACTACTTCAACTCTCTCAATATCAGACATAGGAATCATTTCCCAAACTACATCACCATTATCACCGGAATAAAATGGGATACCGTTAATTGCTGCTAAAACACGCGCTCCTACTCCTTTACTATAACCACTCGACCCACGAATGCTTACCTGCTCAAGATTCATTTGAATACCAGGAATGTCTCTAAGCAGCTCATCGAATGTTTTATAATTTTTCTTATTAATTATTTCAGGTTGAATTACCGTTGTGCTTACTGTAACATCCTCTCTTTTTTGTTCATATTTTCCTGCTGTTACTATCACTTGCTGGGTTTCTATAACAGAAGTTTTCAATATAACAGTAATTGATTTAAAACTTTGATTGAAGTTTATTTTGATATTTCTTTTTTCGTAACCAATTGCAGAAATTATCAATACATAATTTCCATAAGGAACATTTTTAATTTCAAAAAAACCATTATCATCAGCTGCATCGCCATAAAATGTTCCTTCAATAACGACATTAGCACCAATTACTGGCTGAGCATTTTCATTTATTACTCTTCCTTTAATTGAGCCGCTTTGTGCATATAGATTTGATAAAACCAATAAAAATAAAACACATAATTTTTTCATATCATTTCTCCTCAACATTTATGTATATTACATGGGCGGCTGAGGTGGCGGATTGTTAAAATCAACAACAATATTAATATCCGGTGTAATTCTGCCTGCTTGAATTTTTAACTTTGCTGGCTTAGTCTGGTCTCCATTAATGCAATAAACTCCCACAACAAACCAATCTTTTCTATCAAGTGAAATTTCTGGTGATTTAGATTGTGCTACAACAACATAAGAATATTCTCCCTCGCCAAGCTGCAGTATTGGCAAAAAATTATTTTCTACTGAGTTATAATAAAATTCTTTTGAATTATATGGAATTGAATCAGAAACAAATGAAAGATTAGGCGGGAAAAAATCTTCACTTTTTGTAATTGGATTTTTGAAAACTACAAGATGAGTCCTTTTTATACCTTCATGCCATTTACCAATAAAAGTAATTTTGCCTGAAAAACCTGTAGGACCAGATGGTTTTTCAAGTTCAGGTTCAATTCCTTTATCGCAGCTATGTAATAAAAATGGAGATGCAACTATTAAAAACAATAAAAATTTTCTTATCATCATCTACCTTTTTTTGTTATTAAAATAAAATAATATTACATAATCAACAATAACCTTGTAATTCTACATGCTATAAAATGAAGAATCTCTTTGTTAAGGAAGAATGTTACTTTTTCATTTTTACTCTAATAATCTTAATTTTGTATAAAAAATACGGGGTTTGTCATATGAGAAAAATGTTCGTAGTATTATTGTCTGTAACCCTTTCTTTATTTGCACAAGAAAATAACAATGATGAGACAAAAGCAGAGGTAAAAGAATTAATTGAATTCCACAATGTAATTTATCAACTATGGCATACTGCATGGCCTGAAAAAAATATTAGTATGATGAAATCATTAATGCGACCAATTGATGAAGGTTTTGAAAAAATAAAATATGCTGAACTTCCAGGAATTTTAAGAGATAAAAAAGAAAAGTGGGATGAAGGTGTAAGAAAGCTGGATGCAGTTATTGAAAGATATAGAGCTGCACTTGTCAAAAACGATACATCTGCAGTACTTAAAGCAGCAGAGCAGCTTCACTCTCAATATGAATATCTTGTTAGAATAATCAAGCCAGTCATTAAAGAACTCGATTCTTTTCATCAAGAATTATATATGCTTTATCACTATTATACTCCAAACTATGACTACAATAAAATCAAAAAGTCTGCAGAAATTTTAAAAACAAAAATGAATGAACTGATGAATGCCAAATTGCCTGTAAGACTTGAGAATAAGAAAGAAGAATTCAACAAGTGTAAAAATGAATTAAATAATGCAGTAAATAAATTAAATTCATCAGTAAAAAAAGGAAATGTAAAGAAAGACATTATTAATGCAGTTGAAGAAGTTCATTCAAAGTATCAAAATCTTGAGAAGATTTTTGATTAACAAAATTAATGATTACAACTGCAGTTCTTTCCCGTTTTAACTTTTTCGAATGCTTCTTTTCCTTCTATAAAGGAAAACCAGGCAATTGCTAAAGCTCCTATGGAGTCCAAACCACCGGCATTTGTAATTTCGTATCCCAAACTGGAAATGAGCAAAATAATTGATAAATACAAACATGTTTTTGTACAATTTGCATCAGCAATAATAGCATGTGATTTTAGTTGTTTTCCTATTTTCATCTTGTAAAAAATTAAAAATGACATTGTAATAATTGATATTAAAGAAATTATAATCCCCCATATTGTAGTATCAGGTTTATGACCAATAATGAAGTTATAAATTGCAGTCACTACTAATCCAATTGTAAGAAGATAAAATGATGTCCCCGTTATTTTCAATGCTGTATTTTCAAATTCATCTCTTGTTTCGCTGTCATTATTTCTAATTCTAATAAGCATATGAAATATTCCAACACCTGATATTACTTCCACAAAAGAATCTACTCCAAAACCAAACAGCGATAATGTTTCATCCTCTAAACCGAAAAAAACTGATACCAGTCCTTCAAGCATATTATAGATTATTGTAATATACGCAAGAATAAATGCAAACTTATATAAATCTTTTCTGGATTTAACTGAAGTTACATCGTTCATGACAGTTTTACTTTTTATTAAATTTTATTTCAATACAAATTTATTTTAAATAAAGTTCATATATTTTGTTATCATACTATATAATTATTTTACTTCGAAATAATTTCCCAATTCATTAAGTTTCATATGCAAATTTATTGCGGAGGTATAAAATGAGAATATTTAAGTACTGTATGATTATCGTTGTCTTAATAATTATTTCTGGGTGTGCAGCAGTTATATTACGTCCCGCAGATTTTTCCTGGCCTATCGAAAATGCTATAAAAATTAATGAAAAAGGATTTATTAAAGAGGACCGTTATACATTTTCAGTAAATGTTAAACCAATATTTTATGAAGAATTTAAAGACTCAAATCTTGCACTTGGAAAAGAAATTAGAATAATTCGTAGTCAAGCAGGCTATTATTTTTTGACTGCATCTAATTTCAAAAATGTTTATGTATTAATTCCAGTTGAAGGTGGAATGAAATTGATAAATAAAATTAAAATATCAGAGACTGAACCACTCACATCTCCCGCATTTAACCAGAAATCACCTAATATTGAATTAATAGATGGAAATAAAAAATATTTATTGAATCATAAAGGTATTGTGAGGTAATGTCATGAGAACAAAATTTTTACTCAATTCTATTTTATTTCTTACAATATTTTCGATTGCATATGCACAATCAGATTATGAAAAAACACAAACTTTTAAGAAGCAATATAAAATTTATGAAGATGCAATAAAGGGAGCTTCAAGCCTTGAAGAATGTAATTTAATCGCAGAAAATATTGCCAAATTCAAAAATGATTTTCTTGCTGATAAAGAATTATTAGATAAAGTTCTTTATCCGGAAAATTTTGAATCTGCTTTTGCAAAACTTGAGCGTGCTCTTGAAGTTCGCAAAAGTGATTTTACACAAATTACAGAATTGAAAACTGAGATTGGAACATTAAAATCACAGGTTACAGAACTGAGCGAAAAGAATGAGGATTTACTTGCACAGATAAATGCATTAAATCTTCAGGTAAAAAAAGATGCTGCTACAATTGCTTCACTTCAAAAATTAGTTGCTCAATTGAAAGCAAATATTCAGCAGAGAGATTTACTGGTAAGAGATATAATTGATAGTCTATTGACTGAATTTCTAAAAACACCGGGCACATTAAACGAGGCAGAAAAACAAGCAATTATTACTAAAGTTGATAGCCGCAATTTATTTTATAACATTGAAAGAACTATTGTAGATAATATTCAGTTTATGAGGGTAACACAACTCACACCTCAAGATTTAGGCGAAATGAAAAAACAATACCGAGATTTCAATAAACTATGGAAACAAATTGGTCCAAAGCTCAGTGATGTTTATTTGACAAAGCAGGATAAAGCATCACAAATTGCGAATATTGATGGAATGTTTTTCGAATGGAATTCAAGATTAAACGAAGAAATATGGACGCAGATTAATCAATTATTTAGAGAAAAAAAATTAGCATTACTCCCTTTCAGAAGCGGAGAGCAGTTTGTTAATAGTGTTTATTCTTTCATTGATGATGAAATCAAAAATCTTGGTATAAAAAGTAAAGACGAATCTCTAAATACTTACTATGCATTTACAGATAGTGTGTATTTCAAAACTGTCCAGCCTGTATGGATTCCAATTTTAATTGAAAACAATATGATGACTGAAGCTGATAAAGATTCCATAGAAGCTCATATTGCTATGTGGAAAGAAAAAGTTTCGCCACCATCTAAATTCAATTGGGTTTATGTTGCAGGAGGAATAATAATCATTGCTCTTATTGTTGCTCTTTTTATGAAGGGCAGAAATAAACAAAAAGTTGTTATTGAAGAAAAGAAAACAGAAGAGTTATAAAAATATTTAAATCAAGTTAAATAATACGCAAAGCTTAGCTTCGTGTAACTTAGAAGAATCTCTTTTATTAAGATCAAAAGCTATGAGTATAACAAGGAAAGAGTATTTTACTATCTGCGACATTCTGCGTTATCTGGGTGAAATTTATCTATCGCAGATTTTGCAGATTGACGCTGATTAGTATTTCAACAGTTTATAAATTCTTTTCCACCTAAGTGTATTGCTTCAGTAATTTTAGCAATATGTAAATTTTTCTATCCTTCTTAAATTTTAATCGTCACTTATATCATATAACTTTTTTACAATACATTACTAAAAATTTTTTCTCTTGAGGTAAATTCACAGTATAAGATTTTACACATAACAATTTCTCTTCCCTAAAAAAATTTTCAATTTCATTAACATCAATCAGCTTCATAATAGAGCTTAATGATTTTAAAGAATGATAAGGAGTATCAGATACAGGATTAGATTTTTCACATGGAAGTTGAAATACTGCACTCAATATTCCATCTGGTGTAAGCCATTTTGATATTTTTCTTAATAGATTTTGAGCATCAACATATTCAAATATTAATGCTGCATGGATAAGGTCAAAAATATTACTTTGTAATTCAAGCTCATTCAAATCTGCACATATTAATTTTAGCTGCCGTAATTTATCAGAAAACCTCTCGCTGCATTCAGCTAAATAATTTTGATTAATATCAATTCCAATTATTTTTTCAACATCACGATTAATCAAATGTTCAAAACCATTGCCTGTGGTACAGCCCAATACACAAATTGATTTTGGGTTGAATTCATCTAAAACATCTTTGAATATTTTGTTGAGAACTTGAAGCTGTCCAACATTTGATGCTGACATGTGATTTTCATAATCATCGGCAGGAATTCGGAGCCAGGGATTCTGTAATTTCATATTTAATTCCATTATTACTTTATATAAAAACCTATCGTGAAAAATCCAACCCAGTGTTTGAGTGAAAATGGTGCTGTCAATCCCATAGAAGATTTTCTAAGCGGCAATACTTTTTCTGTAAATGTATCTGAATATTTTATCAACTTTCCTTCTACATTTTTAATACCAAAATTATTTGCAACTTTATTTAATGTGAATAATCCAAAAATAACTGGATACCTTCCACACCATAATGGGATTGTTTTTTGATTAGCTTCTTCAGGCAATATTTCTTTTGCAAGATTTTTTATTCTCTCAGGTTCAACAATCCCAATTAAATATTCATTAATAATCCGCTGATCATTTTCTATTGCCATTTGATGTGCATTTAAATCCAATCCATAAGGTGAATTGTTGAAATCTTCTCCATAATGATTTGCATCGTTCGAAATAAGTATGAAAATGTCTTTACCCAATTTCAATTTATTTACTTTGATGTAATCAATAATAATTTTTGAAAGCTGAAGTGAAACTTCTTCCATTTTTTCTACTGACATTTGAGTAACCATAATTGGAGTAATTTTAACATCGGGATTATAAAATTGAAGAAAAGGAATTAATGCTTCTATTGAATGTTCAACTTCGTGTGCTTTATTATTAACTGTAAAATATTTCTTATCAAGTTTTGATTTTATTATTTCTCTCAATGGTGAAATTTTAACATCATTATAAATTCCTTTCCACGAATCAAAATTATCTAATATCAAAACATCTGCAGGTAGATTTACTTCTCTCCTAACTGTGCCGTGTGTAACACCAAATATAATTACTTCTTTAGCATTAATTAATTTGAAAAGCGGGTAATAGACTTTTCCAGCATATAAATAATCATCGTGGACAGAAATTCCTGCTATTAAATTTACTTTGTCGAATTCTTTTTTATCAGAAGAATTTTCTAAATATTCGATAAAATCTTTCATTTCATCAGCATTCCAACAAAAACCAACATTATCACGAATGGGACGAACTCCTTGAGAGTAATATGATCTCACAAATACAAAAATTAATAGCAATAAAAAATTAATTATGACTTTCATAATTCATTTCAAAATATATTTACTATAAAAACATTTGATTTAATTTACTTTAAAAAAATAATTTTTTTTATATCAACAAAATTATTTGCCTGAAAAGTACAGAAATATACTCCACTCGAAATATTTTCTAAATTGAAATCAATCTGATAGTAGCCTGCCATTTTATATTCATCTACAAGTGTTTTAATTTCTTTCCCTAAAATATCATAGATTTTGATTTTTACAACCCCATCTTTGGGAATTTGATATTTAATTATTGTTGAATTATTAAATGGATTTGGGAAGTTTTGCTCGAATTTATATTCAAGTGGAATATTATTCTTCTGATTAATTTTAGTTGATATTCCACTTCCATACTTTTCAATACCAAACCAGAGTGTTTTATAAATTGACTGGTCGATATCGAAAAGAAAATGATTTGTTTGAAAAGGTTTTATTACAAATGATTGTGATAAAATTTCTTTCCCTTTATTATCAAGCGGAAATACTCTGATGGAATCTGCATAAATCATTAAATCTAGTTTGATTCTAATTGGATAAATTTGAGTTGGAGAATGTCCCCAATTATTATTTACTGTTTTATTTCCATTCCAAATCATCCCAGTATTTTGAATTTTAGAACCGATTGTAATCAAAGATTTATCAGAACTTGAAACTGGATATTCTGTTAAAGACAACCATGTTAAAGTTCCGAAATCATCTGAAGAGAGAACATCAGCCACATAAATATCACCAACTCTTTTGCCTTTTAATTTAGAAAGATAGCCGGTTAATCCATTTAGTTTTGGTGCAGCTATTGTTAATGTTCCATCATTTGTATTCCAAATAATTTCTTCTGTGTCTGTGATAAACGAGGATCCTGCAACTTGAGGCAGCTGATTAAAATTAGTTGTGGTTGTGCCAAAATAATTTTCTGTTTTAATCGAATGAATAAAAGAAATTTTTCTGTCATAATATGAAGGACCATACCATCCAGAAGCATCATTTTTGGGTAAGGCATACAAAGTATCAGCAGTGTAGCTAATATGAATTGGATTTAATGAGGACTTAATTAAACCATTTCGAAATGCATAAGCAACAGTTGGATAGAACGACATTAAAACAGAGTTACGATTAACTCCAAAAAATCCTGCAATAAAATCTTTTTCCCATTCGAAAGCTTCACTATAATCAAAATACATAAATGCATCTGCATCATTAAATGAAGCATAACCCACACTAAATAGAATTGACTCTACTTGATATCTGTTCGGGAATGGATGATTGTATTCACTAACTGTAAATGGTTTTCCAACCATCGGAACCCCAGCAAATAAACTCGGTATAGTTCCCCCGTTATTATCCTTTACCATTGGAGTATTGTTAATTAGCCAATCAGTTGAAGACCATGCAACTGATGGGAACTGCGGATGGTCCCAGTAAGCATGATTATCAACATAATCTGCATCTGACATTGCTGCTAAATCTGCCGGACCAACATTCCAGTTTGTACCAACAATTGGTACTTTCACACCAAGTGTATCTTTCAAAAACTTTATCATCTCTTTAAAATAATTTCTTTCAAGATTTATGTAGAACTCAGACATATCTTTAACTCTTTGATTTGTATATTGAACACATTTTGAATAATCGATACGAGCAACATTTTTTAATTCGAGCAACTCATTTTGTTCTAAACCAACAACCCCGGCTTTTGTAAAACTAATTTCATCAAACCAATATGTTCCTTTTTCTTTGCCAAGACTGAATGACAATCTTGTGTGACCTTTATTATCTTCAGGAGCTTTAATGCTGAAAGAAAATATCTGCCAGTTTGTTGTCAATTTTATTGAATACCATCCATAAGAATTCCATGGCGACTGGTCATTCATTATGTTAACAGCAATTTCTCTTGGTGAATCTGAACGAGCGGCAAATGAAAATGTATATGAAGAATCTTTTAGAATTGTAGCAGAAGGCAATTTGAATTGAATATGCCAATCTGTTCCAGTTGCATTTTTTACAGCAACTTTAAAACTGTAATTTCCTGAATAAGAAACTGTATTATCACGTGAAGTATCTGCATCAGCTCCATTATGTTCTTCCAGTGCCCAATAATTTCGAGGATTAGGATTTTCAAAACCTCCATTTTTTACCTGTTCATTTTGACCAGATGAAATTTGTCCTTTATTCCATGCAGTTTGTAAATTTTGGGTTGCATGGTATTTTTTTATCAAAAATTCAATCCATAAGCTATCAAGCATTTTAGAATAACGATATGGCAGTCCCCCGCCTTTTGATATTGGTTTTAATTGATTATCTCTCCAAAATCTGTAAAGAGAATTTTCATTAGTAATTTCAACCATTGCCATTACTGGATCATTAACCAAAGCTTTTCCGGTGTATGGATTAACATGAGTAAGAAGTTGACGTGCATATTCTTTATGCAAACTTTTTATATAAGGGTCAAAAAAGTTTACACCCTTCCCAAATTCTGGCAGTGAATCGTAATCAGGAACCTGATCAAATATTCTAAAGGTTCTTGAAACATGAAGATTCATATTCACATAAATTCCATTTTCTTTGAGTTTGGAAATTATATATTCGAGAGTATCAAGATAAGCAGGATTAATTTGGCGTGTTTCACTTTTGCCAACAAGGCTTCTATTTGACCATGGATTATCAAGGTGATGCATACGAACAAGATTGAAACCATATTTTCTCAAACGTCCTGCTAAAAGTCCGGCTTTATCTCTTGGAGGGAATGCGTTATCAGCTCCAAAGTTTGTACCCCAGAATCGTATCCTTTTTCCTTTAACACTAAATTTTCCTTCAGAATCAATTGATACAAATTCATCATCTTCAATTTTATCAATCGGAAATGCAGGTAAAAATTTTTGTGTGCTTGTATCACTCGATGGCAAATAAAAATTAAATCCACCGGAAAAATTTTGAGCGTATAATGCTAAGGAGAAATAAAAGATTATAAAAAAAATTTCTTTTCTATACATAGTATTTCCGCAATAAATGTAAAAATTTTACAAAAATGACATCATAGAATTAAACAGAACAATTCATAATGTCAAATTATGGAAATTAGAAAATCAATTAAGTAAAATATTTTTTATGAAATTCTTCTCTACCCTGTCATATGAGAATGACAATTATATTTTCTCTGTCATTCTGAGGAGTCCGCCGATAGGCGAACGACGAAGAATCTAATCCCATTTTTTGTATTAATGAGATTCTTCATTCCGCTTCGCTCCATTCAGAATGACTTTTTATTTTCAAACAGCTTTTATTGACTGATGAAATATCTTTAAAGCTGAACCTATTTCTAAAGAGATTCTTTGCTTTAAGAATTTATCACAATTCAATCATTATAAAAAAACTCTCCCTAAATCCCTCTCTTAAAAAGAGAGGGACTTTAATCCTCATACACTTTTTTTGTTCTGATTATTCTCTATATTTTTCATTCATCACTTAGAATGATTCCATCATTAAATGATATATACTTTTCTGTCATTCTGAGGAGACCGCCGAATGGCGGTCGACGAAGAATCTAATCCCAATTTTTGTATTAATGAGATTCTTCATCCCGCTTCGCTCCATTCAGAATGACTGTATTGTTTTTTTCTCTGTTATTCTGAATAATTCCACCAAAAGGTGGATGACGAAGAATCTAAAACTTAATTCTACATTTATAAAAAAAGATTCTCACTTTGTTCAGAATGATTTTTATTTAATCCAATAAAGAAATTATACTCCTTAATTTAATATCACGAGAAGAACTTCCAATCAATATTTCATAATCATCTTTATCAAGTTTCCATGAACGAGATGCTTCGTCATAATATGAAAGAGAATTTTTATCGAACTCAAGGATAACTTTTTGAGTTTCGCCAGGATTTAAATATACTTTTTTGAATGCTTTTAATTCTTTAATTGGTCTATCAACTTTTGGATTTTTTTGACTTACATAAAGTTGAACTACTTCTGCTCCTTTCATATTACCTGTATTTTTTAAATTAATACTTACTTCGCATTTATCTCCTTTATTTATAACATTAATGTCAGAATATTCGAAAGTTGTATATGACAATCCAAATCCAAACGGAAAAAGTGGTTCAATGTTATATTTATCAAAATGGCGGTAACCTACATAAATATCATCTGCGTAATAAGTGCGTGCCGGATATTTTCTGTAAGTTTCATATGCAGAACAATCTTCCCATCTTTTAGGAAATGTAACTGGTAATTTTCCACTTGGATTATAATTGCCGAGTAACACATCAGCAATAGCATTTCCACCTTCGCTGCCGCCAAACCACATTTCAAGGAGTGCATTTATTTTGTCAATCCATTGATCCATTAAAATCGGGGCTCCTGTATTTAAAACAACAATTGTGTTTTTATTAACCTCAGCAATTTTTTGAATTAAATTATCCTGTTCAGATGGCAAAATTAAATCTGCTCTATCCATCCCTTCAGATTCAATTCTATCTGAAGTTCCAACAAAGAGAAGAACAACATCAGATTGTTTTGCCAATTCAATTGCTTTATTCAACAAGTTATCATCTGGAGTTTGCCATCCAAGGATTGCCACAGCTTCGCCGCTTTTTTAATAATATTCCATTTTAATCTTGTACAATTTTCCTTTTTCTAAATTAATTTTTCGAGAGATTGTCATTACGCCGTGGTCTGTCCAATCATTGATTATAAGATTATCATCAATCCATAAACGAACACCATCATCAGTTGCAGTGTTAACAATAAATTCACCGCTTTGAGGAGCTTTCAGATAACCAGTGCATCTAACTGAAAAATTATTAACATCTAATTCATTCACTGGTTTACCATCTGCCCAGTTGAAAGAAATATTTTTATCAATTCTTTTTACCTTTGGTTCGCCTAAGAGATTAACATTATCAAAATATTCTGCATTCAATCCATTTGTTTTCTGATTTTCATCTGTAAATAAAAATTCAGATGGAATTGCCTGAGCATCACCTTCGAGTAAAACTCCTGGTTCATAATTAATTTTTATATTCTTTGGTAATTTATTTTTCAGAGCATCGAGAGGAGATACAGGATTAATTGGAGTAACATAAGCACTGCCTCCTCCCCCAGTTCTTGCTATTTTTGCAGCAGGACCTATTACAGCAATTGACTTTATTTTATCCTTATTCAATGGCAAAATATTTTTTTCATTCTTCAATAAAACAATTGATGCAAGTGATGTTTCGTATGCAATTTTTCTATTTTCTGGTGAATCAATTAATGAAGGATTTTCTTCCCATTCTGGTGTATCAAATAAACCGAGTTTAAATATTACTGTTAAAATTCTTCTTACTTTATCATCAATTTTTTCTATTGTTAATTCTCCATTTTCAATTGCAGGCAAAAGGTTATTTTTATTTAGAAAAGTACCAAAAGGCATTTCAAGGTCGAGACCACCTTTTGCAGTTGGAATGGAAGAATGAACCGCACCCCAATCACTCATAAGTAAACCTTTAAAGCCCCATTATTTTTTAAGTTTTTCAATTAGCAAATAATCATTTTCGCTTGCAAAATGTTGATTAACCTTATTGTATGCACACATCACACAGAGAACATCAGCTTCTGTTACAGCAGATTTAAATGCCGGCAAATAAATTTCGTTCAACGCACGTTCGCTAACCATAACATCAATAAACATTCTTTCATGTTCCTGATTGTTGGCTGCAAAGTGTTTTACAGTTGCAGCAACACCCTCTTTTTGAACACCTTTGATGTAATCTACCGCCATTCGAGATGCAAGGAATGGGTCTTCACCAAAAGTTTCAAAATTTCTTCCCCATGTTGGAAGCCGAACAATGTTCACACAAGGACCAAGAATTACATGACGACCTTTACCTTTAACTTCTCTTGCTATAGCACTCCCAATCCCATTGATTAAATTTGGTTCCCATGTTGCAGCCATTGCAATTGATGCGGGAAATGCAGTTGACGGATTCCATCTCACTCCAACTGGTCCATCTGTCATTCGCAGTTCTGGAATGCCTAATCGAGGTATTGGTTTCGTTGCAAATCCAGTTCCACCTAACAATTCAATCTTTTCATCGAGAGTCATTCGTGTAAGCAAGTCCTCAACTCTTCTTTCAATTGGCAAATTAATATCTTGATATGGAAATTTTGTTTGCGCTAAAATTGCTGAAGCTGCCAAAAATAAAATCATTACATGTTTCATATTCCCTCCTAAGCTAAAAAATAATTTTATTAAAAAATCACATGAATATTTACACGAATTCAATGAGAAATTTTTAATTGCTTAATCCAAGTGCTTTCAGATAATCATTATTGATTACACAATTCTTGAACTTGATGTTTTCAATTAAATCGTTCAGTGCTTTTATAACAATTTCTCTCGATGGTTTATTTTTTCTAATTTCCTCAAAATTTTTTCTTGAATCTTCAGCATATTTAATTATTTCATCCCACTCTTTAGTTTTTTTGAATGAAATTACACCGCGTGTTGATTCCATTTTTTTATAGGGCCAGAAACACCATCCAATTTCATTTTTCTCTAATAATTTTCTAAATGATTTTATCCATTCATTATCATTTTCACCTGATTCACCTAACCAAACAGGAACATTATATTTATCTCTAAAATCTACATACTGCTGAATTTCTTTTTGTTCTGTTGGCATCCAGTATTTATGAAATGTGTAAGCTAAATTGGAGTCAAAAGGTGAAGTAAAAACATTAAAATTTGTATTCCATTGTGAACCACCTAAAAAGATGATATGATTTTTATCAACGGTTCTGATTGCACTTGCAATTTTTTTGTAAAGCGGTTCTAACAATTTGTTTAGTTCTTCTTTATTATCTAAATAATGAGGAATAGGTTCGTTCAATAAATCATAACCAAGAATAATTGTTTCATCTTTGTATCGCTCTGCTATTTTTTTCCACAAGTTAATTGTAGCCTGCTGCATTAAATAACTTTCAAACAAAAAAGGATAACCCCAGCTGTCATCAATGTTGTCTCCTGTTTGTCCACCTGGAGCTGCATGCATATCAAGTATCACAAACAAATTAAATTCTTTGCACCAGTCAATAACATTATCAAGTCTTTTAAATCCTTCTTCGAGAAAAATTTCTGGATGGTCTTCAATTAAAAAGAGTCTAAAATTAAACGGTACACGAATGTGATTGAAACCAACTTTTTTAATAAATGCAATATCTTCTCGGGTTATATAATTATTACGAAAAGATTTCCAGAACTTATTTGCTTCTTCTGGTCCAACAAGTTCTTTAATCAAATTATCAATTAAGCGATATGAGTTGACATCTTTGAGATGAAACATATAACCTTCGGGATTAAGCCAGTTACCAAGATTAATCCCTTTAAGAAAAATTTTATTCCCATTTTCATCTACAAAATTTTTGCCTTCAACTCGAACAAAATTTTTTGGTTGAGCAATTAATGCAAAATTAAGAATCAAAACCGCACTCAAAAATTTTAAAAATCTCATTTCCACCTATTATTTTTAATTGATAATTGAATATTGAACATTGATAATTGGATATTGAACATTGAACATTGAGCGTTGAACATTGAACATTGAGCGTTGAACATTGAACATTGAGCGTTGAATATTGAGCGAATTGAGAATTAACAATCAAAAGTTGAAAGTTCATAATTATAGTTCCAAATTGATAAAAAATTTTTATTCTGCTATTCTTCCTTCTCAATTCATAATTTTCATTTATTCCTATTTTCTAATGATTGATTCAGAAGCCACTCATAAATTTCGGGATTGTTATAGGTTTCTGTCCATGAATCATGATTTGCTTCTGGATAAACAGTAAACTTAACATCGCCGCCGCAGCTTTTTAGTCTTTCAACTAATTCTTCAGATGCACTAACAGGAACTACTTGGTCTTTAGCTCCATGAAAAGCCCAAACAGGCAATTTTCCCATCATACAAACAGCAAAAGGGTCACCCCAGCCGCAAATGGGAATTATTGCCGCAAGTCTATCTGGAATTTCCGCAGCTAACCGCCATGTTCCATTTCCACCCATACTTAATCCTGTCACATAAATTTTATTTTTATCTACTTTATAATTTTCAATCAAATAATCTAATAATGCAATCAGGTCTTCAGTATTCCAGCGCTTATTTAAGGGGCATTGAGGACTTACAACAATAAAAGGAAATTCTTTTCCTTCTTCAATTAATTTTGGCGGACCATGTTTTTTTACGAGTTGTAAATCATTTCCTCTTTCTCCTGCACCATGAAGAAAAAGAAGCAATGGAAATTTGTCTTTCAACTCATAATCTTTTGGAAGATAAAGTAAATAGTTGATGTTTACCGATTTTCTAAATTCTGTTTTTAAATTTTGTTCAATTTGACTGCCTAACTTTTCTTTTACAACAATTTGAGATGAACATGCAGTAACTAAAAGAAATAAGAATAAACCAATAAATAATTTTTTCATAATTACCTCATTCAACTATTGTGAAAGATGATTCGAGTACATCAACAGAATTAGTTCCTACAAAAACTTTAAAATCACCAGGTTCAACAACATAATTCATATTGATATCGTAGAACTTAAGTTTATCTGGAGTAATAATGAATTCTACTTTTTTAGTTTCGCCTGGTTTTAATTTTATTTTCATAAAATCTTTTAATTCTTTAACAGGTCTTGTCACGCTGCCCACCAAATCACGAATATATAGTTGAACAACTTCTTCCCCTTCGTATTTGCCAGTATTTTTAACATCAACACTTACTTTTAATGATTCATCTTTTTTAATCTGATTTTTATTGAGATTTAAATTGGAGTATTCGAACTTAGTGTAACTTAATCCATAACCAAATGGATAGAGAGGTTCAATCGTAAAATCATTATAGAAAGAAGTATATTGAGGCTGAACGTGATTATATGGTCTGCCAGTATTTTTATGATTGTAATAAAGAGGAATTTGACCAACATACTTAGGAAATGAAACTGGTAATTTGCCGTTTGGATTATAATCACCAAACAAAACATCAGCAATAGCATTCCCACATTGAATTCCTAAAAACCATGTCTCAAGAATTGCCGGAATATTTTCTGAAATCCAATTTATAGTTAATGGTCTGCCATTCATCAACACAACAACAATTGATTTTTTTGTTTTATACAGTTCCTTAATTAAATCTTCTTGAACACCGGGTAAATCGAGCGTAGCTCGGGATTGAGCTTCGCCGCTCATATCTCTCGATTCACCAAGAACAACAATAGCAACTTCAGAATTTTTAACTGCTTTAATTGCTTTTGAAAATCCACTTTTATCTTTTCCTGTAATCGAGCAGCCTTCAGCAAAATTAATTTTTACCTTATTACCTAATTTATTTTTAATTCCTTCAAGAACTGAAACAACATTTTGTGGTTCGCCTTGCTGAGCCCATGGACCAAGCGGGTCATCTTTTGAATTTGCAAGAGGACCTATGACCGCAATTGATTTTAAATCTTTTTTTAATGGCAATAAATTATTTTCATTTTTTAAAAGAACAATTGATTCGAGAGCTACTTTTTTTGTTGCTTCGATCATCTCTTTGCTGAGGACAATTTTCTTTTCACGATTTTCATCACAATACTTGAAAGGATTATCAAACAATCCAAGTTTAAATTTGGCAAGCAATACTCTTCTTACTGCATTATCAATCAGTTTAACATCAACCTTCCCTTCTCGAACAAGTTCAACAAGATGATTGAAATAAGCATTTCCTTCCATATCCATATCGACTGTAGCATTAATTGCAAGTTCTGCAGCTTGTTTCAAATCTTTTGCAATTCCATGAGGGACTAATTCACCAATTGAGTTCCAGTCACTTACAACGAATGCATCTGAATTCCATTCATCGCGCAGAACTTTAGTCATCAAAAATTGATTAGCAGAAGAAGGGACTCCTCCAATTTCATTAAAAGAAGCCATCAGCGAACCAACATTTGCTTCAACAGCAGCTTTGTAAGGTGGCAAATAAATTTCTCTCAAAGTTCTTTCTGAAATATCTACAGTATTATAATCTCTTCCACCTTCAGCAGCACCGTATGCAGCATAATGTTTTGCACAGGCAAGAATTGTATTTTCAGCAGATAAATCGTCACCTTGATAACCTTTTACACGAGCAGCAGCCATTACAGAGCCGAGATATGGATCTTCGCCACTTCCTTCAACAATTCTACCCCAACGAGGGTCTCTTGCAATATCTACCATCGGGTTAAAAGTCCAATGAACACCTGCAGCCGAAGCTTCGATTGCCTGCATTCTTGCAGAAAACTCAATTAGTTTGGGATTCCATGAACTTGCTTCTGCAATTGGAACTGGAAATGTTGATTTAAAACCATGAATTACATCGAGACCGAATATCAAAGGAATTTTTAATCGTGATTCTTCAACTGCAATTTTCTGTAATCTTTTTGTTTCTTCTGCACCAAAAATATTTAGAAGAGAACCAATTTTACCCTGTCGAATTAATTCTTCGTGACCTTCTTTGGGCTTTGGAGTTTTTGTTCCTGTATCAGTTCCACCAGTAAATTGAACAAGTTGACCAACTTTTTCTTCAAGCGTCATTAAAGATAAAATCGAGTCTACTCTTTGTTCAAATCTTTTTACTTGTGCATTCATTGAATATGCTATAAAAAATAAAAAAAGAATTTTTTTCATTATGTCCTCATAGAATTTAATCAATATGTTAAACCGTAACCGTATGGGAAGAGCGGGTTGTAATTATTATCACCAATATTAATTGGAATTTGTGACATACTTCTGGGCCATGAATGAGATAGTTTACCGGTTGGTTTATAATCACCAAAAATTACATCAGCAATTCCATCACCTTCAGTTCCTGGCAGCCAAGCAGCAATAAATGCATCACAGTCCTCAATTATATTTGTTATAATCATTGGCCTGCCTGAAATTAATATGACTATCAGAGGAATTCCTTTTGCACGAATTTTTGAGATTAGTTCTAAATCTTCTTTAGATAAATTCAAATCTGTTCTATCTCCCTGTCCTTCTGCATAAGGTTTTTCTCCAATTACTGCAATGGCAACATCTGCATCAGACAAGTTATTTCCATCAATTGAATAAGTAACAGAACTATTTTGTGAAACAGCTTTTTTTATTGCTTCTAAGATTGTAGTTCCTTTTGTAACATTTCCTTCGGCACCCTGCCATGCAATTGTCCAGCCTCCGCATTGAATTCCAATATCATTTGCGGCTTTACCTGCAACCAGAATCTTTTTATTGCTTTTCGACAAAGGCAAAATTTTATTATTCTTTAACAATACTAAAGATTGTCGCACTGCTTCTCTTGCAATTGTTCTATGTTCCTGACTTCCAACTTTTGATAATAATGAACGATCAGCAAAAGGTTTTTCGAACAATCCAAGTTGAAATTTAACTCTCAAGATTCTTCTTACTGCATCATCAATTCTGCTAATAGAAATTCTATTCTCGTTTATTAGCTGCTTCATATTTACAAAAAAGTTTTTATAATCATAAGGAAGCATAACCATATCGATACCAGCATTAATTGCTGTTTCAAGTTTTGTTTTATAATCACCAGGCAGCTGGTCTACTCCACCCCAGTCACTCACAACGAATCCCTGAAATTTTAATTCACCTTTCAGAACATCAGTAATCCAATATTTATTTCCATGCATTTTTTGGCCAAAAATGCTGCTGTAGGAAACCATAACACTTCCAACTCCAGCATTAATTGCTGAAATATATCCCGGAAGATGAACTCTTCTTAATACTGATTCATCAACCTGAGTATCTCCCTGGTCTTTGCCGTCTTTAGTTCCACCATCTCCAAGAAAATGTTTTGCACATGCAAGAATAGAAGAATTACTGCTTCCAAGAATTTCTGTTTGATATCCACGAACTGCAGCAGCAGCCATCATTTCAGCTAATTCAGATGTTTCTCCAAAACCTTCATAAGTTCGTCCCCATCTTTCATCTTGCGGGACAGCAATACAAGGTGCAAAAGTCCAATCAATTCCAGTAGCTGCTACTTCAATAGCAGTAGCTCTTGCAACTTGCTCTACAATATCCGGATTTCTTGTGCATCCAAGTCCAATGTTATGAGGAAAAATTACTGCTCCATAAACATTATTATGTCCATGAACTGCATCAATTCCATAAATTATTGGTATTTTTAATCTTGTTTGAAGAGCATAAGATTGAAACATATCATACATATTTGCCCATGCTTCGGGTGTATTAGTTTCAGGAGCCGAACCACCTCCACTTAAAATTGAACCTATAAAATAATTTTTTATATCCTGTGGATTATTAATTACAGCACTTCTGTCTACCTGAATCATCTGACCAATTTTTTCATCAAGTGTCATCTTTGAAAGAAGTGCATCAACTTTTTTATTTATTTCCTCTAATTCATCCTGATTAAAAGAATTAATAGAACTATTTCTGCATGAAATTAATGCAAGAAGAATTACAACAAAGTATAAAATTCTTTTTCTCATATTTTTTTCTCCAATTCGTTCCAGATTAAAGCTGCTGCTCCAAGGACAGCCGAATTTCTTTTTATTAATGATGATTGCAAAATTTTTACTTTGTTCTTAAAAATATTCAATAAATTTTCTTCTAAGTATTTCTTTGTTGGTTTAATTAATAAATCACCTGCTACAGCTAATCCTCCAAAAAGAATTATAGCTTCGGGACTGAGGTGTGCAACTGTATCGGCTAATTTAAATCCAAGTATTCTAGCTGTGAAATCAAAGCATTCGAGTGCAAGTTTGTCCCCTTTCTTTGCAGCATTGTAAATATCCTTTGATGTAAGTCTTTCATAAGGTATTTTTCTTAATTTACTCGGGATAGAAGTTGATGCCATCAACTCAAATGCAGTTCTTTTAATGCCACTTGCTGATGCATAAGTTTCAAGACAGCCTTTTCTACCGCATCCACATTGGCGGCCATTTGGGTCAACAATTGTATGTCCTAATTCCCCAGCAAATCCATCGGAACCATAAACTAATTTTCCATCTACAACTATTCCGCTACCCAATCCTGTTCCTAAAGTAATAACAACAAAATTTTTCATTCCTTTTGCAGTTCCAAAAAGCATTTCTCCAATTGCTGCTGCATTTGCATCATTAGTAATAGCTGAAGGCAGAGAAGAATATTTTTTTATTTCTTTGAGAACATTAACCATTCCCCAATTTAAATTTGGCGGTTGTTCAACAGTTCCTTTGTAATAATTTGCATTTGGAGCTCCAATACCTATTCCCGTGAGTTCTAAATTGTTTTCAAATTTTTTATATGCTTGATTGATTTCTAAAAAAAGTCTTTTAAATAATTGTTCAGATTTTTCTTCTGCTCGTGTGGGAATTGATTTTTCATAATAACATTTCCCTTTTTTATCAACAAATCCAAATTTAGTATTGGTGCCCCCTATATCTACTCCTACAACAACTTTAATTTTAGACATTAAATTCCTCCTTCATTACAGATGAATACATATTAAGACAAAAATTATGCCTCACAAAATTTGATATATGAATTAAATTGATTAAACAAATAATAAAAGCTCTTTCCAATCTAATCTTTAACAATGAAGAAAAAATCTTATTATTTTGATAAAGTTTGTTATTAAAATAATAATGATAAACATTTAATTATAATTAAGACACAATTACTTCAAACAACAAATTTGATTATGAAATATTCATTAATTAATCATTTATCTGGAACAACAAAAGAGGCAGAAGTTTTTTCTGCCTCTCTGAAGACATGAAATTCGAAATGCAAAGTCAATTTTAGAAATTAATTCCAAGAGAAAATTTTTGAACATTTGTTAATCTTCCAAAATTGCCATAAGAATAATCTACTTTAACTGCTATATTGCCAAGCAATAATTGTTTTACACCAAACCCAAAAGTAAAAGATTCCTCAGAATCTTTAAGGAAAAGGGATTTGTAGCCACATCTTAAAGAAAACATATCATTAAATATGTACTCAATTCCAGCATTTATGCTTTCATAATTATCACTTGGATGCATAGCATCGACAGCTAGATTCAATTTATACATATGAGTATCAATAGGACGATATGCAATGCCAACTCTGAAATTTAGCGGGAGTTCCCATCCTTCAGTTTGAAGGTAAGCAGGAATCTGTCCATTGTTACCGCTGCTGTAAGGGTCAAGGTCAACAAGAACAAGTGCAGTATTTCCATCCAATTTCATTTTAGTTCCAAAATTAGAAATTGACATTGCAAGAATTGCTCCGTCAAAAGGAGTAACATATTGAACACCCATATCTATAGCAATTGCAGTAGCTGTCATCTTCCATATTTTTTGCATTACAAATTTAGGATTAAATCCGATAGCAAAATTATCAGTCAGGTTAATCGCATAGGCTAAGCTGACCATAGCATCAGAAACACTAAAAGTTTCACCTGTGCCTTCAGGTTCTTCGATAGTTGTTACTTTCATTTCATCCATATTAGAAGTAAGAAAGCTTAAGCCAACAGTTCCAAAATCTCCGAGATTATAGGTTGCTGCAAAGAAATTGTAATCTATGTCTGCAATCCATTTTGTATGTTCAACAAGAATTCCGACGCCCGATAATTTTGCCAGACCAGCGGGGTTCCAGTAAATTGCACTCTGGTCATCTGCGATTGCAACAAATGCGCTTCCCATTGCTGATGCACGAGCTCCTTGACTAATTGAAAGGAATGGTGCTGCACTTGTTCCTCTCTTTGACACATTTGAAACAAAGCTCTGTGCATAAATTGAGCAGCTCACCAAATAAACAAGTAATGAAATAAATATTATTCTTTTCATATCTCTTCTCCATCCTATTTAATTACAGCAAATTTACCAATGTACTCACCTACACCGGGTGCATCAACATGATAGATATACAAGCCATAAGCTATTTCCATTCCATCTTCAGAAATTAAATTCCATGATAATGAACCATCTTCTGGTCCAGAATCTTTATGCAATGTTTTCACCAAAGCTCCATTGACAGTATAAATTCTTATTGTGCATTGTGCAGGAAGATGAATGAAATCAATTCTTCTCTCACCTCTTCCTGTTTGATTGAGATTTCTTCTTTCCCAGATATTTGCACTTATGTATGGATTTGGCACAACTTGAATTCTGCTTAACTGTGAATTTGCAAGTTCTTTATCTACAGAAGAAGCTTTCGTCTTAAATGTGAAATAATCTCCCGTTCTAAAAGGTTTAGTTGTTGACAGAAGAAATTTATCTCCAGCACTTGGTTCAATAACATTAACACCTGCTGGTGCATTATAACTTATTCGCCATGTAAGTTTATATGCTGTTCCAACATATTCAATAATTACAATATCATCACCAAGATCAAATTTTTTATTATTGTTGTTATCGAATACTTCTGCTTTAACAACATCACCTCTTGTTAAATTGTGTACCTTGAAAGGAACACTGATTTTTGTAAATGGGGTTATTTCAGTTGGAGAACTTAACCATTCAATCATATAATCTGCAGGCCATGCAATATTTCTTGCAGGTGAACTTTTATCTGGAGTAACAAGCATAACTACATTGCTTTTCCCAACAAGCCATCCAGAACTTTCTGGTCTATATTGAATTACATTATCATTTATAACAGAAATCGAAAGACCATCAAAAGGAGGGCTGTACTTACCAGCACCTATATTTGATGAATCAACAGATGCTAATAATGTATCGACCTTGTTGTTTGAAGTTCTTATAACAGAATAAGAAATTGTTTTATAATCATATTCAGTTCCCGAAGAATTAAATACAACTTTATATTCCGTTCCTTCTTCAATAATATTTGGATTAAGAATTTCTACTGAAACTTTTCCTGTTCCAACACCAGATGATACTTTGTTCAAATCTCCAACAATTTGAGGAGGAATATATCCAGCTGCAGGTGCATTTGGAACAACGACTGCACAGTTGATATCAACAAATTGAAGTGCACCAACTAAATTTTCTGTAATTATTTTTGTTGTTTCGGATGGGATTAATCCTTTAGTTCCAAAGTTTGGGTCACCCTGGTCGTATGCTACAACAGCATAATAATATTTTTGGCCATTTACAACATTTGTATCAACATAAGAATGTTGTAATCCTGTATCATCGCCTCTCCAGAAATGAGCACCATTAATTCCAATTGGGTCAGGACCTTTAATTCCATCTTTCAAATCGAATTGAGCAATTGGTTTCCAGTATTTTGGTTCTCCTTTCGAATCAGTAATTACTTTTATGTCATTGAATTCTGGTTCCTGACTTCTATAAATCAAGTAACCTTCAAAATCTTTTTTGTAACCTTTTCTTGGGTCGCCATCCTGATAACCAAGAAATGGGTCGCGTGATTCTTCGGCTTTTCTATCCCAGTAAAGAAATACTTTTTTATCTCCAGCTACAGCAGTTAGAGTTGGTTTATAAGGTGGTTTAGAGAAATTATAATTAGCATTATAAATTTGTTGAACTGTTTCTTTATTAAAAATCATATCTTCTTTATCACTTCCAAAAACCAGAGCCATCGAGAATCTTTCTCGTCTATTTAATTTAAGCGGGAAAGGACCTGAACCAAAAACCATACTGATATTAGAATTTTGTAATAAAGTATCGAAGTTAGCATAATTCATCTTACGCCACATTACTTCATCATTTTTAGGCCAGCCATCTGTTGGACCTTTTCCTGCTAAGCGATAAATAGACAAACTTGTTAAGCCAATCTGGTCTGACTCATCTTTATCTGTTTTATCAAAATTTGGCTCACCATCAGTAGGCAAGCCATCTGCTTCACCAATATCTGGACCTTTATATTGTGGGTCCCAAGGACCAACACCATCCTGTCCAACATCATCGTTCAGAGGTTCACCAACATCCCATGTTCCATTTCCATTTAAATCTGAGAACGGAACCCAATCGCCATCATTATCAATTCCATCATCTCTTCTTTCGTCAATCATTCCATCTTCATCGTCATCAAAATTATTCCATGGATTACCTGGGCTTTCGAGATAAGCATAGCCAACATATCCAACTTTCCAGTTATCTGGTGGTGCTTTGCCATCGTTATCAAATCCGTATGCAATATCAAGTTTAGTATCATACGAAGCACAGTCGTCACCGTTATCATCGACTCCGCCTACACCTGTATCGCAGTAGAAACCAAAATAAGTTGTATCGTAATCGAAATCGGACAAGTTTACTATATCGAAGTGCCAGAAAATTATATCTTCGGCAAGAACATGAGACCATTGAAAACCACGCACTTCAACTCGGAGTCCGAGTCCACCACGATTCGGGTCAGCAGCAATTGGGAAATAATTATAAGGCGGACGGGTAAACTCTTTATCTTTTGAATCATCCATGACATAAAAAGTTTCGAAGTCAGCATTTTGAACACCGCGGCCAAAGTAACCATACCAATAACCGTCCCAATTAGCATCAATATTTGGGAGGGCACGGGGCCATCTTTCAGGCCAAGTTTTTGGTTTGTTACTTATTGCCGGTTCTTCTGAACCTGGTGCAGCATAACCTGGTACAGGCTCCATAACCCATAGTTCATTTGTAACAGGGTCAAAATCAACTTCTTCTCGATATGATGTTTGACATGGATGAATTAATTGTCCATTGCCAGGAGCAATTACAGCAGAACTAATTAAAGGAGTAACACCATCAATGTAATTGTGGCCTGTACCTTTAGGCCATTCGCCTGATGGACGGTCGGGCCATGAACCAACCTGACCATCATTTCTAAAAATTGTTCTAATTAAATTTCCATCCATTATTCCTTTTTTTCGATATGTTTTATCCCCGTATGGTTCATTTCTATATTTTTGTATCTGGGGATCAATCTGCGGAAAAATAATTCCCGCATTTATCAAAAAGAAAATTATAATCAAAATATTTCTCTTCATTCTTAACTCCATTTTCTATACTCAATTTTGTCGTTCTAAAAATTTACATTTACCCCTAAACTAATTCTGCGAGGTGCAGAAAAATTACCGGGGTTTTTAATGTATTCGTCAATTGTATTTAATCCGATTACTGGACCGGCAAATTTCACATTCAAATCTTTATCTGCTCTTCCTGTGCTTGCATAAACTCCAACTTCATTTTTAATATCAAATAAATTGTAAATTAGCAGGAAGAAATTGAAATCGTAACCGAATATTTTAAAATGTTTGTTTGCTTTTAAATCTACATTAATGTAAGAAGGACGTCTTCCATTGTTTTCAAATCTAAGACCGCGTGTATATCTTGGCTCTTCTGTATAAGGCATACCTGAGCCATAATTAAAAATTATTCCAGCAACCCAATCATTAGGGTCGCCTACATTAAGTACAATATTTAAAGTATGAGTTTGATCCCAGTTCAATGGAACAACTTTTTTATTTGATTCTACAGGCGGGTCAGATTGATTATTGTTGAACTCTGCCATAGGGTCAGATGCATTTCCCGCTGCAACTTGGTAAGTATAATCAATTCTTGCACTAAAGAAATCAACAAATCTTTTATCAAGAGATAATATTATTCCTTTAACATTTCCATAATCTCTGTTTATATATCTTCCAAAAATAAATCCTTCATAAGTTTCCATTATTTGCATACCAAGGAGATTTCTGATATCGCTGTAGTAAACAGATAAATCAATTGAAACATTCGGGAAAATTACCTGCTGTAAACCAAGTTCATATTTAACTGTCTTTTGTGCTTTTAATTCAGGATTCCCTATATAAGAAGAAAGTGAAGTTGTCTGGTCAATAATATAATTTGGATTGGTATAAAGATTAGAAAAAGTTGGAATCTGGAAAAAATGACCATAAGAAAAATGAATAGCACCTTTATCGGAAATTGGGAAAGATACACCTAAACGTGGACTAATTTGATATTCAGCTTCAGCTTTTCTTTTCTTATTAGCTCCAGGAAAATTAGGATTGTTCAATGGATTTCTTAAATCGAGTGGAAGTTCTGCATTAGAATTAAAATAATCAAATCGAACTCCTGCATTTATTATCATTATATCATATTCCATTTTATCTTGAATGTAAGCAGAAATTTCATAAGGATTTCTTTTGTAAGATTGATTGTATTTTGTGCCCGGGTCACTGTAGCCAAGGGTAAAAATTGGATTGCCAAGTGAATCTAATTGTCCTTCTGTCAAATTTCTAATTGTTTTCCAGTGGTCATAAAGTGTATGTAGTCTTCCCTCAACACCTAATTTTATTTTATGCTCTTTTGTTATTTGTGATTCTAAAGTCCATTGTGCAATATATGTTAAAGTATAACGATTATACCTATCTGTTTCATTTCCTCCCTGACTGAATGTATAACCTGAATATGGGCTACCTTGATTGGGTTCTACATATCTTGGGTCATATTCATCAGCATATAAATGTCCCCAGTATTTAAAAAGATTAGAAGATAATTTCAATGACGAATATGTGCTTTGACTCGGGAAATAACTTACTTGAAAGTTATTTGTAGTATTTACCCTGTAATGATTTTTAATTGCATCAGGAGTCCATCTATAATAATGATTGTAATATTTATTCCAGTTATACTCCCATGCAAAATTGTAACTGAACTTAAAATGTTGAGTTAAATATGTAAGTTTACCATTGAATGACCTTCTTTGAGTTGGATTCATTGGGACATAAGAACCATCGCCGGTATGCCGGTCAATCCATATTGTATTATCCATCGGGTCTGGAAAGATTGGCCGATTATCTGTTGTATTATAAACTTTTTTCCCATAGATATAACCTTCATCGCCAAAATATCTTCCAGAAATAAAGAAGGTAAGATTATTCAAAACTTTAGTTGGACCACTTAAACTGAATTGGATATCTCGTGGACCTTTAGGATTGAACCTGTTCAAATTATAAAATATATCTGTATGATTTGTGAAGTAACTTCCCATGTATGCAGAAACATTGCCTTCAAATTTTTGTCCACCATCCTTAGTTACGATATTCACAATACCGCTCATCGCTTGTCCATATTCAGCATTAAAAGTACCGCTAATTACTTCCATCTGACGAATTGCATTATTCTCAACCTGAATACCCAGACCACCATTGTAAGCATCTGTCACCGAAACACCATCAACAAGATAAGCAACTTCGCCTGTTCTGCCTCCTCTGAAATGTCCATCAATAACACCTGCCTGCAGATTAATTATCTGGTGAATATTTTCTACTGGCATAAGTTTAATATCATCAGAAGAAACAATTGCTGAAGAAGCTGTTAAGTCTTTGATTACTAATGGTTGTGTTGCAGTAATTACTACTTCACCTACACTAACAGCAGTTGAAGTTAATTGAACATCAAGACGTGTTGTTAAATCTATTTTAATAACTACTTTTTCGATAGTAACTTTATTATATCCAACCATACTAACAGTGACTGTATACACCCCTGGTGGAATATTATTGATATAATAATAACCATCTATATCAGCAGCTGCGCCAAAGTTTGTTCCATTAATTATTACATTGGCACCCATCAATGGTTCTTTTGTATCTGCATCTATTATTTTGCCGGCTAATTTACCGGTAGTTCCAGCAAATATATTATATGCAATAACAAAGAACGCTATCAATGTTAATCTAAGAATGCTGGAATTGCACGGTTTACAAAATGAATTAAATATTATCATTTTATTTCTTATCAGTGATTTAATTTTACACATAGTCAAATCCTCAAAATTTTATAATTGTAAATAAACGAGCGCAGCATATTTCAGCTGCGCTCAATAAAAATTATTTAATGAGAATCATTTTCTTAATATCAATAAAGGAACCACTTTCAAGTTTATAGAAATAAACTCCTGTTGAAAGTTTGGAAGCATCAAATGTCACATTGTAAATGCCCGGCTGCTGGAATTTATTTACAAGTTCTGCAACTTGACGTCCAAGTATATCATATACTTTCAAAGTTACATTACCTTCTTTTTCAATAGAGTATTGAATTTGAGTAGTTGGATTAAATGGATTAGGATAATTTTGTGAAAGTGAATATGTAAGAGGAACCGAGCTAATTTCAACATCTGTAATAGGACTCATCTTGTTTCCAATGAAGGTATAAGTCCATCTTGAAACATCAGCCCATGACTGGTCTTGATTATCAGGTGAATAGCATAATATTCCTTCTCTGTTTCCAGTTGCATCATTGTCATTAATTGAGAAGTCAATTGGAATTCTGTATCCTTCTTTAACATAAATTTTGTCTTTCTTTGCATCTGGATTTGCGCGTTTATTCATTAAATCGTTCAAAGGAATTCTTGCTTCTACAATATAACCAGCCGGGAATTTTTCCTGCCAGTAATAATTTGGACCTGGAACTACAAGAGAATCAGTATCGCTTCCACCACCTTCAATTCTAATATGATTTTTATGGAATCTAATATGATAATCCGGTGCATCACCCCTTTGATATGCTGTGTGTTTTAATCCTGTCATATTATACATACCAATAAACAAATCAGGAGCGTCATTAAGATATGATTCCGGTCGAGATGTAGGATTAACAATGTCATCATTTACATCAAATGCTACATAGAGATATTGCTGGTCAATTGCAATCCAGGATTTGACTGAAAGATCATCATCGTTATCAATAAAAGTATTAGGAGCAACGAAAGCTGTTCCTTGTTTTAATTCAAATGGAACGATACCACTCCATTCATCTAAATTTCCATCAGCTTGGAAGTTGACTGATTTTATAGCTACGACTGGAACACCTTTTGCCATATTGGTAACAGGATTATCTGTAATTGCAGGAAGAGAAGTATTGCCTGCTTTATCTGTACATGTAATTGCATAGTAATATGAAACATTCTGGTCATTAAGAGGAGCTCTTAGAACATGTTCGACAACTCCAACACCTTCCGGAACATTAGCTTTAACAGAACTAACTTTTGGAGAGGTCAAATCTGTAATTGGTTCTGGACTAAAATAGATTGTATATTTTTCACTTGATTCACCCGGCACATCAGTCCATGTAATTAAATTAGTATATGAACCTGGAACTACAGTTAAACCTTGTGGTGCTTGTGGAGGTGTTTTATCTGTTTCCTGAAATCCTGATGGAATTAAGAAGTCAAATAAAATTGTTCCTTCAGCAATTACATTTGTTCCAATAGGACCATCTGCATTTATTGAAAATTCAATTTTGAAACCACTTATTGCACTGGTATTAAACATTCTATCATCATTTCCTTGACCATCGGGATTTTTGAAAACTCCTACCTGAAGAGCCCAATCATTTACATCTGCTTGAACGAGAGGAATACGAACTGTTGTCCAATCTGATGGTTCATCAATATTAATATTAAATAACGTAAACCAGCTTTCGCGTGTACTACCACTATTATCATAAAGTATAAGTCTTGCTTGTAATCTTCCTTTTAATTGATTTGGTTCGAGATTTTTAATAGCAATATATAAATCTGTATTTGTAGATAGATTTCTTGGTGTATCAAACATGTGTTCAAAATTAACATAGCCGCCCCAGCTTTGAGATGCAACTGCTTTATAATGAACTTTGAGTGCTGATTCGCCTTCAAATTTATCTACTGTTTCATCAGATAATACCAACTTAGTAATCGGGGCAGCAGCACCATCCCAGTCCATTCTATCAATTGACCAATAACCTTGAATAGCAGCAGTATTATCAAATGTAGAAAGTGGAGTATACCTAGCACCAACTAAAGTAATATGGTCCCATAGTATTACGCCATCAGCCATACCACCACCAGTTAAAGGAGTTGTACATTCAATACTATAACCAACAATTTTATCTAAGTCTAATACACCATTATTTGCAACGCCACTCCAACCTGGAAGAGTAAACCCACGGTCATCTGGATTTGCATTTCCATTATCTACAAGAGGAATTAATAATTCTTTCCAGCCTGGAGTAGCATCATAAGGAACTGCAGTTTCAAAATACCAATCTTCATGGTCTGATGGACTATTCCAATAATTTGCACCGCCACCAGCTTCATGTAATTTAAATCTCATATGAACCGAACCTGGTTTGGAAGATGGCACAAGATTATTATACCAGATACTGATATGAGTTGCCATACTCATATCAATGTATTGTTTATACTCAGGACTTGTAGGTTCTGTCGAATTTAGATGCATTACTTGAACGAACCCGCCCCAGGATTCAGTATAATTAACATGCCATTCTACTTTTAATGCACCAGCACCAAATTTTTGCTGGGTTGTTTCATCTGACAATACTACGTAACCTGTTCCTGTGCCTAAACCATTTAAATTGCCAGGCACTGGATATCTCCAGAAATTACTGGATGCAGTATTATCCAGAGTATTTACTACCCATTGTGCATTAATTTGAGTAGCAAACAAAAGCAGAACAAATAACAGCGTAAATTTCTTCATACAATTACTCCTTATTTTGTTAGAAGTTTTATTACTTGTTACATAAAAAGATACCATAAACCAATTGTTAGTATCAGTATTACACCTGAGATAAGAATATTCATTTTTATATTTTGCATTCTTATATCAATACTGCTGCTTTGCATTCCCATGCTGAAAAAATTTTTTGATGCATTTAAATCATATTCTGATTGAAATAAGTAATTAAAAACAAAAATCATCAGTGATGTTATTAGGAATAAAAAGATTGCAAAGTGTAGATAATTTATTTTTGCATAAGCAAGCAAAATTTTATTGCTTATCAAATTAGACTTCATCATCAATTCAATTACAAAACGCGATAGACCAAAAAATTCACCAATAATCAAACCAATGAATGCACTCTTTGATTTTATCTTTTTGAATAACAATCCAATTATAAATACTGCAGTAATCGGTGCACTTATAAAAGCTTGAGTACTTTGTAAGAAAATATAAATCTGATTATTAATCAACTTCACAAATGGAACGATAAGCAAAACAAATACAACTATAAATATTGTAACCATTCTTCCTACAAGCACTAAAGTTCTTTCCGAAGCATTCGGATGACCTGGTTTGTAAAAATCAATTGTATACAATTCAGAAATTGTATTAAAGGAAGCAGAAAGTGATGACATCATAGCACCCAAAAATCCTGCAATGATAAATCCTCTTACACCTGATGGAATTATATTACTCGAAAGCAATACTGGATAAGCTTCGTCGCCATTAATACCTGGATAAAGAGCAGCAGAAACAAGACCAGGAAGAACCAGAATGAATATTGGGAAAATTTTTAAGAAAGATGCCAGTAAAGTTCCACTGCGAGCATTTTCAATACTTTTTGCTGCAATAATTCGCTGTAAAATATAATTGTCTGCACACCAGTACCAGAAAGCAATTATTGGTGCACCAAAGATTATTCCTGTCCATGGAAATTCCGGGTCATCAATTGGTTTGAACATCTGGAAATAATCTGCTGGAAGTTTTTCCATTAAACCAAAAATGCCACCAACTTCATTTAATCCAAATATTGTAAAAACAAATGCAGTGATAAAAAAGAAAATTCCTTGAAATACTTGAGTTCTTACAACAGCAGAGAAGCCACCTACAAGTGTATATATACCAGTAATTAAAACAATTGCAGATGCAGAAGAAAAAATGCTCCAACCTAAAATACGATTGAAAAGTATTCCACCTGCAAAAAGTGTAACAAGAATTTTTGTTATTATGTATGTGAAAATTGATATTCCAGAATAAAATTTTCTGCTTGCCCTATCAAATCTTTTCTCAAGAAATTCTGAAGAAGTAAATATTCCAAGATTTTTATAGATTGGAGAAATAATCCAGCCAAGAAGAATAAGTAAAAAAATTGCAATTAATTCAAATTGTCCTACAGCAAGACCGCGTGTTGCACCAGAGCCTGCTAATCCAATAAAATGTTCACTTGATATATTTGCAGCAAATATTGAAATGCCTACTGCTATCCAACCAAGATTTCTATTGGCAAGAAAATATTCTGCAGAATTTTTATCCTGATTACGAGCTTTCAAACCAATTGCAAGCACTGTAATCAGATAAATGAAAATTATAATACTATCGAATAAACTTATCGAATTTTCCATATTATACTTTCTGTCAAAATCAATACCACGCAAAACATTTCAAATCTGTTTCTTTTCAAAGGATTTTGTAAAAAATACTCTTAGCTCACTTATTTTTATGATAAGTTTCGATTATTATTTTAATAAGCAGGAATATTATTTAAGATAAACTATTTTGCTAATAGTTTTATTATTGTTAAAGGAATATTGAACAAAATAAATTCCTGTTGATAGGTTATATTTGAGAGGATTAAATAATAATTGATGTTCACCTGAAGTTTGTACTTCATCGAGCAATTTATCAATTTCCTGACCTATGGCATCATAAAGTTTTATTGTTACTCTTTGTGCCTTTGGAATTGACCATTTTAATATTGTAGATGAATTAAATGGATTTGGATAATTTGGATAAACTACAAATTCATTTTTAATTTCTTTATCATTATCAGTTATATCTGTAATTAAATCTTTTCCATTGCTTGGCACAGGAATTTTTTTAGAAGTAAATAACTTGAACTCACCAGGTTTTAATTCAATTGTTATTTTACCATTTTCAATTTTTATACTATCTCCTGTAAAATACTCATACCAATATCCATCACTTGAAAATGTAAATTCGTTTGTTCTTGTTATAACATCAAAGTTACCAATTATACTGACATTCATTGTACTGTCAAACAAATCGATTCTCTTAACCGAAGGATAAACATTAAGAGTGAAATTCGTTGTTTGAAATACTTTATATTTTTTTCTGAGTGAAATTAATTCGGAAATAAATTTGAAAAGTTTCTGCCTTTCAGAATAATTTTGATTTGTGTAATAATCCCACCGAATTGGTTTTTCACCCAATCTGCCGTTATAATCTATTGAATAATCATATCCCAATTCGCCAAATTGCCAAATCATTTTTGGACCAGGCACTGTTAAGAAAAATATCGATGCTAATTTTATTCTACTTAAAGCAATATTTACTTTTTTAATGTCATAACTTCCCAAAGCATTACCCCATTTAAGATTTTTATACATTAATCTTTCTTCGTCGTGACTTTCCATATATCCAACAACATGCGGCTTATTAAATCCTCTCGATTTATATGATATTCTGCTAAAATTAGATTTTCCACTTTCATTCCATCCCATAGAAGCTTCGGAGTAAGGAGAGTTTAAATTTCCCCATACCATCATTCCATAATCAGTCAATTCTTTTTCTTCTCTATCTTCTGTAAAATGTTCTAAAATTACATATGCATTAGGATCAATCGACCAGATTTTATCTGCCATTCTTTTAAGTAATTTTATTCTTGCCGGGTCATAGGTGCTTCCTTCTCCTTTTGTATTGGTTAATCCTTTCGAAAAATCAAAACGAAAACCATCAACTTTAAATTCTTTTAACCAATAAGAAGTAATTCTATCAACTAAATATTTTGTGTTGTTGCTTTCATGATTAAAATCATATCCCCAATAGTAAACTGGATTTGGGGAAACTTGATTGAACCAAGGATTATTAGCCGCGGGTCTTGCATTTAATGTATCCCAGTACATTCTTACAAATGGATTCAAACCATATGCATGATTTAAAACAATATCAAGTATTACTGCAATTCCGTTGGAATGACAGCTGTCCACAAACTCTTTTAATTTTATTGATGGTCCATAATATTTATCAACTGCAAAGTTCATCATTGGATTATAACCCCAGCTTGAATTTCCTTCATACTCTATCACAGGCATAAGTTCAATTGCATTAATATTTAGTTTCTTAAAATAGTTTATAGTATCAATCAATGTTTGAAAAGTATGTGTGCTAACAAAATCACGAACGAGCAGTTCATAAATGATAAGATTTTCTTTCGGAGGTTTATTGAAATTTTGATTCTTCCAGTTATATAAATCCTTCTTTGGCTTAAATACTCCAACAATATTTTCCGTTTTACCATAAGGATAAGATTTTAAATTTGGATATACATTTTGAGGAATTTGTGAATCATTCCAGGGGTCAAGTATTTTTTCTGAATATGGTTCAGGTATTCTCAAACTTCCATCAATTAAATATTGAAATGCATATTCTACATTTTCATTCAGGTTCGACAATTTAATCCAATATAAAACACTATCAGGACGAATTTCGTATCTATTCATAAAATAATTTGTATCAACTTTCCAATCGTTGAAATCGCCCAGCACATAAACAAATTTTTTGTATGGTGCAAAAAGAACCAGATATACATCTGAATTTACGTTATTTATTCCATGTTCTAAGTTAAAAGGCAATGTTACATTTTTTACTTCCGGATTTTTCATGAATACAAATTCTATGGAATCTTTTAATCCCGAAGTATCGGTTGCAATAATCTTAACATAATTTATCCCAGTGGGAAAACTTTTTGAATCAAATAAAAACAGAATTGAATCATTAGTTGTTTGCAGTATTTGATTATTATTTATTACTAATTTCATACCTTTAGTTTTTGTACCAATGGCAACAGATTTTGCAAATATATTCACCTTGCTTTCCTTTTCAACAAAATATGGTGACCTTAATGGGTCGCCAAATGATAAATTCACTTTTGGATTTTTTAATACAACTGAAATACCTTTTTCATAAATAGGGACAAAAATATCTTCGGTTTGTTTTTGACCATCACTGCTTCGTAACACAAAACATAGTTCGACTATCTTTACAGAGGGATTAGTGACATTATAGAATTTACGAGGATTATTAATTACAATCTGGTATAAATCTTTTCCCAATCTTATTAATTTTGGTTGTCTCGTATTATCATTCCATGTACTAATTACATTCTGCCAGCTTGAAACAGAGCCATTCTGATATTTTAAAGTAACTCCAGTATGTGCATAAACATCGCCAGTATAACCTGCAATTTTATTTTGATGTGTTGCATAAGTAACATCAAATACAATTACAATACTATCTGTTTCTACAGGATATTCTGGATAAGTTGTGAATTTAGTTTGAGCAAAAGAAAGATTGTATATTATCAAAAGGGCAATAAAAATATTTTTATTTATCATAATAATTGATTTAATTGGGTAAAGAACTAATTAATTAAAAAAATGTAATGGTGCATTCAAAAAAAATAGAAGGGAGAAATTCTATTTCAAATTTCTCCCCCTCTCAACATTCACAAAGAGTTTATTTAATTAATAACATTTTCATTGTTTTTATAAAATTAGAAGTCTTTAATGTATAGAAATAAACACCGCTGCTTAAATTCTGAGCGATGAAATCGACTTCATAAGAGCCAGCGTTCATTTCTTTATTAATTAAGACAGCAACTTCTTCGCCAAGAGTATTATATACTTTCATAGTTACAAAGTCTTTACTTGGGATTGTAAATCTTATTCTAGTAGTTGGATTAAAAGGATTTGGATAATTTTGTTCGAGTGAAAAATTCTTAGGAATTCCAAGATTTATTTCACGAACATCCGTAGGTAACCCTTGTGGCCATAATTCTACCTGATCAGATTTATCTTCCTTATCTGTCCATTTATCAAGAGGAGCAGTATAAGGTTGAACAAATTGTCGAGAACCTGTCATAGCGCAGAAACGAACTCTGTAAGCATTTTTTCCAAAACCTGCAGTTTCTTGTTTGAAGGAACCGTCTCGTTGTCTCTGGAATGCATAACGATATTCAAAAGCATTGATGCCTGGTCCTGTTACAGTTAATGTACCTTCATAAATTTTATCGCCATCGGGGTCTGTTAATTCGAAGTAAGTTTGCTCATCGCTATCAACCCAACTCATCAATCGAGCAAAAACTGGCTGTTCACTTATCCAGTAAACTTTATCACCAACTTGCATCGGGTCACCTGTTTTATTTGGGTCCATAGCATCTGTCATATCTACACGGAATTTTACAGAAATTTGTTGACCTTGAGGAACTACGAATTGCGGATAAACATCATCGTAATAAACAGGTGCAAGGACTTGATTATTATCACCGGCAAAATTGACTACTCTATTTCCACCTCCCATAGAAAGCGGTCTTTCCCAGCCGTCTTGCCACAATTCATCTGTGTGACCTAAAGCAACATAAAATTTATATTCCTGTTTAGAACCAACTTCAGTTTTAACAAATGGAACCTGTAAAAACCAGTTTGTTGGTATTAACGGATCTTGATTCATCACTGATCGAGGTGCATCACTATCACTCCAGCCATTAAATCCACCACGAACCTGTAACCTATCTACTGCAGGATCATAAATTCCAAGTTCTTCAAGTACGCTCATATCAACATTAAAAGTAATGTTCCCGTCTGCCAATTGAACATTAGGATTAATATCGTTGAAGTATCTTTCAATAACGTTATCACCATCTTCAATCCATGCTTGTTTATTTGGATCTCCTTCCCAGGTAGTTCCACCGGATTTATTTGTGTAAAGGAATTTATAATTAATCATCTGACCAGAATTTATCTGAACTGTTTTAGTATAGACAGAATCATTGTTATCATCAATAAGTTCATCCTGAGAAGTACTCCAACTATTGAAATCACCTGCAACAAAAACTTTACCAGTTCCGGGAATAAGTTCTCCCTGTTTAATTGGTAAACGCATGTCTGCCTTAAAAGTTACATTAGCTGGATTACCCGAAGGCATTGGAATATTATCATAATAAACAACATCGAGAACTAAATCAGAAGCTACATTTTGAACAACGCGATTGTCGATGCTTTCCCAGCCACCATTAGTAGCTTTTGCACCATTGTGGAAAAATTTGTATTCAAGTTTTCCTGCTGGTACCTGAGCGGTAACTTCATAAATTTTATCGCCATCAGGGTCTGCCATTGGTGTTTCACCCCAGCCATTAAAGCTTCCTCTTACAGAAACTTGATTTTGTGCGGGGTCAAACTTCCCTTTTGCAATTTCTACACTCATATTAACCTTAAAAGTAACATTATAATTTTGAGCGTACATTGCAAAAGCAAAAAAGAATAACGTAAGAAAAATAGGAATTATTTTTTTCATGAAGCCTCCATTATTATTAAGTAAATTAATTAGTTTGTTGTGATTCATCATTAGAATCCTATAATAATTCCGAAACTATGTATGTTATCTAAGTATTTGTATTTTTGGTAAGAATAATCAACTGATATTCTAAATAATTCAAAACTATATTTTATTCCTACACCAAGAGTTAATCCTTCTTGATTATCTTTTAAGAATAAACCTTTATATCCGGCTCTAAGACTAAATAAATTATCGAACAGAGATAGTTCGCCCCCGGCATTTACCCATTGATTATTATCGTTGGGGTGTATTGCATCGATTGCTATAGTGAGTCGCTGATTGTTTAAGAATTCAAATTCACGAGACAAACCGATTTGAAGCCTCAGAGGCAACTCAAACTCATCTGTTTTATAATAGGCATCGAGAGTTTCGTTATTTCCTGCTCTTTGGGGATCAGAGTCGTGCCTTATCAACAAATCTTCCCCTTCGATTTTCATTTTTGAACCATAATTTGTAATGCTGCTTGCAAATTTGATTCCATAGAAAGGTGTGTTAAATATTGTTCCAATATCAATTCCAAATCCTTGAGCAGAAGAATTAAAAATATCTTCGCGGATATATTTAACATTTATTCCAATCGTAAAATCTTGAGTTATAAATCGAGCAAAAGAGAAACCGAAAGCATAACTTGCAGCATTAAATTTTTCGCCAGTCCCTTCCGGAAAATATTCAGTAGTTACATCCATTTCCCCAACATTAAATGCTGTAACATTAAGACCAAAAGTTCCAAGATTTCCAAAAGGAATTGCAATGCCAAGATAATTCACATTCAAATCGGCAAACATTTTTGTATAAGTAAAAATTGTTTGCACTTCATTTAGATTAGCAATACCTGAAGGATTCCAGTACATAGAAGTTACATCATTTGCAACTGAGCTGTATGCACCACCCATTGCATTAGCTCGAGGACCAATACCAATACTCAAAAATTTTGCTGCGGTTGTTCCTGTCTTAGTAACTTTCTGCGAAAAAATTTGACTGCTGTTAATCAATAGGAGTGAAAGAGCAATCAATAAAAATTTATAAATCAATATAAAATTCTTTTGCATTTTCATTTTATCTTAAACTCCATTTTTATTTTATTATTGCAAATTTTCCTATCTTGGTTCCAATGCCTGGAGCATCTACTTGGTATACATAAACTCCATAAGAGACTGATAAATTATCTTTACTTAACAAATCCCATTCTGCTGAACCATCATTTAATGGGCTGTCGTGTTCAATTACATCTACAAGTTCTCCATTGACTGTAAAAATTCTTATTGTGCATTTATTTGGAAGATGTGTAAAGTGAATCGAGCGAGGTCCTCTTCCGCTTGAGTATGGATTCTTTGGTTCCCACAGAGCTGTAGCAACATAAGGATTAGGTACAACTTTGATTTTGTCTAGTTCTAATTTTGCTTTGTCAGGGTCTATATAACCTTTCTTAGCTACAAAACGATATTTATCACTTGATAAGAATGGTTTTTTCAATTTAAGATTAATTACATCACCAGCTTTCGGCAACCTGGTTCCTTTTGAAGGATTTGGAGTATCAAGTAAATAAAACCACCAAGTATAAACAGGAATATTATTTTTATTTGGTTCAACAAAAACAATTCTATCTCTTCTGGCACCATTTGTCGAAAGAATTCCATCGGTGCCATCAACCTCAACAAAAATAAAATCGATATATTTATTTTTACTTACATTGAACACTCTAAAGTTAACAGGCTTTGAAGGAAATACACTGTTCCCAAATTTTCCTTCTACAGAAGTTCCAAATCCAACATCTCCAAATTCAATTCGATAATCATTTGGTCTTTCTTCGCCACTTAAACCTGTAGGCCACACAAATTTTTCAAACTGATAATTAACTATTGTAGTATCATTCCATTTTGATTCATTTCTATTTAATTCAACACGACTTTCGTTTTTAAATTTCAATCTAAAGCCATCTATAATTGGTTGTTCTGTAGTTTCTGATAAATCTGTGATTTTGTTAAGAAGAATTTTATTTTCTGTGGAATCAATAAGTGAATAATTTTTTGTTGTTAGTGTATCTGGTTGACCAACTTTTTTAGATACCTTAATTGTATCTTCAAAAATGATATGATAAACATGACCATCTTTAATTTTATTTATATCAATAATTTCATAAGAAATAGTGCCTGAAGAGGAGCCTTCTACTCTTGCAATACTACCTAAAGTTGGTTCAACATAGCCTGCAGCTGGGGCCTCTGGAGTTACTCTAACAACATTGGAACCTAATTTCACAGAACCATCTTGCTGTAATGAAACTCGAATTGGAGATTCAGATGGAATAATTTCTCCTTCAGGGAAACCGAAGTCATAAGCAACAAGAGCATAATAATAAGTAAATCCATTTTTAACAGTAGTATCCACAAAAGTATGTTTAATGCCTGAATCTGTTCCCAAGAAATACTTCACACCATCAATGCCAACGGGGTCAAAACCTTTTATTCCATCAACAAGGTCAAATTGAGCAATAGGGGTTTTAAATTGTTTATTGCCATAACCGTTCGTAATATTTTCGGCATCAAGGAAAGCCGGGTCAGAAGAACGATATAATTTGTAACCTTCAAAGTCTCTACCTTTTCCTCCAATTGCATCAATGTAAGGGTCAAATGAAGATTCTGCCACATCATCCCAGTAAAGTGTTACTTTATTATCTCCAGGAATTGCTGTTAAAGTTGGAATTAAAGGTGCATTAGCAAATCGATAATCGTTATTATAAGTTTCTTGTGCACGCACTCTTTTACGTAATATTTCTTGTTTTCTATATTGTCCATTGGGGTCAGGAACAGGACCATTTGCTAATAAAACAACGAGGGAAATTGGTTCTGTTTGACCGGATTTCAATGGGAAAAGACCAGAAGAAACGAATAAATCATATTCACCTGCTACAACTTCAGCGGGGTCATAAAATTTACCTGGAATCATAAAGTCAAACCACATTTGCGCATCGCTGTTAATATTAAGACCGCCGGCAGGAACATAGTCAGCATTAGTAATACCAATCTGGTCTGTTTCGCTTACGTCTGTTACATCAACACCTGGTTCACCGGGTAAACCATAACGAGCACCTGAAGTTGGTTTTCCATCATTTTCCCCTGGGTCGCCAGTATCTGCTACACCATCCAGGCCAACATCATCTCTCAATGGATTCCAATCATAATCATTGTCGATTCCATCATCACGGGCTTCGTCTATTAAAACATCAATTCCATCATCTATACCTTCGTCAATTGCACCATCATTATTATTATCAATACCATCAGCATATTTTTTACCAAGCGTTGATTGAACAACATTATATAAAATTATTTTATCATTTACGCGATATCTATAAAATGGTGCATCTAAAGCAGCTTGATTAATCATATCTTGTGTAATAACAGGGCTGCCTTCTTCTCCATCATCATCATTATCAATTCCATCTTTATAAGGTAAGCCCAATTTATCGGATGTAACCATTATAAGATGAATTTGACCTTTCTGGAAATCATCAAGTGGCGGCCAGATTTTCCATTTACTTCCAGAAGCTGTATTAATCATATCTTGAGTTACTACAGGAGAATTATTTTCAACTTTAAATCGGGGATGTTTAGCAATAAAATTTGGGTCAATTGGTTGTGCAATTCTATCTGCATAAGTAACACCTCTTTGAACACCGAAAGGAATATGAGTTTGATTTTCATCTATCAAACCATTTCCATTATCATCTATTAAATTATCCGGGATTTCCCCTTCAATCATTTCTGCAGTAATAAAATTATTTAGTTCTGGGCTATCACCATCGTTATCAATTCTATCTACTGCGTTGCCTGGTGTTTCAAGGAATGCAACAGCTACAATACCTACGGGGTCTGAGCCAAATTGAGGTGCTTTATGGTCATTATCACGAGACCACGCAATGTCTTCGAGTAAATCAAATTCAGAAATATCATCTTGAGAATCGCCATCGCCGCCAACAAAATCTGCATACCAGACCGTTACACCAACTTTTTGAATATCTTTAGTTCCATCATTTTTAACATAGTGAAGTAGGTAGAGAGCATCTTCGACAAGAACTTGAGACCAGGCAAGAGCTCTTACATCAAGAAGAATTCCTAAACCTTTTCTTGTTAAATCAGTTGAATCCGGGAAATAATTTACATATCTATCATACCTATCATCAGAAGCGCGATAGAACATTTCCTGGTCTGCATTAAAAACATTTTTACCGAAGTAACCATTCCATGAACCACGCCATCCGGGATCAATTGGGTCATTCATTCTATCAGGCCAGAATGCAGGCCAGGTTTCTTCATCTACACTTGTTGCAATTTCATTTTTCTTTTCGTTGAAGTATCCTGGCACCGGTTCAAAGTTCCATGTCTTACCTTCAGGCGAACGACGAAAATTAAATACATCTATAATTCTTTGTCTTTCCCCTGCGTTATCAATAACTTCTCCACCAACAAAAACTCCAAGCATTGCTAAGTAAACATGCCCTGTATTTTTAGGCCATTCATAAGGTGTTTGAACAGAAATTGGATATTGTCCACCTTCTCTGCCAGTCATACCAAAATTAAAAACAGTAGTCCTGATTCGATTTCCTTCCATCTGACCTTTAGTTCTTTTTGTTGGATCTCCTCTTTCTTTGCCTGGTTTATATTGTGCATTAATATTTATTGTCATTAGAAGTGAAATTAAAACACATAATATTTTGAAAAACTTATTCATTTTTTTCTCTCCTTTTAGAATGATAATTCAATTCCAAATTGAACTAATCTTGGTTCTCCATAATTTGTTGGATATCTTAAATATTCTTCTACTGTATTTGGTCTCTTTGGATCATATCCAATATTTTTTCCTTCTGTAGTGTAATCAGCTTTCCCTGTATCTCCATAAACGTTTATTACAACTTTAGTATCAAATAAATTAAATATGTTGAGGAAAGATGTGAAATCTAAGCCGCCAATCTTGAATGTTTTATGCAGTCTTAAATCAAAAACATATTGATTGGGTTTTCTTCTGCTATTACGCTGCAAACCAGAAGTTATACCTCTATCGGCAATATATTGTGTTATAGAGGGGGTATAAGGAAGTCCCGTTCCATAGCGTGTAACCAAAGAAGCGCCCCAATCCACATCTCCAACAAATAAAGATAAGTTTAATAGATGTCTTTGGTCCCAATCGAGTGGTATTAAATATAAAGTTGGTTCATTATTACCAAGTTGTGCATAAAATTCATCTTCTGGATTTGAATTGCTTCCTTCGGCTACCTGATAAGTATAATTAATATCAATTGAATAATGATTGCTAAATCTCTTATTTAGATTAAAAGTGATTCCTTTTACATTGGAATAATCTTTATTTATATAAGTTGAATAACTTACAAGATTACGTGTCATTATAAGAGGTCCAGCAGTAATCCAGTTTCTTATGTCACGATAAAAAGTTGTAACATCAAGAGTAAATGATTCAAAGAATTCCTGTTTAAATCCGATTTCATACATTGTAGTGCTTTGTGGTTTTAAGTCTGGATTTCCATAAGGCCCATAACTGCTACCGGTATTTGGAACATAATAAGGACCAAGATTAAATAAATATTGAAAAGTGGGTATTTGTAAAAACTGTCCATAAGAAAAATGCAGAACACCTTTATCACTAATTGGATAAGCAATTCCAAAGCGAGGACCAATTGCCCATTTGGGAGTAGCATTTTTATAAAAGTATGGTTCTCTTTCCTTTAAAGTAAAATTAGCAAGTTCTGACCTTAAAGGTAAATTAATATTTGGGTCTGTAGGATCAACCAAAACTTTCCCTTTGGAATCAAAATAGTCAAGTCTCAATCCAATATTAATTATTACACTTTCATACTCAATTTTATCTTGAATATATGCAGAAAATTCTATCGGTGAATTTGAATACTTTGTTCTATTAGGAGTATTCTCTTCTGGTATTGAAGGAACAAATGGTTCAACAGGAACTCCGTTTATTCTTAACGGCTCCAAGTTGTAATCATCAACTTTTAGTTTATGCCATCTTCCTTCAACTCCAAATTTGATTAAATGCTTGTCTGTAATTTGACTGGTAAAATCAAATTTACCAATAAAAGTATTTGTGGTTCTAAAATATCTATGCAAATTCGTACCTTTGGAAGCAAATGCATAACCAACAGTTCTTAATGAATCGGGATGTAAATATCTTGAGTCTAATGGGTCGTCATAGAGTTTTTCATTAAAGTCTCTGAAAAAATTTGATACTTTCAAAACATAAAAAGATTTGCTCGATAGTGTGTGAGTAAGTGTAAATGTAGAATTGTAACTTTTATTAAATTTTTTCACATCGCCATCAGGATTTAGTTTGAAGAAGTGATTATAATCTTTATAATGATTTGTTGAATACAATAACTCAGCATTCATTTTTAATGAAGAAGATGCAAAAAAGCTCAAATTAATCTGTCCAAGAAATCTTTTACTCCAGTTCATTGGGGTTAATTTTTCATCACCTTTAGAACCATCGGGATTAAATTTTCTTATGCCATAGAGATAGCCATCATCATAAGTATAACGCAAATTTGAAAAGAAAGTTAATTTATCACTCGTTAAAGGGATTGGACCACTTAAGCTGCCTTGTAGATTATAGTTTGCAATTGGATTGAATTTGTCAATACCTGTGAAATATTCTGTAAAATTAGAAACATAATCGCTGCTGTATACTTTAATATTCCCATTGAATCTTCTTCCGCCTTCTTTTGTTACTACGTTTACAATTCCTGACAATGCCTGACCATATTCTGCATTAAAAGTTCCACTTATTACTTGAAGTTCTTGAATACTACTATTATCAATATCTATTCCTCTGCTGTTGTCAAATGCATCAGTTATAGAAACACCATTTACCCAGTAAGCAATTTCAGTTGTTCTCCCGCCTCTAATGTGAAATTCTCCTCCAGCACCTTTTGTTACTCCAGCCTGCAATTGTAAAATATCATTCAATTCCACTACAGGAAGATTATTAATTTCATCAGCAGTTACTTTTGCCTGGCTTGATGTAATATCTTTTTGAATTCCATAAACATTTGCTTTTATTACAATTTCTTCCAGTGCTACTGTTGATTCTTCCATTTCAACATTCTGAACAGTAGTCAAATCAATAGATATCAAAACGTTATTTACTATAACTGGTTTATAACCAACAAATTGATATTTAACATTGTATCTACCTGGAGGTATATTCAAGATAATATAATTGCCCTCGATATCGGTACTGCCGCCTAAATTTGTTCCTTCGATTGTAATGTTTACAAGCGGTAATGGTTCTCTCGACTTTTTATCAATAACTTTACCTACCAGCTTACCAGTTGTACCGCCATACATTGCAATCGAAGCAAAAATTAAAAGCATAAAAATCGTAAGTAGTTTCTTCATATAATCTCCTGCTCAATTTATTTTTATATTACTTAATATTAATTCATCATAAGTGATTTCAACATTTTTAGAAAGTTTGTCAATATAAGACTGAACAATAAATTTTGATTTTTCTTTCTTTAATAAACGATGAGCTAAATCATAAACTTCAGTAAATTCTTTAAGTCTCCCATCTTTCTTATCTAACACTTTATATAGAACAAAATAATTATCAATTCTTATCGGTCCATATACTTTCCCAATTTCTGACTTTTGAATATTGTCACTCAATGCACCAAACTGCGTTGAATTTGAGAAATCAATTATGCCTTCATTCTCTGCAGAAATTTTTCTTAAAGAAAATGTTTTAGCAAGTATCCCAAAATTTTCTCCATTTTGTATTAGAGTTAAAATACTATCTGCTAATATTTTTTCTTTTACAATAATTTCTTGAATCTTGAATTGTGGTTCTGTTTTGAAATAAACTGAATTTTCTTTATAAAAATTATAAATGACACTATCAGGGAATTTGTAATTATTATGAATTTCTTCTCTCTTATATTTTAAGAATATATTTCTTTTATACTTTTCAATTGTTGTAAGCACTTCAGTATCCTTATCATAATTTTTCTTTAATGCCAAATTCATCAATATATCTTGAACAACTATTCCTTTAACTGCTGTCCTTAACAAATCAAGTGAATTGATTTTTATACGGTGAAAAACGGGAATATCTTTAATTCTTTTTTCAAGTTCTTCTACTGTATAATTCTTGTTTTTGTATTTTGCACAAATAAGTTTGTTATTCTGATTTTCTAAATTTTTGTTTTGCATTAACATCGAAAAAAGAGTTTTTAGATTTTTTTCATCTATAGAAATGCTGTTCAAATCAACAACGTTATTCAAGTACTTTAATTCAGCATCTCTTTTCTTCCTAAGTCTAATTATTTGCCGCATATGATTTTTTTTCTTTTGAAATTCCCATTCAGTAATAATTGGATTGGTTACTTTATCTTCAACTTTTATGATGCTGTAGCCATATTTTGTTTTAACTGGTTTTGATATTTCACCAATCTTTAAACTATAAGCTGCATCTTCAAAAGCCGGGTCCATATCACCCCAGCTGAAATAGCCAAGGTAACCTCCATTATTTGCTAAAGTAGAATCAGTAAAAATTTGTTTTGCCAGAGAATCAAACGAAGCCCCATTCATTACAAGATTATATAAACTATCGGCTTCTTCTTCAGTAAAAGCAAAAAGATGTCTTGCTGCAACTTTTTGATTTGTTTTTAGGAACGCATCTCTGAGTTCTTCATCTGATGCAGTAATTTTTGCATAAACTTCGCGGTCTTTTAAGAATGCTAAGATTGTTTGTTTTCTTGCCCACTCTAATTCTTTATGATATTCCGGATTATTGAAAATATTTTTATTATCATCATAGTAATAAAGAAGCAATTCGTTAATCATATTCTGAAGAATGGAACGGCGCGTTACAATATTGTCTTTAATTCCTGATGCAAGCAGGTATTCTTCGTATCTTGTTTTAAAATCATTTACATAAATTTTATGATTGCCAACTACAGCCAGTATTTCATTTTCATAAAATCTAAATGAAAGAATTATTGGCAATGCAGTAATAATTAAAATGTATTTATATTTTATTAATGCTGTCATAAAATTAATTCAGTATAATAACTTCATAGGGCTTCAATGTGTAACTTTTATTAGAAAACATTCTATTTGTTAATAAATCTTTCCAATTATTTTTCTCTTTATAAAATGAAATTGAACCTAAATCAACACTAACTTCTTTTGAATCAATATTAGCAACTACTAAAATTATTTTATCATCAAGTTCTCTTTTGTAAATCAATAAATTTTGACTTTGTGAATCATCAAAGTAAACTTTCCCTAAGGACAATACTTTATTACTATTTCTTATCGAAGCTAACTTTTTATACCAATTAAAAATATCTTGATCAAAATAAACACTGTCTTGAGGTCTTGGTTTACCGAGTGGATGTGAAATTTCGATATCATATTTAAATTCTTTCCATACCATTGGTTTACGGCAGTCGGGGTCGTCACCTCCCCACATTCCTGCTTCATCACCATAATAAATATGCGGTGCACCAGGTAGTGTAAATTGAATTGCAACAGCTAATTTTTGTTTTTTACGTTCTTCTTCATTCGGTTTTCTTACATCAAATTCAGGATTTTGTCCTGGATTTCCATTGTGGTCATATAAATTATCCGGATTGACTATCAATGATGCTAATCTTTCTGTATCGTGACTCCCAAGTAAATTCATCATCACATAATAATTCTCTCCGTATTGATTCATCATTGTTTTGATTGTATCAATAAAACCTTTAACACCAGTAAAATATTTTTTTGAAAAGATTAGATTTTTGACGGCGCGTGTAAATCTATAATTCATAACTGCATCAAATTCATATCTTAACCAGGGAGATGCATTATACATTTCATCATTCCGCCAGTCTTTCCACCATACTTCTCCGACAAGATACGCTTCTGGATTAATCTCACGAACCCAGCTTCTAAATTTTTGCCAGAATTTATGATTGACCATTTCTGCCACATCAAGTCTCCAGCCATCAATTCCATCTTCAGGATTGCCATCTTTATTTGGGTCCATCCATCTTTTTACTATTTCATGAATATGATTTGCTGGACCTTCAACAATTCCATTTTCATCTTCTCTAATTTCAGGCAAATCTTTTACACCATACCAGCCTTGATAGTCAAATTCATTTTCAGGAGTTGATAGGTCATCAAATTTCTTTATTGTGTACCAATCTTTATAAGGGGAGTTCTGTTGGTTCTTTACAATATCTTGAAAAGCCCAGAAAGTTGTGCCAGTATGATTAAACACTCCATCAATAATAATCTTAATATTACGCTTATGAGCTTCTTTGATTAGATTCAAGAAAAGCTTATCAGCTGAAGTCCACTGCCAAGTATTTGGGTCAGCAGGATTTTCACTTTCCCAAATTTTCCTGTCACCTTCCGGGTCTGGTCCAAAATTATTATCGATATGATGATACATCGAAGCATCATATTTGTGGAGTGATGGAGATTCGAATATTGGATTGAGATAAATTGCGTTAACTCCAAGCTCTTTTAAATAATCAAGTTTGTCAATAATTCCCTGTAAATCGCCGCCATATCTTCTCAAGCCAGCATTTCTGTAGAAATCCATTCCAGTATTTATTTCCCACGATTGCATTTCATACCAATCAGAAGTCCAGGGATGAATTTGCCAATCATCAGGGACAAAATATGGCCAAGCACCTTTTATATCTATTGGTTTGGGATCGTTGATTTTATCTCCATTAAAAAATCTTTCTGGAAAAATTTGATACCATACAGCTTCTTTTGCCCACTGAGGAGGTTCATAAAAATTTGACTGGGCAATAAGATTACAGAAAATAAAACTCCAAAGCATCAAGTATTTAATAATTATTTGTTTCATCTAATTCCTAAAAAATTAATTCCAATGTTTTCAGTTCATTAGAAGCTGTAATTATTTTCAGCATTTTATTTTCATAAGAATAATTTTTTGTTTCCTTTCCATTCAATAAAACTTTATTCGGAGAGTTTGTGCCTACAAAAGTTAAAGTATACTTTTTAACACTACTTTGATAATCATTTTTAATTTTTTCGACAGTCATTTTAATTGATTTAGAATTTTGCATAACAGAAAATTTTGTTAATGTAAATTTCCCGTTTTCGTATTCATATGTAATCCCATCATCTTCATAAAAATTATATTCAGAATAAGCGGAAGGGAAAATCATAAATTCAAGTGAATCAATTGTTTTTTCACCAACATAATTCAGAACTTTTTGAAGTGGTATAATTCCACCTTCTTTTAAGAAAAGTGGAACTTTGTTGATAGGCACTTCTTTTACTATCCAATTTCCTCCATCAACAATTTTATTTTCATCAATATCATACCATTTACCTTTTGGCAGATATAATTTTTTAAATTTATCAAATGAATTTAATACTGGAGCAACAAGCAAATTTTCTCCTACCATATATTGATATTGAGCATCGTGATAATAACAATTTTCATCATTTTGAAAATTTATAAACATAGCTCTCATTATAGGCAGACCTGATATAGAAGAATTATAAAATTCATTATACCAGAAAGGAAGCAGTTTATATCTTAATTCAATGGCATTTTTTATATGAACATTTACAAATTCACTTAAATGAAATGGTTCACGAAAGCGAGTATCAATTGAAGAATGTGCTCTAAAGAAAGGCGTAAAAGCTCCTAATTGATACCAACGAACAAGCAAATTATCTGAGGGCTCGCCAATAAAACCACCTACATCTGAACCAATGAAAGGGACACCACTTAAACCCATATTAATAGACATAGTACAGGCAAGATAGAGATGTTCATCATTAGCAATATTATCGCCAGTCCATACAGCTGCATATCTTTGAATTCCAGAAAAACCGGCACGAGTAAGAATAAAATGTCTTTTGTCAGAATGTTTTCTCAACCCTTCGTAAGTAGCACGAGCCATTGAAAGACCATAAACGTTATGAATTTTTTTATGAGAAGCATAATAGCCATTATCATCGAATAATACTATGTCGGGAAAATTTTGTCCCCACACAGCAGGTTCGTTCATATCATTCCATATTCCTTCTACGCCATATTTTAACCAATCACGTAATTTTTCACCCCACCATATTCTTGTTGCTTCTTTAGTGAAATCAGGAAAGAAAGACCAGCTAGGCCATACTTCACCTTGATAATATGTTCCATCTGGATATTTAGCAAATAAATCATTCTTAATTCCTTCTTTCGCTACAAAATAATTTGTATCGGCTTTTACTCCTGGGTCAATTATTGTTACAACTTTAAATCCGAGTGATTTTAATTCGGAGAGTAATTTTTCTGGTTCTGGAAATCTTTCTTTGTTCCATGTAAATACACGATAGCCATCCATGTAGTGAATATCAAGATAAATAACATCACAAGGAAATTTTGTTTCTCTAAATGATTTAGCAATTGTTCTCACAGTAGATTCTGGATAATAACTATATCTGCTTTGCTGGTAACCGAGTGCCCACAAAGGAGGAAGTTTAATTCTTCCTGTTAATTTTGTGTAATCAGAAATTACTCTTTTAATATCAGGTCCATAAATAAAATAATAATCCATCTCTCCTTGTTCAGCACCAAACCAGTAGAAACGATTATTGCTTGCACCAAAATTAAAATATGACTTATAAGAATTATCAAAATAAATTCCATATGCTTTATAATTTTTTATTCCAATGAAAAATGGAATAGATTGATAAAGTTCATCATTCCTGCTTGTGTATGCTGGAAAATCAGAATTCCATAATGTATACTGCTTGCCGTTTTTTAAGAGGTCGTCCGATTTTTCACCAAGCCCATAAAATCTTTCATTATTAAAAAGTTTTTTGAAGCATCTCACTTCGTCATTGTCAAACGCTACACCAAAACTTTCTTCATCTGCATTTATTAAATTATTTTCAGAATCATAAATCGAAACTCTGCATGGATTCTTGGAAATGTTAATTTGAAGTTCGCCTGTTTTCACAATTAATTTTTCTTTTTGTTCAATTACCTCGAATTGTGATTTTTCAGGCAAGGAGTAAATAATACCATAAGAAGGTGCTAAAGAAAAGTCTTTTTGATTTGTAAATCGAAATCTTACAATATTTTTGTCAATTACATACAAATTAAATTTTGCATTGGTAAGCTTAAATTCAATGCGATTATCAAATACTTTATAATTCTTTATTTCACCTATAAATTCAAAATCAGCTTTTACAGAGGTATACAGGCAAAGAAAGGGCAAAATTAATAGTAAGATTTTTTTCATGGGACAAACTCAAATTGTTTAGGATGAGTTAAAATATATACTTCAATCAAAGAATTAAATAAAAATTTTTGCATTAAAATTCATGCTATCTTAGTAACAAGCCAAAACATATTACAAATAAAATACCAATAGAAAATTTAGAAATGGATTCCTTTTCAAATATAAAGCTAAAATTCAGTAATCGATTGCTTATTAATTTGATAAGTTCTGATTATTATTTTAATAAGCAAAGCAGTGATACTTTAATTTGAAGTACAATAATTGCCGAGGGGGGATTTTTACTTTTTATTTTAGTAAAATCATTTTTTTAGCTTCAAAAAATTTGTTCGTTCTTAGAGTATAGATAAATACACCAGAAGAATATTCATTGCTTGTGATTGTTCTATTTGATAATTGATAATTGTTTATTGAAAATTGAACATCATAATTCCCAGCTTCTTTGTATTCGTTTATTAGAGTTGCAACTTCTCTTCCTAATATGTCATAGACCTTTAATGTTACAAAACTTGCTTCAGGTAACGAAAAGCATATTGTTGTGCTTGGATTAAATGGATTGGGATAATTTTGTTCGAGTATAAAATTTTTATTTAAAATTTTTTCTTCTTCAATGTTAGTGTTTATAATACTTGGTAAATAATATGGGTCTGCAATTGCATCCTGATAAGCTTTTAACGAAAGTTCAGAAGAATTAATTCGCCAGTCAGTATCAACAGTACCTTCATACTTTCTTATATGGAACCATGTAACTGCTTTGATTTTGGGAAATGAATATTTTAAATAGATTGAATATGCTTTTCGAATCCATTCAGATTTACTGCCACCAATTTCAACCGATGCAAATTCGGCAATCATCAATGGTTTGTTATAGCTAACAAATTTTTGATAAAGACCAGAATAAATATCAAAAAATTCTATCCAGCCAGACCAGCTTTGAGTTCTTCCAAAATTATATCCATCGAAACCAATCCAATCTACATAATCATCACCTGGATAATAATTTTCTGGAACATTCCAACTTTCATTTGGAGAACTTCCATTGTTTGGACACCAAATCCAGACAACATTATTCACACCTTCTTCTTTGAATAAATCATGAACTCTTTTATATGCTGCTATGAATCTTTCAGGACCATCCGGTTTATTCGGGTCGCCAAAGCCATTTTTTGTTCCACCTCCATTTTTAGCTCCGCCATATGTATACCAATCTCCATTAAATTCATGTCCCAATCTTATGAAAAGTGGCTTACCAAAATTTTTTACTTGTTTTGCATAACCTCTTATGTAATTATCATAACTGCCATTAATAATTCCATCAAGCGGATATGGAGAGCCAGAAACTTGAGGCATCCAGGTTATATGCGGAACCGAACCATTCGATACAATTTCATTACATTTTATAAGCGGAAAATCTGGAACTTTGTTACTCGGCCAACCAGTGAAGAACATTTCTATTGCAATTTCTTTTTTAGCAAGGTCAACAAATTCTTTGTGTGTATTATTTCCCGTAAATGCAGCGTGGTAACAACCTGTTTCAGGAACTGGAATTAGTTGCGCATATGAAAAAGTTAAAAATATAAAGTAAAAGAAGATTAATTTTTTCATTCAAATTTCCTTCCCTTCATTTTAATAAAATCATCTTCTTAGCTTCAAAAAATTTGTTCGTTCTTAGAGTATAGATAAATACTCCAGAAGAATATTCATTGCTTGTGATTGTTCTATTTGATAATTGATAATTGTTTATTGAAAATTGAACATCATAATTCCCAGCTTCTTTGTATTCGTTTATTAGAGTTGCAACTTCTCTTCCTAATATGTCATAGATCTTTAATGTTACAAAACTTGCTTCGGGTAACGTAAAGCATATTGTTGTACTTGGATTAAATGGATTGGGATAATTTTGATAAAGCCGATATTCATCTGGAATTTTCAATTCATCTTTTTCTTTCATATCTGTTATAATTCCATCTAAATTATAAAAAGGTGCATAAAGTGATTTAAGTGCATTTGCAACTGGTTTTGCAGTTTTTCTGTCCATTGAATACAAACCCATAGTTTGCCATCCACCAGTTTTATTCTGATACCAATCAAATACTGTCCACCATGTTGTTGCTGCTAAACATCCACTCTGTTCGTTTAATTTACCAGATTCGTCATACGGCAAAAAGAATCTGAATGCTTTGAAAGTTTCATTAAGAACTTTTAGTTGAGTTTGTTCTTCGGTTCCATCTTCTCTTGACCAATATCCAAATTCTGTATCAATAATTGGTTTTGTTGAATAATAATTTTTTGCATCGAGAAGAAATTTTACTGTTCCGCCGTAATAATCAAAAGTCTTTCCATAAAAAATCCCAAAGTACATTGTCCAGCCGGGAGCATCTAAGGGAGATTGAGTTAAATCATCATAACCAGGATTATTTGCTGCTGCAGATTGAGTTATTAGTCTGCCATCGGGATAATTATTTTTTATGTCATCTTTAATTCTGTTATTGTATATCAATCTGTTCGTTGTTTCTTTACACTCATTTGAAGTACTCCACATTATAATAGATGGTCTATTAAAATCTCGAAAAACCATTTCTCTGAACATCTGTTCATGAATATGACGTTGATTATTTTGGATTTGCCATTCTTCTGCATTGTCGAACCACCAAACCGGAATCTCTTCCATTATCGATAAACCAATTCTATCTGCAATTAAATAAGTATATAAATGATTTGGATAATGAGCAGTTCTTAAGAATTTTGCATTAAGAGATTTTACCGTTTGAAGGTCAGAAAAAATAATTTCTTTTGGAATGCTTCTGCCGTAAGTTGGATGGTCTTCATGTCTTGCCACACCAGGCAAAAAAACTATTCTATTATTTAATATAAGTTTATTTCCCCTTGTTTCAATCTTTCTAATCCCAAACTGAGTATAATATTCATCAAGAATTTTTCCATCACTTAGGAGACTTACCTTTATCACATAAAGATTAGGTTCTTTCATTGACCAGAGTTTTGGATTATTAATTTTCAACTTTGTCTGCCATACTGTAAAAGAATCCGATGGAATATTGATTGTTGTTTGAGCTGTTCCTTCAACTGAAATTGAATTTCCAATTAAGTCGGCAGCAAATTCAGAAGTTATATTGTTTTCTGTTACATTAGCTTCATAAACTTCAATCGATAATGAAAAAGTCTTTGCTTCTTTATTTTTATTTGATAAAACAATTGTAGTTTCAATATTTCCATCTAAATTCAGAGGGACAATATTAGTTCGTATTACAGAAATTGGATTACTTACTTCGAGATAAACATCATGAATTATTCCTGTGTAATTAAACCAATCACATTCTGTGAAAGGAACTATATCTTTACGTGTTCCCCATTTAGGATTATCAACACGAACAGCTATATAATTTAATCCACCGTAATTAATTTTATCTGTTACATCGAATGCAAAAGATGTATAACCTCCTTCGTGATAACCAACATATTTATCATTTAACCAAACATCTGCAATATAATTGACAGAATAGAAAATTAATTTTATGAACCTTCCTGATAATGAATCATCTACAAAAAATGTTCTTCTATACCAAACTCCATCTTGATAAAGTTCTGGTGGAGTAGTTGATGAGGTAGTTACATTTTCTACTGATGGAATTAATTTAGAATTCCAATTGGAATCATCATAATTCGATGATTGTCTGCCTGCAGCTTCGTTAATTAAATTGTTGTATCCTGCAGCATCTCTTTTTGATAGAGAAATATTATCAGATGCATTAAACCTGCTTTTTTTCCATTCTCCTTTTAAGTCAATTATAATTCTTTTTTGTTTTTCGAAAGATGGTAAAGGCATTCCATTTTGATAAGGAATTTTTATTCCATTAAAATCGATTAATTTTAATGTGGGTTCGAGAGTTGCAGTTTGTGAGAATTCGGTTTCATAAAAAATTGAAATAAAAAAAATTATCGAGTAAATAATTCGTATATATATTTTCATATAAATCTTTCTTTCTTTCTTTTTTGAAAATTAAATAGACAAAAAGAATACCATAATTATTTTGGGAAAGAAATAGAAATGATTCGAATTTATTAATAAAATTTACTCGAAGAATTTAATACTTATTAAAGTGATAAGTGGTTGTTATTAAATTAATAATCTTGCAATATTTATTTGAACAAAATTTTACTCACAGATTTGCGCTGATTACTTTCCGCGAATATCTGCGACAAATACGCGCTATCTGCGTGAAAATTATCTTGTCATTCCGAGGATACTGCCGATAGGCAGACGACGAAGAATCTTAAAAACCATTCTTCCATATTCAAGAGATTCTTCTTCGCCTTCGGCGAGTCAGAATGACAATTCTGCTTTTTTCTGTCATTCTGAGGAGTTCGCCAAAAGGCGAATGACGAAGAATCTAAAAACCAATTCTACATTTTTTAGAGATTCTTCATTCCACTTCGTTTCATTCAGAATGACTGTATTATTTTTCTCCTGTCATTCTGAGTCCGCCACTAGGCGGACGAAGAATCTAAAAACAATCCATCATTTTTTAAAAGATTCTTCCTCGCCTTCGGCGAGTCAGAATGACAATTCAATTTCCTCTGTCATTCTGAGGAGACCACCAATGGCGGTCGACGAAGAATCTAAAAACCAATTCTACATTTTTTAGAGATTCTTCATTCCACTTCGTTTCATTCAGAATGACTGTATTATTTTTCTCCTGTCATTCTGAGGAGTTCGCCAAAGGCGAACGACGAAGAATCTAAAAAAACATTCTTCCATATTCAAGAGATTCTTCCTCGCCTTCGGCGAGTCAGAATGACAATTCAATTTCCTCTGTCATTCTGAGGAGTTCGCCGAAGGCGAATGACGAAGAATCTAAAAAACACAAAACTAAAAATTGATTTTTCCTTGCTTAATATGTATCAGAATTACTATGAATGATAATATTATCTCTATAAAAATTTCGCAGATTCTCACTTATTCATTTCTTTACTCCACTTACATTAGTGCTAATCTTTATTAACTGCGTAAACTACTTCTTCAATCGCGATTCCAATTCGAGCATCTGTTTAATTTTTTTGTCTAAAATTTCATTCTGCATTTTTAATTCATTTAACTTTTTCTCAATCTCATTTTCGTATTCAACTTTATTCCAATAACCTCTTTGTTCAAAATAACCTTTGAATAACCAGTTGTGTTTAAGAGCTTCCATATTTTCGGCCAAACTTGATGTAGCCATTCTCGCTTCTTCTGATGTTTTTGTAAGATTATATAAAAGTGTTTTTATTGAATCAGCTACTGCCTGGTCAGAAATTAATGTTCCTAAAAGTCCTTCACCTTTATCTACACGACTAACAAGATTTCTTATACTCATCGAAGCACTATCAACATTATCAATAATAGTTTTAATATTTTCGGTCATATTAATAATCACATCAGAAATATCAGTCAACCGTTCTGTAACTGCAGTTAAACTTCTATCGGCATTTTGAGTTATGCTTACAGCAGAACGATAAAGTCTATCGTCATTTACAATTTTACCGATAGTTCCTTCACCTTTATTTACTTTATTTACAATATCAGCTAAATCCCTTGTAAGACTTTTAAGATAAGATATAACAGCTTCAGATTCTTCAACAATCACAGAAATATTAAGTGGATTTTTTGATTTAATAATTCCGCCGTCAGAAATTTCTTCGACGTTTGGCGAGCCTGGAGTTATTGTTACAATTTTCTTTCCTACTAATCCTTCAGTTTCAATTGCAGCTTGACTATCAAGTCGAATAAACCGTTTTAATTCACTGTCAATTCTCATACGAACTTCTACATTGCCGGTCTTTTCATCAACAAGAGAGATTCCACTAACACTTCCAATATCATAACCACTAAGTCTAACAGGCGCTCCAGTTTTTAATCCTTCTATCTGGTCAAAATAAGCTTTTATTTCAATTGTGCCGGTAAATAACTGTTCTCTGCTTCCAATTAGAAATATAGAAATGATAAGCAAAATAGTACCAATAAAAATAAAGATACCGAGCCGCGCACCTTCTAATTGTTTTAACATTTACACCTCACTAAACTTTTATAAATTCATGACTAAAAAAGTTTTTCAAGAATGGGTCGTTTGAGTTTGTAAATTCCTGAATACTTCCTTCATAAGCAATTTTTCCATCTTTAAGGAAAATTGCTCTATCGGCAATAATCTCTGCACATATTAAATCATGTGTAACAACTATAGAAGTCATATTTAATTTTTTTTGAAGTGTAAGAATTAAGTCACTAATTTCTTTTGTTGTTATCGGATCCAATCCAGTAGTAGGCTCATCATAAAGCATTATTTGAGGGTCTGTAATAATTGAGCGTGCAAGACCAATTCTTTTTCTCATACCCCCAGATAATTCTGAAGGCATTTTATCAATTGCTTCTTCGAGCGAAACTAATTCGAGAGTATATTTTACTTTTTCATCAATTTCTTTTTCTGTCATTTCAGGAAAATGTCTTTTCAAAGGAAATGCTAAATTCTCTTTAACAGTCATAGAATCATATAAAGCAGAACTTTGAAAAAGAAATCCAATATTTTTTCTAAGTTTATTCAATTCATGAATAGAAAGATTTCTAATATTCTGACCATTAATAAAAATATTTCCTTCGTCAGGAGTCATAAGTCCAATGATACATTTTAACAAAACACTTTTTCCCTGACCACTTCTTCCAAATACAACTAAATTTTCTGCTCGATTAACATTAAAGGAAATGTTATCGAGAACTGTTATTTCACCAAAGCGCTTGGTTAAATTTTCTACAATTATTATCCGAGAGTCGGCCATAACCATAACGAAATTTTTACTAATATCATATCAAAAATAAGAATTAATAATGATGAGAGAACAACAGAAGTTGTTGATGCTCTTCCAACACCTTCTGTTCCTCCTTCTGTAGTAAAACCTTTGTATGAACCAACTATTCCAACTATATAACCAAACACAAAGGTTTTTGCTACGCCAGGAATAAAATCACCAAACTCAATAGAGCGAATAACAGAATCAATATAATATTGAAAACTCATACTTTCAGTTATAATAATTGCAATGAATCCGCCAAAGATAGCAATAACAATTACATAAATTGTTAGTAAAGGTAAAATCATTGTAGTTGCTATTACACGAGTAACTACAAGGAATTTGAAAGGATTAACAGCAGAAACTTCCATTGCATCAATTTGTTCTGTTACTCTCATCGAACCGAGTTCTGCCCCAATTCCCGAACTAACTCTTCCAGCAAATATTAATGCAGTAATTACGGGTCCTAATTCTCTAACTACAGATAAAGCAACCATGCCTGGTAAAAAGTCGGATGCTCCAAATCTTTGCATAACTGGTTGACTTTGCATTGCTAATACTAATCCGATAATCAAACCTGTAACACTAACAATTCCAAAAGTTTTTACTCCTAATTCATCCATGTGTTTTTTAATTTCTGATATTTCATAAGGTGGAATAAAAACCTGCTTAAAAAATTCTAAGTTGAAAATTGTAAGACCGGTAATCGTTGCAAAAAAATTATAAATATAATCGGAAGCTCTTAATCTTCTTCCATATTTCAATCTTGGTAATTTCATCGGAATTAATATGATTTTTCGATTTCAAAATAACAAAAGTTTACGAATTAATTTTATGTTAATTTATTAAATAAAATTATTATGCCTTTAGTTTGTTAAACATTGCTTGCAATTTATCTTTATTGCAAAAAATATTTATTAATAATTTTATAACTTTAAAATAAAGATTAGTTAATCTATGGAAACATTTAAGTATTCTTTCTTTGCAAAAATTATTTATCGATATGGAAATATTATCGCAACTTTAATGTTGTCTGTTCACTTAATTTCATCAATTTACTATATAAGTGAAAAAATTTTTTTCATAATACCCGCAATTATTAATAGTGCAATAATTTTCTACTTGAACAAATATTTTTTCAAAACATATAAATTATTTCCATTCGAAATTACCATTTCAAATAACAAACTGATATGTAAAGATTTTTTCTTAAGCAAAAAGAAAATTGAAATTGATTTTAGAAACATTGATAAATTAAGTGGTGGCATTTTTAGCGGGTATCCAACAAGACCAATCTATATTCACGATAAAAGTAACGGTACAGTAATTGGCTTTTATTCACATGTGGGCAATTTTCAAAAACTTCTTACCCGTATTCTTCAAAATATTCCTGAAAAACTTTACAACGAATTAATGAAAAATGTTCAAAGAAAAAAGCCCACCAGATGATGGGCTTTCTCTTATGCTTTATAAACTAAGATTGCATCTTTAGCTTGTTTAGCAACTCTAAACTTCACAACTTTTTTTGCTGGAATTGTAATAACTTCTCCAGTCTTAGGATTACGTCCCTGTCTTGCTTTTCTTTCTACTAAAACCAATTTTCCTAAGCCCGGAATTGTAAATGATTTTTTTGCTTCTTTGTAAGCAAGTTTTACAAACTCACTTAAAAATAAATTAGCTTGCTTTTTTGTAATTCCAGTTTTTTTTGCCATGTAATCAAGAATCTGGCTTTTTGTCATTGCCATTATGTAACTCCTTAATTTATGGAAGTTAATTCGCTCGAAATTTAATACTTTTTCATTTTAAAACAAACAATTTTATATATTTTATTTAACAATTTATAAATAATAATTCATAAATATTAATCAATAATTTTATTCAAACTTTTTTCTTCTCAATTTATGATTATGAAATGACATGATAATAATTCAAAATTCTTCTTTCATTGTATTGCAATTAAATCTATTTTAGTAAAAAAATTTTTTGAACCCATGTATAAATTTATTGTCGCAATAATTTTTCTTTCTTCCTTTCTTTATTCACAAGGCATCGATAGAATTAATTTTTCAAAAGTTTTAACATCACTTGATAATAAAATTTTATCCGAAGATACAACTTTAGTAAAAAGTGATACATCAAAAATTATCCCGCTAAATGTTCCTAATTTATTAACTCATTCAATTTTGAAAACCATCATAAAAAAAGATGAATTAAATTTTACTGACTACCGATATGCAGGAAATTTCTTTACAAATATTCCTTTTGGATTTTTAAGAGATTTAGGTTCACTTGGTCAACCAAACGAAATTTTATTTTATGGATGTGGATATAATAACATTTCTTTTTTATCTGATGGAATTACTTTAAATAATCGATTATTCAACACATATGATTTGTATTTATTTCAGTCAGAAAGTATTGATTCAGTTGAAATTATTACACTGCCGCGAGGTTTTCTTTATAATAATTACAATAACTCTGCTTCTGTCAATTTAATTTCGAAATATATTTCTTCTTCAAAACCTTACACACGAATAAAATTTTACCAGGCACCTAACGAGGAAGGAATGATTGATGGAATTTTTTCCTCTAACTTTGGTAAAAGACTAAATATTTTTTCTGAAATAACAAATCAAAGTGTAAATCCATTTTATAGAAATACAGATTACAGTCTATGGCTTGCAAGTTTAAGAATCAGCTATGCATTATCAAATAATTTAACTCTCAGCGGCAATTACCGTTATTCTAAATCCAACACTCAATTAAATGGCGGTGTTAATGCAGATTCAATTTTAAATTCATTTCCCGAAGAACAATTCGAAGAAGTTCTTTATAACAATATCCTTGCACCAGTGAAATTTTATAACAGATATCAAAAAATAACCACACATAATTTTGCTTTAAGATTAACAGGAGAATTTAATAAAAACTCTTTAACTGATTTTTCTATTTATTATCAAACAGGATTAAATGAATTCAGACAAAACGATACAACAGGAATAAATTTTCAAAGCAATGCCGAAAAAATATTTCACAACAATGAATATAAAACAATTGGAATTAGATTAAAACATGATTTATATTTTTCCGCATTTCACATTAATTTTATTAATGAATTTGAGAACAATGAACTTTCCACGCCAATATTAATTAATAATAAATCTTTGAATTCATTTTCTTCGTCAATCTTGTTGACTTCTTTTTTACCAGATAAAATTGCTCAGATTTCTTTATACGGAAAATATTTGAAACGTAATGAAAAATCTTTTATTGGGTTTGGTGGCGATATTTCATTCATACACAATGACAAAGTAAAAATATATGCCGGAGTTTCAAGATTTCAAAAAGCTACTACTTTATTCGAAACCGATCAATCCATAACAGAGAAAAAACAAATCAATACTGTTGCAGAAATTAAATCAATTATTACAATCAATCCATTGAAAATCAATTTTGGTTATTTTTATTCTGCTGCACTTAATAAATACATTGCTGCTTTAATTCAAAACAACACTCTTCTTAATGATTATGCATTTTATTTCAAAACAGATAATTTATATCTGCAGGGGATTAATCTTTCCTTCGAAGCAAAAATTTGGAAGATAATTTTAAACACAAATACAAGCTATTACTTCTCAGAAACCAATAGAAAAAAGCAGGCTTTACCTGAATTCACTTTATCAGGTGGAATTTATTATCAGGATATTCTCTTCAACTCAAATCTGAATTTAAAAATTGGTTTGAACTATTTTTCAATTGGAAAAAGAAATGATTTACTAATCGATTTTGAGAAAAGCATTACTACACCATATTTGTGGTTTATTTCTCCAAATATCAGGAGTGTTCCACAATTACTTACAAATGAGTATCACTCAGAATTTCAAGTAGATATATTTATTGCAGGACAAATTCAGAAAAATGCAATTATATATTTTGTATTCGAAAACTTATTGAACCGGAAATATTTCATAGTCCCATATTATCCAAAGCAGGAACGCGGGATAAGATTTGGTGTTGCATGGGAATTTTTTGATTAATCAATTATCTCTTACTTTCTTTGACAGTTCAGATAAAACAACAGCGGAAGCAGAAGCCACATTAAGTGATTCTGCATTACCAAAACGCGGAATTGTAATTTTTAAGTCTGAAACTTGCAATAAATTGTTTGATGGTCCATGTGCTTCACTTGAAAAAGTAACGATAGATTTTTCAGAAAGTTTTAATTCATAAATACTCTTACCATCCAAATCTGTACAACAAATTTTATATCCAGATTTTTTTAAATCGTTCAATGTATCATAAAAATTTTCTGCCTCATAAAAATTCACATGAAATAAAGAACCAGCAGAGGCTCTTATAACTTTGGGATTAAAAACTTCAGCGCAGTCAGGACTAAGTAAAATATTATTAAATCCAAACCAATCACAATTACGCAATATCGTTCCAAGATTTCCGGGGTCAGATATATTTTCAAGAGCGACAATTAATTTTTCTTTAATAATATTTTCTTTTTGGTTCAGATTGTTTTCAGGGAAATGAAATACTCCTATTATTCCTTGTGGTGTTTTTGTATCACACAATTTTTCAAAAAGATTTTGATTTATTATTTCTGTTCTAAGATTTTTATTTTTTAATTGATTTAATACATCATTATTTTTTTGTGCATAAATATAAGATGATATAATAATTTCACATTTATAATTTGAGTTAATTGCTTCTTGGATTAAAGTAATGCCTTCGACAAGAAATTTATGGTATTCCTGTCTATATTTTTTCTGTAGGAGTGAAGCGTAATATTTCAGTTCTTTTTGAGTAAGCATAAAAAATAAAATTTGTGTTCTAAAAATAAATAATAGTTGCAATGAAATATAAAATATTAGTAGATTTGCGCACAAAATTTTAAAAGCTGGCGTAGCTCAGCTGGTAGAGCAGCTGACTTGTAATCAGCAGGTCGGGGGTTCAAATCCCTTCGCCAGCTCAAAAAAACCTCATTTTTGAGCAAAAAATGAGGTTTTTTATTTTCTCTAAATTTAAATTGTCCCGCTGATTGGCTGTATTTAGACATATTTTTTTACGAACTTTTTTACGAACTTTTCGATATCCTGTCCGTTTTATCCCGCCACTCATTAAATGCTTAGTGAGATAAAATTTTGTGGAGGTGTTTATGATTAAAAATTTTTATCTCACTAAAACTAAAAACTCTCCTTACTGGCAAATTATCTACTACCAAAATGGAAAACGAACTTCTAAAAGCACTGGTACCAAAATTAAATCTGAGGCTCTCCGCTTCTTAACTCATTTCAAAGAATTAATCAATCAAAAAAAATTTTTACCTAAAACTTTATTTGATTTCGAAGAAGAGTATATTAATTACATTTCCAAAACTCACTCCAAAAGTTATGTCGAAAAATCTGTTAAGCTTTCCTTTAAAATGTTTCGTCAATTTTTAGGTAAAGATATTTTACTTACTGATATCACTGTTAATCTTGTAGATAATTTCCTTACTTCTGTTTATCATAAAGCTGAACATTCGGCAAGACTTTACTTAAGAACTTTGAAAAGTGCTTTTAACAAAGCTATTAACTGGGGATATCTGGAAGATAATGTTTTCAAAAAAATTAAATTACCTAAGAGCATAAAAAAACTTCCTGCCTATATCAATGAAAACGAATTAGAAAAAATTTGCAGTGTAACTAAAGAACAATATCTAAAAAATTTATTCCAATTTGCTTTTCATACTGGAGCAAGACTCAATGAAATTCTTTCTCTCACATGGGAAAATATTAATCTCGAAGAAAGAATAATTACGATAAGTAATTCTAAATCATTCATCACAAAAAATAAAAAGGATAGAATAATTCCTATCAATACTACTCTATACGAAATTTTATATAAAATGAAAAAGAAAGCATTAAGTAACAAGGATTTACTTTTTTATAGAATTTATGGTGTTAAATTGAATCCAGATTTTGTAAGTAAAAAATTCAAGAAAGCAGTGCGATGTGCTAAGTTATCTGATAAATATCACTTTCACACCCTAAGACATTCTTTTGCATCATTATTACATCAAAAGGGAGCTCCTCTTTCAGTTATAAAAGAATTGCTTGGTCATAGCAGTATACAAACAACTTTAATCTATGCACATATATCAAAAGAAAATTTAATCGATGCTGTTGAATTAGTCAGCACCAATAAAAAAAATGAACCTATGTTTGTTTCATTAGCAAAAAATATCCCTGTAAAACTATACCTAAATTAAAAGTGTGTAGCATTTTTAAAATTAATCAAAATATTCTTTCAAGTTTCTAATCTGGAATCTGTTTTATGACAATATTAACAAAAAATGCATTTTTATTATTAAACAAACTTGAATAAGCATTTTCAATTTTTCGGTTATTTTTAATATCATCTTAAAATTAATATTGCGAAAAAACTTTGGAATTATTCTTATAGTTACACTTATTACAATAGGTATAGTTAGGGGTCTAAAAGTCTATCAATTTCCTAAACTGTAATGCTCATTTATTAAGTATTAACAAACTTATTACCCTCATAATCTATTCAAGAATTTAATAACACTTACCTTTCACAACTTTATACCCCACAATAATCAAGTCCATTCTGTGACAAATTTATACATAAAACAATCACTAAAGTCTTTATACTTTATTAAGAAATTTTATAGAACTAATAATGTGAACCACTGATAGTATTACTCTATGATACAAACTGTAAATAAAAAGAAGGATTTATCAAAAAAAATCTAATTTATTACTGATGTCAGAAATATTAAAAAATAATTCTCGTAAACAATCAAATTAAAACTCTAACTCTTAGAAACATTGCTTATGAAAAATGTCAATACACCAATAGAAGAGTTGAAGATTATTCTTAGTAAATTTTTGCTTGAATCAAATAAGTTGAATTCAAAATCATTTGAAGAAGCTTTTAATGATTATTTACGCTGGGCAGAATATAATCTTTCTTCTGCAAGCATTAGAAATATCAAAATTTCAGCTAAACATTTTCTGACTTATCGTGGCAATGTAAATCTTAATGATGTTAACTCACTATTCATAGACAATTTTATAATCGAACTAATGAAAAAAGCTCCCAAAGGTTATCGAGTTTATTTCAGAACATTAAAAGCAATGTTCCAAAAATTTGTCCACTGGAATTTTATTTCTAAAAATCCTTTTACAGAAGTTAAACTTCCAAAACAACAAGTTAATGAAAAAAAATTTTTTGATAATCATTCTTTCATATCCCTCATCTCAAATGAAAAAAATAGGAAATTAAGATTGCTCTTCTTATTCGATTTTTATACAGGTTTAAGATTAGGTGAAATAGCAAACTTAAAATGGCAAGATGTTAATCTTAAGGGGAAATATATCTCTGTTGGCAATGAAAATTTTCAAACTAAATCAAGAAAGGTAAGAAAAGTTCCACTTAATGACGTTGCTCTATCTATCTTAGAGGAATTAAAATCAATGTCTCACAATTCTTCTTATGTTTTTTGTAAATCAAATTCATTTCCTTTTACTACAGATTATATTTCTAAAAGATTCAAAAAATTGCTGAGAGCTAATGGATATGACGAAAATTATTCCTTTCACAGTATTCGTCATAGTACTGCAAGTAATTTAGCATGCATTGGTGTACCCATTCCAATAATTCAACAAATTTTAGGTCACTCTGACATTAAAACAACTATGATTTACACACATACAAATTTTAATGACGTTCTTTCTGCAATTCAAAAACTCAATGAAATTAACATACCTCAAGAAGTTATTGACAAACAAAATTAAAAATACATTAAATATTTTCGAACTTGGTAAAATTCTTGGCTTTAAGGTTACTTCTTACTTTACCTTCAGCATTTATAAAAACGAAATTTTAGCTTAAAACTATAACCCTGCTATAAATAGTTTTTAATGTTTTTTGTTATCGTAACGTTTTAATAACGTTTATTAGTGTTTCTTTAATTTTTCACCAAGAAACGGAAACACTCAATTACTCTTTTTATTTAGAAAATAAAAGAAAAAACAGGTGTTTTTATTAAAAATTGATTTTTGTCGGGCTTTTCTATCAACAATTTTTTTAAAAACTTTGTAAAATTTTCTTCATTATTTTTAAAAAAATAAAGTAATCCGTTAGATTTTATAAAACAATAAGAACAAAATTAAATTTCTTTCGACAAGCATTACCAATAGAGAAATAGTAAATATTTTTTAAGTTTAACTTGTCAAATAACTTAAGTTCTAGTATGGAGAATTAATAATAATTATTTACTTAAACCTATCAATTGTTAATCTTAGTTTATAATTAAATATTATTGTTTTCAGTAACAAAGATTTTTTAGTAACAATCTTATCCAAGATATAAAATTAAAAAAAATAGAATGCCCATTTATTTGAATATATAACTTATCATTTAATTTCATTTTACAAATTTTCATGAAAATTTTTGCTATAAAATTTATTTGGAAGGGATTGAAACCTTTTGATGTTGTTGTCTGAATTTAGCCGGTGAAGTATTATAATGTTTTTTAAAGATGTGATAAAAATGACTTAAATTTTCGAAACCAGCTTCCATAGAAATTGTTATAATACTTTCATCAGTATTAGATAGTAAATTTGCAGCATAGTTAAGTTTTAATTCATTTATAAATTCAGTTGGTGTTTTATTCAAGTACTTTTTGAACATTCTTATTAAATGTTCTTTAGTATATGGGCTTAACTCAAAAAGTTTTTTTATACCTATAATAAAATTTTCTCTCTTTTGAATTTCATTTATAAGTTCTTCTAACCACCTTGGAAGGTTCTTACCATCATGAATATTATTTATAAAATATTTTGTAAATATATCAAATAAAAGAATTCGTAATCTTGTTTTAATAATTTTTTTATCCTGCCTCGAAATCACATTCAATTCTTGTAATTTATTCACTAAGATTTCTTTATCTTGTTTTGTTAGAATTATCTGCGCGGGCATATCGCTTTTTAATAATGATGCAGCCGGAAAACCTTCTGATAAGTAATTAATTAATTCTTTTAGCAATGATTCTTTAAATGCAAGATTAATAATTTTACATTTATGGTAATTACTTTTTTTATAATAGTGTATATCATTGGGTCTTATAAAAACTAAAGTCCCCTCTGTTAATCTTTGAGAATTATTGTTAATTACATGAATTACTTCTCCCTCAACTACTAAGAATATTTCATAAAAATTATGATAATGTTTAGTTGTTATATGCTTAAGTGAACTATGAAATGCATAATGCACTTCTGTCACAGGATCCATTAATTCTTCAGAATAAAGTTTTACAGATTTTATTTTTTTTTCTTTCATAATTGGCTTAAATATCAATATAATACAATTATTCAATCAACTTAAAACAAGATTATATTAGTTATTTAATGTAGTTATGCATTGCAAAATAAACGAGTAAATAATTAAAAATCAATCAACATGAAAAATTCAAAATATAATACTGAATTAAAATTTACAGAAACATATAAAAAATATTATAATGAACATCCTGCAATCAGAGAAGCAATGTGCTTAAAAGCAGAGTATCCTGACTATTTCTTAGAAATTCAAGATAATGATTTATTTGCCGGTAGAATTAAACATGGCAAAGTAGGATTTAGTCCAGATGAATGGGGCCCTACAGCTTTTGGATACTATTGTCAGTTCGAAGAAATTGAGAAGGACTTAACGGAAAATAATTTTACCCAAGAAGATAAAGAAAAGATTATTGAAATGATGAACTTCTGGAAAAATGAGGACACCTCAGAAAAGCTTAGAAGAGCTTATCCACCTATAATGGCCAAATATCTTTTCTCTGACGATTGGATGAACACATCGGGAATTGCATTTCCACTTTATAGATTAACAGGGGGTACTCCTAATTTTAAAAAATTACTTAGTTTAGGAATTCCAGGCCTTTATCAAGAAATTGAAAGGTACAAAAACATCGCTGAAGAAAATAATGGAGACATAAAATTCTACGAGGGGATGAAATTAGCCCTTAATGTTTTGGTAGATGTTTGCATGTATTATAAAAATCAAGCAGAGGAAAAAGCAAAAATCGAAATTAATGAGGAAAGAAAGAATGAATTACATGAAATGGCAAATGTTCTGTATTCAATTACAATTGTAAAACCAAGGACTTTCAGAGAAGCAATTCAACTCTTCTGGTTATATACGCTTGTAGCAGATGTGAGAAATTATGGAAGAATGGATGTTTATTTGGGTGATTTTTACGTGAATGACTTAAATGCTGGTGCTCTATCAGAAGAAAAAGCATTAAAACTACTTCAGTCTTTATGGCTACTCATGGCAGATAGACATACTATTGTTCATAATCGTGTTATCATTGGAGGAAAAGGGAGACCAAACGAAGAAAATGCAGATAAATTTTCTTTACTAGCATTAGAAGCTACGAGAACTATAAAAGAAATTGAACCACAACTATCTCTAAGAATTTATCATGGGATGAACCCAAAAGTTTACGAAAAGGCACTCGATGTTATTGGAGAAGGAAGAACATTTCCTATTCTTTATAATGACGATGTTAATATCCCTGCAATTATGAGAGCTTTTAATTTTACTGAAAAGGAAGCTGAACAATATGTTCCATATGGATGTGGCGAATACATTTTAGAACATCAAAGTTTTGGAACACCAAGTGGTGTTATAAATTTATTAAAAGCACTCGAAGTAACATTACATAATGGTGTAGATCCATTGACAAAGAAAGTTATTGGGTTACAATTAGGTGAATTCAATGATTTCAAAACGTTTGATGATTTATGGAATGCTTACAAAAAACAGGTGGAATTTTTTGTTGATCTTTTGGCAGAACAGGAAGTATTAGAATATAAAATTGCAGGAGAACAAGCCCCATTTCTATTATTAAGTATGTTATATGATGATTGCTTGGAAAGAGGGAAAGGAATATTTTCTGGTGGTATTAGATACTTAGGGGGAACAATTGAAACTTATGGAAATACAAATACTGCAGATAGCTTGTTAGCAATTAAGAAAATGGTCTATGAAGACAAAGAAATAACTCAAGATGAATTATTAACAGCTCTTGATTCAAATTTTGTTGGTTATGAAGCATTAAGAAAAAAACTTATAGCTCTTCCTAAATACGGTAATGATAATGAAGAAGCAGATTCAATGCTTTTAAAGGTTCATAATCATGTTTGTAATTATGTTAGAAATAAAGCTAAAGAAGTCGGTCTACATTCTTATCTCGTAGTAATCATAAATAACAGTGCAAATACTTTAATGGGGAAATCAACTTCAGCTTCTGCTGATGGCAGGTTGGCTTATGAACATATGAATAATGGAAATGCTCCATCAGGTGGATATGATAGAGAAGGGGTAACTGCAATGCTTAATTCAATTGTAAAACCTGACCCAAGTATCCACGCAGGTGCTGTCCAAAATATGAAATTTAGCCCAGAATTATTTTTTGAAAAAAGGGAGGTCATAAAATCATTACTTAATACTTATTTTCAGAAAGGTGGCACTCAAGCTATGATTACAGTAGTTAATCGTGGTGATCTGGAAAAAGCTCTTGTAGAACCTGAAAAATATAGACATATCTTTGTAAGAGTGGGAGGATTTACAGCAAGATTTGTTGAGTTATCAAAAGAAGTTCAAAAGGATATCTTAAGTAGAACTTTATATTAGCCAATGAGCAAATACTCACAAGATAGTCAAGGTATAATCGTAGATATACAACGGTTTTCGATTCATGATGGACCAGGAATAAGGACAACAATATTTTTAAAGGGATGTCCCTTATATTGCATTTGGTGCCATAATCCCGAAGCAATTAGTCGTAAACCTCAGCTATCTTTCAACTCTGAAAAATGTAAAAATTGCTTTGAATGTATTAGAGTTTGTCCTTCTAGTGCTCACTATCAGATTAATGGAGTCCATAATGTATACTATCATAAATGTAATCTTGCTAAATATTGTGTAGATTCTTGCCCAAATAATGCATTAAAAATAATTGGCAGATATATTAAAACGTCAGAGATAATTAATATTATTTTGAGAGATGTGGATTATTATAAAAATTCTGGTGGTGGAATTACAATATCAGGCGGTGAACCTATGCTACAATACGAATTTACAAAATCAATTTTAATTGAAGCAAAAAAAAATTCAATTCATACAGCATTAGACACGAGCGGATATGCATCGACGAATAAATATATAAAGATAAAAGAATATGTAGATTTATTCTTATTCGATTATAAAGAAACTGATGCTATAAAACATAAACAATACACTGGCGTTGATAATAACTTAATACTTAAAAACTTAGACACACTTTATAAACTTGGTGCTAAAATAATTCTACGTTGTCCTATCATTCCTAGTATCAATGATACATATTCACACTTTGAAGGTATCTGCAAATTACACAAAAAATATCCTAATATAATAAGCATTCATATCATGCCATACCATAATATGGGATTTGATAAAGCTAAACAAGCGGGAATAGAAAATAAATTTATTAAACTTGATACAGTAGGGAAAGATTTAGCACTGAGCTGGCTTAGTCAATTAAAAAAAATGGGATGTGAAAAAGTTTGCCTTGGTTAATTTTCAAAATAAAATTTTAATATACCACCTTTAATTAAATCATTATGAGATATTTTATAGTCACGTATTAATTTACCATTCAACTCAATCTTTTTCATTAAAAATGATTTTCTGTTTCCAATGCTCTGTATAATAAATTCTTTTTTAGAATAATAATTTTCATTAAGTCTAATAATTATCTTATCGAAAAATGGCATTCCCAAAACATAATCTTGCGAGGCTGGTAGAAATGGATAAAATCCCATTAATGAAAATAATAACCATCCTGAAATAGTTCCACAATCATCATTTCCAGGTAATCCTTTTTCATTAACCCCATAATTTTCGGAAATAATTCTATTAATAAAGTAATAAGTATAATATTCATATCCTTTAAAAAAAGTAAATAAGTAAGGATATGAAATATCTGGTTCGTTAGTTATATCAAAATGATTTTCATTAAAACATCTTAATAACTTACTAACGCAAGCTTTTTCTCCTCCAAATAATTTAATTAATCCATTAACATTATGAGGAACAAACCAAGTATAATTCCATGCATTTCCTTCGACATATCCTGGTCCACCAGAACCAGGCCAATCACCCGAACCTTCTTTTGTTAAAGAATCAAATGGAGCTAGCCAAGAACCGTCTCTTTTTCTCGGACGCATAAATTTTGATTGAGCATCAAAAAGATTAATGTAAAATTCTGAACGTCTAATAAACTCATTGTATAATTCTTTTTCATTTAATTTTTTTGCTACCTGTGCTATAGACCAATCAGCTAAACAATATTCAAGACTAGTGGATACAGGGCCCCATACCCACCATTCTTCATTCCAATCCTGTTCGAAAGGTATATAACCATATCTTAAATAATCATGATATCCTGGACGGATTGGGTATGCTTTTTGACCCTCTTTCAATAAAGTTGGTTTCAACATTGCTTCAAAAGCTGTATTGATATCAATATCACTAATTCCTTTTATATAAGAATCAGCAATTACAATTGGAGCTGGGTCTCCTACCATCATATAAGTTTCATTTCCTGCTAATTCCCATTTTGGTAAAAATCCGGATTCTTTATACATATCTATCATAGTTTTAATAATCTCTGATTGTCTCTCAGGAAAAATTAAAGTAAGGAATGGGTGCAAAGTTCTATATGTATCCCATAATGAAAAAATTGAATATCTGTTTCTATTAAAATATTTTCCCACACCACTTCTCCCCATTAAAGGATATTCACCATTAACATCGTTGATAATATTAGGATGAATCAGCATATGATAAAAAGCAGTATAGAATTTAATTTTATTAGTATCATTTATATCATAAATTAAAATTCTTGAAAGCATTTCCTCCCACTTCTCTTCTGCTTGCCTTTTTAATTCTGAAAATGAATAATCTCTGCATTCGATTAAATTAAGTTTTGCATTATTAGTACTCACGTATGAAATTCCTACTTTAACTATAATACTATCTCCCTTTAATAATTTATAATATAAAATTGATACTAAATTCCCTCCCTCAACATAAGCAGAATCTCTTTTAATATATTTATTATTATCCCATATTATAATTGAATCAGCATTTTTATTTAAAAATGCATAAAAATAGACTGACTGACGATTAGGCTCCCCACAAAAGCCACCACTGATATTAAATCCCTGAATTTCATTTTTTGATACGATTTTAATTTTCCCTCCGCCTACAAGATTCAAACTTCTACCAATATCAAAAATAATTCTCAATGTAGTATTTTTTGTTGCAGTAAATTTTGTTATACCACATCTTTCAGTAGCTGTCACTTCGGCTGTTACATTTTGTTCGTCTAATTTTAATTTATAATAACCTGGTTTTGAATATTCCTCTGAATAAATAGTTTTGTAATTTTCAAAGGTTGGTATATCAATATTACGATTAGATACTGTCACAATAATGCTTCCCAAATCTGAACAACCGGCCCCGCTGATATGAACATGACCGAATCCATAAAAGTATTTTTCCCCATATATATACCCTGATGGAGTTCCAGGAGCATTATGAGGACTTACAGAAACCATGCCCCAAGGAACCACAGCACCAGGAAATGTATTCCCACTATTGGAAGTACCTATAAAAGGATTGACATATTTAATTATTTTATTTTCAGTAATATTATATAATGAAAATACATTTTTATATAAAATCAGAAATATCAAAAGGAAAATTCTTCTACTCATATTCAATTATACTTTATTTAATTCATTTTTTACAATTTCTCCATCTTTTAGAAATAGCACATCTAAACCCTTCAGTGAGCCATCTGGCTCATAAATTATTTCGGGTGAATATTGAAGAGACCAAACTCTTCTCATCTTGTCGGTATAATTTGCTCCAGAACGGTGAAAAGTTACGCTTGAAAATACAACTATAGAACCAGCTTTAACATTCATAGGAATACCTTTCTCAGGACCAAAATAGCCTTGCCTATCACTTGAATTTGGAATTTGTTTATGTTCTACTTTTTCTTTAGTTCCTGCAATAGAGTATGGGAGTATATAAATAGTTCCATTTTCTTCATTTACATCATCCAATGGTATCCAACAATTTACATAATATTTATGAGGCCCATCTACATAACCTGAATCTTGATGCCATGTAAATTCAGCCCCTTTCTTGTCTGTACCTTTTACCACAAATTGTTCCCAAAATAAATATGCATTGTTTCCTATTGTAGATTTACATATCTCTGCCATTGGTTCAGAAAATATAAATTTTTCTAAATATGGTCTATACTTATAAGCATTAAAAATAAAATATCTACTGTTCCTTTTACTTAAACCAAGAACATCTATTTTTTCTTTATCCATTTGAGCTTCTTGCTCCTTGACTAAGTAATCACATTCAGCTCTGATTTCTTTTAATTGATCTTCTGATATAATATTTTCTAAAACGAAATATCCTTCGTTCTGATACTGTTCTATTTGTTCTTGTGTGATTTTATATTTAATATTCATATTACCTCCTTTAATATAATGAAAATAGATTAAGATTACTTTTTTGTTTGATAATTAAATTATTTTTTGTAATACCCCCTGATTTTTGTAAAGTTAAATTTTTATTTTTCTTCAACAATTGTTGATTATTCATGGTATTATTTAATTATTTTTATGTAAAAACATCACTTAATAAGTTAATATTAAACACAAAATTATAGAATCAACATTTTCTTATTAAAATTTATTAATCATTAATTTAATACTACTCATAACAAGAACTAAGCAAGTCAAATTATTAGAGCAATTTTTTTATGATATATAACAAAACTAGAACTAAGCATTTATTAATTAAAAAGAAATCATACTCTTTCACTAATGTATAATATTTGTTAAAAATTGGTTTTGTATTAGTAAATACTTGGGATAATTTTTAACCACTAATTAGCAAAATCTAGTATTGGAATTAATAGTGGATGTCGAAATTTTTCATTTACTTCTTTTGATATCATTGTTAATTTTTTATTAATATTTATACCTGTCAATCGATGGTATGGAATTTTGCATTAAAAACTTTTTTATTGCATTATAATCCTATAATGTATCCCATTCTATTTCATTAATATTTTTTATTTCTTCTTTCAAAATTACCAACCATTGATATCATAACCTTTTAACAATGTTGGAATTTCAGCATCAATAAAAATAGCATAGCAATATTAGAGAATGGACTAAATATTAATAAAATAATTTCTTGAGGGTTTGCATGTATTATCTGACACATAAATTCAATAGCTTCATCTTTGAGAAATTTAGTTATATTCTTACATCTATAAAATAAATTAGTTTGATGAACTTGAGTTAGTTATTGCTTCGTTATTAATGGTCTATCAATAACTAAATAAATTGTGATATTCTTTATGTATACTGCACGTGCAATCATAGCTCTTTTTTCAACTTCACCAGTTACTGTTGTTAAGTTCTAATATCACAAATTCAGAATAAGCAAGAATAAATACCAAAACAATTGCGCTATCTTTCAATCTATTCTATTGTGTGTATTTAATAAAATTTTAATAACAAAAAACATTTAATTGTTATCAACAATCTATTAGAAAGATTACAATAAATCTTGTGGATAATTGATTTATAATTTGTAATAAATTGATTGTTTCACTGATGTGCTAAACGGTCTAATTGATTTCTTCTATATGTTTCAAAATACCACTGTGGATAAAGTTTACTAGGTTGACTTACAAAATCAAGCATCTCCATTTCTTCATCATTTAGTTTCCATGTGCTTGCTTTTAAGTTATCTATAAGCTGTTTTCTATTTCTGACTCCGATTACAACCGATGTAATGCCCTTTTTTCTTAAAAGATAATTTATTGCAATTTGAGAAAATGTTACATTTCTACTCTTAGATATCTTTTCCATTTCAGCAAATACTTTTATGGTCTTATTAATATCAAGAGGTCTTAAATCATCTGGTGAATTAAGCCGAGTACCTTTAGGCCATTTTTTAATATTTCTATACTTCCCACTTAAATAACCCCCATGCAGAGGTCCCCAAACAATAATTCCAATTCCCTGATCCATACAAACATCAATTTGTTCATATTCAAGTTCCCTACTTAAAATTGTATAAAAAGCCTGATTTGAAATAAACTTTTCCCAGCTATTTCTTTCACATATAGCTTGGGCTTTCATAATCTGCCATGCATAAAAATTAGATAGTCCTATATATCTTACTTTCCCTTGTTTTATCAGTTCATTAAGGGTGCTAAGGGTTTCCTCTAAGGGAGTAACAAAATCGTAAGAATGAATCTGATATAAATCAATGTAATCTGTATTAAGTCTCTTTAAACTATCATTGCAAGCTTCAATAATTCTTTTTCTTGATAATCCATCACCATTTGGTCCTTCTTTCATCCTGAATCCAAATTTTGTTGCAATTATTACATCATTTCTTTTCTTCCCTAATGCTTTTCCCAGCATTTTTTCAGAGATACCATTTGAATAAATGTCGGCAGTATCAAAAAAATTAACACCATAATCAATTGCTAGAGCAACCTGATAGTTCGCTTCTTTTTGATTGGTATGGGCAATATGAGTCCAACCCTTATCTCCTGTAAATGACATGACACCAAAACAAATTTCTGATACAAATAAACCAGAATTACCCAATTTATTATATTTCATTTAAGCCTCCCCATATGCATGTGTGTGATTCCAAAGATGTCCTGTTCTTTTTTTACCTTTTAACGAAGTTTCAAAATATATTCCTTTCAGTCTCTGGTGTATAATTGGAATATCATGATGAAACCCTGCTTTAGTTGCTATACAAACTCCTTCTTGTAATTTATAGAAATTACCTTCCGATACAGCTATTCCTTCCCCTTCATAGAATATCCAGTATTCATCACAATCATGAAAATGGTTATCAAAGTTAGTATTTCTTGAATAAGAGGTATAATCACCAATGTTCCTAGGAAACTCTGTGTTATCCAAAGTAAATATTCCAGAGTTAGTAATTTCAGTCCAATTTCCTGTCGCTACTATGATAATGCTAGTTTGATTACTTACATTCCTCAAAAATCCTACTTCATTCATATCTATTATATCCCCCTTTTTTATTCTCTTTTCATTTTCCTCAGAAATCTTAAATGTTATTTCGCCTTCGCATAAAAACAATAAAGACTTCTGATATATATATTTTTTTAAAAATAATTCATCATCATTCTTTAATATAAAAATGTGATATTGTCTTAGTTCACACCAATCAGGGAATATTTGTTTTTCATAATATATTTTCGGCATTTACCCTATCTCCCGTCTTTAAATCAAAGAAATGAAGTTTAGTAATATCAGGCTTAAAATTAAGTTGATCTCCTACTCGAAATGAGTGTCTCTCATAAGATTTTGATACAAAATTATTTTTCACATTTGAAGCATAAACCAAAGCTTCATCACCAAGCCATTCAACAACATCAACTGTACCTTTAATAATGTTTTCTTCTTCATTTGTAATCTGAATATTTTCTGGTCTAATACCTATTAAGATTTTTTTATTAAAATAATTTTGAAGTTCAACATTTTCATGCAACTTAAGAGTAAAACAATCATTTTTAAGTATAATATTCTCGCTTTTTATTACTTCCACTTCGAAAAAGTTCATAGAAGGTGACCCAATAAAGCTTGCTACAAAAACATTATTGGGTTTCTCATAAAGTTCAGTAGCAGTACCCATTTGCATAATTAAACCATCCTTCATTACTACTATCCTATCTCCCATGGTCATTGCTTCAATTTGGTCATGCGTTACATAAACCATTGTTGTTCTAAGTTTTTGATGAAGTTTTTTAATTTCTGAGCGCATTTGAGCTCTTAATTTTGCATCAAGGTTAGAAAGGGGTTCATCAAACAAAAACACCTTTGGTTGTCTTACTATAGCCCTTCCAAGAGCCACTCTTTGTCTTTGTCCACCTGATAATTCTTTAGGCTTACGGTGAAGGATATCTTTTATATTCAGAATTTCAGCTGCTTCATATACTCTTTTTTTAATATCTTCTTTAGGTAATTTTCTTATTGTTAAACCAAATGCCATATTATCAAATACGTTCATATGGGGATAAAGAGCATAATTTTGAAATACCATTGCTATATCCCTATCTTTTGGAGGAACATTAGTTATACATTTCTCACCAATGAAAACATCACCACTAAGAGGTTCTTCGAGTCCTGCTATAATCCTTAAAGTGGTAGTTTTACCGCAGCCTGTTGGTCCAACCAGTACTAAAAATTCTCCATCTTTTATGCTAAGATTGAAATTATCCAATATTTTAACTTCCCCATATGTCATAAATATATTTTTCAATTCTACAGATGCCATATTCTCTCCTTTAATTTTTTTTACTTTTTTGGATAATTTGAAAGCAACGGAACATCATTATTTATGTCAGGTCCAAAAAACTTGAATATAATAACTTCCTCTTTCCCTATATTTGAAATTTCAACACCTTCAACAGCGGTTTTATATGTAATTAATAACTCATCATAACCATAATTATTTGCTTCAATCATTAGACCGCCATAATTTGCTTTACCTTTCCAAATTAAAATATTATAAATACCTTTTTCTTTAGTGAAAAATTTTCCGTTTGGTTTGATTACTAACTTTTTACCACTGAATTTTGTAGTATTATAAAAAATCCAATACTCTTCGGCTTGATTTGTTTTTGTAATTAAAATTGGGGGTGTATGTCGATTTTCATAAAAATACGGGTCACCGCTTATTTCCCAATTTATCATTTCTATAATAATTCTTTCCCCATATTTTTCTCTATCAACTTTTCTAACATCTTTAAAAAGAAGTTCCTTATCAATCATTTTATTTCCGCATTTTGCTTGCATCATTGCAAATACATCAGAATCCTCTTGTAATTCTATAGTAAGAGCAGTGCCAGGCGCATGCAATGTCCCTGCGGGCACATGAAATCCATCATTATGAATTTGTTTATAAGCTCTTGAATGTTGCAAAATAGAGTCATCTTTCCATTCTATTAAATGGGGTAGTAATAAATCATATTTTTTTTCTAGTGCAATGTAGGGGTGTATACCAAAATATGTTTCGGGACTTTTTCCCAATGGAACATTCTCGGGGAAATAATACGCTTCTTCTTTGGGATTTCGTCCAACTAACTTCGCGTGCTTTTCCATTTGATGTATATGCAATGGTAATCTTTCTTCATAATCAAAAATTTTTGCAAGCCTCCCTAATCCTTTATGATTCTTAAAATATCCTTGACCTAAAATTAATTCAGGTAATAACTCAATAGCTTCTTTCAAAAGGATTTCTTCTTTTGAATTAACATTTAATATGCTTAAACCTTCATTTTGAACTGAAATACGATTATCTGCTTTTGTTGTGGAAGCAAGCCATCTTTCACAAATACCACCTCTTTCACCAAGATTAAATTGCGATTCGTGGAGTGCAAATCTTCTACCCGGTGGTAAAAAATCTCTTGCAACCCATGCTGGATGTAATCTCAAAATCCCGTTATTCTTTTCTAATTCTTCGATAATTATTTTCTTTTTATCACTCATAAATACTCCATTTATAATTTTATTTTACTTAAAAAATTTTCAGAGTTGATATAATGAATCATATTATCTAGTAAATATGTCGCATAAGGATCTATACTATAATTATCTAACAATTTATATGACGTTAAGATTAAGTTTCCTTTACCTACTTGAATTTTAACTGTTACAGGAGACGAAAAATGTATCCACCCAATAAATAATCCTGATAAAACATCATTAAAATTCTCTGATTTTATAGAAGAAATGATATAATTGGGAAAGACATTAACAGCTTCAAAACCTTGAATGGGTGTAAAGTTAATTTTCTTAAAAATTTCATCTGACTTTACCCAACTAAAACTTGAGACCCAGCTCCCATCAAGCCATGATTCATCTCTTTTAATCTTAACAAAAGGTAAATTATAGAAATTAGTTGAACTATCTATTAAGCAAATTACTTTCCTACCATTTTTTAACTTTTTATAAATACTATCATTTATTGTATTTGTAATTATTATAGAGTTTGTATCCGAGAATAAATAACCTTGACTTGATAAATTATTCTTGAATATAACCTCTTTTTCCTTAGAAGATGGCAGTTCAATATAAAGCTTAGTACTAACATTTATATTTCTTCGAGGATAAATAAAAATTTCATGATAATTTGTTGAGATTATTTCCTCCTTATTATTTATAAGATAAAATTTAATTAAGTATTTTTGTGGCTCCGAAAATTCCTTACAAGTAATTTTTATAAGACCAACTTTTTTAACACTTGTAGGTATAATATTTGAAATAATTATTTCACCTCTCTGATTATCGGAAGTTACCCAAATAATTTTTGAATTACTTAAATTAAGGTTAGAATAGTGAGAAAGAAAAATATCAATTATAATGGTTTCATCTTCCCAATAATTAAATTTTTCAGTTCGTGGAATTATCAAATCTGCATTTTGAATTTTAGATAATTCCTTATGATAAATTTTAAAATTCCTCCACATATCTAATAATCCATTACATTCCCAATTCAAATCAGTAAATTCAGTTATCACATAACCTTGAATTTCATTATTAAGTCTAATTTCTTCTATTTCATACTTTAATGCTCTAAATTGTGCCCATTGTGTTTCTTTAGCTAAATTATTATAAGAATAAAAAATTTTTGAATATCCAAATTCATTGAATCTTTTTATAACTCCTTCAGGCATTACAACATCTATATCATTAAACTTTCTTGAGAACCAGAACGGTTTTTCTTTAGGATATATAGGTAAACCCCAATTACCAAATTCAGAAATTATTAATGCTTCATTACCTGTTTCATAAGAATCTCCATAACTACTAAAGAGCCATTTAGGTCTCGTAGATACTTCTTTTATTGTATTTGAAAATTCTTTATATCTTTCTGGCATTGACCAATATGTATGATAATCATTTATATCAGTTTTTAAATGAAAATTACCCCAGCAAGCACTGTTATCTACTATTAATCTGCCCTTAGCTTTATCTTTTGCATAATTAAATTCATTAACTAGCCATTCCCGATGTGGTGATTTAGATAAATCAATACCCCAGCTTTCATTTATTAAAGAAATTATAACCAATGATGGATGATTCCAATCACGCTCCAACATTCTATCAAAAGTATTTCTTACACGAATTTTTACATTTTCGTCGAATAAATCCCAATTGGGAATTTCATACCAAATAAGTAATCCAAGTTTATCAGCAGCCTTGAGATACCTTTTATCTGGAATTTTTATATGACATCTTAGAGTGTTCAATCCCATTTGTTTTGCTTTAATCATCTCATCTTTCAAATATTCATCATCAGGTATCTCGTAAATTGTCTCAGGGTAAAAATCCTGATCGAGAGCAGCTATCATGTAGAATGGTTTATCATTTAAATAAAATTTTTTGTCAACTATCTTGAATTCACGAAAACCAAAATAGTCTTCGTAATAATCGACACCAAACTTTATTTTAATAGAATAAAGATTTGGATTATTTAATTCCCATAATAATGGAGATATTATATTACCTTTAACTATCAATTCATTTTCATTTTTTACAAGTAACTTTTTTTCATAGACCTTCTTATTATCTGGTGAATAAATCTGAAAAATTAAATCAACAGGTTTGTGAAATTTTGAAAAATGATTAAGAAAAATTTTAGCAGTAAAATTACCAGATAATTCAGAATCTATCATAACATTTTTCACAAAACTCAAAGGTTTAATTAATAAATATACCTCCTGCCATATACCACTATTTTGTACATACCAATTTTGTTTTCCATGAGGAATATGATAATAACTTATACCGTCAGTCCCTAATGAGTCAATAGAGGGATCAGTTACTCTTAAAAGTATTTCATTCTCCCCGTCTTTAAGAAATTCAGTAATATCAAAATCAAAAGGTAAATACCCCCCTTCATTTTCACCTACATATTTTCTATTAATAAATAACTTAGAATAATAATCTACAGCATCAAATCTTATAATATACCTTTTATATTTTTTAAGAATAATTTTTATATTTTTTTTATACCATACAACACCCTGATAATCCAAAAAGTCGTTATTTAATCGATGCCAAGAGCAAGGCACAATAATTTCTTGCCAATCTTTTGTGTTATCAATATTCTCCAATGTTATTGAATTTGAATTATCTTTGATAATATACCATCTACCACTCAATGAAATACTCTGACTATTGCTTATAGACGACATTAGAAATAAAATCAAAGTAAAATACAATAGATTTAATTTCGTTTTCATAATAATCCTTGAAATAGCTTATTTTTAATTTCCTTGTATCTATTAATAAACTCTATTTCTGCTCTTCGATTTTTATAGCCAACCGAGTCACCATTAAATTCATTAAGATACCAATTTATTGTAATAGGCATCCATGTTTCAAAGGGCGTTGACTTATAATTCACATCCTTTTTTATTTTTTGTAAACTATAAATTGCTGTCCTTCTCGTATTGAAAGGAAATACATCCCCTTCATGTGATAAACTAAATGGTAACTTATCAAATATTTCTTGCTCCACATGAACAATTTCAATTTTTTTATTTAGTAAATTAGCAAGTCGTTGTAGATATTCATTAAGTGAAAATATTTCTTCTGATGCAACATTATATGCATTACCTATCGTTTCAGGATATTCTAATAATTTCACAAATGTATCGGCAAGGTCATCTACAAAAACTAATTGTGTAGCAAAATCTCCACTACCAGGAACAAGCAAAGGTTTTCCATCCATGATTCTTTGTATCCAGAAATAATCTCTTTTATAAGGATCTCTTGGTCCACAAACATAAGGTGGTCTGATTGTAGTAACAGGGAATATTTTTTCATTATGAACAGACCAAAGAAATTCTTCACATTTCCTTTTATTAATTCCATATTCCATCCCAAAGGGATTGCGTGGGAAATACGGCATTATACTTCCTTTATCTTGGTCTTCTGTTATTGGACATCTTATTTCATTAGAAATCATGTAAACAGAAACTGTACTACAGTGAATAAATCTGCCTATTTTGCCTTTAAAGACATTGTATGCAAGTTTAGAATCTATTGGTTCATAAGCAATCATGTCATAAACAGCATCAAACTTTGTTTGAGAGATAATCTCATTTAATAAATTAAGTTCATTTCTTTCTCCCTTGAAAACTTTAATTCTATCATCGGATAATAAATTACTTTTTGTATATCCTCTAATTAGTATTGATACTTTATAATTCTTTCTCAATAAGAGCTCTGTTATTTTCGAACTAATAAACCCAGTTCCACCTATTATTAAAATATTCATATTAATTCCTAATTATTTAAGGAATAACATTTTCCTTGTTAACTTATTTCCATTAAATTCCAAACTATAGAAATATACGCCACTTGATAATCTATCAGGTTCAAAGTTTATTCTATAATATCCTGCAGTTTTATATTCGTTAAATAATGTGCTGATCTCTTTACCTAACAAATCATATACTGATAATTTTACATTTCCATTATCTGGTAGATAATAATCAATAGATGTAGAAGGATTAAAGGGATTAGGATAATTTTGAGAAAGCCATAAACTTTTAGGGATTATATATTTATTATCTTCAGCAGATACAATTGTCACCACTGTATCTGTCAATAAATAAATTTGACACTCATAAGGTCCCAATTTCAAATTTATGTTTGACAACTCGTTAGATTTCCCTGTAATTGTTTTACCATCTAATAAATTTGTTATATAATAACATTGAGCAGAATCCAAATTCAATTTATTAATGGGAAGTTTCATAGATGATTCAGTATTAACAAAAGAAAGATTTAAAACAACAAAAATATTCTCTTTATTAATCCATCTTCTGAAACCATAAATAAAAGAATTATTATCTATAAAAAGTTCTTCGAAGTTATCTGAAGTAATGGAATTATATTTTTTCCTTAATGATAATAAATACTTATAGTGCTCGAATAATTTATACTTATCTAATGACTTAATAGAATTACTTGGCCAAAATATCATCCAGTCATTATAAGGATGACCTTTTTTGCCAATTTCCTGTCCATTAAATATCATAGGAACACCATTCAATGTCATCAATAAAGCCGCAACCATTTTAGTTTGTTCAAGAGAATGATTTTCCATAAATCTATAAGTATCGTTATTTTCCATGAACCTCAAAATTTTTGCATTTTGTGAAAAACCATTACCATTATTCGTTAAAGCATTCCTTAAACTATTAACACGAGAAGTTATGTTACTTTGATTGAAAATTGTTTTGCTACCATAAATATCTGTTGCCCATGACCAGTGAGAAACCCACCAATATTCTGGGGTCCAATCGTAGGCCACATCAAATCTTTCATCAAATACCTGCGGTTGTGATGCTTTATCTTCTGCAATCAATAAAATCTCGGGTTTAATTCTCTTTAATGCAAATCTTAGTTTTTTTGTGAAATTGGGTGAACGGTCATTTGTTGCCCAGACAGCATCAAAACGAAATCCATCAATATCAAAATTTGCTACCCAGTATTTAGCAGCTTCAATTAAATATTTTTCTGTCTCAGGATTATTATGATTCCAATTAGGCATATTACTCCAATCAAAGTAATAATAAAATCCATTTGAAGATAATTGTAAATCAGATAAATAATTACCCGACCCCTTCATCCGTTGATAGAAATTATAATAATATGACTTACTTCCATATTTCAAGGAATGTTGAGCAAAAGGATGATATATTGATGAATGATTGATTACAAAATCTAATATTACATGAATTTTATATTTTCTTGCTTCAGTTATTAACTCTCTCAAATCATTTTCATTCCCATAATCTTGTCTTATCTTGAAATAATCAGTAACATCATAACCCTGCCCTTTATTATATGTAGGGAAAATTGGCTGAAGATAAATTGTATTTATTCCAAGTTCGTATAATTCCGGAATTTTTTCTTTTACATCTTTTATCTTTCCATTTTCAACAAAAATATAAGGGGCTACTTGATAAATAATAGCTTTGTCTATCCATTCACTACGAGCTTTCTTGATATCAAAAGGTATTATGGTATTTCCTCTTTTTGTTATATAAGTTCTACTTTTTACAGTATCGTTCCCTGATGTAATAGTTATTAGATTATAATAATATTCACCATCAGGGGCATTCAGCGGAAGTTGAAAAATTGGTTCTTCACCATAACTGTTAGTTAATAAGTAAGCCAGAGGATTATTTATATCTTCTTTCCAAAGAAATTTTAAAAAAACATTTTTAGGATTAGTTATTACTTCTTTTTTTAACCTTACATTATTGCCTATTACTTCTGCATAAGCATAAACCTCAGGTAAGATTTTATAACCTAATTTTAAAATTAATGTATCAGAAATAAATTTATACCCACTACTATCAATTACAATAAATATTTCATTAACTCCATCGTCAAGATTCACCTCAACAGAAAATGTAAAATCATTTTTTACTATTACATCAACCGTGTTCCCATTCAGAAATAATTCAGCTTTAGAAAAATTATTTGATGATACAATTCCTGAAATAAATTGAACATGAGACCAAACTTCATTACCATAAACTTTATCAAACTTTATGTCAATCCCGTAAATAGAGAATGTATAAATGATTACGATGGTTAAAAAATACTTAAATACTAAGTTCATACAATTACCTTAATATTTCCCATTTTTCCAAAAGTTCTTTTAACCTATAAAAAGACATTTTTGGTGAGCTATCCTCTCTTACTAAACCTCCATTAATTATGAACGGTCTGAAATCAGAAAAGTCATACCAATTAATTGCTTTAATAGAAGGTCGTGAATAACAAATTGTATACACTTGTTCAAGCCAATCAGCTTGAAGTTCTTCATCCCATTGACGATGCCAATCATAGGGTAAATTAAAGTCTTTTAATGGTTGTAGTGTATACGGGTTTATTCCACCTGATGTAGCACCTATTTCAGTGATATAAATAGGTTTATTAAATTTTTCAAAGCGCTCAAGAAGTCTAACAATGTCTGATAAATCTCTGTTTGGAAAATAAATTTGAATACCAAGAACATCAAAATCTACACCACCATTTATCATGTCTTCAATATATTTTCTTGGTGAGCGTAAGGGACGCGTAGCGTCCATTCTAGCCATTCTTCCTCTTGCTACATACTCAGCCCATGGATAACAATTATTCAAAATTGTCACAACTTTAGGATTAACTTCTTTTGTTTTATCAAATGCAAATTTTGTTAGTTCTAAAATCTCAGCTTCAGTATGGTTATGAATATTAGCCCAATCATGATATTCATTAAATACTTCCCAATGTAAAACATTATTACCATAATGAGTAACTAAATCGTATATATGCTTATCCATGTATTTTTTTAGTTGTTCAAAATTTTTACTTTTAAGCCATTCTGGGGTTACAGTAGGATGAAACCAAAATAAGGGTCTTCCTTCGATAGTAATATTATTTTTTAACAACCAATTAACAATGTTATCTTTAATTCCCCAATTATAAACACCTTCTTCAGGTTCGAATAGTTCGTACCAAGTATCCCACACATAATGAGTAATTGTAGCATAATTAAAAATCTCCGTAAATCTCTTGACAAAATCTTCCGATTTAGCCCAAACATATTGACGGGTTTCACAGCCGAAATAAACCTTATCAATTCTTTTATTTTTTTCAATTTCGTATCTGGCTTTTTCAATTTCCATCTTTTCACCTGCATGAAGAGCATAAAGAAGAGCCTTATCTGAAAAATCGGAACATTGTTTTTCATCATTTATTTTCTTTGTAGCAGATTCAAAAAGTTCTTCTGATAATGCTAATAAGTATTCAACTTCTGGAGAAAATGCTATCCCTGTTTTTTTATAATTCAATTTAACTTTTCTATTCCTAATTATACGAGATTTTGCAAATTCATAATTTAGGTTAAAACATCTACCACTGTTGAAGTCCTTTATGGAATAAAGTTCTCCACCATTATCTGCAGTAAGCATTATATATCCAAATCCCTCAACGAACCAACGTGTATTTAAAGAAAATCTTTTTTTACCTAATTCTTTTGGAACAATAATTCCTTCATTAGATACTTTAGTATTTGAAAGAAATGGATCTTCCTGTTCATCCGTCAAATAAGCAAAATCTATTTTAGGCATCCATGGATGAGGATTTGGTTTGAATATTAAATCATTTTCTGTTTTTGCAAATAAATTAAGATATTTATTAAACGTAGAACTAATAGTAACTGTACCTAAAGCTAAAATTGATTTTGTTAAAAAATTTCTTCTTGTAAAATTACCCATAAAAGCACCTTTCAGATTAACTGTAATTTTTGCTTTAATTTAATTAACCTATCACAAGCAGATTTTTTTTCACCATTAACAGAACGGAGCAATCCACCATATTTTAAAAAACCATAAGGATCTACAAAATCATACCAGTTAGCAGCTTCTATATATTTTTTTGAATAAGCTATTGAAAAAATAATTTCAAGCCAATTTGCTTGTAACTCTTCATCCCAATGGCGATGCCACTCATAAGGCTGAGTAAACCAATCTAAATCTTCATCACAAAATTCTTGTGTAATTCCCTTAGAGGGAGCTCCAACTTCTGCTAAATGGAGAGGTTTTTTAAATTCTTCATATCTTTCGATAAATTCTACTGTTTCAGTTATTGTTCTATGGACAAAATAAACTTGTACTCCAATTAAATCGAAATCTACATCAGCATCTAACAATTGTTTTGTAAATTGATAAGGAGTTCTCTGAGGATATTTGGCTTCTTTTAAAAACCATTTTTTACGCTGTATATAATCTGCAAATGGGCAACAATTATTAATTAATAATTTAATTTCTGGATTAGTATCTCTTGCAACTTCACAAATAAGTTTTGTTATTTCAATTGTTTGGTTATGATTCAATTCCAATTCATTAGCCCAGTCATGGAGCTCATTAACAACTTCCCATATTTTTATTCTATTTCCATAATGACTTATAACTTCTTTTACATGATTAGTTAAATAATTCTTTAATTCATTGTAAGATTTTTTATAAAGCCAATCTGGGGTAACCCAACCATGAGTCCAAAATAGAGGTCTTCCAACCACAGTAATATTTTTTTCAAGCAGTTTGTCTAAAAGAATATCTCGTTCTTTAAACTGTTTTTTCCCTTCTTCTGGTTCAAAATCCACTATATCACCTTTAAGATAATGGGTAATAGTAGCAAGATTAAATAGTTCAGTAAATCTTTCGAAGAAAAGACTTTCATCCATCTTAAAATATGCACGAGTATCACAACCAAAAAGAAAATTCTTTCTCACACTATTTTTTTCAATCAAATAATTTGCATATTCTATTTCTATTAATTCACTTACTAACAATGAATAGACTAGTGACTTTTGGGAATTCTCAGCGCATTTTAAATCGTCATGTTCAAAAAGACGTGCTTTTTGAAGAAAGTCATTTGCTATTTCTGATAATTTTAATATTTCATTTGATGGATTAAAGCCCATTGATTTTGTTTTTTCAAATCTTTTCTGATTTCTGTAAACTCTTGTTTTTGCCAACTCATAATTTAGGTTAAAAACATGTTCTCCATTTAATGGGAACTCATAAAGTTCACCTTCATTATCGGCGGGTAGATATAAATATCCATAACCCTCTACATTCCAGCGTACAGATATTGAAAACTTCTTCAAGCAATTATCGTTTGAAATAATTATCCCATTATTGTTAACAGAAATATTCGAATAAAAAACATCACCATTTTCATCTATGGTTAAAACAAAATCATTTAAATGTGGTCCTCTCCCTTTTTGTATAAATATTGGTTTGAATCTAACTACTTTTCTTGACATTAAAACCCCACAATTTATTCGTCGATTTTAGATTTCATCATTAATTAATTCCCCATTTTTTTCTTAATAAAAGGATTCTATCAAATGATAATTTTTTTTCACCTTTAGGTGATTTCAAAATTCCACCTCCTTTAATCCATGAAAATGGGTCTACAAAATCATACCAGTTTATGGCTTCTATCCATGATTTACTGTAAGCATACGAGTAAAGGGCTTCTATCCAATCAGCTTGTAATTCTTCATCCCAATGACGGTGCCATGCATATGGTTCATTCGGAATTTCAAGTATACCTGTTTTAACAGATTCCTCAGTAGGTCCTGAGGAAGCTCCTATTTCCGTTATATGAACAGGACGATTAAAATCTTTTAATCTTTCAAGTAAAATTATAATATCAGAAATGTCACGATAAGGGAAATACATCTGTTGACCAGTAATTGTAAAATTGACTCCAGCATCAGCAAGATCTTTCATAAATTGATATGGGGTTCTTTGAGGGTAAGTTGCATCTAATTCTCCCCATTTCTTTAGTTGAACATATTCAGCATATGGACAACAGTTGTTTATTAGTCTATGTATTTGGGGATTAACATACTCAGCAACATCGCAAGCAAATTTTGTGAGTTCAATTATTTGTTCTGGTTTTAACCTCAGTTCATTTGCCCAATCATGAGCTTCGTTAACTATTTCCCAAGCATAAATATCATTACCATAAAAGTTCATTACTTTTTTAGTATGGTCTTCCACATATTTCATTAAGGAATCAAAATCTTTTTTTCTAAGCCAGTCTGGAGTAACTGTTCTATAAAACCAGAAAAGAGGTCTTCCTTCTACCGTTATATTTCTTTTCTTTAATTCATCTAAAACTAATTTTCGAAGATTAAATTGTTTTTTCCCTTCGATAGGTTCAAAATCTTGATATACAGAACTTACAAGGTAATGTGTAATGGTTGCATAATTGAATAATTGAGAAAATAATTCCAAAAACAAGTCAGGATCCATTTGATTAAATCCTCTCGCATCACATCCTATAAAAAAATTATCCCTCTTATTTTTTTTGTTAATATCAAAATTTACCTTATCTAACTCAATTAATTCGCTTGTTTTCATTGCATAGAGTAGGCACTTTTGGGAATAATAACCACATTTATTTTCATCATTAAGACAATTAGTTGCATCCTTAAATAAACTTTCTGATAAATCATTAAACGCCATTACTTCAGTTGAAGGACTCCATCCATCTTTTTTATGTAGAGCAATTCTTTCCCTGTTACGAACTATTCTGCTTTTTGCCAATTCATAATTAAGATTTAATACAACTTCATTTTTATCTTCTGGAAGTGTATAAAATTTTCCACCATTATCAGCTGTAATAAAAAGGTATCCAAAACCTTCTACGTTCCACCTTACGTTAATTCCAAACTTCTCTTTCCCAAAAGTCTCTGAAATAACAACACCTTCTTTTGAAACATTTATATCTGAATAAAAAGCATCCCAGTTTTCATCACTCGCATAAGCCCAATCCAAAAGGTTTGGACCCGAGCCTCTTTGAACAAAAATAGGTTTGAATATTAATTTGCCTTTCATTGTTAATCCTTATAAATGAATAATATTATATTGGTAAATTTTTAAATTTATTTTGTAATCTTTTTAATCTATAAAAAGCTTCTTTCTTATCACCTTTAATATTTCTAAGTAAACCCCCATTTTCCATAAATGAGCCGGGGTCAATAAAGTCAAACCAGTTTATTGCATGTATGTAATTTTTACTGTATAATAAAGTATAAATATCTTCAAGCCAATCTGCTTGAGTTTCTTCGTCCCAGGGACGGTGCCACAAATAAGGTTCTTTAGGAAAGTTTGATTTACCAGTTTTTATAGTTTCATTTGTTGGTCCACCACTTGCACCTATTTCAGAGATATGCATAGGTTTCCCAAGTGTGGAAAGTTTTTCTATAAGCATTATTGTATCCTGCAAATCACGATATGGGAAATAGAGTTGCTGTTCTAATATATCAAAATCAATCCCTTCATCAATTAACTCTTTTGAAAACTTATAAGGTGATCTTTGTTTACATACAGCCTTCTTACCAGAAGAATATTGATTTAACTGAACATATTCAGCAAAAGGACAACAATTATTTATGGTTCTTTTAACTTTAGGAGCAACCGATTTAGCAATATCATTTATCAACCGTGTTAATTCAATAGTTTGCTCATTTGTTAAATTTAATTCATTTGCCCAATCGTGTAATTCATTAACAATTTCCATTGCATACAAATAGTCTCCAAAATATTTCATTGTATCATAAGTTAATTTTTCGGCATACTTTAATAAATTATCATATTTCATATTTCTTAACCACTCAGGCATACAGCAGTCATGAAACCAAAATAATAATCTCCCTTGTACTTTAATACCCCTTTCAATTAACTTTTTAATCAGTACTTCTCTTGTTTGTGTATTAATAATTCCAGGATAGGGTTGATAATCAGACATCATCCCATCATTTTTAGCCACAAATGTGATATTTGCATAATTAAAAAGTTCACTGAAAAGTTCGAGAAAGGTATCCTGATACATTTGATAAAAACTTCTTGCATCACATCCAAAAAAAAATCCTTCTCTATAACCATTTTTGTTAATATCAAATTTGGCTTTTTCTAATTCCATAATTTCGCTTGCCCAAAGAGCATACATTAACGAACGCTGTGAAAATTCCGCACATTTAAATTTGTCATCAATATTTTTGTCTGCCTCTTCAAGGAATTCTTCTGAAAGATTGATAAAAGTAAGAAGCTCTTTTGTTGGCTGCCAATTATCTTTAACAAAATCATTAATTCGTTTTCTATTTCTTACAACGCGACTGTTTGCGAACTCATAATTAAGCAATAAAGTTTTAGTTTTCCCTTTTGGAGGCAATTCATAAAAGTATCCTCCATTATCAGCAGTAATATTCGTAAACCCAAATCCTTCTGCGTTCCAACGTATATTAATTCCAAATTTTTTTTCATCATAAGTATCTAAAACTTTGATTTTATTGTTTTCTATTAGAATATTTGAATAAAAAGCATCCCATTGAGTATCAGTAGTCCATGCCAATGGATAAATATGCGGTCCTCTCCCTTTTTGTACATAAATTAATTCGAATATTAACTCACCTTTTATGATTTTTTTTTCTGTTCTCGATTTAGTTATAATTTCAGGAAAATCTTTAGCATAAATCGAAGGAATTACAGATGTCCCTAAACCTATAATTCCAGCTTTGGATAGAAATTCTCTTCTTTTCATATCAATATAATTTAATTTGATTGTAAATAAATTTTTCTTGGTTCTTTTACATTATATAAATACCATATTGTAACAAAGAAAGATATTGCAGAACTTATTATAAAAATTGTATTAAAACCATAAAGCTGTGCAATCCATCCTGCAATAATATTACTAAAAAGAAAAGGAACAGTGATGACGTTTGTTAGTGCAGCATAAATGGCTCTCTCACTATCAGAACACATTTCTGCTATTATAGTTAGTCTTGATACCTGTATAAGCGAATTAGTAAGAGCAACAAATACAAATACTATATAATATAATGTGACATTCCATGATATTAAAGCTATTAATGATGCCAAGAACGTTGATATACTAGTTAAAATAAGATTAATTTTATGCCCATATTCATCTGCTAAATAACCAAATATAATACTTCCTAAAATCATACTAGACATCATAATCATAGTAAATACACCAGCTGAACTATTAGATAGTGAAAATTTATCGATGGCATCTACAGTAAAGAAAGCAAATGATGTGTAAGCAAGAATCATAAGTGAGTCTGCAATCATAAAATTTCTATAGTTTTTGTTACGACTCAATATTACAGGGAAATATTTTATATATTCTTTATAATTCAATAAAAAAGACGCACTCGGTTTATCTTCAATAATAGAAAATAGAATTGTATAGGAAATCATTGTAATTATAAAAGCTAAAAAAAAGAGTATAGAATAACTATATGGATAAGTGAATGATTCCATAATTAGCTTAACAATATACCCCCCTAAAACCCCAAGAAACCCACCTAAAGAAATACGCCATGCAAATAACTTTCCCCTCAAATTAACAGGGATAATTTTAGAAATTAAATCAAACCAATTAGGTAAATTAAAACCACCTCCTACAGCAGCTAAAAAAAATATTACAAAAAATAGACATACTTTAATCTCGCTTCTCTCAATATTTAATGAGAAAAATGCAAATATTCCTAGGAATAACCAAAATATACGTTGAAAGAACCCAGTTATTAAAAGTAATTTCTTTTTATACATAAATTTACTTGTATAATTTGCTATTAATATTTGAGGCAGATTAAATCCAACTGTCCACACCACAGGAATTAATGCTATAGCAATACTATCACCGCCAAGAGATTTTACAAAAATTGGTAAAACTGTATTTTGTGACACAATCGACATTGCGAATGCAAAGATAGCTCCATCTAATACATTCAATATAAAATTATGTTTTGTTGTTTTATCATTAATTTCTGTTCTGATAATTTTTTCAACCAAGATAAACCTTTACCTCCTTAGGGTTTAATTTAATTTTGAGAATTGTCCCTTCTGATGTATTTATTGTGTTAATCACACTATTATCGAACAATTCACTAAATGTTCTTTCAAAATATTCTTTAAATAATAATTCATCATTGACAATTTCATCACTAAGATTTCTGATAATCAGCATAATTTTACCATCACTATCAACCAAATTATCTACTCTTACCTTCGAATTATTCAATAATTTTGGTTTTGTAAATAAAGCGCAGTATTCTACAAGTGAAGATATCAATTTTGCATTATTTATTATTACATTTCGATAAAGACACATTCCTATATAAGAACCCATCATAATTGCTTTACCTTTACCAAAATTATTTATTATAATTGCGGGTTCCCCATCGTCATAAACTGCAATCACTTCTGCTGTATTTATAAAATATGTTTCTCTTACAAGAAGTCCATTAACAATAAAACCTTTTTCAACTCCTGGCAAATCAATTATAGTTCTTATATTAGTTAATTCAGGTTTTAAAGCAGGATGAACAATTTTTTGTTTAACTCCGAATACTTCTTCAAAGCCATAACCAGGAATAATCTTCTCATGATGTCCATCATCAATATTCCACCCACCAAAATATGCCTCTGAGATAAACACTCCACCATTGAATATCCATTCTTTCAATATTTCACTCATTCTTTTATTAATCACATAAGGAAATGGATAGATAATTATTTTATAATTATTTAGAGTTTGAATAGAAAACTCATTTGGATGAATAAAATCAATGTTGAAGTTATTTTCATATAAAGCTTTATGGAACCCAAGCAATGAATCGGTAGCACTTTTTTCATTTCCAGTAGATGCCCAAGCAAATATCTGATTCTCGGGATTATAAATTAATGCTATATCACTTTTTCTTGGTTTAGCATTTAACAAAAATTCCTGATTTCTCTGCAAATTTTTACCTATTAGCGAAAAGGCTTTAAGCCATGGCGTCGGTTTGCCATCTAAGTAAGTAAGTCCCCATGCTGGTGCTTCTCTCCCTAAAATTTCTGGGCGGTACTGCCAAAATATAAACCCTTTTAAGTTACCTGCTATTCCGCTAAATATAAATCTTTTCACATCATTTTCATCAATATTTTTAGGCATATCCAGTGTATACCCGGGAAGCATGAGCATTTCTGCAGAAATAACTTGTTTATCTTTGGCACACGAACGTAGAATATCAACCATCATTGGGTCATCCATTTGAGTAAAGCCATGTAAATCTCCATATTGTCCTACATTCCAGGGGTCATTGGCAGTTGACGTTATAGGGAAACCCTGAATAAACACATGATGACACATTAATAGATGTTTTCCATTATCTATACTTTTAGTAATCTCAAATCTTTTCTTTATATTTTCTCCAAGTACATGAACAAAAAACATTCTCCAGTCAATTAAATCGTTAAAAGTATTTCTTGTTTTAGGCACTTCAATTTCATCAACGTATCGATAATTTCTATTCCATACTTGGTTTAATTTATGAAGACTTCCATATTTTTGAACAACCCATTTTTTGAATTTTGTTATGCAATGCTCACAGTAGCAAAGCATATCACCTATTCGAGTTGCATCATCAGCATATCCACGTAATTCAGCCATACTATTAGTAATCTCTGGTTCACTGCCCACATTCCATATTTCAAGAGCAGGGTGATCTTTATACCTTTTTACAGTTTCAGCTAAAAATCGAAATTGATGTTCAGTAACTTTTTCATTATTCAAGCAATAACCTAATCCACCAATCTGTCGATGAGGTTGGGTTTGTGGTCCAACTCTAAAACCTGAAAGTGTAATCATAGAAGCATCAGGGTATCTTTTATATATCCATGCTGGCGCAACATCAAAAATCGTATTCAACATTACTCTTAATTTATACTTATGGGCTAAATCCATTAATTGGTCTATATCATCAAAATAAAACTCATTTTCAGCTGGATTATTCCATCGCCATTGAACCCAAAACTTAACTGTGTTAAATCCTAATTCACTCATTTTCTTTAAGTCATTTTCCCAATCATCCTTATAAGGTGATGGAGCTCTATAATATTGGCTCCCAAAAGGGAAATATTTTAACATTTTCATTGACACTCTTCCTTAATTAAATAACATATTGTGATAGGTGTTTTAATCCTAACTTAAGACCGTATTTAATTTTTTCAATATTTCCTTCCCATACCGGATCTTCATGTTCAATAGATAAATACTTATCGTAACCATTTTCTTGTAAAGTTGATATCAAACTTTTCCAATCAATTTTCCCAAGTCCAGGAATTCTGTATCTCCACCATCCTGATTTCCAAGGTATTGGATCAATTTGTTTACCATATATTCCAAATTGATATATTCCTTCATGTAAAATTTCAGTATCCTTAGCATGTGCATGAAAAATTTTAGGAGCAAAATCTTTAACTGCTTTTAAATAATCTATTCCTAGCCATAAAAGATGTGATGGGTCAAAATTTAATCCAAAGTTGTCTGCTTGAATTTCATTAAAGAGTGCCAGCCATAATTCAGGCGAATATGCATAATTGCCAGGTAATCCAAATTTAACCCAATTTTCCATTGGACAATTTTCTATCATAAGGCAAACATTTCTATCTGCTGCATATTTAACTAGTTCATTGAATATTCTCCCTATAGCTTTAATATTTTCTTTTGGAGTTAAATCTGGATTCCCTCCTACAAAAGTTCCTACCAATTTTACATTTAGCATCGATGCCACATCGATGACCTTTCTTAGATGATTATGGAAAAACTCTCTTTGTTTAGTATCAGGATGAAAATTATTATCATAATATGCCATTGCCGAGATTTCGAGATTATTTTTTGCAAATAATTCCTTTACTCTTTCTGCATCATCCTTAGAAAATTTTTCTGCTTCTATTTGACGCGCTTGATAATCGCGGCTTGAATCACTTGGCCATGCAGCTAATTCTAAAGCTTTGAATCCACTTTTTGAAGCAAACCTCACTATTTCTTCAAGTGATAAACTTGGCAAGCATGCAGTTAAAAAACCAATTTTCATATTCTACCTCTCAATTTTATTTAATCTATATTAATCCATTTTTTTTCTTTATTACTTCTTATAATAGCTTCAACAATTTTATTTAAATAAAGTCCATCTTCAAATGTTGCAAAATGTCTATTTGCTTCATTACTAATACCTTTACCTGTTCTAACCAAATCATAAAATTCATTAAATAAGTTTTTAAAACAATCTGGATAACCTTCAGGATGGCCACCTGGATAATGTACATATCTTTTTGCTCCCTTATCAATCAATGATGGGTCTTTAATCAGAATTTCATTTGGTTTATTTCTATATCCTATCCATAATTTATTAGGTTCTTCCTGAGCCCATGCAATTGATTTTTCGCTTCCATTAATTTCAAAGAAGAATTGATTTTTTCTTCCTGCACTAATTTGTGAAACTGTAAATGTCCCATTAATTCCATCTTCCAGTTGAAATATAACAGTTCCACAATCTTCAGTTTCTATTTGAATTTCCTTTACATTTGATAAATGACTAATTTCTTTCTCTTTAAATGTTTCTACTTCTGTTTCAGGTTTATATCTTGTTTTATGTATAGTAAATAGATTAGCAAGTACTTTTTTAATTCTTTTTCCTGTTAGAAATTGGATCAAATCACACCAATGTGAACCAATATCTGCAATTGCTCTTGAATCACCGCTCATTTCTGTTTCTAATCTCCAATTGTAATCTGTTTTATAAAAGAGCCAATCTTGTAGATAATATCCATAAATAAAGTATAATTCACCCAAATCACCTTTATTGATAATACTTTTTAAATGTTGAACAAGTGGATAAAATCGATAATTAAAGTTAACAGCATTAATAGTCCCCTTTTGCTTAACAAGTTCAACTAATTCTTGTGATTGTTCTGAATTAATTGTTAAAGGTTTCTCCGAAATAACATGTTTACCCTGTAGTATAGCAGATTTGTTTATTTCGTAATGCAAATAATTTGGGGTACAATTATGAATTACTTCTACCTCCTTATTATCAATTAAATATTCCCATTTTTCATAAATATTAGGGATATTATATTTTTCAGCTAATTTCTTAGCTCCATTTAAATCATTAGATGCAATTGCAATAATTTCAACTCCTCCTATTCTCATTAACGCTTCTGCATGAGCAGAGCCCATAAATCCAGAACCAATAATTGCAGATTTAATCTTTTTCATAAAAGCCTCATTTTTTTTCTGTGCGTTTAATCATCATTTTTACTTCTGGGATTTCAATTTTTTGTTTATAATCATAAAGACACAAAGCAGGGATTACATTTAATTTTTTATATGCATTTTCCTGAAATTTAAACATTGGATGTGTTGGATGTTTGGTTAAAAGATGTGCTACATACCGGGTATATTTACCGAACAAATATGTTGAAACAGGATGAACAAACCGCCAATTAGTTTTTCCTTCAATACCATGAATTTCTGCAATACTATCAATACCATGAATCTGGGCTAAAGGTAAAACCTCAACATTTAATTCATGAAGACCTTCACCAGCAAATAAAATTCCCGGGAATGTTTCTTGAAGTCTTTTAATATAATTTTTCATACCCAAAATAAAATTTGGCCCTCTTTTAACATTAAAAGCAAGCAAAGTTTGATCTAAAAAAACAGCATCAATCTTAAATTTTGAAATTAGACTTCCGATAATTTTAACCATCAAGTCTCCCCAAGCTTGATAACCAGGATTAATATAGGCAAAAAAAGGTTCGGTTAACCAATCACCATCAATATCTAATGCCCATCCTTGCATTCTATCAAATACATCTATAACTTGATATTTTTTAAATCTCTCATATAAAGGATGTTCGAATGTCATCGCAATAGCATTAGTATGAATCATAATTTTATATCCCAATTGGTGTGCATAATCTACTAGTTTTTTAAAATCTTTTTCACCACCACACTGTTTACTTGGATTATAACTAGGGGCATTCGAATCAATCCCATGCTCTGCAAATCCTGGAAGATAAACTAAAGTATTCTCGGGGTTATAATTTTTTTTCCATTCGTCCAATCTATAAATCATTTGTCTAAATGTGTGCATTGGTTCTTCTCTATCTTTTCGTGCCCCCCACAACTCCAAAATAAATTTAATTTTCTTAGCCCATAAAGGGATTAATTTATTATTCTTCCAAGGAATTAAATTATAAGTTCGCTCCATCCAATTTCTATGAATGTCAACCCCCTTTTTCCAGCTTCCTTCAAAAGCTTCTAAGTACCACTCAAAATAAAACTCTCTTTTATTATCTTTAAAATTTGATTCAAAGCCTATAGTAATTGAAAACTTCTCTTTCTCTTTTTCTACTCTTAATAATTTCAGATTTGGATTAGAATCTTCAATTCTAAAAATTATACCTCCTTCTTTTAACATACCAATTACGAATTGAGCATTCCACCAAAATGGATACTTATAGGATATTGAAGTACCATCGGGCATATTTTTAGAAATTACTTGACCACCTAAAGCAGGAACTAATATCTTATCTAATTCTAAACCGGAAAATTTGCATTCAGTAAGCCAGATAGGGTCTTTAGAATTTATTAAAATAGAAAATTTTATTCTTCTATACTCACCTTGGATTTTAAATTCAACGCTCTGTGAATTAGTTTTATTATAATTTTTAAAAATAATACTATTATTTCTATAGATTATTTTACGACATATTAATATGTCGGGTTGAGAAACAGAATTTAATTTTCTTGTTAAAATAGTAATGTTACTTTTTGCACAAACCTTTGTTCTATTAATCGATAAAAATTCAAGTCCATTTTCTATTTTATTTTTATTATAATGAAGTAAAATTTTTGAATCCTCTGTCGTTATTCTGCACATATTTATTCTCATAATTAAATTATTATTTTAACTGGATTAATTTTTCTATGTTCGACATCTTCATATGGTGTATTGATTTTAAAAATAACAAAGTAAGATAATTTCTCTTTATTTATAGGTAGACAAGCTGCATGCCAAATTCCCTCTTTAATAATGACCGCTTCACCTACATCAATACAAAATGCTTTTAATGATTTTTCATTTTCATCTTCTTTAAATAATGGTATAATAAATGAACCATCAATAGGAATAAGAATTTCTGGCGTCGTCTTATGTCGTTCAACACTGTCAATTATATTTTTACTTTGCTTATACACAGTACAAATGCCTATCTCCGTCTTACCATTAATATAGTAGTTACCAATATTTGACCAAAACTTATAAGAAGACCCTTCAGAAGTCGGTTTATTCTGAGGGAGTGTAATGTGCGTTCCGTATTCTTTGAAATTTTCTTGGTTAATTTTTATTATCTTCATATTGTTTTACCTATTTTTTTATTTCTAATATAATGATACTACCTCCTGTAAGTTTTAATTTATTAATCACAGTAAAATTTTTTTTAATTTTTATAGTAGTAAAATTTTTACTTTCCCCTAATTCATTATAAATTTTTGCTTTACCAGTTAGTTTATATGGTATTTCTATATCAATCTTTTCTATTCTTTTATCAACCTCATCACCTTTAAAATTAATTCTTCTACCTGGTATATGAGTTTGTAACCAAGCAACAATTATTACATCACCATTTTCTCTTTCGAATGAATTAATTCTTGCATCGCTACTTACGGACTTTTTAACTAGAACCTCATTATCAATAGATCTCATTGGTTTTGAAAAGAGTTTATTAATAAAGGAAATTGCATAATAAGCTGGTTTGGGGTTATGGTCAGCCCATGCAACTCCTAAATGTTTATTATTATAAACATCACCTATGACTTCATCAGAAGGTGGTAAATCTTTTACTTCGTACCAGGCAAGCGCTGCTATTTTTTCTGTAGAACGAACTAAAGAAATTCTTTTAATCAAGTCAACTGCTTGATATTCAGGTGTATGCTCATAATTATAATTACATGAATATGAATCCGACACAAAAGAACCCTGTCTAAAAGTACTATAACCCACTTCAGCCATCCATATCGATTGACCATTCCCATATTGTTTTATAATATCAGACACACTTCCTATATAATCAACTATTGACTCAACAGGATTATGGTGCCAAGTCTCATAATAATTATGAATGTTAACTATATCAACATAGGGACTTAAGCCATAATCTTTAAACAAAGTTTTTATCCATTCGGGTCGATAAGCAATTCCTCCTAAAACAACTTTTGCTTGTGGATCTGCTTTTTTAACTGCTTCCGCCCCTACTTTGATAAAGCGAGCAAATTCTTTTGCATCTTGTGTGCTCCAGTAAATTGGAATATCCGGTTCGTTCCACAATTCCCATGTTTTAATCCAACTTTTATAACGACTAACTAAATCAAACATAAACTGGCCGAATTCTTCAAAATCTGTGGGAGGTTTGTTCCAGAAAAATAGGGAATCACTTGGATCGGGAGCTAACCATCTAGGAGTATAACAAATATATGGTATAAAAGTAATCCCATATTCTTCTACCCCTGTTTTAATAAAATCATCCCAGAACAACCAATCATATTTATCCTTTTGGAATTCTATCGCATCCCAGCCAAAAGAAATCCTTAATAAATCGATTCCTGCTCGTTTCAATAATTCAAAATCTTTAATATAAATGTCTCTTGTTGTTGTTTCTTCAGGATAATCTTCGCACAAACCTATCGGCATATGATAATATTTTAAATCTGACTTTTTCGTTAATCTATCATAATTAAGATTTTGTGAATAAACTAAGGATACATACAATAGTAACAAAAGTATTTTTTGAAAAATTTTCATGTTAACCTCTTTTAATTAATAGAAATAAAATTAATAGTCATATTTCTTTTTGAATCAGCTATTTTCTTCATTATAATTTTTACGCAACTTTTTTATTTAATTGTAACTCTTATTACTTTCAAGATTCATATTATCTGCAACTTCTATTCTTTTTTCGCATTCAAGTAATTATTTTTCACTATTTTATAATGTTAAAAAATCTCAGTGAAATTTCCTAGTATAAAATTTCTGAATGATGTTCATATAAATAATTTTAATTATTTCCCTTATTAAACACATATTGCTTTTCTTACGAGACGTAATTTTTCATGAAATAAGTTATAGTTTAAATGCTCTACAAATAGACTATATACTTCTTTAATAGAATCAGCTTTTAGCATTAACAAATGAACCAATTATATTTTTAATCCTAGAATTTATGATACAAATATTAACTTCCTATAATGTTATCATAATATCTTAACTTTTGTAGAACATTGTGCCAATATTCACTATAAAACTTGAAAACACATACAAGTTTCATAGACATAATTATAATCTTGATTCAAAATCTTTATTAATTGTTTACATCCTCTGGTTATGTGTCCAGTGAAGTTGACTCTGTTATATTCTACACAATTTAATATAAGTAACTCAGTAACATTAATAGATTGAACTTTAATAAACAAAAATATTCTCCTTTCTATCTTTAATAGTTGGTTTGCATCAATATTTTCAATATAATCTACAATCTTAGTAAAGATGTTAATAACATAATTTTCTTGTAGTTCCCACATATAATGAACAATTCACAAAACAAAAATCAAAACTTTAAAAATGTATAAACCAAGTGTAAAAAAAGTTTACATATTTCATTTATTATTCGTCTAAGCGAAATCTACACCAGAAACTAGGATTATATTAGAATATGGAGTAGCTTCTCCTGTTCTTACAAATGATACATTACTTTCTTTAATTAATTTTTTAAATTCTTCGTGTTTAACTTTTTTAACATTTATCTCTTTTAACAATTCCATTAGTTTTTGATAATTTTTAGGATTTTCAATCTGAAGTTCTTCTGATATTATAGCATACTCCACAACTAATTCATTTAAGATTGTTTTTACTGTTTCAATAAAACCTGGTAGATTTTTCTTCAATGCTAGATCTACTTTAGGCACACCCTTGGGAATTGGTAATCCACAATCAGTAATCACTAATTTGTCTGAGTGTCCCATTGAGGCAATTATATAAGACAATTCAGCATTAAGGATTCCATTTTTTTTCATAAATACTCCAGAAAAGTTTATAATAAATTTAATACTTCTTCCTTCGTTGGCATTGAAGTCTGCGCTCCATATTTAGTAACAGACACTGCTGCAGTAGCATTTGCAAATTTGATTGCATCATCAAGTGGATATCCTTCACTTAAAGCATAAACCAATCCTGCATTGAAAGCATCACCTGCAGCTGTTGTATCCAATGCTTTTATAGCGTAGGGAGGGAAGTATTTTGCAATTTTTCCGTTGTAAAGGAAAGCCCCTTTTTCTCCCAACGTAACTACAACATTTTTTACGCCTTTAGATATTAAAATATTCGCAGCTTTTTCAATAGAATTACTATTAATTTCCATATTAGTTAAAATTCCTAATTCAGATTCATTGGGTGTAATTATATCTACTAAACTAAGAATTTTTTCAGGTAATACTTTAGCAGGTGCAGGGTTTAACACTGTCATCATGTTATTAATCTTAGATAAAGATAAACATACATCAATAGTTTCTAGTGGTATTTCTAGTTGAGTCAAAAAAATTTTAGCTCCACTGAACAAATTTTGCTTTTTATATATATCTTCTGAAGAGAGATTCATATTAGCCCCTGAAATTACAACAATATAATTCTCTCCAGATTCATCAACCGTAATCATAGCTATTCCTGTAGGATTTTCATTGTCAATTATAATATTTTTAACATTTACTCTATTTGCTTTTAAGTTCATTAACATTTTTTTACCGAAATCGTCATTCCCTACTTTAGAAATAAAAACTACATTCTTACCTAATTTCGCCAAACCAACAGCTTGGTTTGCTCCCTTCCCTCCAGGATATATATGGAACATTTTACCAAAAATTGTTTCCCCAGGTTTTGGAAATTTTTTTACAAAAGACACTAAGTCTGTATTTGTACTCCCAACAACAATAATTTCCTTATTTCTTTTCATACTTATCCTCATTTTTATAATAAAATTCATATATATTGTATGGTTTTATATACGGTTGTCTTAATAAACCCGATTCTTTTTCAACTGCCTCGAGCATATTTATCAAAGTATTAGTAACTTTAATTTTAATTTCGTTATTACCAACTTTGATATAATTTGTAATATCAGCAACATATGGCTTCCATGGTAAAACTTTCACTATTTCTCCATTGACAACTATCTCGGCAATGTCTTCACCAACATCGCATTCTAAAAATAATTTGCAATTAAGATATTTTTCTGGAATATTTACTATTTGTTTATAAACACCTGTTCCGGAATAGAATGGAAACCCTTGCTTAGTCCAGCTTCCAATTTTTAATTTCTTATTAGTATCTTTAATTATATAATAATTTCCTCTTTTCGATAAAGAGAAATCTCCGATAATTTTAATCAGGTCAAGTATACCATCCGTTCTCCTCACCACTTCAAGACAGATTGCAATTAAATTTTGGCCAATTTCAACATATTTACTAATATTTATCTCATTAATTTCTGCATCCAAATTACTGCGAGTACCTCTTTCAAAAATCTCTTTACCATTTATGAATAATCTATAACTCTTACCACTAAAACCATCAATTAGAATTGAAAGATTTTTGGGCATTTGCTCTACTTTAAAATCTGTTCTATAAACCAAATGGACAGGGTAATTTTGTTCGTTTCTTTCCTGTGGTAATTGCAATTCCCATGCCCCGGTTGTAACATTAAGCCAATTTGAATCATCACAATCTTTCGATACAAGTTTAGGAATATCATCACCATTCTCAATCATTTTCATTCTGAATTTATCTAAACAAAGTACATTTTCGTTTTCAATTTCAAATTCGAAATCATTCTTAAATTTTATTATTTCTTTATTCTTTTGGGGTGCAATCGAATACTTGTGAGTTTTATTTCTATCTTTTAATGACACAAAAATATTTTCATCTTCTACATCAGTAAAACCAATAATTTTATATTCATTAAAACTTTCGATTGTCATATTTGAAGTAGTAATATATTTTTGAGGTAGTCCTTTTTTAAGTATTACTATATGTGAATCTGTTCCGTTAAAGTTAAGTGTAAGTTCCAATCTATTATTAATTATTCTATAATTATAAACTGGTTTAATTGAACCATCATTAGCATTCCATAATGAGGGTATTCCAATATTTTCGAAAGTAACTTTTACATTATGTTTGTCTAATCTTGAAGTATTTGTCAGAAAATAAATATCATAATCATTTTGCTTCCTATGGTGATAAAATATATCTCCGTCGCTAATAGTTACATCCGGGGTTATAAATTTTTCAATTGCTTTTTGGAGTAGTTTATAATTTCTTTTCTTATATAATTCTTCTCCAGTAAAAATTATTATATTCTTCTTTCTACTTATAATACAGGTCTTACTTTGCTTTATATAATTTTCATACATTACATTAGGGTCAATGCCGAATACTCTTTTAATCAATTTACCATAATTATTATCTTTACTTTCAACTACTCCAAGAGGAATTAAAGAGCTTGATATTAATTTTCCTCCAGAGGACAAAAATTTTTTAATCGAATTAAGAGTTTCTTTTTTAACATGAGTGATTGGTGGCAAAATTAATAATGAGTATTCTTCTTCATTAATGATTATTTTACCATTTTTAATAATTGCGTCGTTTAAAATATCTTCATCAACATAATCGAAGTCATAATGAAGTCTTAACAGTGCATCGGTTAAAAAATTAAATTCATTCTGAATTGTATTAAAAATATCATTAGTTCCACTTGGTGTATAATTAGTCCAAGCACTTGTTATTGGATAAAGCATTAATATTTTTGCAACATGCTTACCATCAGTTAATGCATAACCAATTCTTTTTATATAATCTGTAAAATAATTATAGTATTTCCACCATGTATGATGATAAAATTGTGATGGAGGCCAATCTCGTTTTCTTTCCCCTTCAATAGAATAGTGATAACCATGATTATTAAATATGTTCACTCCTAATACATATTCCCAGTTTGCAATCCATTTCATTCTTTCCAAAGTGCAGTCCCAATAAGTTCCTCCCATCGATTCACAAAGAACTCTTTTACTTCCGTAATGATGGGCTGCCGAAGAAGCTATTTTTAAAGCCACATGCTGATCGGGATTATCTTTCGTTCCAATAATTGGATAAAGATGGTCTACCCCAATGATATTAAAATGTTTGAGATGTTTAAAAATATTCCCTTCGCATCGAGCATGCATCCACAACCATTCTTCCCCTAATAGATGACCAGTAAATAAAAGATTATTTTTTTCACACCAATTGCGTATTTGTTTATAATAAGATTCAGAGTATTGTTCTGTTAATGTATTCCAGAAATCATATCTTATCTTAGGTGTTATATCCCCCATGTTCATAAATAATGCAGGTAAATATGGTTTTAAATCATATCCATTTCTTTCACGAAATATTTTAAACATTTGAGAAGTCCATGGGATTATATAATTAGTCATTCCAACATGATAATAGTGCATAGCAGGCTCGTCAGTATAGAAACCAGGGATTACAGAACCAAAATAATTACCGACAACATTTTTATATTTTTCGTGTGTTTCTTCTAAAAACCTTTTTGTAGATTCAGGATTTAATGCATCAATATAGTAGTCAATTTCTTTTTCAAGAAAGTAAAGCAATTTCCACTTTCCTTCCGGTGCTTCCCAAGGGATAACTGCATCAAAGGATAAATTTGGGGTAAGATCAATAATATTTCTTATTTCAGTGTTATATTCTTCTTCAGTGCATGCATAAGCAACTATAGGTTTCGAATTGCCTGTATTAACATATCTATCATCAGTGGCTTCGAGAAAGGTAAACAATGGACCATTAACAGGAAGTATGCATAGTTCCAGATATTTTTGTTTCAAATGCGGATATTTTTGTGGCACTTTTTTATTAGCTGTACCACTAGGCCAATTCATTTCATCATAAATCCATAAATCCATACCTATTTCTTTAGCTTTTTCAGCAGCATATTTTGCTTTTTCTAACCATACATCTGATAAATAACCAATTTTTTCTCCAAACCTCCCATGTAAGAATATACCTTTGATTCCTTTATTATAATACTCTTTCATCTGCCATTCCATTTCTTTTTCGTCCATATTACCATTCCAGAACCAAAAAGGAAGTAAACTAAATTCTATTGAAGGACTTTTAAATTTTTCTTCTGTGAGTTTTTCTCCTGTAATCAAAATTTTATCAAATGCCATATTATACCTTAGTTTGTTTACAAATATTTTTTAATTAAAAACTTAACATTATCGAAAATCGATGTGGTGATTCTAGATAAATATGATGGACATATGAGTAATCTAACTGAATAGAATACTTATAAATATCTGTTTTAACTCCAACTCCTAATGCGATATTCCCTTCATCAACATTAAATTTATAGCCTCCTCTTATAAAAAATTTATTTAGAAAAACATATTCGCCCCCGATATTTAATCTTTCCGAATAATCATTTGAATGTATTGCGTCTACATTCACAGTAAGACGATGATAATCTGGATTCCCACCTAAAAAAAGATTTTCTCCTCCCAAAAGATCAATAGAAACTGCAATTCGATATAGAAGAGGAATTTCATAAGTTTGCTGTTGCTGGGAACCAACGTTCAACCATCTTGCTTGATTCGCAAAATTCTGAGCACTCATAGCTAAACGAATTCCTTTCCATCCAGTATTATAATAACTCCCAATATCAAAAGCCCAGAGCTTAGAACTGTAAGTAAATAAATCTTCTCTTAAGTACTTTACATTAATACCAATAGATAATTTATCCGTAAAAGCACGTGCATAAGAAAAAATGAATGATAAGTCTTTCCCTGAAAAATAATTACCTGTTCTTGTATCCATTCCGCCACTAGGACTAATTACTTTGGCTTCCTCAATATTTCCATAATCAAGAATTGAATATCCAAGAGCTATAACTCCAAAATTTCCTAAATTAAATCCAATTGCTGCAGATTTTATATCTAAATCAGCAAACCAACTAACATAATTAAGTGAAGCCTGAAAACCATTCATATTGGATAATGCAGCTGGGTTCCAGTAAATTGCTTGAATACTATTAATGTTAGCAGTACAAGCTTCCCCCATAGCTGTTTCTCTTGCACCTATACCTATCTTAAGAAATTGTAATGAAGTTCTGCCAACCTTATTAAATTGGGCAGTTATATTTATACTCATTAGTAATACTATAATAATTACTCGTCTCAAGTTACCTCCAAAACTTTTTATTTATTACTTATCTTATAATCATAAACTTACCTATATCTCTTTTGCCTTCGGACCCTTTAGTCTCTGAGTCAACTACAAATATGTAAAGACCTGGAGCAACTAAAAGACCTGAATCTGATTTTTGATCCCATGCAGCACTACCAGATAAGTTACCATAAGTATCAGGCCCATGATGAAGTGTCTTGACAAGTTCCCCTGCTAGATTATAAATTCTTATTGTTGCTCTCTCTGGAAGATTTCTAAATTCAATTTTTTTGTCCGATAATTGACCAAAACTATAATCAATACTACCTTCTATATACGGATTGGGGACTACAAAAACATTAAAATCATTTTGTGTTATGTCAACAGGTCCTGGCTTTGCAAAGGTTAGTGGTGTTCTGTTATAATCAGCGCTTTTTAATTCTGAAAGATTATTCACAACTGTACCATTAGCTGATATCCAAGTTTTTGGTTTTGAGTTATATGCTTGAACATAATAGTAATAACCAAATCCAAAATGTAAATCTTTATCCAGATATTCATAAAGATTTTTTTCTGAATTCCAGTATTTATGTAACTCAGTTCTGGGTATATCAATTAATAGTTCCCATATACCTCTTTCATCATCTGTTCTAAAAATGCGATAGCCACTTAAATCAGAAACACCGTCATAAAAAATATTTCCGCTTTTATCGCTAATCTTTGTAGTTTCTGCTAGTTTATCCCATTGAATAGCTATGATAGCAGTGTCTGAACCTATAGAAGCATTAACAGCTTTACAGTTAGGTGCTGGAGGAGGTTCTGGCACATCTGCAGCTAAATTTATACCATTAATATTAGCCCCAAAACCCCATTTTATTGCTTGTCTAACTGCATTGACATTTCTTCTTATTGCCGATATAGAACTATCAGGGAAATGATGCATGGGATCTCCCATTGCAATTTCTTTCATATCCATCTGCCCTGCTATTTCTGCTATTATTAATCGAACAGAATCACCAGGGGCTAATGTATACGGTCCAAATGATGCTGTATACCAAGCATAAGTTTTACCATCATTCGGTCTTCTATAACTATGACGTGCAAAATCATAAAAGAATTGTTCTTTGAATTTATTAAATCCAAAGAATTCATTGAAATCTAAATCCTGACCTTTAAAATTATCACCTTCATCAGTATAAACACTGAAGTATGTTGGGTCTGCATCAAATGGGTCAGAAAAAGATGAGTTTTGAGGAGAATCCCTGTAAAGAATTACCCATCCAAAACATGCAGGATCCTGTAGTTCAGGCTCCCATTCGGGTTTTAATCTTAATAAGTCCCTCCAATTTTGCTTCACTGGCCATTTATCCCAAGGAACAGGTTCTCTTCCCCCATTATAATCTCTGCTGTAAAATATAATTCCTTTCCCATCACCATTATTATCATCTTCAATATGATAAATATCTGACCCTGGTTTTCCTCCATATCCACCAAATCCACCAGCAGGTGCAGCAGAATTTAAAAACTGATTTGGGTCATAATGAAAATTCAATGTACCTTTTGTGGAAACAGAAATGCCACTGTGAAATACAATCCAAACTTCATTTAAAGTTTGTTGATAATTCATTGTTTTATTTAATGACGGTATAACCATATCTCCTGTGTTTTTGAAAACATAGTCATAAATAATAAAGTCACTGAATCCTGGATAACTCCAAGCCATAGACCTTTGTTTTATAGTAATTCCTGTTACAGTAGGTATTTCTGTATAATACATTTCTTCAGGGAGCAGAGGATTGAAATTTTCAGTCCCTATAAAATTTTTTGTGGCCACAAAAGGATAATAGTTGGTTATAGTACCATACTTTGTTGGAGTTAATGAAGCATGATACATTAAAAAGTCTTTTGGTTTAGGGCTAAAATCAGGTGGTTCCAACGAAAAAAGGTCTTTTGCTATAATCCAAGGACCACTTCTAAAATTATGAAAATTAGCATTTGTTACTTTATTAGGTGAATTTGCTAATTGTTCATCATTCGGAAAGTAATAACCACTAAAACCAGGATAAAATCCTAATCCAGTTGTTTCTAAGTAATCCCAAGCTCCCGCACTACCTATTAAACCATTATTGTTAATTGTTTCCCATAATTTCCCTCTTGTGTGGGTGGCAAGCCCTTGCTGAGCATTTAAATTAAAAATAATAATAAAAAATGCTATAATAAAATAAATTGCCTTTTTAATTAGACTTACTTTCATCTTTCCTCTCGTTTTATTTAATTTCTACTGCTAAACCAAGTACTATTGAGCGTGGTAAGTTCAAATACTTTATAGGTTCCGGAAATGGACTACCATCAGGAGTATATTCTGGAAAAACTGTAAATCTTGAATTAATAAACTTTACTCTATCTTCTAATGTTGCAGTTGAAGAATTAATAACCTGTAAGTTAGTATGTGTATCATTAAATAAATTAGAAATCTCTAAAAACGCAGCAAGTGAAAATCCAGGCCTAATAGGAAATTCTTTTCTAACTCTAAATAGAGCATTTTTATATGGCATACGTGTATAAGTTTTCCCACCTTCACTTATATTATCCGATGCAATTTGTTTATGTGGATAATAAATCTGATAGTCTAATGAAATCTGCATATTTGAAAAAGCATTAAACATGAACGAAAAGTCTTTTGGTACGGCAAATATCACCCCAAATTTTAATCTTGGTGGTTCATAATTAATATAATCACCTGTAAATTGTGTAATTCTGCTTTGAATACCAGATTTTGGTGAAGCAACAATATCAGGATCGCCTGAACGTCCTGTAATTCCAGTACTCCATGAAAAGTTAAGATATCCACCCCATAATTCTGTTAAAGGTTTTCTCAAAGAAATTTCTATTCCTTTTTCATCAGCATAATTTGAATTACCAGTTGTCAGGTATGAAGTCCCATCATCCATAAATACGGTAACAGTTCTAATTGTATTTGTAATATCTTTATAGTATGCAGTAATCATACTTACAATTCCACCAAAATTATGTTCTATCCCTAATTCATATGCTACTGTTTTTCTTGGTTTTAATAATCTATTACCTAAATTATATGGCGTAAGTGTGCCATCAGCATTTTTGATAAAATAAGAATTTAATATTCCTGAAACAGTTTGACCTTCTACATTACTACCAGAACCTTCCCCATAATCTCCGAAATTTGCACGTTGAAAAAAATGTCCATACGAGAAATGTAACACAGTATTTTCTGAGATTGGATGAGAAATACCAATTCTCGGGGACAACTGACCAAATATTTTTGTTGGTTCTTTTAAAGGATTAGGTGTTCTTCCATCTTTTGTTGCGTTTATTATATCTAATGGGTCAAAAATATTTTTATAGACATAATCATTTGGATTATAAAAATCATACCTTAAACCCACATTCATTATTAAGCCTTCAAATTCAAGAGTGCTTTGAGCATAGATATTGCCTTCGTATGGTTTGTATACTGCCTTTTCTACAATATTATATGCTTTACCTTCTTGGTAACGGTCTATATGGTAATACGTAAAATCAAAACCTGTTTTAATTTGAACTTGTTTTTCCAATTGACTAACAAAGTCGAATGAGAGAGTATAATCTGTATTTTTATCAATCCCTCTGTAATAATAGCCAGTTGTATGCAATCCAATAATATTATTATAACCACCGGGGATAGGCAATCCATACTCATTTAACGCCCTTAAACGGTCATAAGTCGGTGTACCAGTTTCCCAACCACTATCATCACCTGGAAAAGTCCACTGACTACGATATCTATATATTCTGCTTAGCTGTAATTCATAAAATGTATATTCACCTAAAATATGTGTAAGTTTTAAGGTTTGTCCATCAACTCTATTTTTTGGATAACCAGCAAAATCATACAATGCATATTTATTATTGTAGCCATTTTCAAAAGCTAAATATTCCATACCATGACTTGTCTTTGAATCACTATAAAAACCCGAGAATAATAATTTAATATTTTTAGATAATTTGTAATTTATTTTCAATGTACCATCAAACCATCTTCCCCTTCTTTCATATGTATTACCGGAAATTGGCGGAGAAGTTCTATATTTACCAGAAAAGAAATAATACATATTATCAATTGGTAAAGGTCCACCCAAAGAAAATTCAGTTTGATATGTAGCTAACTTTGTATAATCTGTTAGCGGCTGATGAGTTTTAATATAATCTTCGTATGCTTGTTCTGGCTTCCAAATACAATTTGGGTCATTACCTGGGATACCGTTGGGATCGACCCATTGATTTGGGTTATCTATCCACCATTGTAAATGTCTTGCATGAGTATTTTCCCAGAATTTTGAAGTTGAATAATCATATAATGAAGTGCCCCAATGTTTAAGGCCGGGTGGTGTATATCTTATTTCTGCATATGCCTGAAATTTTTCTGAACCCTCTTTCGTAATAATATTAAAAACTCCAGATTGAGCTTCACCATACTCAGCATTAAATCCACCAGTTATTATTTCAAGTTCTTGAATAGCAGATAGATTTATATTTGTATAAGGTTGAAAATCAAGAGGGTTGCGCGCTCTTATACCATCAATTACAAAAGCCACTTGATCAAGTGTTCCCCCTCTTACTAATATTTCTCCTGAAGAACTAACATCGATGCCTGGTAAAGTTGAAAGCAAAGTGGTTAATTGATTTGTTGGCCTTGAAAAAATCTCTTTTGATGAGACAAAATGTCGCGTAGAAGTTAAATCTTTTTGTATTAATGGTTTATCTGCAACAACCACAATTCCTTCGCTTAACTGAATAACAGCTTCCTCTAATTCAAAATCCAAATAAGTTGTATGATTTACACTAATTTCAACATTTGTTTTAGTTATTGTTTGATAACCTACCATTGATGCTCGCACATTATATACTCCTGGAGGAATGTTTATCACCAAATATTCTCCTTCGACATCTGTAGCAGCTCCCATATTAATTCCTTCTATAACAATACTTACTCCAATTAGTGGTTCCTTAGTATTTTTATCAATAACCTTTCCTATTAATTTACCTCCAGCGGATAATACTATAGAATTATTAAATAATAATATGAAGTAGAAAAAAACAAGATAAATCCAACTTACTTTTATTGTTTTCATTTCTATTCTTTGTTTATTAATAAATATTAATCCATAATTATAACTGATTTTACAAATCCTGCAGGTTTATTTTTAGCAACAGTAAATGCCTGTTCTATCTCAGATAAGTTATATTTATGTGTAATTAATTGTTTAACATTAATTCTTCTTTCATTTAATAACTGTATACCTATTCTTGAACCTCTTAGAATAGTGTTAATATTACGGAAATGTGCATTTATAATTTCAAATGCCATCCAATTCCAATATCCTAAATCTTGAATAATTCTTTGACCAGGGTGATAACCGAAGATTACTAATTTACCTTCCATTCTACAAATACTTGCAGCTAAATCAATTGTATTTTGAATTCCTCCTGATTCAAAGCTAATATCTACTCCTTTGCCATTTGTAATATCGTTTATAATTTGTTTTACATTATCATTTTGAGGATTAATAATTATATCTGCACCCATATCTTTTGATAGTCTTAAAATTTCATCTCTTATATCAATAGCTATAATCTTGCTCGCTCCAGTTAAACGAATTAGTTGTAAAAGAATTAAACCCATAAATCCTGTACCTATAATAGCTACCGTATCACCAAGTTGTATATTAGTTTTCAATATCGCATTTATTGAGCACGAGACAGGTTCTAACAGTGCTGCTTCTTCGAAACTAAGTTCCTCATTCATTAAATATAATCTATCTTGCTTTATTGAGATTTTGTCTGCATAACCTTTGCCGTCTACCCAAGCTGCAACTTTATCCCCGATTTTAAAATTTGAAACATTTTGTCCCACGTCTATAATCTCACCACTAATTTCATGTCCAATATGTCTTGGATAATTTAATTCGAATATTTTTTTATCCCACTGATGAATTTCAGAATGACAGACACCACATGCTTTTATTTTAATTAAACATTCATCTTTCTCTATAACTGGATCTGGTAAATTTTCAATTCTAAAATCATGTGCATCATAAAGTATTGCTGCTTTCATTACTTCTCCGAATTTTATTTTATATGTGTGACAGATTTATTTCAATCTGCCACACATACTTGTTAATTAATTACTTTAAATACATCATTTTTTTAGTAATGACTTTACCATCAGCTTCTAAACTATAAAAATAAACACCGCTTGCTAACTTATAAGGATTCCATGTAACTAAATAAGTTCCACTACCTAAAATTTGATTATCAACCAATGTAGTAATTAGTTGACCAAGTGTGTTGTATATTTTTAATGACACTTTTGTTTTATTACTTACATGAAATCTTATAGTTGTTGATGGGTTGAATGGGTTAGGATAATTTTGGTCTAAAGCAAAACTAATCGGTAAATTATTTGCAAATTCATTCTTTATACTTGTACTAATTTCTTTAACAAAATTGAGAACAGCATGAGCTTGAGAAGTTGCTAAATTACTTGTCCCAGGATCACCCCATAAACCTTGGTCTCTCCATTTCTGTATTATTGGGGGTTCTGTATAGGGTTGGTCAGGCACATTCGGCTGCCAGCAATAATATGCATATGCATCCCCATTCTTTTCATGAAAATATCTTGAACCCGTACTTCCTCCTATGTTAAATCCCAAAGCTGATTGATAGGCTATAGAAGGATTATAAATAGCTAATTCAACATCCCAAACCCCATTTACCGTATCTATAATAGCTGCCATTCGTGCGTATTTTTTTGCATCAAAAGCATCTCTTGTCCATACTGTATCACCTAAAAATCTTCTATACCCTTTAGGAATAAATACAGAATCACCACCATTAAGTGTTATTTGATCTCCTAATATTAAGAAATGGTATGGCCCATCTGGAACTGTAAATACATTCCCATTATATCTCCCTTCCGGTGCAAAATCTATCCCTAACCTGTTCGATATACTTACAAACAATTGATCCCCTGTCCATTTACCTGCCCAGAATAAATTCGTTGAATCATTTACTATTTCATCTATATGGATAAATACATATAGCGTATCTTGTGTCCATAGCATCCTTGCATAGTACTCATCATAATCTGGTTCAGTTAAATCATCCCTGTAATATTGATTTGTATATATCTCATATCCTGATGATGTTATTAAATTAGCTTGGGCTGCTCTCTGCCATGCTGCTTCGTCCATCTTTCCATCAATCTTGATTGTATTAGGTTCAACTAATGGGACTTCTACTTCTTTACGGACATAAACCTCATTATCTCCCTCAAATACTAAAACAGCATGAGCTTGAGAAGTTGCTAAATTACTTGTCCCAGGATCACCCCATAAACCTTGGTCTCTCCATCTCTGTATTATTGGGGGTTCTGTATAGGGTTGGTCAGGCACATTCGGCTGCCAGCAATAATATGCATATGCATCCCCATTCTTTTCATGAAAATATCTTGAACCCGTACTTCCTCCTATGTTAAATCCTAGTTTTGATTGAGCTGTAACTGAAGGATTATAAATTGCTAGTTCAACATCCCATATTCCATTTACCGTATCTATAACAGCTGCCATTCGTGCGTATTTTTTTGCATCAAAAGCATCTCTTGTATAGGTAGTATCACCAGCTTTTCTTCTATACCCTTCAGGAATAAATACAGAATCACCACCATTAAGTGTTATTTGATCTCCTAATATTAAGAAATGGTATGGCCCATCTGGAACTGTAAATACATTCCCATTATATCTCCCTTCCGGTGCAAAATCTATCCCTAACCTGTTCGATATACTTACAAACAATTGATCCCCTGTCCATTTACCTGCCCAGAATAAATTCGTTGAATCATTTACTATTTCATCTATATGGATAAATACATATAGCGTATCTTGTGTCCATAGCATCCTTGCATAGTACTCATCATAATCTGGTTCAGTTAAATCATCCCTGTAATATTGATTTGTATATATCTCATATCCTGATGATGTTATTAAATTAGCTTGGGCTGCTCTCTGCCATGCTGCTTCGTCCATCTTTCCATCAATCTTGATTGTACCTGGTGCTACCTTAGGTACTTTTACAACCTTTCGCTCATATAATTGTTGAGCAAAGATTACATTAAAGATGGAGATAGTAAGTAAACTAAAAAATATAAAATATAATTTTTTCATTGAGCCTCCGATTTTTATTTATTATTTATTTATTAGGTGCATCTAACACCTATAAAACTTTATAAAATGTATTTTATTGTTAACATAGGTATAACTCCTTTTATATCATATAAGCCATTAAATAGTTTGTTAGTTTTATTTAAAACCTTTTTACTATCTCCCATATTATATATAATACTGCCAGAGATGGTCATTTCACTATCATGATAACTTAAACCACAAGAAATTGAATGTTGATTTACAGTAGGCATTAATAGATTATATGTTTCCTCTTTATTAGGAGTAGATGAATATCTGTACCCTAAATAAATTTCTAAATTGTGCGACGCTTTATATTCTATACCAGCTCCTGCATCAAAAGAATCCTTAAATTTTTGTAATATATAACCTGCTGAAAAACCCGTGATAGTATCTAAATTGAACTTATTACTTTCCCACTTTTTATTATCATAAGTGAAAACAATTTTTTCATTTAATGAAGAATAAATATTATATCTAAAATCAAAATTTAGATTTATGTAATTATTAATTTTGTAAAGTATTCCAAAACCTATTCTCCATGGATTTTGAAATTCACTTTCTACACCTACTGAACTCTTTGTAGAATCTCTTATCTCATATAATTTGCTATTAGCAGTCCCTTTTAGTTTTATTGATGTTCCAGAATTTATCGATAAACCAATTCGTGTTTTATTTGATAGCTCATAAATAACACCAAAAATATATTCTAAACCCCAACCTTTATTAGACATATCAAGCTGATAAGTTGGTAAGCCAATATTTTTTAAGTATTTATCATTACCAATCGCATATGCAACATTGTGAACTACTTGGAATACATCTAATGATAATCCAAGCATAAATTTATTTGTCTTATAACTTATACTTGGTGATATTCTTTTCGTGGTAATTTCATTATACATATCACTTGCAGTTGTTACAGATGTTTTACCTATTTTGAATAGAAGTACATAAGGCCAGGATACTTTATAATCTACTACCGATTCTATAGCTATAGCTGTTTTAATATTTTCTGATATAGAATAAAATAAACCTGCTCCAAAATTTATATCATCATCAAGTAGAGATTTAAATAAGCCTTGATATTGACTATCAAAGATTTGTTCCTCGGTTTTTGTAAAAATTGAAAATTCTATAAAGCTCTTGCTAACATTTAGTCCTAATCCTGCTGGGTTTAAATACACATTTGATATTCCATCATTTCCCGCATAATAAAGAGAATTTAATGAAGTAGATTTTGTTCCGAACTGTATTAACCGATTTGTGCCACCAGCATGTATTATATTTGATGATAAAAATAACAATAGAAAAATTCTAATATATGAATTCATAAAAACTCCAAATTATTTTACCAAGTTCTAAATGTTGCATATGCATAATAATTAGTTACACGAGTGCGATTCTTTTGGTCCCATAAACTTGTAGCTATCCATAAATAGTAATTTTTATTCCTTTTAAGACCATCTTTGGGAAATTCAACAAATGTTCTTGTACCTTCAATTTTTTCACCTAAGTATATATGGTTAGGAATCACGTCTTTTTTTCCATATATTTTTTCTCCACCCAATGTTACTTCTTCAGACCACACTTCCCATATTATATTTAATGCACTATAAGTTTGAGCTTCAACTAATCCAATTGCTGCTATTTTATCCTCAGTAACCCCACTTTGAGTTATCTCCCAAGAAATTTTTATACCAGTGTCATCTTTAGGAGATGTTAGATTGATTTTACCTAATCGCCCAAAAGTTGTTAAATCTCCAATATTAACATATACATCAATTCCTTGAGTAATAAAAGCAAATGAATAAGAAGAAATTTTGACTGTATCCTTTACAACATAAATTTCTCCTGCAGGTAGTTTAGAATCGGTAATCATAATTTTATTTTTTAAATCTTTTACTTTATTCCATACATCAGCCTTCATTAACCAATATGTATATATATTATCTTCTTGTAGCTCTTTTAATTGTATTCCATTATAATTATTGATTATATTTTGTGTACCTTCAATAATTGTCCCAAAAGTTACAGGATATAAAATTTTATCACCACTTTGATTATATATGAGCCATACCAAAGAAGAATCAAGGATTGCAAAGTTTCCTCTGTTAACTCCAATAACTGCAACATAACCACCTACCCAAGTAATCCTTGGAATAAATTTTCCTTGTTCAATTTTGATATTTGATAGCGGCGGACTTCCTGCATATGGTGCTAATACTGTATTTTCATTCTGACAACTTATCACTGACAATAAAATAATGATAGTGTAAAGTAAGTTTCTTTTAAGTTTACATAAAATCATACAAATCACCTTTTTTATTTTCGACCATTTAATTAAATGCCAACGGCCATTTTTTACATTCTACATTAGAATCAAAAAAGAACTAAAAATTTTAAATCTACACACAAATAGTGATGAGCAATTTTCAATATAAAATAACTTCAAAATCATGCCATTATTTTACTTTAACTTTCAATATTTGAATAAAATTTTAAGTTAACGATGCTTATCGCAGTTATTTGCCAACATAGAACAAAGGTTTGTGCAAATTCAATAATCAATATATAGATCGTAATAACTTTCATTATTATTCTTTCAATCCACTTAAAGTAATTCCTTGAATAAAATATTTTTGAGCTATAAAGAAAACAATAAGGATTGGAACAACTGCAGTTACAGAACCTGCCATTAATAAATCCCATTGAGTAAAATATTTATCACGGAACGTTGCTAATCCTAGCTGCACGGTTTTTAATTCTTCTGAATTAATACAAATTAAAGCCCAAATAAAATCATTAAAAACACCCATAAAAGTAAATATTGATAAAGTAGCTAAAGCTGGTTTAGATAACGGTATAATTATTCTTAATAAAATTTTTAATCTCGAAGCACCGTCAATATAAGCAGATTCTTCTAAGTCTTTGGGTATCGTCATAAAAAATTGACGCAATAAAAATGTGCCGAATGCTGATGCTAAACCGGGAACAATTAAAGCATTAAGCGTATCTATCCATCCCAACCAACTCAATATCATATAAGCTGGAATCATTGTTACATTCATTGGAATCATCATAGTTCCTAAAAACATATAGAATAATATATCACGACCAGGAAATTTTAATCTTGCAAAAGCATAAGCGGCCAAAGAACATGTTATTAATTGACCAAATGTTACGGTTGTAGCAACTATTAAACTATTGAGATAATATCTACCAAAAGGAGCAGCATTAAAAGCGTCTATATAATTTGATAACTTTAATTTAGTAGGAAACCATTTTGGAGGGTATATAAATATTTCACTTATATCTTTCACTGAAGTTAATACCATCCAGATAAAAGGTAAAATTGTAATAAATGCTAATGCATAAATTATTAGATGAATTATAATCGAATTAATCATTAACCTTATATTTTTAATTTTTCTTTTTCTCATATTATACAAATACCTTGTTCTTCATATAATTTGCTTGTAACATTGTTAAGGCAAAAAGTACTCCAAAAAGCATATAAGACACTGCAGATGCGTAGCCCATATCGTTATATATAAAAGCATTTTCATATATATAAAATATCATAACCTTGGTTGAACCAAGAGGGCCACCCGAAGTTAATACATATACTATATCAAAGACTTGAAATGAACCAATCATAGACATAACCATTATAAAAAAAGTTGTTGGACTTAATAAAGGAACAGTAATTTTCCAAAATTTTTTCCATGAATTTGCTCCATCAATTATAGCCGCTTCGTAGTATGATTGGGGTATAGCATTTAAACCTGCAGTGAACAATATCATGTTATAACCAAAGGTCTTCCAAACACCCATTCCAATTAATGCAAACATTGCAGCAGAAGGGTCGTTCAGCCAATTAACAGGTTTTAATCCCATAAATACCAAAAAATAATTTATCAATCCAAAGTTCGGATCATATAGCCATCTCCAAATTAACGCTGCTGCAACGGGTGAAACTACAACTGGCGCAAAGAACAAAGCTCTTAATAATTTTTTCCCTACTAATTTTTTGTTAAGTCCATAGGCAACCAATAATGAAATTATCATATTAAGAGGTACAGTCCCTATTGTATATATAAGTGTATTCTTAAATACAGACCAAAATTCTTCGCTATTAACCATTCTTATATAATTATCAAATCCAACAAACTCACCGCTCCAAGAAAAAGAATTCCATTTTTGGAAACTTAAATAAAATGAAAACAATACAGGGAAAAAAGTAAAAGTCAAGAATATAACCAAAGTAGGAGCAAGAAATCCTAAAGCTGTAAATATATCTCTGGTTTTCTTATTCACTTGTTTACCTAAATTTCTTATATGATTTTAATAAATTATTCGATTTTTCAGCTGCTATTTTAAGCGCATATGCTGGTTCAATATCTCCGATTGTTACACTTTCAATAGCTTCTCCTAAATATCGTGTTATTTGCATACCACCATAATCAATCGATCTTTCTGCCTGGGCATATTCCATCTGGTCGACAAATACTTTGAAATTAGGATTTTCTTCTAAATACTTTTTAAATTCAGGCAATTTATTTGTTGCTTTTCTTACAGGTAGATAACCAGAAGCCATTGACCACATAGCTTGAGTTTCAGGTTTTATAATCCATTTGACAAATTCCCAAGCTTCCTTAGGATGTCTACTTTGTTTGAAAATTGCTAAGTATTCACCTCCAACAATTGTAGCTCGTTTAACTGGTCCTGCAGGAAGTGGTGCAAAAGCCCAATCAATATTTTTTAATAATTCTTTATATCTTGGTAAGCTCCATGGGCCGTCCATAGCCATACCAAGTTGACCAGAAACAAATAACATATCAAAATCGCTAGTAATTCTACTAAGATTTTGTTCCTTATATAAGTTCTTCCAAAGAGTTAATGCCCTAATACCTGCCTCACTATCAAATATTACTTTCGATTGATCTTCTTCTATTATTTCTCCGCCTGCTTGCCAAATAAAAGGTCTAAATTGCCAAACCATCCATCCATTCCTAGAACCAGTAGAGGGGAAAACAGGAATAAAAAATCCAATTCTTTCAAATATTCCATCATTATTGAAATCCTTCAGAATTTTTTTTGCATACTCATAAAGTTCATCCCAATTATTAGGGGGTTTATCAGGATTTATTCCCGCCTCTCTAAATAATGTTTTGTTATAAATCATTGCTAAGTTAGTAGCTTCCATTGGTATACTATACAAAGTACCTTTCCATGAAGCATAAATTCTAAGTGCAGGATATATATCTTCTATTTCTTCTTTTGTTAATCCATTTTCACTTTCTATAAATTCTTTCATTGGATAAATAGCATTTGCTTTAACTAAATCCTCTAAATAATCAGCATAAATCCATGAAATATCAGGTGCTGTATTACTTTGTAATGCGGTCATTATTTTTTGTATACCTGCATCTCCATTAGGTATAGTTTGAGCTTTAATTTTAATATTAGGATGAGATTTTTCAAATTCCTCAATCAATTTATTTAATGCGGGGATAGAAGAAGACATCATTCCATGCCAAAATGTTAATACTATTTTATCTGATTTAGATAAATTAATTTCATTCTGCTCTCTATTACAACCGACAATTAAACAGAAAATTATTAAGTATATAATTTTTTTCATCATGGTGCTAAAATTATTTGTGTTTGAACAAACGTTTGTGCATAAAAATAAATTCTTCAGTAAACCACCTTAGCATTAATAAAATTTAACTCATTTAATTTTTTTACTGAATTTCTAATTATCAATTTAGGAGATAACACAATTTTTCTTTTACTTAAATTAGGATTATTGTTCCTCATATTTTCAATTAATAATTTAATTGCATATTCTGCCATAAGATACTTAGGCTGTTCAATCACAGTAATTGGCGTTTGTAAAAATGGAGCAAACTCAAAGTCATCAAATGCAATTATCGAAACATCATCAGGTATTCGGTAACCTTTTTCATAACAAGCTTTAATAGTTCCCAAAGTAATAAGATCAGAAAAAGCAAAAATTACAGTTGGAGGTTCTTTTAATTCCATTAATTTTATTGTCGATAAATAACCATTTTCACTCCTAAAATCATTTCCCATTATTAAAGTTTCATCAATTGGGATACCATTATCAGCTAAAGCATTACGGTACCCTAACAATCTCTCATTGTTTGTAGAGGTGTTAGGTAAACCTTGAATCACTCCTATTCTTTTATGTCCCATTCTAATTAAATATTCTGTTGCCTCATAAGAACCTAAATAATTATTTACTACTACACAATTTGCATTGAGAACACTTATATTCCTATCAAGCAATACTAATGCTTTATTATATTTAATTAATTCCTCCAAATGCTCATGTTTGATACCTACTGGCATAATAATATATCCATCAACTCCTTTTCTTCTAAAAATTTCAATATTTTCAATTTCTTTTTCAATGTCTTCGTTTGTATTTGCTACAATTAAACTATATCCATATTCACTTGCTAAATTTTGTATAACTGAAGTTATATATGAGAAAAAAGGATTAGATATATCAGGTACAATTAAACCTACTAAATTAGTTTTTTTTAGTCTTAAGCTACGAGCTATATCATTAGGTCTATAACCCAATTCTATAGCCTTTTTATTAATAATATCTGCAGTTTTTTTACTTATACGATATTTTTTAGCTTTTTTGTTTAAAACCCTTGAAACTGTTGTAATAGAAAAGCCTGTTAATTTAGCAATATCATCAATAGTAACTGACATAGTAATGCTCAATCGTTGTCGCAACGATAAAAAATTTTTTTTTATAAGTCAAGAGAAAAAATAAAATAGTATACAAAATTTTGGATTCTTTTTCATTTTAATACTTGTTAAAAATTATTTGATAATAGTGGATAAATTCGCTGCTACAATTCCGAAGATAAAACTTATTTTTTTATCTTTATCACGAGTCAAATCATCATTCACTAATGGTTATTAAAAATCAACAAATTATCTTAATATTTCTATTAGAGAATTCATATGTTTTTAACCTTTGGCTATTCATTTCATTGTATACCAAAATTTTTTCCTCATTTATCTATTTATTAATTGATTTTACTCCTTATACATTCTATAGCTTGAAAAAAAATTTTTGTTTTTTTTTACATTGATAACTTTCTCTCATTCTCTTTAGCTAAAAAGACTCATGAGCCTACGGCTCAGTGGAATAAACCACTTATTGAATTGACAAAATATTTTGTTAGTTTTTTATTTCGGGGAACCCATTCCTTTAGAATGGTATAATGCATATGCTATTAACCAAGCATTGGCATTTTCATAATTTAAAAATTTATTTATTGCATTTTGTATATAATGTGAAGATTTTAAAGTAGTACAATTAACTACTCTTTGATTTTCTCGAAAAACATCTTTTATTTCAGTTGATTTAAAAAATTTATCTGAAAGATTTTTTTCAATCCGGTTTCATTTCATCATCATTATTAAAAATTTCTTCTCTTACTTTATATATACTAATTATTTTTTCTTCCTCGGAAAGCCTTTTTACTTTCTGCCAAAAATTAACCACCACATCTAAAGGATTTGTAACAAACTTATACAATTTACAATAATTTTTCACTGCTTAACCTCAACCTCTCATCCTTCAGAGGCGGACCGATAATCCTCTTTACTTATTATTTTTTCAATCTCCGGATCTATAATCTTAACCTCTTCGTAGGTTAACTCGTAAAGTTTGTCGGAACGATATTTAAGATAAATCATTATGTCAATCAGGTATTAAGGTTTTTAATGATAGTACAATTAAAAATAGCGTTCTAAAAAGTGTGTAAGGTATAATAAAAGAAAGAGGCATTTACCCTCGTAAATTTGTAAAAACAAAAAATGGTAATCCATTCCTTCGGAAGAGGATAAATGCCTATGGAACTAATAACTCAAATAAACACAGAGGAAATTAAGAAAAATATAAAAACAAATAAAGGGTTAATGGAGTTAATAGAAGATAGAGTAAAAAATTTTATCAAACTTACATTAGAGACAATATTAAATATAGAATTTGAAACGAAAAGAGAAGGATTAAAAATAAAGAAAAGTTGGCAGCGCAATGGTTATTATCAAAGGAGTTTATTAACAAGTTACGGTTTAATAGAAAATCTAAAAGTGCCTAGATATCGAGGGGTTAGATTTCATAACTTAATATTTAGGCCGTGGCAAAGGAGATGGAGAGATGTAGAGGAAACGATAATAAAATTATTTGTCCAGGGAGAAAGTTATCGAGACATCAGACGAATGGTGGGTCATCTTTATGGAGATAACACAATGTCAATATCAACGATAAATAAAATAAGCAATACTCTAATGCAAGCAGCAGAAGAATTCCATCAAAGGAAAATTCAGAAGAGTTATTCAATTATTTGGATAGATGGGATATACTTTCCTCTGAAAGGCACTAATGGTTTGCAAAAAACTCAAAAAGGGAAGAATTTTTGTGTTTTAGTGGCTTTAGGATTAGATAAGCGGACGGGAAAAAAAGAAGTAATAGATTTTATGACAGCAAGAAGTGAAAATCAATGGACTTACGAGAGATTTATAACTTCTTTAATTAATAGAGGTTTGCAGACAAATGCAATTGATGTAATAGTTCACGACGGAGATTTGGCAATAAAAAATGCATTGGATAAAATATTTGGGGATAAAGTTAAACAGCAAGATTGTATTTTTCATAAATTGCAAAACATAAAAAATGTTATTAGCAATAAAGAGAAAAAATCAGAGATACTAAGTGATGCCTCAAAAGTTTTTAAGTCATTAAGTTATCAAGAGTATTTGACAAGGAGGAAAGAGTTTATAAATAAATATAAAAACAAGGAGACAGAAGTTGTCAGAGTTTTTAAGAATGATGAATTAATAAAAACTAAATTCTCTTTAGATGTTCAACTTTATCATTTAATTAATACAACAACACCAATAGAGAGAATGTTTAGAGAAGTACGCAGAAGAACTAATATTATTGGTTGCTTTGAGAATAAGTCTAGTCTAAATAAAATATTGTTCTTTGTGTTTGATTTTATTAATCAATTACTTGGGAATGCCTCTTTCAATGATATTTTGGCCTTTACACAATTTTAAGAACGTTATTCAATTAAATAACCTCATAAAAAATTTTTGATATTGTATAAAAAAATATTATATTTGTAACAATCCAGTTCATCTGGAGGTGGAAGGACGCAAGAGCCTTTGCCCCGAGCAATCGGGGTTTTTCTTTTTATGGCAAAAGCTTTATACCATATCCTTCTATGACACCAGATTTTCCTCTATAATATTTTTCCTCAATAACTGAAATAATCTTATCCCCAAATACAAATTCTTTCCCTTCATTTATATCGTATTTCCTAAACATAAATCTTCGTGATGGATGTGCTATTAAATCGGTTAATTGTAAACAAGCTATATTTAACATTTTGGGTTTTACTTTTAATTCCTTGCTCGTCAGTCGCTTTTGTAATCTCTCTGATTCTATAAACTGGGTACCATTTTGAAATATTTTTGAATATGACTTTTTTAATCTCATATCTTCTTTACCGCCGCGAGATTCAACCATCACATCACCGACAGAATCAACTGATTCAAGAAAAAAGAAAAATCTCTCTATTAATATTTCCATACAGTAATGATAAGGATCATATTTCCACGTTTGGTATTTTAATTTATGCTCTTTTTTATCTATTAGAACAGAAACCACTAAATAATCTAAATCCTTTAATAACTGGATGAATTCAGAATTGAAATTTTCTTCTATTATTTTGTCTTTGAGTGAATCGAAAGGAAATTTTTTATTTACCAGTTCTTTTCTATGGAGTATCACTGGCTCATCAGGGTGATATGGAAAATATTTTTGCTTTAATTTCTCCAATGCTGGAGTTACAACATCTTTTACATAATTTAATTCAAAAATCAAACCGGTTAGACTTAGATAACGATGATTGGGATTATCAGAACTTTCAAGATCATTGTTACCTACTTCGTCAATATAAATTCTATATTTTTTCATAGTGTTTCACACACTCCTCGCTTTGTTCAATCTATTTTGCACAAGCTCACAAACTGAGTAATAAACTTCTTCACGCTCTGCTTGGGTTAAACCAAGTGCATCGAAGATAATATCATCGAGTGCTTTTCTGTCTGGCAATGGATTTGGCTTTTGCGAGCGAATTGGTTTGGTTTTGTCGAAACCAAGCTCCTCAAAGATTGGCAATGGTAATCTCTTTAAAAGATTTTTGAAAGCATCAGTTAATTTATCTTTAGTATATTTATCAATTTCTGGTTTCATAACTAAAAGTTTTGAAATTTCTGGCCCATACATTAATAGAACACCTTCACCCATATTTTTTCTACCAATAAATTCTACAAAAAAACTACTTAGAGCTGAATTTAAGTATGCAGCTAGTTCATACCATTCAGAGGAATTTATTACAAAGAAAGTATCCCCAATAAAATAATTATTAGGATTTATAAAGAATGAAAATTTAACATCTACGAATCGTTTTGAAAGAAGCGGCGCAAATATTTCATTTAATGACCACCATTGATCTCGGGATTTACAAGTTGGTCTTAAGTGATAACCTTGTTGTTCTCCCCATTCGATGTATTTAAGTGCTTTTAATTTTTTGTCATCTTTTAATTGCTTCTTTGATTTATTACATATAAAAACTTTTGAAACTAAATCGGTTTTTCTTATTGATATAAAACTTAATTCCCTTGGACTCTTAATCACTGGTTTTAAAAACTCTTCTTCAATTCCCCACTTTTTAATTTTTTCGTCATCAAGATAGAAAAATTCATTTGCCCCGGTTTTAATTCCAAATCTTACTTCAGCAATATCCCCAAGTCTTACAAGTTTATCTTTGCCTTTTTCAAGAATAGTAAAGAAAATATCCGGTGCTCGTAAGTATTTTCCACCCCATTTATCGCCTTCATAAATTCCATTGCCAAGTTTCTCATCGTTTTCATCTTCGTAAACGGTGCCGGCTTCCTTCAGTTCTTTGTATGTAATCGGATAAACTCTAAAATCATCATCTTTAGTTATAGTTTCAGCATACTCGTTTAAGAGTAAGTTTTCAGTGTTCAGCACTTCTTCAAATGGTTTTTTGAAAACAATAAATTTTACTTTGTGTTTTTCATCTATTTCATTTTTAGGTGCATCTAAAACAGTAATTATTGTATTAACATCTGCACTTGCAAAAGAGCGTTTTGCGTGGTTGTCAATTACAAAGTGAAGTTTTGTATTTTCCAGAATAAATTGCTGCAACCATTTTCCATAGCCAACATCAAGCCAAGAGTTGGAACAAATAAATGTAAGCACTCCTTTCTCATTTAATAGCTTCAAGGATTTCAGATAAAAGAAAGTATATAAATCTGATTTGCCATCAATTTTAATTTTTAGTTTTGACTTTTGTTTATTTGTATAAAAATAATCTGGATATTCTTCATAAATTGTTTTTCGAAGAAGTTCTTTATATTCAGTTTTTGTGTTTTTTCCATTTGGGTCAGAAATTTGTTCTTGTCTTACATAAGGTGGGTTTCCAATAATAATATCAAACCCTTTTTTATCATAGAATATTTCAGCAAACTCAATGTTCCAAATAAATGGATGTTCATCTTTGAATGATTTTATCTCATCTTGAAGCGCAGAAATTTCTTTTTTTATCTGTTCTTTCTTTTTATTGTCCATTTCTAATTCTGTGCTTTGTAAAACATTACCAAAAATATCTTCAATCGGTTCATAACCACCAAATAATTTTAAGTTTTTTTTCTTTTCGATTATTTGTTTCTTTTCGATTATTTGTTCTTGAATAATTTCTTTGAAGATGTCATTTTCTTTTTTTCTGATTAAATTTGCCCTTGCTCTTTTGCTTCCGTAAAAGAAATCACTTTTTTCTTTTTTAAGTTCTGTAATTTTTCTTTTGATTGAACTTGAAATATTAGCTTGGCTATCTACTGGAAATATTTTATCACCTATTTTCTGAACAATAGAATCTCCTCTTCGGATTTTGAATTCAAGGTTAGGCAAAAGAGGTTCAAATGATTTGCTAAGTTCATCTGGCATATCAATAAAAAGAGAAAGCCACAAACGAAGCTGACAAATCCAAACAGCCCATGCTTTTACTTCAACACCATACAAAGAACGACTAATTATTTCTTTTTTTTGTTCAAAAGTATTTTCTCTTTTTTCTTTTGATAATAAATACATAGTTTCATCTAATACCTGTAACATTCCAACAAGAAAAGCACCTGAACCTGCAGCTGGGTCGCAAATGGTTACATTTTTCAACAAATTTAATATTTCTTCTTTTTCATTTTCATTAAGCATCTCAACAATTTGTTCGTCGTGTTTATCAAAAAATAGATGATAAAGTTTTTTCTTAGGGACATCCGAAGTTTTTTGAAGCCACTTAACAAGAGCAATTCTACACATAAAATCAACTTCTGTTCTTGGTGTATAGACTGCGCCGTCTTCTTTATTAACAAGTCGTTCGAAGATAATACCCAAGAACTCTGGGTTTAATTCTAAATCCTTGTCATAAAGTGTATTTTCTTCTATAGTAAAATTGTAAGAAAATAGAAATTCCAAAAACTGTTCGATTGCTTTATCAGGTATTATCAAATCTTGGTCATCAAATCCAATCTTTCCCTTAAAAAGTTCACCATTGAGATAAGGAGCCATTTGTAGAGCCAGCAATGTTTTTTCAGAAAAAGGAGTTGAGCGACTAAAAATTTTTTTACCTGGAGGATTATTTAGTGATTCAAAGAATAACGTTCTTAACCATTCAGAATAAAATAAGTTCTTACCATAATATTTTTCTTTATACTCTTTCCAAAAATTTAGAATAAAATTTTCATCTTTATTTAACCATAGTTTCTTTTGAACAAAACCAAGAAATATTGTTCTGATAATAAATAGCAAAGCAAAATCTTGTTTTAGTTGTTTATCTTTTGAACCAACTACACTTTCAGAAAGTCTATCAAAGTTTGGTTTAAATTCATTATAAAAATCATCAGTAACAGCTTCAATAGAGAATCGGTTTCTCAAATCTTCATAATCTCTTACTCTTCCTTTACTGACAAGAAAATTATAAGGTGTTTTTACTTTTGCATTCGGACCAAGAAAGAAAGAGTATCTACGTGGATTGGAATATTCTTTCTTTACCTTACTCCCTTCAAGTGAAAGTTCAATTGTCGCAAGCGATAGACGATAGTTTTCTGATTTACATGAATGAAGCAGAACAAGCGCTCTCTTGTATCCATAAGATGACATCAAACGAAAAATATCTTTTGACAAACCAACACGCGGGTCATTTTCAGAATCGTGCAAGACTTCGAGTACTTTTATTTCAAGAGATTTATCCTCTCCAATAACAAATGCACTTTTTAAGTATTGCGGAGTAAATTCAAATGAAAGTTTCTCTTCGGAGATTTTGAAATCATCAGTTAAAAACTGATTCTGAAAAAAATCTTTGTACGCTTCCCGCGAATATGGATTGTTGAAGTTCATATATGTTCCACAGTTTGACATTTGTTCTGTTTTTCGACCTCACCCCTGCTCCTCTCATAAATTAGGAGAGGGGTTTTAAAAAGTGCCTCTCCTTATTAAGCAGAGGGATTTAGGGAGAGGTCAACTTTTTTACTGCCTGCTCAATCCTCTCAAAAGCCAAATTAGGATTTCCAAGCAGTTCTTCATTTTTTATTCTTACAAAAGTAATCCCAAAATTTTCTAAATAACTCTGTCGTTCTTTATCATAAATTTTTTGTTCTGGCTTTTCGTGATAATCACCATCAATTTCAACAGCAAGTTTTAGTTTAGGACAGTAAAAATCTATAACATAATGATCAATGGAATACTGACGTCTAAATTTGTATCCGAGAAGTTGTCTATTACGAAGATACATCCATACAATTTTTTCACAGTGAGTTTGTTGTTTACGCAAATCACGTCGAGTTTGTTTTAGTTCTGGTTTGTTATAGTGTTTTGTCATAATAATCATTTTCGACCTCACCCCTGCCCCTCTCCTAAATTAGGAGAGGGGTTTTTAAAAAGTCCCTCTCCTTTCTAAGGAGAGGGATTTAGGGAGAGGTCAACTCCTCTGCTAATATTAAGTTCTCTTCTGCTTCATCAATCAATTCTGCTTTTTTAATTATATCCATCAAATAACTATGTGGAATTTCTTCCATAAGTTTCTTTAAATCTCGTTCAATTGTCTTTACACTAATCTTTCTTATCTGTCTATGATATAATTCTGGCAAAGAATCAAGTTCAGCAACGACAAAAAGAAGATCTTTCAGATAATCCTGATTACCAATTTTATTATCAATTAAAAAGCGAAGTTTATCAATTGTCTCTCGTTTTCCTTTATCAAGTGCAACTTCATTTTTCTTTGTAAACAAATTCGCTTTCACGTTTTGATAGATTGCTTCAAATTCATTGCTTACTGGTTTTGCTTCCTCATCAAATTCTGATTTGAATAGTTGGATTGCATCTCTTGAATGCAATGTGTGACATTCTGTAGATGAAGTACCAAGTTTGAAAATATAATCTGTGCCTTTCTTACCAAAAACAATAACTCCTTTTTTTTCAAAAGTTTTTGTTCGTTTAATTCTGATTCTTCTTGGCAGTTCTAATGCTTGACGGTAAAGTTCCGGATTTGAAGATTTAATTCGATTTAATTCATTTAAAAACTTTGCATCCCAGGATTCCTTAGCTTCCTGCTCTTTCAATTCTTCACGAAATCGTTCAACAAAAAATGAGCGAAGTTCTTCATCGGTAGTTAGAACTTTTGTGTCTTCGCCAATGAGTGCTTGTATCATTGCAAGTTTAAGAGTTGCAATTTGTGTAACAAAAGTATGCTGCTGTCCTTCAGCTGATGGAAAAAAATTATATATAAATAACTCATCAAAAACTTTTTTGTTGATACGGTTGATTCTTCCAACTCTTTGAATAACTCTCGTTGGATTGTAAGGAATATCGTAATTAAAAATTATTCCCGCACGATGAAGATTAAATCCTTCTGATATTGCATCGGTTGCAATAAGGATATCATAATCATTTTGCATAAGACTTTCACTAATGCCAGCATCAAAATTTCTTCTGATAATTTCTTTGTTTGTTAGTGAAGCATCTTTAGAAGAATATTTGAAAACCCTGAAATCATCTTTTAATTGTTTATATAGATAATCTGCTGTATCACTGAATTCGGTAAAGACAACAATTTTGCATGAAGGCATTTCTTTGTGTTTATTTTTCAGAATTATCTTAAAATCATTGAGCTTTGGATCATCCGGATAACCATTAGCAAACCAATCATTTCTGATTTCTTTCAACAAGCTGATATCTTTTTCGAGATCGCGAATGAAATTTATACTTAGTTCTTTTTTGTCAATAAGGAAAAGTCCCTTTTCTGTATAAGAAGCAAGTTGCTCTTCAAAGTTAATCTCTTTCAAATCTATTTCTGCTTCTTCGCTTTCCAGATTAAAAAGTTCTTCAATGGAAGGAAGATTTCCTTTTTTATAAATAGGAACTTTACCAAGCCGTTCGTACCATTCTTTGATATACTCAGAAGATTGAATCATTGAATCAAGACTTTTTGCAAATGCTTCCATCGAACTTTCAAAACGACGCACAAGTAAGTGTTTCATAAAGTCAGCTAAGTTTCGCTGGGCTTGTTTGAATAAATTTACATCATCAATCTCTTCAGAAATTTTCTCTTTATACTTTTCAATATTTTTTATGTAATTAGCCGGCATATAGCGAGCACCGATAAATCCTTTTCCTTCTTCCTGAGGTGCGATTTTATAAAATGTGTTTATATATAATTCAGTCAAATTACCAAGCTTGTATTCGAGCACAACCGGATCATTAACTTTTGGGAAAGAAATTTTCTGACGCTCCAAATCTTCTTTGTATTCATCAATCAGCTCAAGATCAATGCGTGAACGTCGAATTATTACCGGCGAAAGAATATCTCTTATTTTGTCCGCAAGTATTTCAATTTCATTTTTTATTTGTGCTTCTGATTTTGTTTTCTTCTTTTGACTTTCTTTTAGTTTCTTAAATTCTTTTATCATCTCTCTGAACTGGTAACTTAAATTATCAACCGTTCTGATTGTTGATTTGGCGGTTATCTGGAAAAGTCTGATTAATGCAAAAATATCTTGCGGACGGTTGTTGAATGGAGTTGCAGAAAGAAGGATCACTTTATTCTTTTGACAAAGCTGATGAAGCATTGCATAGTCTTGTGTATTTTCATTTCTGTATTTATGTGCCTCATCAATGATTATTAGTTTTTGCTCATCGTCATTATTTTCTTCGAGTGCTTGTTGAATTTTTCCGCTTGAATAAATTTTTGTTCGGAAGTTAAATTCATAAGAGTAATCGTTCCACTGCGGTATTAAATGAGGTGGTGCGATAATTATAGTTTTGAGTTTCATATTAAAAGCAATTGCAGAGGCAATTATGCTCTTGCCAAGTCCAACAACATCAGCAATTATAACTCCATTATGCTGCTCCAGAATATTTATTGCTCGGTTTACAGCATCAATCTGATATTTTAAGTTCTTAAATTTCTCTCCTGTTATATCAGACGGAAATGCGATTGTACCACGCTTTGCAATTGTAAAATATTCAATTAAAACTCTGAGATAAAGCAAATAAGGGCTGGGTAATTTATCTATCCAGATTTTCTCAATAACTTCTTTATGAAATTCGTTGTAATTATCTTTATCAACAATTAGAATTGAATCACTCCACAACTTATTGAATAAATCAAGTCCTTCCTGAAAATGTTCATCTCTGAACACAACATTTATTTCGTGTTGACCTTTTAATCCTGCACGACTAAGATTACTTGAACCGGTAATTAATGTTCCAGGAAATTCACCGCCTTGAGAGAATTCATCTTTGTTTTCAAATAAATAAAGCTTGGCGTGATTTGGTCTAAGTGTTTTTCTTATTTCGAGTGTACCATTTTTAATTTTTTCTATAAAGATTCTGAAAGCTTCTTGTTTTTGAGTGGAATCAAAATAGTCTGTATCGTTAAATATTGTAACAAAATTCTGATTAAATTTTTTTCTCACTTCCCCACGTGATTGATTTACTTGGTCTATAATTTCAAATTCTTTTATTTTATTAAAAATATCTTTTTCAGCATCAAGTCCAATAAGAAGTTTAATAGACTTATCCTGAATATTTTTATATATTTCTTCAAATCCTGAGAAATAAAAGTAGCCTACAAGGAAATACAAAGATTTTGCTGAAGGAAGGATATTATTAAAAACTTCTGAAAGTAGTTTTTCAGTATTTGTTATAAATTGATTTGGCATATAACATAATAAAATTTTTTAGCAAGTTTTAGTTCTCTACCCTCACGGAAATCATTCATAAACTTTATTTAGATTATTTGAATGTATTAATAAAATTAAAAAATGAATTAGAAATTATCTACAAATCAGAACCACTAAAAACTCATAATAACTTTCTTAAAAATGTGTAAAGTACAAAATATCACTACAGAGTCATTACTAAATACTGATTAATAAAACCAAAAACATTATTTCTTCTATCTAAATTTATTCTAAAATCAACTAATAATAAGTTCCTCTTCTCTCAAAAGGATGGCTGCTCACTTTTTGTTTTTACAAATTTACGAGGGTTTAATCCCTCTTTCTTTATTATATCTTACACACTTTTTAGAACGCTGATTTTATTATAAAATTTTTGTTTTATCCATTATTTACGAGAACTTTATACCAATGTAAATATTTATTTAGTCTATTTAATTCCCTTTCGGCCAATTCATTGTATCTTTTAACATCAAGGTTATCTGATAAATCGTTTATCTTAACTCGCTTTGCTAAATCACTTGTACGTACTCTGTTAATAAAATCCTCATAAGGTTCATCCTCACTCAATTTTGTCAAGCATTTCAATGCATCAATAATATGCTGTGGGAAACCCTCTGCTTCTAGCTTTTCAAATGTCCAATCTGTATCTTCTACAATATCGTGCAGAACTCCGCATATCTTTTCGTCCATTGTTTTACCCATATTCATTACTCGAAAAATATGTCCAACATATGGTTGACCATTTTTATCAACCTGTTTTTTGTGTGCTTCAAAAGCAATTAACATTGCTTTGTTTAATAATTCTTCTTTTGTCATAATTATTCCCTGTTTATTGGATTAATAATTTTAAAAATATCTTTCATATTTACTTCAATATCCTTTTTCAAAATTATTGAGTTTGCAAGTTTTGTTATTTCTCTGTCTGCATTTATACTGTTAAGCATATTAATTAGCTCTTTTGTATGTCCTTCTGCTGGTTTATATCCTTTTTCAGTAACAAGTTCTATTGCTCTGACAAATTCTAAAAATCTTTTTTCATATAATCCTAAAAATTCTGCTATAACACTATCATCTAATATACTCTCAAGTATTCTGCGTATTTTGTTACGCTCGTACAATTGCTTAGTGTATTTATTTAAGACTTCTTGAAAAAATTGATAAGCTTTTTCTTTGTGAACTACATCTTTGAATAAATAATCCCTCATTAAATATCTATAATCGAAGTATATTGAACCTGCTATTAAAATCCCGAATAGTGACAGCTCCCATGTGTGATAATAATGTTTAGCATCAGAACGTAATAATCCAAACCTTCTTAATTCAAGTGATGCAAATCTTGTATTTGTTATAAATCTCTGGACACCTGTTTTTGTCTTGGCAAAATCACCTTCTTTTAAAAATTCTTTGCAGTCATTCATAAAACTTAATGAGGTTTCTAAGGCAGGTTTATTTTCTTTGTGATGAACAAGCAAATACAACATTAATGGTATGATTAAATGATATTTTGTGTATGCATTATAATGACCAAACAACCTTTCGTATTGAGAAAATCTCTCCTGTATCTCACTTGAATTTGGATTTTCGATTATCCTTAATTTGTACTTTAATAACCACGACTGATATTCCAAAAGCTTTAACCTGATTTGAATTTCATCAAGTAGTCTTGGATTATTACTTTTATTATAATCAAGAACAAGTTGATTAATTTCTTCTACAAGTGCAGCATCCATATTGTAGTTAGAGAAAGTTAACAGTAATATTTTTTTCAACAACTAAAAATTATAAAAGTATTTTATAAAATATATAAGAATTTTATTACATAACATATCTTAAAAATAAATACAATATTTTCGTAATACTTGAAAAATTATTTTGAGTGATAAAAAATTTTGTTAATTACATTTTCATTCAAATTATTGTAAAAATAGTAATAACATAACTTGGTAGGAGTGTTTAAAATTTTTTCATTGATAAAATTTGCTGAGGAATGCAGGTAACAAATAAAAAAGCTGAAAAGCATTTTAATGAGTGGTGAGAAAAATTTAATCTTAGAAGAAAATTCTAAAGAATCCTGATTATTTGAAAAAAACCATCTTTATTAGCAAATCATCTACTTTTAGAATGGAAACCGCTCTCCTAAAAGCACTAAAACTAAAATTAAATCTGAAGCTCTCCGTTTCTTAACTCAGTTCAAAGAATTAATCAATTCGCCAAGGGCGAATTAATCAAAAAAAATTTCTACCTAAAACTTTATTTGATTTTGAAGAAGAGTATATTAATTACATTACAAAAACTCACTCTAAAAGTTATGTCGAAAAATCTGTAATATTTTTTTAAGCTCAATTGGTGGTTACCTTCTCAAAAGAATTCATTTTTATTCTAATCTTTTATATGTGATTTCTAAATTCCTTAAGTAGCCCTTTAATAATATTCCACCAATTAAAGCAATTAAAATAAAGATTGTTATTATAAACAAGTCTGAATTTAGTTTATTCAGATACATAACAATTACCATTCCTATTATAGCAATTGACATTAAAACTCCAAAAATTAACATTGCGGGAGCTAACAAATATCCAATTTCTCTTTTCTTTATTAGCATTATTGCAGTAATAATAAATGCTGGCAGAAAAATAGAAATGTCAAGCACATGAACAGGATTGGTTAATATTCCATTTTCTAAAATACTTTTAGGAATTTCATTTTTAATAATAGCAGGAATAATTTCCGAAAGCCATAGAAAATAAAATAGAATAGCTAAAATTATTAAAAACACACTTGTTGCTTTAATGATTGCAAAATTCTGAACGTTAATTTTTATTTCATTGATTTGAGAGAAAATAAAATATACAAATGAATAAAAAGATAAACCGAGTATCACACAGTAAGCTAAAAAAAGAAAATTAAAGTGCATAGAAAAACAATAAATAGCATATGAGTAAATTAAATATAAAATTACACCGCTCCAGATTAGCATAGCCGACTTGCTTTTTGTATATCTCAATGAAGTTATAATAAGTAAAGGAACAACAATTAATAAATTAACAATATCTTGCCCAATTCCCTGAACAGCATAATATTTTACTTCCCGTATATATGTTTCATCAATAAAAATTCCACAGTAGCTCACTATCATTATTAATAATGATAAAGGAAGTGATAATATTAAAATAATTTTTTGTGAATCATTATTTCTCATAAAAAAAACAGTCTCAATTTATTTTAGAAAAGCTAATTACTTTTTATAAAGGAGTTCTTTCAAGAATTAACAAAATTTTTCCTATACTTCGATTTACACATGGTCTCTGAAAATTTTATCACATAATCGTTTGCGGGCTTAATTACAATTAAAGAACTCTGAAAAATTAATGATTGCCATGTTTAACAATCAGTTTGCTAAATCAGGTTATTGCAAATCAAAAAATAGTTAGTCATACTGAACGGAGCGAAGCATCTTAATTTTTAAATTGCCCACTGCAAGTATTTAAAATCGAGATTCTTCATTTCGCTCCTCTCCATTCAGTCCGCCTTTGGCGGAGACTTTTTTGTACTATTTAGAAACTACTACCTCAAGCTAATCTTTTTGACAACAATAAGTCTTCATTTCATTACCATCATTTTCTTATTAATTCTTATTCCCTTCCCTATTAAACTGTAAATATATATTCCACTTGAAAGTTTTCCTCCGTTGTATTCAACTTCGTAATATCCGCGTTTCTTATTCCCTTCATCTATTACTTCTATTTCTCTGCCTAATATATCGTATACTTTTATTTCTACTTTCCCTTCTTCCGGTATTTGATAACCTATTCTTGTTACCGGATTAAATGGATTTGGATAATTCTGTTCTAAGACATATTCCTTTGGTGCTTCTGCTTCTATCTTTATTGCTTTCTCTTCTATTGTCCTATTTTCACTCTTTATTATTAACTTCATCTCTTCTTCTTTCCCTATCTCTGATGTCTTTTCTATTGTAAATTTTATCAATGCTATTCCTTCTTCTCCGCTTTTTATTTCTTCTATCTCATTCTTTGTTTCTTCTATCCTTATCCATTCGGGCTTACTCTTAATTTCTACTTTCACTCTTTCTAAATTTATTCCCGTCTCATTCGCTATTTCTAACTCTATCACATTCCCTCTGCTCCCAAATGGTATCTTGTAGATTGGCTGTGAATATATTAATGAACTTATTAAAATTAGTGAAATAATCCAATATGGGAATATTGGAATGATGGGGTTGAGTCTTTTTTCCATAGCTACTCCTAATTTTTATTTCTTGTTCTTTCTTACACTCGCAGTCTTTCTCTCAAATAAACTGAAAAATTATACAAAAACCTATATGCATCTTCATTTATCCAGCCTAAGCCCTTTACTGTGTTTATCCAGTTTTCATATGCCTGAAGTATTATCTCTGCACTTATTGGATAGCCCATATTTATCATCATCTTTGCATTGTTTAATTGGTAATAATTTATGTCTCTTACCCAGTAATATTGTATCCAACCCAAATTATAACATTGATTGTTGTAACTGATTAAACTGTCTATCATTGATAAAGGAGTTTCGGTGCTGTCGGGTTTAGGTGGTCGGTAATCCTTTAGTTCTATCTGTAATGTATTCTTTACTTCTAAATTTGTTTCCTTCTCCATAACTTCTTTTACTATGTAATAATCTGTTGGACTACCATATCTTCTAAGCAATATCCTCGCCTCCCAGTTCTTATTTATCTTATAAGTTTCTTTCGGTAATTGTTCTCTTAATGCTTTGTTTATTTCTAAACTCTTGTATTTTTTGTAAAAATAATAAAATAATATTCTATCTTTATTACCTTCATTTATTTCTCTCTTTAATGATTCAATTAGTATTGGTATAGAATTTTCTCCCAGTATCCATTCTAAATAATGTATTGATGATGACCGCGACCTATCAATATTTGAATTTAATGCTGTATTAATCAATAAGTCCAATGCTCTTTGTGAATTTATTGAATCATACTTTATGATATATGTTAATAATGGTATCGCAATTCTATATTTATTCTCATCACAACACATTAAATTCATTACATAATTACTATAACTGAAATCTCGTTTATCAAATAATATCTCTATGGCAAATGATTTATCACTATATATATATGTCGTATCTCTTCCTTCTCTCTCATAATATATGTTCACTGAATCAAGATATTTTTTGGCGTATTCATATGCTTTAGTGGATTTTAATTCTTTTAAGGCATATAAAAAATGCGGCTTCGATGTTGTACGAGACTTCCAAAAATTATTTTCTAATTTTATTACTGCTTCGTAAAATCTATATCTTATTGCATCATCTATAGCATCTAAATACTTTGTAGTGTTAAGACTATCAAGATTATTTAGAATTCTATATTTCTCTTCCTCTGTAAGTGTTCTTTGTGCAAATACATTATTAATACTTAATAAAATAATAACATGAATTACTAACTTAATTATTTTCATATTGACCTCTATTTTAGATGCATTTAGTAATTTTTTTAATCACTTCAAAATATTTTTCTATAATACCTTTTAACTTATCATTAATATCTCTTTCGTTATCAATCCATCTTTGGATTTCTTCAATATTATCTGAATAAGGGTTGCCTTCTGTATCTTTTTTCTTTTGCTTAAATCTCTCTAAAAGTTCCAATAACATTGGTTTATTATCCTGTAATGCAATAAATCTGGCTAAATTATCATTGTTAATTTCATTACATGTTAACCTGTACTCCTTAAACTTTTCATAAAACTGAGTTTCTAATAGTGCTTGATTAAACATATTTTTATTCTGCTCTACATGTAATTCTTCATGTCTACGAATAATCTCTTCTATTTTATAAACTGTATGTTGGGCATTCTCAAAGTTTGATATATCTGCTTCTGCATTACACAGCTCTTCTATTGATAACGCTTTCAAATCACTTGTATCTCGTAAATAAATTTTACCTTCTCTATAACATACTTCAGATGAGTATTTTAAGGGTGTTATTATCTCAAACTGCCATTTGTCTAATTGGTTATTGTTACATGCACTTAAATTAAACTCATTTTCAAATCTGTTTATGTAAAATACTGTTACTCCATCTGCATTTGGATTATCATTACAATGACTTTCTTCAATTTTTATTATATTTATCTTAGGTTCTACTTCCCCCTTGCACTGCGGTGCTGAGGAACAATCAGACTTCTTACCAAATTCTATTGCAGCTGTTGTATGAGTTATTGACGGCACACCATAAATTCCGCAATTTGCTAATGGAGGACATTCTACTGTTAATGTTTTTGCTTCTCTTTTACTCTCTTTTTTATTATGATTAATAACATTTTCCCCCTTTTTGCCCATTAATATACAACCAGTCTCACAAGATGAAAATTCTACCCTTATATATCTTGTACTGTCGTAATTTGATTCTATCTCTAAATTTACTCCTATATATCCTCCCTGATTTATTCTTATAGACCCTCTAACTGTATCCCCATTTTCATCCCTGAAAAAACAATACTCTGCTCCTGAGACTACTCTAAATTCTGCTACAAAATTTACATAAAGACTTATATATAACTGTAAAAATTCCCCTTCATAATTATAATACCCAACTTCTAACTTTATTATATCTCCTCCTTCTATTTTTTCTTTACTACTTCTTATTTCCATTTCTCTCCAATCTTCATAATAATCACTAACTGCTTCTCTCTTTATTTCAACGCGTTCTTTTATCGTTACCTGTGAATATGTGATATTTAATAATATGTTGTTAACTATCAAAATCAATAGTATGATTTTTAAATGTTTAGTTATAGAGATATGAATGAATGAATGAATGAATGAATTGATTGATTGATTGATTGTCTTATTGGTTTATTTGTATAAGTTGGTTTATTGGTTGGTTTGTCCTCCACTGCTTTTTCCCTCTTATTTTTTGAACAAATTTATTCTGTGTCCTCTTTTTTTGTCAAGTATTTTTTTATAAAATATATTGTCATCACTTTTTCTGTTCTTCTCTATCTTTTCTTTCAAGATATTCTTTATTCCACTCTACCATATTTTTCATTTCCCCCTCTCTGATTATTTCTCCTTTTTCTCTCGATTTTTGCTCTATATTTCTTATGTACTCTGTTATCTTTTCTTCGATCTTCTTTGAACCAAGTTTTTTCATCGCTTCTAAATACAAAGGTTTATTTCTTAATTCTTGTTTATCATATTCTTCTTCTATTATCCCTAATGCTTCTATTATGTTATTCTCTATTACCATTCCTACTGCTTTTATTCTTACTACTTCATCTTCACTTCTTAATTCTTTGAGTATCTTTCCCTTGTCAATTTCCTGACCCTTTATTACTACAGATGTTAGTAGTATTATCCCTATTATTAATAATTTATTCCTCATTTTTTTTTACCCTTAATTTTTGTTTATCATTCTTTATTCTTTCAAATGAGATTCTTCATTTCTCCCTTTTCTATTCAGTTTTGTAAACATTGTCTATGGAAATAATTACACCTTTTAATTTTAATATTATTAGACTTTGCATACCAATGAAACAGTCTTTAATGTGACAAAATTATAACGATTCAAGAATTTTAATTAATCACTATCCTAACACAACTTCAACTTTATGTGTTTTACCATCATTTAAGTCGGGAATTTTATTTCCACTCATCAACTTACCATCAAGATATAAACTCTTTACACCTTTATTAATTTTATCCGGATTAGAAATTGTTATTTGATAAATACTATTTCGATATTTTCTTGTTACAGAAAATTTTTCCCAATTTGCTGGAATACATGGGTCAACAATTAAACCATCAAAATCGGGACGAATGCCAAGAATATATTGAGAGATTGCCACAAAAGACCATGCAGCTGTTCCAGTTAACCATGAATTTTTTCCTTCACCATAAGTAGGAGCATCTTTTCCTGCAGTCATTTGGCTGTAGACATAAGGTTCTGCTCTATAAATTTCAATTTGTTCTTCTTTGGTTGGTGGACAAATACTTTTATAATATTCCATTGCCTGGTCACCTCTTCCAAGTATTGTTTCTGCAATTTGAATCCAGGTATTATTGTGTGTAAATATTCCGGCATTTTCTTTATATCCTGGAGGATAAGAACTAACCTCACCTAAATAAACATAATATTTTGAATATGCTGGCTGCTGAAGTATAATTCCATTTGGAGTTGCAAGATATTTTTTAACGCTGTTTAGAGCTTTAAGTGCATAACCATTTTCTAATCCAACTCCGCCTAAAACGCACCAACCCTGGCTTTCAATAAAAATTTTTCCTTCTTCATTTTCTTTCGAACCAATTTTTCTGCTGAATGCATCATAAGCTCTAAGAAACCATTCACCGTCCCAGCCGTGTTCATAAATTGTTTTTTTCATGTTCTCTGCGTGTGTTAGATATTCATTAGCTTCATCAGTTTTCCCTATGAATTTTAGTATCCCTGCCATTTCACTGCATGCTTTGCAAAACAATCCTGCAATCATAACAGATTCTGCTACTCTGTCATTTTCTATATGTCCAGCTGTTTGAAAGCTTTCACCAGGTGTTGTGGAAAAACAATTTAGATTAAGGCAATCATTCCAATCAGCATGACCAATTAACGGCAAACCATGTGGTCCGCGATTGTTCAAAGTATACTTTAATGATAAATGTAAATGGTCTAACAATGTTGCATTTGAATTTTGAACATCTGCGTAGCCGCATTTTTCATTCAATATACTAATGTCGCCTGTTTCTTTGATGTAAGCTGCAGTAGATAAAATCAACCAAAGTGGATCATCATTAAATCCGCCGCCAATTTCTGTATTTCCTTTTTTCGTCAATGGTTGATATTGATGATAGCAGGTTCCATCAGAGAGTTGCGTGGAAGCTAAATCTAAAATTCGCTGTCGTGCTCTCGATGGAATCATATGCACAAATCCAAGTATATCCTGATTACTGTCGCGGTATCCCATTCCTCTTCCAATTCCAGATTCAAATAACGAAGCCGAGCGCGACATATTAAATGTAACCATGCATTGATATTGATTCCAGATATTCACCATTCGATTTACAATTACGTCTGGTGTATCAGTTTTATAAGATGATAATAAATCTTCCCAATAATTTTTTAATGAATCGAATGCGGCTAATACATTCGATGTATTTAAGAATTTTGATTTTACTTCTTCAAATTCATCTTTTCTGATTTTTCCATTGTTTAGATATTTTTTCTCATCTGGATTTTCTGCATAACCTAAAATGAAATTAACATCTTTTGATTCCCCAGGTTGAATTTCTAAATCGATTTGATGAACTCCAATTGGAACCCAACCATATGCTGTACTATTTTTACAATTTCCTTCTAAAACTGCTAAAGGTGATTCTAATCCATAATGCAAACCAACAAATGCATCTCTGCTGCTGTCATAACCTGAAACTTTTTCACTGCATGCAAAAAAGCCGTAATGATTTCTTCGTTCTCGATATTCAGTTATATGAAAAATTGTTCCATCTTCAATTTCAACCTGACCTGTTGAATAATTCCTTTGAAAGTTTGTCATATCATCATAAGCTTCCCATAGGCACCATTCAATAAAGCTCCACATTCTAATTTTCTTAATTGATTTAGAATGATTTGTTAATTTCACATGCCAAACTTCATTCCTATATCCAATTGGAACAAAATATAGAACTGAAACTTCGAGTTCGTTTTTTTGTCCTGTAATTTTTGTATATGCCAAACCATGACGACATTCATACTTATCGAGTGCAACACGCATTGGCTTCCACATTGGATTCCAAACAACATCACCATCTTTGATATACAAATAACGACCATTGCTGTCCATTGGAATATTATTATAACGATAGCGAGTTAAACGCAATTTTCGAGCATCTTTATAAAAACAATATCCGCCTGCAGTGTTTGAAATTATACCAAAAAAATTTTCTGTTCCTAAATAATTAATCCACGGCAATGGAGTATCTGGTCTATTAATTACATATTCTTTTTGATTATCATCAAAATATCCGTATTTCATTTTTACTCCTGTATTAAAATTATTTTTTAATCTATTAAGGAATCAAAAATTGGTTTGTTCAGTGATTTTATTTTGTTCCTAATTAACAATCCAGATTCAGTAAGGTCTGATTCTTCCCAATTACCATTTGGTTTATTATCAACTTTTAATGCTGCTGATGTTTCCTTTTTATCGGCAATAGACCAATTGCACCAGCTCAATTTATTTTCTTCCATAAAGTTTATCCATTTTTCTACTTCTTCATAATCGAGATAACCGCTACCAGTATATTCGCAAGTTCCAAATTCACTTACAAAAATTGCAATCCCATTATCAAGAGCTTTTTTGGCTTTGTCCCTTAATTCTTGTTTATGACTTGCTGAATAAAAATGGAGTGCATATGCAATATTGTCGAAATTAAGCGGGTCTTCTGAAGCAATATCAACATCCTGCGACCAAGTAGTAGTGCCAACAATTATAAGATTGTCTGAATCAATTTCTCGAATACTTTTAATAACAGCTTCAGCATAAGGTTTTACATCATCTTTCCAGGATACTTTCATTGGTTCATTATAAATTTCATAAATCAAATTCGGTTTATCGCCGTATAGTTCAGCTATTTGTTTGAAAAATTTAATTGCAAGTTCAGGATGTTTATGAGCATTATGGTCGTGCCAATCAACAATCACATAAATACCTAAATCAATGCATGCTTCTATTACATTTTTAACTTTCTCAAATTCAATTTCTGGATTTTCAATGTATCCCATCTTTCCATCTGCTTCTTCAATTCCCATCGATGCTCTAACCACAGTGCAATTCCAATCATCACGCAGCCATTTGATGCAATCATAATTATAATATTTCCCCATTAATTGACTCCAGAATAAACTCATTCCTCTTAATATCAAAGGATTACCATCTTTATCCAGAATTTTATTTTCTTCAACACGAATTTGACCAAATTTATCTACAATTGTCTTTGAGGTTTGTGGATATAAATTCATTGAAAGAATTATTATCAGAAAAATTATTAAAAAAGATTTTTTTAATGTAAAATTATGTGACAAATAATTTTGGGTTGAAAATTTTTCTTTTGAAATATTCATATCATCACCATTTACATTTCTTATAAAAAATTTTATTTAACAAACTTAAGTAAAAGAATAATAAATAATTATCTGCATGTTTTTTTATCTCTCACAGATTTCACTGATTTATGCAGATTTCCCGCTGAATTGCCGGGTAACTATAAATTAATTCACTATTCAAAATTTTATTTTTCTTCAACCAAAGCAGGTTCGATAGCTGGTATAATTAATTCAGTATGTTGCTGACCATAATTTTCTTCAAGTTTATTCCACCAGTTTAGTTTTAATATCAAAGAAGTTATTAATAGAACAGACAAACTAATTAACATAGATTTGAATTCACGTATAACCAAAAATACTGGGGTACACATCAATGTAATTTGCCATGCCATTCCAACAAGGATATTGAACATATCACGTTTGAAATTTTTATTTGCTTCGAATTGCGGATCTATCTTTTTTACTTTTTCATAAATTGGTTTCCAAAAACCCCATGGACGAACATTATGATAAAATTTCATCAATACTGTATCATCTTCAGGTTTAGTCAATAATGTTGCTACTACACATCCAACTATTGAATTAAAAAATATAATCGGGAATGAGTTCATACTCGGATTGGCAGGCAAGGGCCAATTATTTATGAATGTAATTAATCCAATTTTTTCCAGTAATAATAAAATTAAAGATGTTGACATACCTGCAACCATTCCCCAGAAATAACCATATCCATTAAATCGCCACCAGTACCATTTCAAAACATTAGCAGCAGTATAACCACCCCACAGCGATGCGACTATCCAAAGTGCAATTTGATTTATTGATTCAACAAAAAATCCAATGCTAATACCAACTATAACAACTCCAAGCGAAGCAAGGTAGCTCATTTTTACATACTTTTTGGGTTCTGCATTTGGCTTAATATAACGTTTATAAATATCATTAACAATGTAAGCTGGTGCAGCATTTACTGTTGCAGCAAAGTTGCTCATGAATGCAGCTATGAATCCAGCCATTAAAAGGCCAAGTAATCCTGCAGGAACATAATTAGCTAAAACTTCCGGCAAGATTGCCTCAAAGTCAGGACTTGTAATTGAACTTTTATATAATGAATCAAAATTTGTTAAAGCAAGTACTGTTAATCCAGCTGCCATAAAATATCGAGTTGGGTTAAGCACAACACTGACAAGTGAATTCATCTTTGCTGCTTCTTTAGGACTTCTTGTAGAAAGTATTCGTTGCATGTCATAATTTGGTGCTGGTCCAGCAGCAGCAACAAAAAATCCTTTAAATAACATCATGCCAAAAAATAATCCAAAGAGCGAGTAACCATCATTTGCTATCCAGTTATTGAAAGCTTTTACTTTTGTAGCCACAGCAGAATTTACAGTTGACCAATCCAATCCCAGATTCCATCCAAAAGCCATACTTTTCCAGCCTTCTGGGATTACACTATTAATCATTTCAGGAGAAACATGATACATTGCAATAATTCCAATTGCTATAGCAGATACTGAAAGAATGCAGTATTGCAAAACTTCTGTTGCAACAACACTCATCATCCCGCCTTTAACAACATACAGAGTTGTTAATCCCATTAAAATTAGTGCATAGAGATTAGCATTTATTTGAGGGTATTGAACCAATGTTTCTGGATTTGTAATTATAGGCGGCAAAAATGCAGCAGCAAATTTTCCAATACCTTTAAAACCATATGATAAAAATCCGATTACACTAATTAAAGCATAAATCACTACAATAAAATGTGAAAGGGTAGCTCCTTTATCTGTGCCAAACCTTGTTTTAATCCATTCAGCTCCAGTCATTACATTAGATCTTCTCAACCACGGTGATAAATAAACCATCAAAAATATTTGATTAAAGACAGGCCATATCCAAGGAATCCACATACTTTTTAATCCATAAACAGAAAGCCAGTAAACTATAAGCATTGTTCCTGCAATATCAAACATACCTGATGCATCTGATACTCCAAGCATCCACCAGGGAAGGCGATTACCTCCAAGAAAATAATTATGTATATCCTTAGAAGCTCTTTTTGAAATATAAAATCCTATAAAAATTGTCGTTGTTAAATAAAGCAGTATGATTGTGATATCAATAATATGAAGGTGCATGTTGAATACTCCAAAGATTGAAAAATTAATATAAAAAAAGTCTGTGCCTTTGCTTTTGGCAACAGGCACAGACAAGTATGCATCAATAACTAATTATTTGAGAAGCATCATCTTTCTAGCAACAGTTATATTGCCAGCATTAAGTTGATAGAAATAAACACCACTTGAAAGATTTTGAGCATTAAATTTAACTGTGTAAGTTCCTGCATCTTTTGTTTCGTTTACTAATTCAGCTACTTGATTACCTAAAATATCATAAACTGCAAGTTTTACTTTTTCTGTCTTTGGGATTGAAAATGTAATCTGTGTAGTCGGGTTAAATGGATTGGGATAATTTTGTTCGAGTCTGTAATCTGTAACAATTGGGTGAGATTTTTCTTGCACACCTACTACTAATGGAGCCCCAAGAACTGCAGTTCCAAATAATCTAGGTTCGAGCCATGAATTATCACCATTTTCCAGCCACCATTTATTAATTGATTCACGATGGTCTCCATCATTATCGTTCTGTTGAACTTCAAGACCAATCACAGTGCCTTCAACAGCCGGGATTAATAAATTCTCTAATGGAATTTTAAATTCTACATTATAACCTAAGTCGGTATCAACAATCTTGAATTCAATTCCATCAAATTTTTTCAGTCCTGCTGCGTTTATGTTATTTAGATTCCCGGCTTCATTACCAATAAATTCATGACGGAATGCAAGATGAATATCATCTTTATTATCATAGCTTGCACCTTTACTATTATCTGCATCGAAATATAATTCAACAGCATCTCTTTCCCAGCTATTGTTATGAACATCAATAATGACATCATCATATGCAATGCAAATTCCATAAATATTTTCATCATCATAAGCTAGATAAGTTCTTACAAATGCATCGTGTAAATCATCAGGGAATTTTTCTCCATTGCCATGTGAGTTTTGAGTGATATTATTAAGTTGAGAATAAATTTCGTCCAATTCACCATCTATTGTAATTGTAGTGCCTGCAGGTAATTTTTGAATTTCAAATTTATCACTTACAACTCTATCACTGAGTACTGCAGTTCCAAACAGTCTTGGTTCTAACCATGAGTTATCGCCTTGTTGTAACCACCATTTACTTATGTGTTCACGATGGTCACCGTCATTGTCATTTTGCTGCCATTCAATACCAATTAATGTTCCTGCTACAGGAGGAATTAAAAGATTTTCTAATGGGATTTTAAACTCAAGCCAGTATCCTCCCATTGATGTTGTGTCATCCAGAATTTTAAATTCAATTCCATCAAATTTTGTTAATCCTGCAGCATTAATATTTTTGTTCTGAACATTGGCTGCTTCATTATCAATAAATTCATGACGGAATGCAAGATGAATGTCATCTTTATTATCATAGCTTGCACCTTTACTATTATCTGCATCAGTATAAAACTCTATTGCATCTCTTTCCCATGAATTATTATGCACATCGACAATGATATCATCTTGAGCGTAGAAAAGACCATATAGATTATCATCATCCCACATTAATTTAGAAGCACCAAATAAATCTGCCCAGCTATCTGGCAATTTTTCTCCATTGCCGTATGAGGTCTGTAAATTCCAATCAAGAGTTTTCCATACTGCATCCTGTTTGCCATCAATTACAGGTGCGATTGTTGTTTTAGGAATTTCATAAAGCCAGCCGCCTTTAACTTTTGCAAGCTGACCATTCTGTGCATGTAAAATTCCCGCAGTGAAAACTATAAGAACAAATAATTGTAATAGTTTTTTGATTAACATAAAATAACCTCCCTATTGTTTTTGATTATTTTTTTAATTCAGGATTTTGAATAAAAGATTAATTTCTTAACACTTTTCATTAATTAATTTTATCTTCCTAAATAAGGTGCTCCATTTCTATCCATTCCCATTTTGTAAACTCTAACAGAATCTTTTAAGAGAGTACCTCGATTTAAGTAAACAAACCTGCTATTACCCCAAATAATTTGATCAACTCTTTGAGGTAAAATATTGTCTACATAGAATGGCGTTATTGTATTATCCTTTTCTAAAACAAAGATTGAGTAACTTGGATGATTTTTTAAGCATAGATATATTGAACCATCATTGCTTATTGTAAATGAACTTATATCACAATTACTGAATTCTGGATAACTTTTAATATCAATTATTAATTGTACTTCGCCAAGGTTACCTTTTGAATCAATGATTGGAATTTTATAAAGTGCTGATGAACTTGCTGCATAAACAAAACCATTGTAAACTCGCAATTCAACAATTGTAATTCCGTTAAGCTTTTGTGTAGTAATTATATTTTTATCAGGATTGACTACATAAATTCCATTTGCTTTTGCAGTGTATAAATTCCCTTTATCATCAAAATCTAATCTTGAGGTTACGTTTGGTAGAGTTACATATTTTTCAGTTTTCCATGCAGAAACATCCATGCGGTGAATATCTGTTTTATCAATTGGAATATAGAGATATCCTCCGGGTCCAAATTTCAGGTCAGTAATTCTTGCAAAGTCGTTGCTTAATTGAGGTGACTGAGTAATTTCCCTTCCATCGAATTTAAGTACATATCGGCGTGTTGCGATAAATAAATTTTCTTGCTTATCAACTTCTACAGCAAATAAATTATAAATATAGTTACTGAAATTACCATAGCGAATTACAGGTTGTTCTAATTTATAATTAATAATTTTTGCAGTACCAAGTGCATTAGGATTAAGGACACTTATATGAATAGGTTTGCCATATTTATCATCTGCTAAAGCAGGTCTATAAATTACAATTCTATCAGAAGAAATATTTTTAATCTTAGCCGGTTTTCCACCTATATAAACCCATGTTGTATCGCCTCCGCCAGTCGCAAAATCACTTCCTGCAATAATAATTTCACGAACACCAGCAATAGCAGAATCTTTAGGAATAACTCCTGTTACAACAGGGCTTTTTGAATATGTTTTATTCGGGTCATTTATTAAGCTCGGTTCCTCGTACTTGGTGCAGGCAAATACAAATGATAAAACAAAAAATATAGTTAGATATTTGATAAAAAATTTTCTTTTCATGATTTCACCTTCTATTTACAATGAAAAACGTGCTGTAAATCTTTGAACATTATTAAATACCCCAAATGGTGTATAAGCATAATCGAACTGGATGCCGAACGAAGAAATTCCCACTCCAAATGATACATTATTTTCATAGTTGCCAAAGATATAACCACCACGAAGTGAAAAAACATTCATGAAGTTATATTCCATACCAATCTTTAACTGTTCAGGATGTGAACGAGGATGTGTTGAATCGAGAGTAATAATTAACGACTGATTTTTTGTACCAATGTCAACAAAATCAAACAGATTGGCTGAGATACCTACTGTAAAAATTAATGGTAATTGAAAACCTTCTTCTTCGAATTTTATTTCAGAAGAAAAATTTCGAACTGACATACCAAATGCAAGGCTCTTAAAGCCAGTTTTATAGACAGTGCCAAAATCATATGCAATTGCTTTGGCTTTATTTTCTTTTATCTTTGTTGAATTTCCATCCGGAACAATACTTTCACCTAAAGATTGAACTGCATACCTAATTTGTGCACCAACTCCAAATTTATCATTTAACATTTTCGCATAACCAATACCAACTGCATAGGCTGATGGTTTAAGTATTTTTGTATCAATATAACCTTGTTCATTATTGGCAACGATTGTCCCTTCTACTTCACCGTAATCAACTGATTGAAAACTCAATCCAATTACACCATAATCTCCATAAAAAGGAGATATAATTATACTTGCCGAAATATGCTGTATATCCGCAATCCACTTATTCACACTAAAATTAGAGCTGATGAAATTAGGCATTTCGGCCATACTTGCCGGATTATGAAACAATGCTCCAGAATATCCTGAAAAAGAATTTACAGCCTCTCCCATTGCACTTGAACGAGCATCAGAAGTGACATTGAGAAAATTAAAGCCTGTTTGAGCTAATTTTACCTGGCCGAAAGAGAGTGTTGTAATGAATAAACTAAAAAGTATTAAATATAATTTTCTCACGATTATTTCTCCTCTTCAAAATTTTATAATCATCTTATAACTATAAACTTTTTGTATGTGTTATCACCTCTTCTAAAAATTATATTGCCCGAATCATCATAAATATCCTCTGTGACCTCAAAGTGAGCAATATACAATCCGCTGACAACAAGTTGTCTTGATGATGTTAATGAATGCCAGAGTTCATCACCGCTTCCATTAACATGGTCGATAGTTTCAATTAAATCTCCTGATTCTGTATAGATTCTAATTTTGCATTTAGGTGGAAGCCCATAGAACGCAATTCGATCCGGTGTATCAAGACCAAATTGAAGTTCTCTTGCTCTAATATTGTAAGGATTAGGAACAATCCTGATTCCTGAAAGATTATTTCCTGGAGGACGAGTTAAAAATGCTTCTCGATTTGTCATTGTATAATATTTACTGCTTACGAGAGGGACCCCTGGTTGAATATTGTTTGTAGAGCCATCATCTTTAGTTTGAATATAATAGAAGTAATTGAAACCGCGCTTTGCTGTCTTATCTTCAAATGTATTTACAACATTGTTTTTATCACATTCAAAGATCAATGAAAATGTTGTGTCGGTTCTGCCTTCTGCACGATAAATTCTATAGCCGTTAAAGTTTGGCCAGGTCTCTGCACTCTTAGACCACTTAAGTATTATTCTATCTCCACCAGAGTAAACATAAAATTGGTCTGGCGGTGGAGGTGGTTGTGGTATATTGTAATTACTTTTGAAATTTGCTATTGCTCTTCTAAATGCTTGAAATAAAGAATCTTTGCCGGTAAATACCCATGTATTTTTGTAAACATTACGGTCTGAGGTCTCTGTACCATTTGGAAGAATATAAGGTGGAGTTCTATTAAACCATTTATTAACTACTTCTCTATTTTTTACTCTGTCAATACCAGCAACAGCCTCAGCAATAACAATTCTCACACTGTCACCTGGTGCAATATTATAAGGACCAAATCCTAATGTAGCTGAATAACCACCAGCATCACTGCCCCAAGTATTTGCGAATGCAGTAGGCCAGCCTGTTTGAGGGTCTTTTCCAATTTCTTCGGCATGAGTTTTAGGTGGATGCCCACCTTTCAAAAATTCATTATACTTTCTTGTCATTAAATTTTCATTGTATTGGTCTGCAGGTTGAACAGGACTGTCAGAACCAGTATATATTGTTGTGATAAGTTTATCGGGGTCATTAGATTTATCTTGTGGTGATTTATCGGCGTGCAATACAACTACTCCAGCAAAATTTGTCCCGGCCATAATAGAACCATCTGTATGCCGCGGCAATCCAATATCTTCAGCTATGCCTGGCGAGCCAGACATAGGACCATAATATGACCATATTGCTTTAAAACCTTCCGGGTTAGGATGATTTGGGTCATGACCTATTGCATCATTAATTGTATTTCTCCCCCATGATGTTGAACCTGGTGCCCAGCCATTTAAATATGATTCACCTGCAAAAGCATATCTAAATTCCCAGAAAAATATCACATCTGTTAATGTTTTAGGCTGGTCAACTTTAACCAATCTTGGTGTTGGTTGAGAATTGTCTACTACAATGCCTGTATTCTTAAAAACATATTCATATATGATATAGTTATCGTGATATTGTTGTGAAAATGAAAGAATTTTTCTTGAAATTGTAATTCCAATATCTGTATGAACTTTATTTACTATCATTCTGTCGCATGGTAAATCCGGGTCAATTTTATCTAATTCGTCATCATAATCTCTGTAAGAAGCACTTGCATCGTCAACATAAACTGCAGGATGATCATATTTCCCTATTAGAGAAAATTCTTCTGAATAAACATCACTTCCAAGATAAATTTCTCTTGGTCCAATACAGAGAACTTTATAAGGAAATGTTTTACCCTTCAAGTTATCTACCATTTCTGTAAAATTTGTTGTGCCAATCCATAATGCCTTTGAAACATTTACACCTTTATTTCGTGTGTATTCAGAAGGCCATATTAAGCCATCCATCTGGTCAACATTGAGGAAACCTGATCGGCCTCTTCTGCCATATTCTACCTCGGCACCTGCACTGGAAATCCAATGACGAAGTGATGATGTAGAAAGCCATTTAACTTCCTGTTGTTGAGGACCCTCAATTTGTGCATATGTCACTTTATTAAAAAACATCATGAATACTATGTAAAGTGACAATCTTATTAATGCAGTAACTAAATTTTTCTTTATCATAACTCTATCACCTCTGATTTTCAATTTTTATAGATTAAATGAAATATTAATACCAAAGAATACCTGTCGTGGATTCAAAAAGTTGAAGGAAGTATTATTAGGCATATCTATATATGCTTTATCATCAAGAATTTTTTTCATTCTTCCGCTGTCAACTTCGGACCAAGCACCATTTACAAAGTTCATATATTTTTTATTTGTTTTATCATAATAAATCACAGAAGGATTTGGGTCTTTTACATCAGCTAAGTTTCCTATTTGTTCAATTGGTTGATAGGGAACTCCTTCTTTGCGATAATCACCTACACGGTCATTTCCTGGAATGTTATCATATGCAGGACTTTCAGGTAAATGTAATGATTGTAAATAGAACATCTGGTCAAAGCCATCATAAAAACCTGCCCCAGATAATCTTTTTATATTAAACACATTTCTTACATCAAGTAATAATGTTATTCTGAATTGCTTGATATCAAAAGTTTTGCTCAACAATAAATCAACATTGTAATAATCTGTCACCTGAACATTATTAATAATTTCACGAATGTTGTTAGGATTATAAGTTATAAACTCACCAGCTCTCCATTCAGCTAAAATATTCAGTGTCAAATCTCCAAAAGGTTTTAAACCTGCAAAGTCTGGTCCAAAATCTTTTGGTGTAAAGAATGTTAAACTTGCATTTGCACGAGGTTGCGGAACGGGTTTTTGTTGATATAAAATAATTGTGTTCTGGTCAATTAATTTTTGCTGACTTGGGTCTTCATTTATAGTTTGTTTACCGAAAGCTCCTCTTGTATTAACTTGATAGGTGTAATTAATAAACCCACGAACCCAGTTGCCTCCTGTTTTCTTTAAAGAAACTTCTAGACCACGAATATCTTCATAGCTATTGTTATTCGCTCTAAAGTAACCAATTCCTTTTCTATCACTAACATATTGAGTATAGGCTTGTTGATTACTTATATCATTATAAAAAGCAGCAATCTGTAACAGATAGGACCCAAAAAGAACATGGTCATAACCTAATTCATATGAAATTGTTTTTGCTTGAGATAAATTTGGGTCTCCATAATTTAACATATTACCTGATGCTGCTCTGCCAATTCTAAATATTTCTTCATATGCCGGAATTTGTTTGAAATGACCATAATTGAAATACAATTTTGAATTCTCTGTAATTGGGTGAGATATACCTAAGCGTGGACTTAAAGCAATATCAATTTTTGCTTTCTTTTTTGGATAATCTTTATTTGGATTATAACTTGATGAGAAGAATGATTTATCGAATGGATCAACATCATACCACTCTGTATTGGGATTACTCAAATCCATTCTGACACCTACATTGGCAATAAATCCCAGCATTTCGATTTTATCCTGAACATAAGCAGATAAACGATATGGTTTCCATCTTTCTTTTACATAATTGATATCATTGAAAAATAAGTTTACTGAACCATAATCCAGATTTAAATTATAGTATGAAAATTCAATTCCTGTTTTAATTAAATGTTCTCTTGTAACTTGACTGCTCAGATCTGCTTTAACGACATAAGAATAAAGTTTACTTGAATCTCTGATTGTAGAAGAATGCCCACCGAAGAACATACCTGTCAAACCAGTCTTAGGTGCACTATCAAAACCAAATGGTGCTTCATCAACAAAATATCCCGGAACAATCTCATATTTTTTAGTAGTATCTCTTTGACGGATTGGTCCAGTTAAATAACGACGTGCAACATGTTCAAAACTAATTTCATAAAAAGTTGAAGAAGAAATAAAGTTTGTAAGTTTACCGGATAATGTAAAATGTCCAACAACGGCCTGACTATACCAGGAATCTGTAAAAATTCTGCTTGGCCTTTGTTCATTTGTAATTTCAGCAATTTTATATGGAGTTCTCATATAATCTGTAGGATTCCAGAACTGAACCCCATTAATTCCCCATTGAGGATTATTAAACTGATTATCATCCCTGTTTAACGCTACATTATAAGATTTACCAGTAGTAGCATTTATCATCAACTTAGAATTCTGAGATAAATCTGAATTAAGTTTTAGAGACCAGTTATATTCTAAATAGTCAGGACGACTAAGCGGTATCAATAACATTTCTCTTTCATATCTAAAACTTGTAAAGAATCTCAGATTGCCAAGTGATTTTCCTATTAATGGTACAGGTCCTCCAAAACTTCCATCTATATTATAATCTGGAGCAATGGTTGGTCTTCTTCTTCTTTCCCACATCCAAACTTTTTGTGCAGCTGCCGGTGATAAATCATTTGTTGGGTCATCATCACTAAGCAATTTTTGGGATATTGCATTCCAGCCTTCAAAACGCGGATATTGCCTTTGTGTATACAAATCCCAAGCTCCACTTTGTGTACCTGTCCAGCATACTGCTGGGTCAAGATATGGTTTGTTCCACATCGAATTGGGGTCAAAAACTGAAATGCCAAAATGTTTTGGAGTTGGCGGGCTATATTTAACCTGCATTGCTCCATAATAATTAGTTAAGCTGCCCTCTCTTGCAATTATGTTAATTATACCTGAACGAACCTGTCCATACTCTGCATTAAATCCTCCTCTTTCAATTGATACTTCTTGAATTGAACTTAAGGCTACTGATGCTATTGGTTTATTATTTCTCGGGTCTCTTAAAGTTACTCCATCAAGTTGAAAAAGCAATTGGTCAGCTGAACCACCTCTAACTACAAGACCTTCTTCAATACCAGCTTGTAATCCAATTACATCATTCAATGATGTAACAGGCAAAGTTTGAATTTCATCTGGACGAACTGCTACAACACTTGTAGATACATCTTGTTTGACTAATTTTCTTTCTGCTGTAATAGTAATGCTTCCAAGTTCAATTGCTTCTGAAGCCATTTCAATATCTACAGTAGATGTTTGATCTATACGAACTTCAATATCAGAAACCGTTACTGTAGCATACCCCACCATACTTGCTACAATTGTCTGATTGCCCGGCGGAACATGCAGTATTACATAATATCCATTCAAATCAGTTGTTGCACCTAATGTTGTTCCTTTAACTACTACATTTACTCCAACGAGAGGTTCTTTTGTTTCTTTATCAATTATTCGTCCTGTAATTTTTCCTGTGGTACCAGGAAATACAATTTGAACAGACATCAGAATTATTATTATTGTTATCAATATTCTGTATTTCTTTAATCTCATCTCTTAAACTCCTTTTTATTTATCTTTCTAAATACTTATTATTTCAAAGAATCCTATTATTGCCAAGTAAACTGGAAGAGCAAGCAATATTTTTTTATCAGGCTTGCTTTTAAGAATTTTATTGGAAACCAACCCCCAGTTGATTTTATTGAGGAAAAACAAAGCAGCTGTACAGAATAGAAAAATGATAATTGTAAACTGAAGAAAATTAAAAGCTGTAAACCACTTGAGTATTACGCTACTATTATCATTCTCATAAAATAATTCATTGATAAATTTATAAATGATTAAAAATGAACTTAAACACAATATTACAAAAGATGTTCTTCCATTTATTCTTTCTGCTAATAATCCAATTATTAAGAAAGCAGATACAATCGCTGAGATATAAAAAAGCAAGTGAATTAATTTAAAATAAAGTTGCAGACTATTCGGTTTTGATACTGGAATTAGTAAAATTGCAACTAGAAGCAAAATTATAATTGTTATTCTTCCGACTAATACAAGTTCTCTATCTGAGGTATCTTTCTTAATAGTTTTATAAAAATCATATGTTATTAAACTTGAAGTGCTATTGAAAAAATTGGCAAATGTAGATGTTAATGCAAAAACAAGAGATAAAATTATACTTGATTGAAGCAATTCTGGTACAATACCTTTGAAAAAATTTTTAAGTATATATTCATGAGTATAATCTTTCCAGACATCAAAAATTAAATATAGTGGCAAAGAAAAAATTAAGACTGGAACGAATTGAAATATAATTGAGACAAATGAAGATTTTTTCGCTTGATTGATATTTTTTGCACTTAATGATTTTTGAACTATAATCTGGTCTGAACATATAAACCAGAATCCGATAATTGCAATGCTGATTAATGCTTCAAATGAAATTAATGATTGATTGAATTTGGGTGCTGCTGATGCAATAAATTCACTTAAGTTAAATTTTGTTTGAGTTTGTGTGATAAGCCATATTGTAAAATAAACAGTAACTATAGTAATAAATAAAACATGAATGGCACTTACAATAATTTCTGTTTTCAAGCCCCCAATTATTAAATATATACTCGTTATTACTAAAAAGAAAAGAAGTGAAAAGTAGGGGTCTAATTCTGTAAGGGTAGAAATTAAAATACTACCAGCAATCAAAGATAAAATCAATCTAATTCCAACATTCGATAGAATTAACAGAAGTGAAATAAAGTATCTGCATGAGCGTCCATATATTCTCTCAAAAAATTCTGAGATTGTTTTGATTTTTAATTTACTATAAACCGGTATGATAAATTTGCCTAAGATGTAAAATAGTATTGATGAAATAATTCCATAAAGAAAAACTAATTTTATAGAAAATCCTTCTAAAGTATATCCAAGAGCATAAGGGCTTATTAATGCTGAAGTCAGAAAAGACAAACCGAGTATAAACCAATTAATATTTTTCTCAGCAAAGAAATATCGTGATGAACTCATTTCCTTGCTTATAGAAAGGTAAACACTTAAGGAGATGAGTATAAGCGGATAAAAAATAAATAAAATAAATCCTGTCATCGATAATTCTAACAAAAATTTTCCCTTAAATTTTGCCCGAAAGCTTATAAATAGGTTTCAATGATTATACCAGCAGGAATGACATGCTTAATTAGTTGACTAAAACGATTAACTATTGAGAAACTTATTTAAATTGATAAAACCACAATACATTAGTTAAATCAAATTGATAAAATATTTCATTTGATTAGTGCTTTATGAATAATTAAAAAATCAAATAGAAAATTTTATTTATTACATCTAAAATTTTTCATAAAGTATTTTTATCAGTTTTATATATCATGCGAATACAAACTTTATCAGATTGATATAATTATAAATTCTTATGCATAAAATTTCATAAATAATTTAGTTATAAAATCAGGCACAATCATTGCCAGTAAGTAAATCATCATGTGATCTATTATCTGATTCAATAAAAAAATACTTTCATGCACTCCCCAATCGCCTGTGACTAAAAAATGTAAATAAGAAATTAGTTGCAGGCGATTTATTTTTGTAAATTGTTACAGAGAATATTACTCGAGTGGAAAATGAAATATAGAAGCATATGGTTTGTACTTTTTTTCATAATAGTGATTTCAGAAAATTTTATCATTAGTTCATTTTTAAGAGCTCAAGAAATCAATCAACCAAAAAAGCCAGAGTTTTCAATTCCTCGTGGATTTTATGAAAAAAGTTTTGATGTTGTGGTCAGTTCTCCAGAATCCGGGACACAAATTAAATATACACTTGATGGTTCAGACCCCATAACCTCTTCAACTGCAATTACTAAAATTTCTCCCGTAACTATTCGAATAGACCCTGAAAGTACAGAAGGAAATCGCGGCAAAACACCTGGAGTTGTTCTAAGAGCTAATAGTTTTCGCAATAATTCTTTTAGTGAAACTGTTACACATACTTATTTGTTCATTAACAAAATTGCAGAACTATCACCCGAAGGAAAAAAACCTGGACCCAATTGGCCGGAACCTACTCGTTCGGCAAATCCACAATTTATAGATTATGGATTAGCATCAGATGTTCTTAATAATCCTAAATACAAAGATTTAATTGACGATGCTTTTTTATCAATTCCAACTATTTCTATTGTTACCGATTTATCAAATTTATTTGACCTACAAACTGGAATTTACATGAATGCAATGCAGGATGGAATAGATTGGGAAAGACCTGCTTCAATTGAGTTAATTTATCCAGATGGAACTAAAGGATTTCAAATTAATGCAGGGATTAGAATTCGTGGTGGATGGAGTCGTCACGGAGATAATCCTAAACATGCATTTCGATTATTTTTTAGAAAAGAATACGGCAAAGGGAAATTAGAATATCCATTATTCGATGATGAAGGTGCTGCAGAGTTTGATAAAATTGATTTGCGAACAAGCCAAAATTATTCATGGAGTTATCCAGGTCATTTAAGCCAATATAATACAATGAACCGAGATGTTTTTTCACGCGACCTTCAAAGAGAAACCGGCCAGCCTTATACCCGCAGCAGATATTATCATCTTTACTTTAATGGTGTGTATTGGGGATTATATCAATCTCAAGAAAGAGCAGAAGCAAACTTTGCTGAAAGTTATCTTGGAGGAAAAGAAGAAGATTATGATGTAATAAAACCAGGGGACAACAATCATCAAGTTGAAGCTACCGATGGAAATATGGATGCATACGAAGAAATATGGAAAATGTGTTTGAAAGGTTTTAGTGCTAATGAAAATTATTTTAAATTGCTCGGCAGAAATCCCGACGACAGTCGAAATCCATCATACAAAGTTTTAGTTGATGTTGATAACCTCATCGATTTCATGTTGAACATTTTTTATACCGGAAATTTTGACAGTCCCACTTCTAAGTTTGGCGGCGATAATTTGCCTAATAACTTTTTCTGCATTTATAATCGCAATGGTGAATCTGGCTTTAAATTTTTAATTCATGATGCAGAACATATATTAAGAACAACAGCTGGTGAAGGACCTGGCATTGGTCTTTATGAAAACCGTGTATCGATAAATATGAATGTAACAAGTCTTGGTGGATTTCATCCCCAATGGCTTCATTATAAACTTACAAGCAACAAAGAGTATCGAACTCGTTTTTCTGATCATGTTTATAAACATTTTTTTAATGAAGGATGTATGACTCCTCAAAAGGCAACTGATTTATTTCTTGTACGTGCTAAAGAAATTGAAATGGCAATAATTGCAGAATCTGCAAGGTGGGGAAATACAACTCGAACACCATCATACACAAAAGATGATTGGCAATGGGCTATTAATGACATTGTAAATAATTATTTTCCTTATCGCACCAATATAGTATTAAATCAATTAAAAGCTGCAAATCTATATCCTAATATTAATCCGCCTATTTTCAAAAATAATAACAATGAAATTACTTCAACTTATTTAACTGTAAAACCCAATTATAAAATAAAATTGTTGAACTCAAATAATTCAAAAGGAACGATTAAATATACACTCGACGGAAGCGATCCAAGATTAATTGGTGGAAATGTATCAGGCTCTGCAATTGATGGGGGCAACGAAGCAGAATTAGAAATAAACTCGACAACCGTAATTAAAGCTCGAATATTAGACGGCACAACATGGAGTGCTCTTCATGAACTTACATTGTTTGCTGACAATAATTTTAGTAATCTTAAATTAACTGAAATACATTATCATCCTATTGATAACGATACAATTAATGATGATGAATATGAATTTATCGAACTAAAAAATATTGGCACTGCACCAATCAATTTATCAAATGCTTATTTTTCTTCCGGGATAAATTACACTTTTCCTTCCAACTCTGTAATAGAACCAAATAAGTTTATTGTATTAGCTTCCAATCGAAAGGAATTTAATAATCGTTATGGTTTTTATCCTTATGATGAATACAAGGGAAAATTAGATAACGGCGGCGAAACTTTAACACTTTTATCAGCAGCAAATGATACAATTTTTTCTGTTACTTATGATGATGTTTATCCCTGGTCTGTTGAAGCCGATGGACAGGGTTACTCCCTTGTTGCAAATGAAATAAATTCATCAGGAAATATGAATAACCCTGCATACTGGAGAAAATCATATTCACTTCATGGCTCACCAGGAAAAGATGATTTGCCAACTTCAGTTAATGATTTTACAAACTCTATAAAATTTGACTTTGAACTTTATCAAAATTATCCAAATCCTTTTAATATGTCTACAAAAGTTGTGTATGAACTTCCAAAAGATGGAGTGGTTAAGCTTTGTGTTTATGATATCTTAGGAAGAGAAATAAAGGTATTGGCAAATAAATTTCAATATGCAGGGAAATACACTGTCAATTTATCAATGAATGAATTTGTTAGCGGAATATATTTTTATCAACTAAAATTTGAGAATAAAATTATCACTAAAAAAATGATGCTTATTAAATAAACTGTGGCATCGATGTGTTTTTTGTTTCTCGCAGATTTATGCTGGTTCTATCTGCTGTCATCTGCAATAATTTGCGTTTATCTTCGTGAAACTATTTCCCGCATATTATTTTTCACAACATCTTGTGTCCATAATTTTTTAGCACACCGATTACACTGATAAAACAAGATTTTCTCAGATTTTATCTGGCGGTCATCTGTCTAATCTGTGTCGTCTGTGTTCATATACCTATTTATTTTTTTTGCACACAAGACTTTTACAAAATTTGATTTGGTTCTACAATTTTTTATGAATTATGTCTATCAAAATACAAATTCAATTTTTGCAAACCCTTTATTTTCTGAAGTTCATCAATTATCAATTTACTGTCAATATTTTTTCTTACTAGAAGATAAAATGTATATTCAATTATTCCCTCTGGTGTTGAACGAATATTAATTGTCTCATAACTTCTGCAATATTTCAAAAGTATTTCAGAAAATTTTTCTCCTAATGGCTCTTCATTTGAATAAGAAAATTGAAGCATATATTGATTAGAAAGAAAGAACTTGAAGTTTGCCTTTGAAAATAAAATTAGAATAACTCCAATCATTAGTGTGCCAACAATTGCTAATTTATGATAACCAACCCCAGCTGCCATTCCAATAGCTAATCCCAAAAAAATATAAACTATATCAACAGTATCTTTAATTGCCGTTCTAAAACGAATTATTGATAACGCGCCAACCAATCCAAAAGCACGGGCAAGATTATTACCAATTACCATTATAACAACAGATGTAATAACAGACAAATAAATTATCGAATGAACAAAACTTTCTGAATAACCAGGACCTTTATATGTGAATCGATAAATTAATGATATAATAAAACTGCATATCAGGCTAATTAAAATATTGCTTATTATTTCTGCAAGTGTTGGTGAAAAAACACTTACAGATTGTAAATTTTCAAGCATTCCTCTCTCTCAAACAGAATGTATGTTAATTTTGTTTTTTAAATGATTATCAATTGATAAAGCATATTTTGAAATTGCTTCTTTCCTTAAATTATATTTATTAATAACTCTTGGTATCCAAATTGGTAATGTTTTAAAATATTTTATCTCCAGAATAAAATGCTCAGGAAAAATTAGCTCTGATTCATCATTATTAAATAAAGCATTAAAAGTATGTGTCAAAAAACTTCTTAAGTTCATATCAAAAGTAAGTCTTAAGCCTGAACCATATTTGCACTCAAATGCTTCTCTTTCATAAATAACATTGATTATTGGTTTTAATTTATTATTGGTATAATAGAAGAAAAAATTCTTTGCAGCTTCAATTCGTCTCTCGTATTCAATTGTATGATTTCCAATTCTGGATAAATCAAAGTAATTTAAAAAATCATTCAAATCAGAATAAAGAATCGGAACTCTATCTTTTGAAACATAATTTTCATTTTTTCTTTTTATTTCTATAAATACTTTTACATCTTCTGTTAATTCATTATATCCTCTAATTCTAAATTTATTACGAATTTTAATACCAGATAATTTTTCGTAATACGTTGTTAGTTCCGGAGTATCCAGATAAATACTTCTTACAGTATATTGTTTTAATGGTCTTTTTTCGGAATAATAATCATATCGAAGATATGGCAATATATCTTCTTTCAATTCTTCTTTTAATTTCAGCGGGACAAGATATTTAAATTCAACTCTTGGCATTTTATGAACTCAGCAATCTTTGAATGTATTCAATTAAAGATATTTCTTTTATTTGTAATAAAGTTTCAAGTACCATGCCAGACAAAAGCTTTCCATTTCTATTATCTAATTTAATTGAAATAAAAACAACCTGTTGATTATTAATTAATTTTATCTCTTTATTTATGAAAACTATTTGTCCCTCATAATAATTACTATCAATTTGAAGCTTAATTGTATTTCCATTTTTTAAAAACTGCAGGTCAGAAATTTTTACAGGTGTGTGAAGAATTACTTCTCTATCATTAATCAAGGTCATCAATGTATCTTGAGAAAAAGCATTTAGAAGAGCTCCTGAAATGGGCGAGGTTATTGTTAAATCATTTTTTCTTTTTTTAAGAAAGTTCAATCTTGATTCAAGTGCAGAAATCTGGGACTTAAGCAATTTTATATCTTCTAATTTTACTCCTGTAGAAATATTTTCAAGTTGTGCTTTATAAATTTTTTTTTCTATTTCAAGTAAGTCAAGAATCCATTTTTGTGTTTCATAATCCTGTTGTGATATTAAATATTTGTCGTATAAAGATTTACTTCTATTAAATAAAATTCTTTGTTCATTTATTTTTTCATCTACATAATTTAATCTACTTTGTGCTTCTTTAATTAAAGCTTCCTTCTGCCCTGTGCTTTGTGAAATTAAATTTGCTTTTGCAATATTTAATTCTCCTTCGACAGTTACTAATCTATCTTCAACTTCACTTGAATAGATTGATAAAATAGTATCTCCTTTATTAAAGAATTTCTTTTCTTTAGGATTAAAAAAATATTTCAAAGAAATGAACTCACCACGCTCAAATTGATTAAGATTATATTGAACAGTTAAGCCACTTTCATAATCAATCATGTTCGAAATTAATTGACCATTTGTACCTCTAATTAACAGCCATTTTTCTTTAGGAAATACTTCACTTAATGTTTTGATTGTTAAGTTTGGTTTTATTAATAAATTTAACAGAAAAAATGTTAGAATAGTAATTAGGATTATAGGAATTAGAAAATGTTTTTTAGAAGTGTAAATCATGTAATGTTCTTTATAATCTCGCAATAAATATTTTCACTCCAAAAATAGTCAATAATATTATTGTAAGCATAACATAATTTAATCCATTATCAAAATACTAAGTAAAAAATTTCCGAAATATTGTTTTAAGAAAATCAGACTCTACTTAGTGCAGTTATCAGGCTGTCTAAAAAAATTAGAACACTGATTTTACAGATTATCACAGATTATATAAAAATTATTTAATGAGTGTCATTTTCTTAATTAATAGATAATTCTCAAATTGCAATTTGTAGAAATAAACGCTGCTTGATAATCTGCTCCCGTCAAATTTAACTTCGTAGGTTCCTGGAGTTTTTGGTTCATTGACAAGTATAGCAACTTCATTACCTAAAACATCATATACTTTTAAAGAGATTGGGTTCAATACCTCAACATTTGATGGAATTGAATATCTTATTGTTGTAACTGGATTAAATGGATTAGGATAATTTTGATATAATTCAAAATCGGTAATTTTATAATTATCATATTCTTCTTTTACAGAAACATAATTTCCTGGTTCAATTAAAATATATTGAACTGAACGGCTTGGTGAAGTAAATTTAATTTCACCTGAAGAAGTATAAGCTAAAGCAGGAATGTCTTCGAGATTATCAAGAGGTCCCCATGCTGCTCCAGTTGGTCCATTGCCATTAACATAAACATATTGTGAAAAATCCGCATTATCAGTTCCACCTGTTAATGAATAGATATAATATTTTTCACCAAATCCATAATTATTTGGTAAAATATTTACAACATATTCGTTCTTTGTTTTATTAATCACAACAACGCCGAGATGACCGGAACTAAAAGTTGTAGCATAAGCAAGAACATCTTTACTTCCTGTTACTGATGTTTTAATTGAATGGTCGCCTGTAAACTTTTGCAGATAATAGATGTAATAAAAATCTGGTCGCGGATTCCACTTTGGTATTTGAGAATTATTTCCTCTATAAAACATTCCATCGCTTTCCCAGTTTACAAGAAGCCATCGACAGGTCATTCCATAATTTTGTTTAATCCATTCATTAAATAAAATAACTGCCTGCATCCCATTTATAATTGATGTTTTTCCCAAATCAGAGCCAGATTGGTCCATATTCCACTCAGTAATTGCAATTGGTTTAGGAAAAGCATTTTTCTTTGCAATATCTTGAGTAATAAAATCCATCATTTGTTTTGGAACAATAGATGCAACATCAAGGAGTGATTTAGCATTTGCTCCGCTTCCGAAATAATTGTGAATAACATAAAAATCTGCAGCATCTCCAACTTCCTTAAAAAATCCTTCGTTCCATTTTCTATCAGCAATATTCCAGCTATTAGTTCCATCGTAATGAAGAATTTGTCCCCCTATATAAATTGTATTATCTCTTTCAGCTGCAGCAGCTCTCATTGAATCTGCAAAGATTTTAAAGTGTTTCCCATATAATTCACCTGTTATAATTTCAGGTTGATTATCTTTATTTAATACTGTATCAATTTTCCATCCAGCTTCCCAGGGTCCTCCATTTTCGTTACCAATTTCCCAGAATTTTGTACGGCCGTCATCATATCTTACCCATTCAGCAGCATAATGAGCTGCTTGTGCAACCGGATCAGTTCCTGTTCCATAACGCGCATAACCATAATTTATTGTAATTAATCCTTCGGTTCCTAATTGGTCTCGTAAATTGTAATAATTATCAACTGTAGTTGGCCAACTATTTTTTCCAAACTGCGGTGTAAATGTAACCCATTTACTTTGATTTCCATCCCAGACAGTTGGTGGAATATTTTCAGCTTTTCCATCCCAGAAAAAAATATCAGACCAGCTTCCTCCAGGATAACGAATTAATGTTGGAGAAAGTAATTGCACATTTCTAATAAATACTGGATCTCTTAACGGGTCATTTCCAATCCATGCTGCAAGTGCATTTCCAAAAATATATTTTGAAACCTTGCCAATTGTATCTGCTGCATTTAATGTTATTGTTATCGAAGGTGATGATGACGGTTTCTCAGCATTTTCAAAGGGTGGAATTGATGCATATTTCAATTCAAAATCTTCAAGAAAACAGTTTGGACTTCGTTGTGCATTGATTAGTAATGATTGAAAAATTAATAGCAGATAAATTTTTTTTACTATATTCATTTTAATTCACTCCCCAAATATTTTTACTTTGCTTCGATTTCTATCGAAGCCGGCAGTAAATTTTCTGATTTTGCTGTTAATTTGATTTTTCCAGCTTTACCACTTGATTGAATTACAGCAAGACACATTCCATTAAATGCTTTTCTATAATTTGCTTTGAAAGGTTCATGACTTGTTTGAGAACCATTATCAACTCCAGCTATTTTCCCTTCACCGGTAATTTCGAAATTAATTAAGTTATCTGCATATGGAACTAATGTGCCATCTTTATCAAGAATTTTTACTGTAACAAATGATAAATCTTTTCCATCTGCATTTATGATGTTGCGGTCAGCTTCAAGATAAATTTTATAAGGTTTATCTGCGGTTTTAATTTGACGCGTTAAAATTTCTTTTCCATCTTTTCGACCAACAGCTTTTAAAATTCCAGGAATAAATTTCAATCTCCACATTAAATGAATGTCGTCACCAGATTTTCTTTTTATGCCCATTGAATTTCCATTTAAGAATAATTCAACTTCATCACAATTTGTATAAGCCCATACATCAATTATTTGACCTTCTTTCCAATTCCAGTGAGGAAATACATGAAGAATTGGTTTATCAGTCCATTCACTTTGATACATGTAATATACATCTTTTGGAAATCCTGCTAAGTCAACTATACCAAAATAAGAACTGCGGGATGGCCAAGAATAAGGAGTAGGCTCGCCAAGATAATCGAAACCTGTCCATATAAACATACCGGATAGGAAATCATGTTTTTTAATGATTCTCCATGTTTCTTCGTGAGTCGAACCCCAGGGTGCACTGCAATTATCATATGCTGAACATGTATTATCTGGATTACCATCTTCAAGTGGTAAATCCCATCTTTTAGGCCATCTTCTTATGCTGTCTGATGGCATATCATAATGACCTCTTGTAGCAAGCGCAGATGTTGTTTCTGTAGCAATGAATTTTTTATTTGGATATGTTTTGGGAAAATCTTCGAAAAGATGATGATGATAATTAAACCCGATTAAATCCAGAACTTCAGCTTTAATTAGGGGATTTTCTGGTTCAGGTCCATTACAAGCTGCAGTTACAGGACGAGTTGAATCAAGGCTCTTAACAATTTTTGTTAATTCTTTTGTAAGAACAATTCCTATGCTGTCATCTCTAATCCATTGTTCCATTACTTCATTGCCGATACTCCAGATAATCACCGAAGGATGATTTCTATCACGAAGAATCATATCTTCTAAATCTCTTTTATACCATTTATCCCAATCCAATGCATAATCAAATTCAGTCTTTTTTGTTTTCCACATATCAAAAGCTTCGTCCATAACAATAAATCCCATTCTATCACATAAATTTAGCAATTCTGGTGCAGGCGGATTATGAGATGTTCTTATTGCATTTACTCCCATGTTTTTCAAAATCTCGAGTTGACGTTCCAGAGCTCTTTCATTAATTGCAGCACCAAGACATCCTAAATCGTGATGATTGCATACACCTTTAATTTTTACTTGCTTACCATTCAAGAAAAATCCTTTTTCCGCATTAAACTCAAAAGTTCTAATCCCAAAAATTGTTTCATAATCATCACACTGTTTCCCTTCAGATTCTATGATTGAAATTGCCCTATATAAATTTGGTTTTTCAATTGACCATAACTTTGGATTTTTTATTTCTACCTCTTGATGAATTTCAATTAATGCATTAGCATTCAAATTACTTTGACTTTCAACTTCACCTACCTTTTTATTTTCGCTATCAAAGATTTCTGTTATAATTTTTATAGGAACTGCTTTATCAAATATGTTTCTTACTTTTATTTGAATAGAAACTTTCGCAAAATATTCATTTACAGTTGGAGTTGTAATGAAAGTGCCCCAGTGTTCAACATAAATTTTATTTGTTTTAGTAAGCCATACATTTCTATAAATTCCTGAACCTGAATACCATCTTGAATTTGGTTGTTGTGAATTATCGACTTTAACAGCAATTACATTTTTATCACCAAATTTAAGATAAGGAGTAAGCTCATAACGAAATGAAATATAGCCGTAAGGGCGTTTCCCCAAGTAATTTCCATTAATCCAGACTTCGCTGTTCCGATAGATGCCATCAAAGTCGATAAAAAATAATTTTTCTTTTTCGGATTCAGGGACAAAAAAAGATTTTCGATACCAGCCAATTCCGCCGGGCAATGCACCTCCGCCTGGAGTTGCCGGATGGTCTTTACTGAATTCACCTTCAATACTCCAATCGTGCGGTAAATCGAGCTTGCGCCACTCATCATCATTTAAGGCAGGATCATTCCCATTAGCAATATCACCTAAATGAAATTTCCAATCATTACAAAAATTTTCTACACTTCTTACTTTTAACGATTGGGCATTCATTGTAAAAGCTAATCCCAAATAAATAAGAACGAAAATTCTGGACAATTGAAATAAAAATTTGTTTTTCATGCTCTCCTCTTAATAAAATTATTTTCAATTAATGATTAGAAAATTTAATTAACTAACAAACAGCAAAACATAGATTATGATAAATACATCATTAGATTATAAGAGAATTATTCACTAATAACAATTTTTTCTAATTCATTCTGATTATTTTCCTCTTCCCATCATAAAGAATTTTTACATCTGGCTCTTTTTCAAAATTAATTCCATATGATTTTTCTTTGCTAATCCAGATAATTTCAAAAGTTCTTGTTTTCAACATTCCGGGAAATTTTCCTTTTCTTTTTTCGATTGTAAGAATTTTTTCTTTTTCGTTGTAATTAAAATCAATTGTAGAATAAAGACCCTTTTCATAATTATAATTAACATTTTCATCTTCATAAAGAGTAAAAGAAGCATTACGACCTGTGTAGACATACAATCTAATTGGGTCAGCAGGTTTTTCATCTGTATATTGAATTTCCGGTCCAAATGGAATTATAGAACCTTCCTTTACAAAAATTGGAATATCAATGTAAGGCGCATCAGCAATAATAGTTTGACCGCCTTCATAATATTTGCCGGATTTCAAATCATACCATCCGCAACCTTTTGGTAAATAAACATTTCTTGACCTTGCTTTATATTCGGTGACTGGATTGATAAGCAATGAAGGACCGAACATAAATTGGTCGCCAATATTCAGAACATTTTTATCGTAACCAAAATCCATAACCAATGCTCTCATAATTGTATAATCTTGATGAGTTACCATCCCAGTAAGAGAATAAATGTATGGCATTAATCGATAACGAAGTTTGTCATAATTTAACATTGATTGATAAGCAGGATGATTTTCGGGAGCGATATTAAACATTTCACGATAAGGATATTGACCATGCACTCTAAAGAGAGGACAAAAAGTTCCAAACTGAAACCAGCGGGTATTTAATTCCCGCCATTCATCTAAATCAGAATCATTTGGTTTTTCATATCGAGGCTCAACAGCAAATCCGCCAATATCTGTTGTCCAGTATGGAATTCCTGAAAGAGAAAAATTCAGTCCAGCAGAAATTTGATTCTTGAGGTCGAACCATCTTGCTGCAACATCACCGCTCCAAGTTGCTGCTGAATATCTTTGTTGCCCCGCAAAAGCAGAACGAGTTAAAATAAAAACTCGTTGATTTGGTTTTGTTTTTCTCTGTCCTTCATAAACTGCTTTTGAATTCATTAAAGAATAAGTATTAAGATATCGAGCAGAAGTTCCTAATGCAGTTGGTCCAATTCTCAAAAGCCATTCATTAAATGAAAGATTTGATTGAAGGTCAGGTTCAGTCGAATCAAGCCACCATGCATCAAAACCAAGCGAGAAAAGCTTTTCATTAATTTGTTTCCAATAAAGTTTTCGTGCACCTTCACTGTATGGGTCATAAAAAGTTGATACATAACCGGGACCAACCCAATCTTTCTGGCCTACTTCAACATTTCGCATATACAGCCAGCCATTCTTCTTAAATTCTTCAAAATGTTTTGTGCCCACATAAAATTTTGGCCAGACAGAAATCATAATCCGAGTATGCAGTTTATTATGAAGTTCTTTTACCATTCCTTCAGGGTCAGGAAAACGTTCCTTATCAAATTCATGACTTCCCCATTGGTCTTCTTTCCAGTAAAACCAATCTTGAACAATATTATCAAGAGGAATTTTTCTTTTTCTAAATTCTTTTACAATAGAAAGTAATTCATCTTGAGTTTTATAACGTTCGCGGCACTGCCATAATCCCATTGCCCATTTAGGCATCATTGGAGCTTTGCCAGTTAAAATTCGATATCCATGAATTACATCATCAAGATTTTCACCATAGATGAAATAATAATCTATCTGATCGCCCACCTCGGAATAAAGTGAGAATGAATTTATAAAATCTTCTTTTGATGGACATAATGCTTTTAATCCTATATAGCCACCAGAATGAATCCATTCGATTTTGATTTTATGTTTTTCACCGGGTTTCATATTGATTTTGGGAAGATGCGTCCACGGCAGCCAATTCTGTCTCCATGAATCAACGATTAAAGAATCATCAATCCACATTTTTGTATAACCCGAACAATACAATCTAAGTTTGTGAATTCCTGATTCATTACTTTCAATCTCGCCGCTCCATCTTACAGCTTTAACTTTCTCATTAAATCCTTCAGGGAAAGGGTCATTCACATCAAGAAATTCATGCTCAATTTTTGATTCTATTTGTATAGCAAATAAATTTTTGAAGTCAACATCCTCAAAGTATTCAGCTGTCAGTCCACCTTCATTTCCTTTTTTATCATAAAGTTTGAAAACATTATGGAGTGACTGATATTCTCTGATATCTCCAAATTTTGTGCGTGAATAATTATCCCAAAGTATTCCATAATTTTTACTTGAGACAAGAAAGGGAATTACATCAACAATATTATATTGCCAGAGGTCAACATCGTGACCTTTATAATTCATAATTCCATTTTGATGTGCGCCCAAACCATAAAAAGCTTCGTCTTCTGAAGCATTAAATATTTGTCTTATGTGATAAGTTTGTTCACCCATCACTGCTGAAGGAATAATAATTTTGCTATCGTTTGCACTCTCATTTAAAATTAATTTTTCATTATTATCATAAAATGCAACTTTGCCATTTTCTGAATTTACTCTAACAATTAATTTAGAAGTAATAATATCAACAAAATTATTTTTGTCTTTTACAGACCAGCGGATAGGTTTCCAATCAATTTTTTCTACCACTAAACTTTTACGAGTTGAAAATGAATTTGTTGGTGAAGCTATAATACGGATAATATTTTCAGTGATGATCTGAACTTTTAGTAATTGCGCATCGGTATCTTTTTGTTTTTTCAGTTCGAATAAAACACCATCCTTTTGTTTTTCAAAAGCATATATGATTTGAAAAATCAATAAGAAAAAAAACAAATACTGAAATTTTACTTTCATGAATTTCTCCCCATTTGTCTTCACTTAATTTTAATTCGTTTATGCATTATTTATTAATGAATTCTCCCTTTGTCCCTCTCTTAGAAAGAGAGGGAACACACCCCTTCTCTTCCTAAGAGAAGGGGACGGGGGTTGAGTTAAAATATATTAATTATTTTCACACAACCTTATTACGATAAAAAGCAGATATTAAATTTATTACCTAAAAAAAATTATCATCTATTGTCTTCACTTAATTTTAATTCGTTTATGCATTATTTATTAATGAACTCTCCCTTTACCCCTCTCTTAGAAAGAGAAGGATTTTTTCACCCCTTCTCTTCCTAAGAGAAGGGGACGGGGGTTGAGTTATTATAATTATTCACAATTTCAATCAAAAAACAAAATTTTATTTTTTTCTCAATTTGTATGAAATAAAAAACTTATTACACAATAAAAATCTATTTATTTCGTCAATTCTTGATTATGGATTTTAATACAAAGAATATTTACTTCATCAAGTACAATAATTTCATTCTTTCAATTATTACTTCAAGTTCATTAAATTAATTAGTTTCTTTTCTTCTTTTAACCTCCATAATATGGTGCACTCTTTGAGCCCATATCAACACGAAAAACAGTCCATTCCTGTCCTGCTGTTGCATCACCAATTATCATATAAAGAAAACTTCCATTACCCCAATAAAAATTTTTACAATAAGGAGGAATAATATTCTTATAAAAATAATCCAATTGTTTAGATGCCATATCAAAAATTAAAATTGGATTAGAAGAATCGGTTGCAATAAACATAATACCATTTTCAGAAAATGCAAGACCTCTAATTAAGCGCGAAGAAAATTCACTGCTTGTACTTAAATCAAAAACTAATTCTTTGCTTCCTACATTACCATTACCATCAATTGAATGTCTCCATATTTTAGCAGGTTCTTGAGAACTTGCTTTTCGTGAAGCCACATATACATAACCATTAAAAACACGAATGGCAAGAATTTCATCAGTTGTATAAACACCGGCTGATTTAACTGATAAATCTGGAGCTATAATAACAAGGTCGCTGCGAGTGCCTCCCGTATAGAAATATCCATTGGCATCAAAATCGCCAAATTTAACAACTTTACCAGATGGAAGTCTTAACCATTCTTTTACTTCTCCTGTATATAAATCTACTACATCAATTGAACGATTATTACCTGGCATATAAAGTTTTCCACCGGGACCAACTTTAGCATCTGTGGGCGGTCTTGTTGCCAAACCAATAATTGACTTTTGACCAACCGGTGTAACTTTAACAATATTTCGAGAAGCTGCTTCGACCACGTAAAGATTTTCATTTTTATCAACTGCAAGAACACTCAATTGCAAATTATCTAAAAAAGAACCATAGCGATCTAAGACTTTATCAATTTTGTAAGGTCCATATTTTGCAACAGTAAGAGCCTGATTGGGAACTACTTTAATATAGCTTGATTCAGTAGCAAGATTTGGTCTTCTTACAACAATTTTAGTTAATGATACAGAAACCATTTCAGCTGATGTGTTATCAAAATAAACATTTGTTCCGCTAACGTCTAAATTCTCACCTTGAATTGTAATCGTATTGACTCCGGGCTTAGCCTGAATAGGGTCTACCTGAGTAATTTTGGGAATTGGTGCTTCGGGAAATTCTTTATCCCACATTGGCTCTGCTACATCATATTTACAAGCAGTCAAAAATTTAATCGATATGACTATGACCAAAGTTATAATTAAACTTTTTTGTTTCATAATAATTCTCCTTGATGCTCTAAAAATTTTATAGAACATAAACTTCAAATCAAATTAAAAAGAAAATCTTGCGGTAAATCTTTGTACTTTATCAAATACACCAAAAGGAGTATAAGCATAATCAATTGCAAAACCATAACTTGCGATACCCAATCCAAAAGTAAAGCCGCTTTCGAAATTATTTGATATATAACCACCTCGTAATGAAAAAGCATTGAATAATTTATAATCAATACCAATTTTAATTTGCTCGGGATGATCTCTATGATGACTTGCATCAATACTTAAGTATAATGATTGATTAAATGGCAGTTCTCCTATAAAATCTAAAAGATTCATTGAAATACCTAATGTAAAAACAAGCGGAGCCTGAAATCCTTCTTTTGCATATTTAACTTCTTTTGAAAAGTTCCGAACTGACATTCCAAATACTAAACTTTTAAATCCAGTTCTATATTGCGTACCGAAATCAAAAATAAATGGTGATAATTTATTGGAAACAGTTTTCTGTGTGGTATCTAACCCAACATTAATTACAGGTATAATGCTTTCTCCTAAATCCTGCCTTATCCAGCGAATTTGCCCGCCCACACTAAATTTATCGCTTAGTTGTTTTGCATAACCAAGGCCAACAGCAATTGCACTTAATTTAAAAATTCCAATATCTTCATAACCTAATGGAGAGGCTTTATTAACGCGTGTACCATAAAATTCACCATAGTCAACACTTTGAATTGTAAAACCAATTACACCGTAATTTCCATCGTAAGGATTTATTGCAAGACTCAAAGTGTAATGATTAATATCAGCAATCCATTTATTTGCACTTGCAGATACATCTATAAAAGTTTGCATGTCAGACATTCCGGCAGGATTAAAAAACAATGAACTAGAACCAAACTGAAGACTTGTCATAGCTTCTGCCATTGCAGCTGCACGAGCATCGGAAACAACACTTAGAAACTGAAATCCGCTTTGTGCTAATTTTTGTTTTTGCTGAGAATAATTAGAATTAAAGAAGATAAAGCATATTAACAATCCCGGCAAAAAATTCTTTAACAATGTTTTCATTTATAATCTCCTCCTTATCTAATTATCACGAATTTACGGAATACAGAACGACCATCAGGAGTTTCTACATAAAGAATATAAATACCGCTCGATACTATCTGTCCATATTTTGTTAACGAATCCCACAATTCATCTCCAGTTCCTTTTGTATGGTCTTTTTCCCATATCAAATCACCGCGTTCAGTAAATATCTTTAACTTGCATACCGGAGGCAATCCATAGAATGCAATTCTATCGTATTGTGATTTATCACCAAATTGAAATATCCTTGCCCGAATATCATACGGATTTGGAACAACTCTCACAGAATCTAAAGTTGTTGTAACTGGAGGACGCTGCAAAGTAGCTGGTCTATTTGTTACAGTCCAGAATGGACTGCTGTATAAAGGCTTACCCGGTTCAATATCATTCTGAGTGCCATCATCTTTTGTTTGAATATAATAGTAATAATCAAAACCTCTTTTGGCTGTTTTATCATCATAACTATGAACAACATTAGATTTATCACACTCAAAGATTTTTTCATATTTTGTTCTATAATCTAAAACTCTTCCTTCTGCTCTATAAATTACATAACCATTAAAATGAGGCCAAGAATCTGCATTATCAGACCATTCGAGTTTTATTCTATCTCCACCAGATGTAACTCTAAATGTTTTTGGAGGCGGTGGTGCTTGTGGTATTTTGAAATTAGATTGAAAATTTTTCATTGCATTTCTAAAACTTTTTAGTATAGAATCTTTTCCTGTATAAACCCACAACTTTTTATAAAGATTATGGTTTTGTGTTTGAGTTCCGTCTGGTAATAAAAGGGGTGGCTTGGTTGGTGAATTATTTCTCCATTGTAGCCAGTTATTTCCTATTTCTCTGCATTTTTCCCATGAAAGGCCATTAACAGCTTCTGCAAAAACAATTCTAACACTATCACCAGGTTCAAGAGTATAAGGCCCAAAACCCTGACCCTGACTTGTTCCGCCACCAGTTTGTCTTCTCGGGTCTGTGTAATTAATTGGATAATCATTTCCAACTACTTCATCGTGCTGTCGTGGTGCATGTCCTTCACTCATAATATCATATCTATCACCCATAAAAACTTCATCATATTGACTTACATTTGCTTGCATTGCTGTAATGTCGGAACCAATAAACCATGTAGTCTTAGGTTGAAAAACATCATCAGAGGGATTTTTAGGACTAACATCTGCATGAAGAGTCACACATCCAGCAAATTTAGCAGAACCAAGCACCCCATCTTCAGATTCGTTTGGACATCCCCAGTCTTCATCATAAGATACAGGTCTATCTTTATTTGGTCCATACCATGAATAAAATCCTCTCATATTATAAATTGGTGAATTTGGGTCAGTAAAATCAGGTGAAGAAGGATTTTGTCCAAATGCATGATTAATAGTACTATTTCCCCATGTCGATGAAAATGCACCCCATGTAGAACCAAAGCCAGAAGAAGTAACTCCTGCAAATGCATATCTATAAACAAAATAAAACCATACATCTTTCAGCGTTTGTTTATACACATCTCCAGCTTTGTTATAAATTCCAGTATTCTTAAAAATATATTCATGAATTATATAATCATCATGATTAGGCTGAGAAAATGCATAAACTTTTTTAGTAACTGAAATTCCTATTGAAGTATTAAATCTAACCAACACCATTCTATCGGATAAAAGATTTTCATCAAGGCTGTCGAGTTTATCATAATTATCAAGTGGACTTGCTTTCTGGTCATCGACTATTACAACCGGGTGTAAATTTTTTCCTACTAATTTTATTTCTTTTTCAAAAATTTGATTTACACGGTCGCTTGCATCTCGAGGTCCTGAGCCTATTACTTTAACACCTTTAAGTTTTTTTTCAACCGGGTCATAATAATCTTTGCAGCCTATCCATAATCCTCTCATACGACAAGTATTTTGATCAATCCCATACAATGCCGGCCAGGAAAAATAGTTTGTATTTCCTTCTGGAAATTCGTTTTCGTATTCTGCTCCAATTTCATTAATTGGTGTTTGCAGCTGTCCTATTCTCAGCCATCTAATATCCTGTGCAAGATTTATTGAATTTAGTCCTATGAAATAAAAAACAATAAAAAAGAAAATAGAGTTACTTCTAAACTTTTTCATAGACACCTCATTTCTTTTTAAAGATTGAATGTTAATCTTAATCCAAAGTAAAAGCTGCGCGGATTTAAGAACCAGAATGTTGATTGATTTGGCATATCAATGTAAGCTTTGTCTTCAAGAATTTTGTTAATTCTGTTCTGGTCAACCTCGCTCCATTGATTATTCACATATTCATAATATTTCGATGTGGTTCCTTCATAATAAATTACATTATTCTTGCCAGGTTTTGTTGGGTCAATCACTGCTTGATATTCCATAGGTTGGAATTCAACATTAGGTTTTCTATAATCACCAACTTTATCATTGCCTGGAATATTATCATAAGCTTCGCTCTTTGGAAGATGTAAAGATCTCAAATAATCCTGGTCTCCAGTATTCCACAAACGAAGTGTATTCAATACATTATAAACATCCATAAATAAATCAATTCTTAATTTCCCAACGTCAAACGATTTATTCAATCTTAGAGTTGTATTGAAATAATCAACTGATTGAACATTATAAGAAATATCAGGAAGACCTTTAGGATTCCAGGTTACCCAGCCACCTGCCTGCCAGTCAACAATTAAATTCAAAAGCCAACCTGCAAAAATTTTATGACCAAAAATTTCAGGTCCAAAATCATCAGGTGTAAAAAAGTTTAAATTAACTCTTGCAAATGGCTGAGGAATTGGTCTATCCTGATAAAGATTAACTGTTTGTTCATCCCAAGCTTTTTGCAATGATGGGTCATCATAAATTTGAGAACTGCCAAAATGCCCGCTTGTTCTAACTAAATAAGTATAATTTGCAAAACCTGACCACCATCTTCCTCGTGTTTTTCTAAGTGTTAATTCAAAACCTCGTGTATCTTCATAATTATTGTTAGTGGTTTTTGAATAAGAAAATCCTGCTGAGCTTGATATATATTGTGTATAATCCTGCTGGTCATAAATATCATTATAAAATGCTGCAACCTGAAGAAATATATCTTCTGTAATTAAATAATCGAAACCAAGTTCATAAGAAATTGTCTTTGCTAAAATTACATTTGGGTCTCCTATACTTGTCAGTGCTTTTAAAGAATTTCTTTGTATTCTGAATATGCTTTCATATTGGGGCAATTGTTTGAAGTGACCATAATTAAAAAATAGTTTTGCATTTTCGGTAATTGGATGAGCAATACCAAGTCGTGGAGAAATTTGCCATTGCGGTTTAGATTTTTCCAATGGAAAACTTCTGGATTCATTATACTTTGATGAATAAAAATAAACATCGAAGGGGTCAGTTAACCACCAATCTGTATTTGAGTTACTGTAATCTACTCTTAATCCAAGATTAACAGTTAAACCTTCGAATTCAAGCTTATCCTGAGCATAGAATGCTGCTCTTATTGGATTTACTCGTTGCTGAACTCTTACAGCATAAGTTTTTCCTGCAGTAGCAGATGCTATTGTTCCATAATCAAGATTCAAATCATTATATACAAATTCAAATCCTGTTTTAATCAGGTTATTAAAATTAATTTGACTTGTTAAATCGCCTTTAATAGTAGTTGAACTGACTTTACTAAAATCTCTTGCTTTAGCAACGTGTTGACCGCCAGTAATTAAAACACCTTTAGCTTCGTAAGGCCAATAACCAAATGGATTTTCATCTTCAAAAAATCCTGGAACAATTTCATATAACTTAGAAGTATCACGCCAGCGAGTAGGTCGAACATTATAATCACTTCTATAATGTTCAATTAATATTTCATAAAAAGTTTTGGAGCTTAAAGAATGAGTTAACTTCGAAGCAACAGATTGATGTCCAATATCTGCCAATGAAAAATTAAAATCGGAAAACATTGATATTAAATCAGAAGGAGCTCCAATATTACTTGCTACGCCTGCAATTTCATTTGGATATCTTGGATAATAATAGATTCCTGTAGCATCCCAATTGTGTCTAATTGTAAATTGTTTACCAATTAGAGTTGATATTCTAAGCTTCAAAGAAGGGGTTAAATCAGAGTTTAGTTGAATAGTCCAATCATAATCTCTGTAATCAGGTCTAGTCAGTGGGAATAAAAGCATTTCTCTATTACTTCTATAAGATGTAAAAAATCTCAAATCACCAAGGGCTTTACTTATAAATGGAACTGGGCCACCAAAACCAGCATCTATTTCATAATCAGGTTGGTTGTTTGGTTGTTTTTTTCTTGTTTCATACATAAAAACTCTTTGAGCACCTAATGGAGTTAAATCATTATTTGGGTCATTATCGCTGTTTAATTTTTTTGAAACTTCGTTCCAACCCATAAATTCAGGATATTGTTTTCTTGTATATTCATCCCAGGCACTTGTGCCTGTCCAGCATACTTGAGGGTCATAAAATGGTCTAAATATATATGAATATGGATCGTGAATATCTTTAATGCCTTCTCCGCGCCAATATTTAGGTCCAGGTGGTCTGTATCTGATTTGAATGCTTCCCGAATAATTTTGTCTGCTGCCTTCTCTAGTTACAACATTTACAATACCCGAACGTACCTGCCCATATTCTGCATTAAATCCACCTCTTTCAAGAGAAATTTCTTTAATTGAGCTTAGGGGAACACTTGCAGTTGGTAAATTATTTCTCGGGTCTCTTAGTGTTACTCCATCTAATAAAAACAAAAGTCTGTCACTGCCACCACCCCGTACAGTAAGACCTTGAACCCCTGCTTGCAAACCAATAACGCCAGCAACAGAATTGATTGGCAATTCTTGAACTTCTTTTTCTGATATAGCAACAACGCTTGTTGCAACGTCTGGCTTAATCAACTTACGTTCTGCGACAATTATCATTGCACCAAGTTCAATTGCTTCTGATTCAAGAGCAGCATCAATTCTTGTTGTTTGATCAATAAATACTCTTACATCATTAATTGTTAACTTTCTATAGCCAATGTAAGAAATCTGTATACTGTAAATACCGGGCGGAATATCAAGAATTGTGTAATGACCATTTACATCTGTAGCTGCACCTAAACTTGTCCCTGTTATAATTACATTAGCCCCAATAAGAGGTTCGCCGGTTGATTTGTCTGAAATTTTTCCTGCAATTTTGCCAGTTGTGCCTGCCAGGTATGTGGCCGCATACGCAATCGTTTGCAAATAAATAAATATTAATAGTAAGCTTACTTTTTTCATTAAAATGTTCTCCTACTATTTTTATTCTTTTATAAACTCTCTTATTAGTTTTCGATTTAATTTTTATGAGGGATTTTAAGCATTTTCTTTTAATGGACTTATTTAACTACAAATTTCAACACAATGATTATACCAGCAATTTTCTATTAAAAATTTTTTATAATATCCTATTCTTAGCTTATATGGGGAAAAAATATATAAAAATGATATGATAACTTGCCCTCGTTTTTATCATAATGATAATGTTTAATTAATTCTTATTTGTGTTTTTAATTCCTAACTTATTGCACATTCGATAGAAATTTGAGGGAGCCATGCCTAACAACCTTGCAGCTTCTGATTCCGATTTTGTTTTTTCTTTAACAAATGCAAAGTATTTACATCTGAACAGGCGTTCCATATCTCTCCATTTTAAAATCTTATTACCAAACCAAAATTCCGGTTCTGATAAATTTCTAATTCTGTTTACATCCAAAATATTTAATACATCCTCCTTTGTGATTACATTCTCACACGAGATTAATAGTCTTTGTATAACATTTTGAAGTTGACGAATATTTCCAGGCCATTCATATGACTGAAGTATTTCAATTGCATCCTTCTTAATTTCAGGGACAGGGATATCCATTTGTGCTGAATATTTTTTTATAAAGTAGTCTGTAAGCAAAGGTATATCTTCAATTCGTTCATTTAATTTAGGTGTGTAGATATTTATTACATTCAATCGATAATACAAATCTTCCCTAAATCTTTTTTCTTCTACTGCTTTTTCTAAATCTATGTTAGTAGCAGCAATTACGCGAACATCAACTTTCATGGTGCCTGTTCTTCCAATTTTATCAATTTCACCATCTTGCAAAACTCTCAGTAATTTTACTTGTGATGACATAGATAGTTCTGCAATTTCATCAAGAAAAATTGTTCCATTATTTGCTATTTCAAATAGACCTTTCTTGGCATTCATTGCACCAGTAAAAGAACCTTTTTCGAATCCAAACAATTCGCTCTCAATTAATTCTGAGGGAATACTACCTGCATTTACAGTTACAAAATTTTCATATTTTCTTTTGCTAAGGTAATGAATATGAGTTGCAACAAGTTCTTTACCTGTTCCCGAAGCCCCGTAGATCAATACTGTTGCATCTTTCATGGCTGCTTTTTCAATCTGTTTTATTAAATTTTTTACTGCAGTTGATTCACCTATTATTTTTTTCTCATTTAAAATATTATTAATTGATTGATTGAGCTGGATATTTGACTTTGCTTTTTCCTGACTTAATCTTTTCTTTTCATATGCATTTAAAATAGACAACAATAAATCAGTTGGCTGATAAACATAATCCTGTACGTCAGAAGGATATTTTGTACAGAACCACATTGCCCCTGCTTCAATTAATTTGTTGGCAAAATCAAAATCGGTTACATTAATTGTCATTTTAGTAATTACAATAATTTGAATGAATGGGTCGACGGATTTAATTTTTCTAATTAATTTTTCACCTGTTAGTGGACCAACTATTTGATAATCCATTATTATTACATCAAATTCATTCTCATGATTGGAGACCAATTCTACAGCTGATTGACCATCAGCAACAACATTTTTAATTTTTATCCATTCACTAAAGGGAGCTAAAGTTTTCTTAATTCTATTTACATCGTAAGATTCATCTTCAATCAATAAAATATTTATCTGTTTATTTAATTGCATAAAACAAAATCCTCCCTTTAATTATGTTTAATTATCAAAGTGTATTTACAACCCCCTTCTGATTTATTTTCTGCATCCAGAATCCATCCACATCTTTTTGACATTTCATATGCAATATAACAACCATATCCTCTGTTTCTATCTTCATCCTTCGTTGTAACATTTTCTAAAAATATTTTTTTGATTCCCAATTTACTTTTTTCAAGTAATTCCTCAGGTATACCCTTGCCATTATCTTCTATAGTTAACTCAGTAATTTTATTTTCAGAGAAGTATTTTGTACTTATTGTAATATTAACAACATCTATACCAGCATGGTCGATTGAATTTTGTACAAGTGGTTCAATTATTTCCCAGATTACAAATTCATTAATCATAAGGATTGGTAAATTTTCATCAAGATTAAGATGAAATTTTATAGTTTTAACTGGATTTGATAATCGAAGGAAAATGTTATCAACAACAAATTTTAACAACTCATTAAGGTTAGTTTTATAAATTGAATTTCGTATAGTTTGAATTGGTGGACTATACCATTTCATGTCATAAATTACTCGTGAAATAAAATTTGCATATTTTGATATACGATACTTTATTTCTTTTATATTGTTTTCGTCTGCTTGTTCTATATCTTCAATTATAAATCCCATTACTTTTTCTGCTTTATGATGGGTATGATAAATTCTTTTAGTAAATAAATGTTCTTTCTGCTGTGCAATTAATTTTTGAAGATGTTCTTCCCTTTCTTTATATAATAACTCACGAGCTTCGTCCCTTTCAATTATTGTATATGTTGAAATGTAAAACATTCCAAGCAATCCCAGCAGTATTAAGGACGAAAAAATCAATACTGTTTTATTAAAACTTGCTAATATTTGTTGACTTATAAAAGAAACATCTGGATGAACTTTAAGATAAACTGCACCGCTATATTCTCCGTATGGAACCAATGGAATAAAAACATGAAATATATTTTGTTCTTCCTGTAAGCTTGTTATCAATTCTGACTTAACCATTTTCTCGTGAAGTAATGCATATTTATTAACAGCATATCTATATTTGGGATTAATCGTGGTATCAAGTACTTCATGCTTATAAAAGTAATTGTATAATTCCTGTCCTAAATCGAGTGCTATAAATTTATTTTCATAAGGAAGAATAACACACATAGCTTCAACATTTCTTCTCATAAGTGGTTGTTTCAAAATGCTATTTAATGCATGAATTAAATTTTTTATTCTATATAATTTATCGGTTTCACTTTCTATTGGATCAGATTCAAGAATTAATTCAAGTGTAGAAGTAGTTAAATTTCCTATTTGCTCGGCAGAATTTTGTTTATACCAATCCATTGTGTCAGAAAGTAAATCTCTCAAAGTATTTTGTTGCAGGTGAGATACAAAAACTTGAAACATAATTAACACAAGAAAAATTATTAAAATATGCTTCCAGCCAAAATGTATCTCTTTAATTTTTTTTAATACTTTCATAACAACATACTCTCCTATTTTTTTACAATAGCTTTTTCATTATTAATTTGAGTGGAAGCATAGTCAAGTGCTTCTTGAATAGTAATTTCCTTTTTCAAAGCTTTATGGAATTGTCGTGCTAATATTTCAGAAATTCTCGTATAATTTTCCAGAAATGGTCTGTGTTTGCCCCATTTAAGTAAATTTTTTATTTGAACAAGTTCTTTATGATTTTTTAAATAAAGACTATCATTAAATACTTCTTCATTAACAGGTATTACACCACCTTCTTCATAAAGTATTTTTTGATTTTCTTTTTCGAACATAAATTTAATGAACTTAAGAGCTTCTTCTTTTCGATCCGAAAATTTCGATATCATCAAACTCCAGCCACCAAACACACCCGAAGTAGAACATCCCTTAAAATGCGGCAAAGGTGCTATTGCCAGATTTTTTACATTTGATGTATCTTTCAAAAAGTTTTTGTATTGTTTATGAAATCCAACCCACCCTCTTAAAAAAACTGCATTATTTTCATTTGCATATAAGTAACTCAAATATTCATCCATGCGGGTTACTTCATAAGGTGAATATTTATATTTATGAATCAAATCGACAAGTTGTTTTAAAGCCTTATGTGCGGCTTCTGTTCTAAGATCAATATGATAATTATTAAAAATTTTGTTGCTCTCTTCCTCACACAAAAGTTCATGAAAATTGCAAACCATTCCTTCAAATTCACCCCCTTGAAAAATATAAAATGGTTTTTCATATGAAGAAAATTTTTCTCCTAAAGAAAAAAATTCATCCCAGGTAAGTGAATTTTGTATTTTTTTTTCTATTTCCTTACCATTTGGAAGTTTAAGTATCAAATCCCTGCGATAGTAAAGCACACCAACATCGAGGAATAAAGGAAACGCTACAAGACTATCGTTCTGATAACCAGCTTTCAATGCCATTTTATTAACATTACTTAGAGTTTGTTCGTCAAAGTATTTATCCATTGAATAGCCCCATTTTGCAAATCGAGGTATCCAGATTAAATCTACTGCGAAAACATCTATTCCATCACTTCTATTTCTTAAAGAACGAGTGAGTATGGCTTTTCTGTCATTAGTAGTAAAATGATAGAATGGTAAATTAACAGGCACAACTTCAATTTCATTTTTGTGAAGTTTATTAAATCTATTTATGATTTTTAGATGTGCTGGTGATATATTATCAACATAATATATTTTTTTTACCGAACTTTTTGAAAATAAGTTTATTTGAAATGGCAAATAAATGAAGAAGAAGATTGCCACCAATGAAATAAAAATTGATATTAACCAAATTGATGATTCTTTGATGCTCTTAGTAATCTTTTTCACAGCCCCTCCCTTTTGTTCAAAGAAGTCATAATTAATTTATATACGAACAGAGATTTTCTCGATTACGTTTTAATATTTTTTGAAAAACAAATTCTATTCCAAATTTTATGCAGTTCATATAGTATCACTGCTCAACACAATTGCAGGAGAACAATAATCTATATTCGATATTTTCAAAATATTTTATATTGAGAAAAACCTTTAACGATTAATCAATGCGGGAGTTATTTAAATACTTTAATCAATTTAAAAAGTAACTATTAACACATTCTACTTCTAACTAATATTTTTCCTAAAAAATCTACAGCACCAAATTCAAAAACATTTATAAAATTAATTTCGCTTCAGCTAAATGTCTTTTTCAATGTTGGAGCCATTGGTTTTTACATTAACCCTGTATTTCATTTACAATTTATGAAATAGATAAGAGAAAATCATGGTATGAATTGCGTATAGGAAATATAACAATGATGGGTTTAGTTGTGTGAGCTCTTTCTTCGGGAAATAAATTTATAATTTACGGGAAAAAATTAAATGATTTCTTAAAGTTAAGCTAATTGTATTCAGTTTTATATTGCTTAGCCACAGAATTTTGAAAATTATTCACATTCCCTTTGGAAGAGAGACTTCATATTGTTAATTCTAAAATCAATTAACACAGATTATTTTGCAGGCTCTGTAAGTAAACTTAGCGGGTTCCGATAAATGAAAAATATTATTACAAAATTTGAACACTGAAGAGAATTTCTCTAATACATGGGAATTCTTAATTATAAGTATTTACGACATGAATAATTAATTCCTCTTTTTATTCTTTACAGGAGACTATTTTAACTGATTTTTATTATCATCTCGCACAATTTTTTTATATTACTAACCAATAAGCTTGTCTTTAGATTTATAATCAACAATTAAAGGATGGTAAATGACAGATAAAAAAGTCAAAACTTTCAAATATCTTGAACAATTTCTCACTGTAATTGAAAAAGTTGGTAATAAACTTCCTAACCCACCTACATTATTTGCATTGTTTGCTTTGGCTGTAATTATCCTATCAGGAATAGTTAGTCAATTTAATTTTTCTGTTGTTCATCCAGGTACAGGACAAGAAATCAAACCGATTAACTTAATGTCGCTTGAAGGATTACATAAAATAATTCTTAATCTTATTACAAATTTCACATCATTTGCACCACTGGGAACTGTACTGGTTTCAATATTAGGAATTGCTGTTGCAGAACATAGTGGACTGATAGGAACAGTATTAAGATTGCTTGTTCTTAAATCACCTAAAAAACTTTTGACATTTGTGATTGTATTTGCCGGAATACTTTCAAATACTGCAAGTGAAATCGGTTATGTTTTACTCGTTCCGCTTTCTGCGATTATATTTCTTTCAGCAGGCAGGCATCCAATTGCTGGTTTGGCTGCGGCATTCGCCGGTGTTTCAGGTGGTTATAGTGCAAATCTTTTGCTTGGAACAATTGATCCTCTACTTGCTGGTTTAACTCAGGAAGCAGCTCATATAATTGATAAGTCTTACGAGGTAACCGCTGCTGCGAATTATTACTTTATGTCTGTTTCTACTTTCTTCATTGCGGCTGCGGGAACTTATGTTACTGAAAAAATTATTGTACCCAGATTAGGAGAATATAAAGGTTCTATTCAACCAGATGAAATAAAACCTCTTTCAAAAGATGAAAAACGCGGTTTAATTTATTCTGGAGTTGCAACATTAATTTTTGTTGTAATAATTCTAGCAGGGTTGATTCCAGATAATGGTTTCCTTCGTGATCCAAAAACAAATGGAATTCTTAAGTCACCATTTTTAAGCGGAATAGTAACATTTATTTTCTTTGGTGGTGTTATATCCGGTATTGCTTTTGGAATTGGTGCTAAGACTATTAAATCAGATAATGACGTTATTAAAGGAATGAATAAATCAATGGAAACTCTCGCCTCATACATTGTACTGGTGTTTTTTGCTTCCCAATTTGTTGCATTTTTTAATTGGACAAATCTTGGATTGATTTTAGCTGTTGAAGGTGCAAATTTTCTTAAAGCCTCTGGTTTAGGTCCTGTGCCATTGCTCATTTCTTTCATAATTATTTCCGCTATTATCAATTTATTTATCGGAAGTGCTTCAGCTAAATGGGCTATTATGGCTCCGGTTTTTATCCCAATGTTTATGCTTCTGGGATATTCTCCAGAATTAGTTCAGGCAGCTTACAGAGTTGGTGATAGCGTAACAAATATAATCTCACCAATGATGTCTTACTTTGCTTTGATTATAGCTTTCGTTGCTAAATACAATCCAAAAGCTGGTATAGGAACTTTAATTGCCACAATGCTCCCTTACACAATTGTATTCTTAATCATCTGGGTTGCTTTATTTATAATTTGGTTTATTTTGGGCTTGCCAGTTGGACCAGGTGCAAAAATGTTTATTTAATGGAACAGTAACTTTTAATTTAAGTGGTTGACTAAAAATAAGGTCTTTATAAAATATGGAATTCTGAAAACACAGTTTTTAAAAGATTTTCACAGATTGTAAAATTGAAAATTACTTTTAGATAACCACTTTTTTATTGTTTACTAAATTCAAAATTTTGGGGATTGTAACCTTGTTCTCTAAGAATTCTGAAAATTTTTTCAAGCGTATCTTTTTCTAACTTTGGTGAACGACTTAATACCCAGCCATATTTTCTGCTTGGAGTTCCAACAATTGCCCATTGATAATTTGTATCTAATCCGATTATCCAGTAATCACCCCAAATTGGTCGCCAACCAAGAATACTAAAAAAACTTACTTCAAGTTTTGCATTCGATTTTTTATCCACAATTTTTGCTACTCCTTTGGCTTGGTTAGTTGAACCGTCTTCTTCAATACAAGAATTGATTACTTCAATTTCACCATTTTCACTCAGTGAATATTTTGCTGTGGTTCCTTTAACACAGTGACTTTGAAAGCGATTTGGTATCTTAGCAATCTCATACCAAAGTCCTAAGTATTTGTTTATATCAACATATTCAACTGTCTTAAGTGGTTGTGGCTGCGAAAAGATATTAATGCTTAAAATGATAAATAAAATTATTGCTTTCATAAACCCTCAATTATTTTAATAATATTATTTTATTGAAAACATAATACTCGCCTATTTTATCTCTCTAAAACTTAATGTCGAATTTTATTTATTATCTGTTAATTAATTTAATAAAATCACAATGTATTTTCATATAACTTTCACTTTTAAGATTTACTCTTTTTCTTCTCTATAAGATTTAATGCTGCAGGTTTTTATATAAGTTTGCATTTCATTTGTTTCTTAATAAGTTTATAACTTTAATATAGGCTCGTATAACTTTTCAATATTGTCTTTCACTAAATTAGGTCAATAACTATTTAGTATTTGAAAGTAAGATTTCCAACACAATATAATGTATTTGTATTTATGCTCACTTAAGCTTTTACTTCGAGGTTGTTGTTAATCTTTTTTAAGAATCTCATACTCTTCTAAAGCTAAATTTTTATCACCCATGAAATATAGTGCCCATATTAAAATGTGTTACTGCATAATCAACGTTTGGTATATATTGTTTTTTTGAATGTATTAGTGGCTTCTATTTATGGAAAAACAAAATCACATTTATCATTTACAACATCATAGGTGATATTGGTTTTTATATTTTATCCTACACATTTATTAATTCAAACTCTCTTATGTTTATACTTCTGATATTGCTGAAGGAATTTTTTAGTTTATTATACTAAAGAGTATCTGCACTTGTGTAATGAGTAAGAGGGTAATTTAGAATGCAGAAATTTCTACTTCAGTCAATTTACTTTTTCCTAAGGAATGGATTCTTTAAAACCAAAAAGCCTTGTAACTTATTTAATTACAAGGCTTTAACAAGCGGGGCCGACGAGACTCGAACTCGCGACCTCCTGCGTGACAGGCAGGCGTTCTAACCAAACTGAACTACGACCCCATTAAGAACTTTTATTAAAGGCGCACAAAAATAGTAATTATATATTATCCAAACAAGATTAAGTCATAATTTTTCTGTCCCAAAACTTACTCCTACCGCACTTGCTGCTAATACAGCCTGGTCATTTTGTTTAACTAATTTTTGTTTTGAAATAGCTTCAGAAATTGGAACACTCTTTATTTCGTTTCCCTTAAGAGCTACCATTCTTCCAAATTGCTTATTTATTGCAAGTTTAATTGCATATGTCCCAAATTTAGTAGATAAAATTCTATCAAATGGTGTAGGACTTCCACCTCTTTGTAAATGTCCAAGCACTGTATAGCGTGTTTCCAACCCGGTATCTTCACTTATTTTTTTTGCAACATATTCACCAATTCCACCTAATTGAATTGGGTCTGTTCTTTTTGCATCTTTACCTTTGATGATCATTCCTTCTCCTTTTGGTTTAGCTCCTTCTGCAACACATACAATACTAAATCTTTTTCCCATCATATTTCTCTCTAAAAGTTTATCATAAATTCTATCCCATATAAAAGGTAATTCAGGAATTAATATAACATCAGCTCCACCGGCAATTCCTCCATTAAGTGCTATCCAACCAGCGTATCTTCCCATTACTTCAATAACCATAACACGATGGTGAGAAGATGCAGTTGTATGCAGTCTATCCAGTGCTTCAGATACAACATAAACAGCAGAATCATGCCCAAATGTTAAGTCTGTTGCTTCTAAATCATTATCAATAGTTTTCGGAACTCCAACAATATTCATCCCCATATCAATTAATTTTTGTGAGATATGCATTGTTCCATCTCCACCTATTGCAATTACAGCATCAAGGTTCCATGCTTCGTAATTTTTAAGAGCATCTTTTGAGCGGTCAACAATTTTAATTTTGCCATTTACTTCTTCAGGCCAATGAAATGGATCCCCTTTGTTTGATGAACCGAGAATTGTTCCTCCGGTTGCGAGTATACCAGATACATCTTTGTTGTAAAGTTCAATTGCTTTTCCTTCTACCAATCCCTCAAATCCATCAAGTATGCCCAGTACAGTTAAGCCATTGTCCAGTGCAGGTTTTGTTACACCTCTAATAACTGCATTTAAGCCAGGACAATCACCTCCACCTGTAAGTATTCCAATCCTTTTTACTTTTGTTTTTGATGTCATATTTTAATCTCACTTTTTATTACACAAAAATAATATTTCTCTTCTTCTGAAGTCTAATCAATATTTTTTAATGTTTTAAAATGAAGTTTTGCATAACTTTTTAAATTTTCTTTGCCAATTTTTTTTATCAAATCAGCTACACACTCTTCAACTTTTTTTGATGAACCTTTAACTAAATTTATTCCCTTTTTTGATTGTTCTTTAAACCATTCATTAAGTTTATTTCTGGCAAGTATAGATGCGGCTGCAACACCAATATATTTTTCTGCTTTTGTGATTTGTAAGAATTCAATTGATGAATAATTTTTATCCAGGTGAATATTCAATTTTTGATTGCTGAATTTATCTGTGATAACTTTTTTGCATTCATTCTTCTTAAGAATATTTTCTATTGCTTTTGAATGTGCCCAGTTTAATAACTTGTTGAGATTTTTAAATTCACTATAAAGTTCATTGTATTTTGCAGGAGCAATGGTAACAATATTATAATTTTCACCAACAATTTTTATAATATTTTTTGACATATATGATATTTGTTCTTCTGATAAATCTTTGCTGTCTCTCACACCAAGTTGCTTTAATTTATTTCTTGTTTCATTATTAACAAAAACAGCTGCAACTACAAGCGGACCAAAAAAATCACCCTTACCGCTTTCATCTGTTCCGATATATTCATCGGGTTCAATAATTTCAATATCATTATCAGTTGACAGGTCTAATTCCATTTGTTCAAAAATTACTTTACGAATTTGCGAGTATTCTTTTGATTTTGTATCTCCCTGTAAAATAGTTCTCAACCCTTTTTTACCAAAATACACTAGAACTTTAACTTTCTTCTTATTAATACTTACAGTAAACTCATAATTATAATTTTTTTGTTCAATGTTTGTAGTTATGTAATTTAGTGCGGTTAGTTTTTTCTTAATTTGATTAATATAATCGTAAGCTTTTTTGGGAATATTCATTACGAATGATTTCAAAATTGTTTTGCAGAGTAAAAAATAGTAAATAATAATTACTTACCATAGAATTATTTTTTTTGAAAACCAAATCTGGCTCTAAGGAATTTATTGGATAAGAAATGAAGAATTAAAAAAAATTTTGTATAGTTGTAACCGAAATTTTTATGGTTCTTTAAAAATTTGGAATATCGCAGAGAGTGGTTTGGCAAAGCCATCCCTTTGGGAGAATACGGCGGTTTTGAAAAATTTTAAATTAATTTAAGAATTGGAGAGGTGGCAGAGTGGTTGAATGCGGCGGTCTTGAAAACCGTTGTCCGTGTAACGCGGACCGGGGGTTCGAATCCCTCCCTCTCCGCAAATCTTTGTTTTTAGCCTAAATTTACACTTTTATATTTTTTTCTTATCCTAATAAGTCATACTTAACATTCAAAAAAGTCATCACTATTGTCATCAATTTTGTCATCACTTTTTTGATGTTTTTTACTGATTCAAAGAACGTTTTATTAAATGGAAAAACCGCTCAGAGAAACTTGGGGCTTGGCTTCCCTAAAACTCTGAACGGTCTTCCATGTTAAACTTTTTCCACTACTACCAAGCTATTAAGTTTTTTGCAACTTAGTAAATGCTTTTACTTAATGCAAGAAAAATTTTTACCTTAGAATTTTTTGAGTCCCTAAAAAAGAAAATGCTGAATTTTTGAGTCCCTAAAAAGACAATATAAAAATAGCAGTTTAACCCAAGTTAAAAATTCGTTTTAATTGCATTTTAATTACTTATAAACCACTTTCATTACAGAGGATATATAAAATATTTGACAATTATTTTTTTTATTTATGGAGAGACAAACTTAGTGGTCTCAATTGGCAATTGGAGCCCGGCGGTTCTCCAACTATGTTTGGTTACTTTAATCAGAATGGAGTTTTAATTTCATAGTCAATAATATTTTCAACATTTGCTTTGCTTTTTGTAATTTTATTAGCAAATGAATGATTAAAATCCAGTTCAAACATTTTGCCACATTCATTCATTTCCAAAACAAAACTTCTGCCACTTTGTGAATGTCTTGAACTGTCAAGTTTAACTACAAAGTAATTATCTTTAACTAAAATTTTATTCGAACCAATATTTATTTGTTCAAGTCCAGCACGATAAGGATTAAAAATAGTGAAAATAAAATCGCTATCACGGGCTAAACCGATTGAATCGGCTAAATTAACTGAACTTGGTTCTTGGAATCCGTTTCTGTTTAGCTGACTTAACACAATTAGAACAATATTATTCTCTTTAGCAATAATTTTGAGTCGATTGCTTAACAAACTAATTTCTCTTTCTCTCGATTCGATTGATTTGTATTTAGAAAAATCATTTTTCATAAGTCCGATATAATCAATCATTACAACTTTCAAACCTTCAGCTTCTTTCAACTTTTTTATCGTAGCTTCAATTTCATTGAACGAAAGCAAATTATCTAAAATGAAAAGCTTTTTATCAGAAAATTTTTTTGTTACACGCATTAAATCAGCTCTTTGAGAATCACTTAACTTTTTTGGATTTCTCAAAAGTTCATAAGGTATATTTAACTCCATAGAAAGAATTTTCTCGGTAACTTCCTTTTCGGTCATTTCAAGAGAAAAAATTGCTGAGGGTAAGCCTTGAAAAATAAAGTCCATCATTAGATTTAATGCAAAAGAAGTCTTTCCATTTTTGAAAGCTCCAGCAATGCAAATTAGATTGCATTCGCTAAGTCCACCTGTAAAATTATTAAATGAAGGAAACCTCTCTGTTTTAATTAATGATTTACTACCTTTGATTTCCTCTTCAATTTCTTCTAAACATTCTTTAACTTTTTCGGCAAAGTTTTTTGGTTTTTCAAATCTTGAATATTTTTTTAACTCTGCTTTCAGTTTTTCCGAAGTTTCACTCAATAAATCCAAACCTTTAATAGAATCTTTAGCTTCTCCCAATGCTTCACGTAAAATTTTCTCAGTTTTTATGCTGTCAAATATGTCCAAAAATTCCTTTATTCTCAAAGAAATGTTTTGTGGCAAATTATAATCTGAAAAATCATTAAGAGAAAAACCATTTTTTTGAATTATATGATAAGCTGCAATATGGTCAAAATTGCATGACTGATAAAATTCATCAAAAACCGCTTGAAAAGGTTTCGGGAAAAGTTCGATAGGAATTGCGTTTTTAAGTTCGATAGTAGATTTAGGATTATACATAATTTCTGCGATTAACTGTTTGCACTTTTCATTAAGTAATTGTGATTTGTTTAACTTCATATTTTCAGCTCCAAAGTTTTTGGTCTATCGTTGATTTCATTTTTAGTTTCTCTATAAGAATTCGAATTTGACTTTAAAGGAAATAAACCTTGCCATTGATTGCGAATTGACTGATTTATAACTTCAATCGGATTAGGTTGTAATTCCAAAAATTTCAATTGCTTCTTAACTGAAAACTCAGTTAATTTCTTTTTAATTGACTTTCGATATTCAATCCATTCTTTCCAAACTTGAATAAATCCTTTTCTTTTTATTAAGCTTTCAGGTATAAGGTTTATAAAAAATGAATCCTCCTCTTTATTTATATTTTCTTTATTGTTTTCTTTATTGGTAATCGTTTTGATTACTCTACTGTAATTCTTTTGATTACTCTTAGTGTAATCTTTTTGATTACTCTTAGTGTAATCTTTTTGATTACACTCAACAAACCAATCATCATAATTCTTATTTATTGAAATTTCTCGTGGTTTAGAACCAATATAATCGTTCTCAATTTTCAAAACATTTTTATTACATAATTGCTTAATGATTTTCCTTAAATTTTGATAACGAATATTTGTTGCTTTCTCTAAATACCTAAGGGATATTTGGCATGCCTTTTTATTAAAACCATAACTAAAACGGATAACCGCTAATATTACCTTCAGCTCTCTACTCGAAAAATTTGCTCGAGTAATTGCTTCGAGTAACTCATTTGCGATTTTTGTGTAACCATTTTCACATTGAACATCAGCCATCTTCTTCTCTCAATGAATTAATTATATAATTTATATCTTCAGGATTATCGCAAGTAATTAAATCATAAACAGGATTAATAAAATCGAGTAAATCAGCTTGGCAAGTTTTTAAGTGCTCTGAAAAAATTTCACGAAGCTGAGAGTTTGAAATTTTTGAAATCTGTTTTTTCAAAAAATCAGTTTGAATCAAAATTGAACGCAAGTTCTCATATAAACCATAAAATTCATTATCATATTTCATTTTTTAACCTCTATAAATTCTTTAGTTTGTTGAAACATCATTTAATTTTTCAATTGCACCTCTTAAGTTGTCAGGCTGCAAGTGTGCATATATTTGAGTAACCGAAACGCTTGAATGTCCAAGCAATTTTTGAACTTCATAAATTGAAACACCTTTTTGAACTAACCAGCTCGCAAATGTATGTCTTAAAGAATGAAAGTTAAGTTTTGGATTTATGTTTGCTTTCAAAACATATTTATGAAATTTATGAGAAAGAAAATCTTGATTGATAGGTCTATCATTAATCGTAAATACAAACTCAGTTTTTTCTGTTAGTTGTCGTTCTGTAAGAATTTGTAACGCTTTGATTGATAATGGAATTGTTCGAACTTTTTTTGACTTAGTTATATTCGTTTGGTTATCCAAGATAATAAAACGGTCTTTGAAATTAATCTGATTCCACTTAAGATTTAATATTTCACTTTGTCGCATTCCTGTTTGAACTGCAAGAATTACAATATCACGAATTACTTTTGAATCAATAACACTTAGCAATAAATCAAATTGCAATTCGGTAAAGAAAAGAGGTTGCTTTTGTGGAATCTTAAACCTTTTGATATTATCACAAGGATTTTTGATAAGGTAACCTTCAGCAACTGCACGATTGAACATTGAATTAATGCAAATAAAATCTTTCCTTGCTTGGTAAAGTGAACTCGAATTAATTCTTTGAACGAAATAATCGTTCAGTTTAGCTGTAGTAATGTCTTTGATTGGAATATTGTCAAAGAATTCAAATAAAAATTTGAGAGTGATTTTATAACCTTTGAAAGTCTTAGGTTTGTGAACTGTTAAAGAGAATTGAAGGAAATCGTTAATCAACTGTTGAAGTGGAATTGATTTCAGCTTTTGAAGTTTTCGCTCTTCAAGTTCTCTTTGGAAATTAGCAAGGATTTTTAATGCTTCAGCTTTAGTTTTGCATTTAGTCGAAAATGAAGTTTCTTTACCATTTGACTGATAATGAATATAGTAATACCTATCTGAATGTTTTTTTAGAGAATTTACACTTTTAATTTTCGTGTAATTTTGATAATTTCGTATTGCCTTACAAATCATACTTTTTTACTTTTATACTTTCAAGCTGAAGGGTCGCAACCTTCAGCTTTTTTATTTTTAATTTTACTTACACTAAATAAAAAAGCCTTGCTTGAACAGAGCAACAAGCAAGGCTTTTTTGGTAGTGGAAACTTTATTGATTTTCTTAGCTTCCAGTCGCTCTGTTCAAAATTGCTAAGGTTTCAGAAAAAAAAGAACTAAACGAATATTGTTATATGCAAATTGGAAGCCACTTCCAATTTTATTGGTATTAGTAAGGTAATTTTGGTAGGTTTAAGTAGGTTTATAATCTGTTAATTAAGCAATCTATCTTCAATATTTAATTTTTTGCACCAATTCCTTGCTGTATGGTTACTAACACCTAATTGCTTTCCCATTTTGCTATAATTTATTTTACCGTTCTTTTTTATGCATTCTTTAGCAACAGATTTTATTTTATTTATAATTTCTGGTTTAATATTTGTCAGTATATTTATTGGGAATTCTTTGTGAGTTTCAGCTTTTCTTTTCTTTTTTAATTTCTCAAGTGCAATTGAATGTTCTCTGCTTAAGCTAATAAAATCGTTTTCCTTTCTTTGCAATTCCTTCTTTTTAATCTCATCTTCTTTTTTCAAAATCTCATTTGCTTTTTTCAAATTATTAGCAATTATGTAATGCTCGATATAATGAATGTTTAACACTTGCTTAATTTTTTGTTCACATCTTTCAATGCTAACTGATTGCTGAAAAATGTTATAATTAAACTCAATATTTATATTTTGATTCTCTGCATTGAATAATAATTTATCATAGCTGATTTTTGCTTTCAAAGATGTGATTATTTTACTTAAAATTTCATAAAGCATTCTATAAGCAAGTGAATATTGATAATCGATTATTAATAATTCGTATCCCTCTGAAGATGTTTTAGTATAGGCTAAATCATTTTCAGGTAAAATATATTTTTTATTCTCTTCAGTGATTTTTATATCAAATGCCTTTAAGAACTTTTCGAAATATTTATCGAATGTTTCTAAGAATTTATTTTTAGGAAAATATTTTTCGAATAAATAGATAAAAGCAAATTGAAGTTTATCAACATTACTTAAATTTTTTTGAATTTCTTTAGCAAATATAACATTATAATCTAAATTAGGATTTGATTCGAATCTTTCCTTTACTTTTGATTGAATGATTCCATAATCTAAATCAGGAACTGGGAATAATACTTTTTTTACTTCTTCGTAAATGAAAGAATATTTTTCGATTTTCATTCCACTACCATTATTAAAAAATCCACTTGAACCGCTATCAAACCGTTCACTGTCGGTCGTTCGCTTAGTGCGAACACGGTTCAAAGTGGATTTAATTTCAAAACTTGCTTCAGTGAATTATTTGATAGTTCGCTTATAACTTAAAAAAATCTTTTTTTTGATTCAATAATGCAAAACGAAACGAAATAGGTAAAAAAAAATTTGCTCATTCGTGACAAGTTGGGGTTTTAATTTAACCGCTCTCAAATACTCCAGAAAGAACCTAACCACTGATTATTTGTGTTATACTTGTGTTATTTATCCTATCTTGTAACAGTTTTTTTCAAAAACTCTTTTTATTTTCCTTTTGCTGCCTTCTAATCCATAAATATACTTATAATCAAAACTATCAGTTAATGCAATAGATAATAAAACTTGAATACCTTCAGCTTTTAAGTCTTGGATTAAGCTATCGGGAAATAATTCATTTCTTTTAATCCATTTTGCATTTTTGAATAATATTTTTTTTCTCATACTGCACCTTTAGTTTGTTGAAACATCATTTAATTTTTCAATTGCACCTCTTAAGTTGTCAGGCTGCAAGTGTGCATATATTTGAGTAACCGAAACGCTTGAATGTCCAAGCAATTTTTGAACTTCATAAATTGAAACACCTTTTTGAACTAACCAGCTCGCAAATGTATGTCTTAAAGAATGAAAGTTAAGTTTTGGATTTATGTTTGCTTTCAAAACATATTTATGAAATTTATGAGAAAGAAAATCTTGATTGATAGGTCTATCATTAATCGTAAATACAAACTCAGTTTTTTCTGTTAGTTGTCGTTCTGTAAGAATTTGTAACGCTTTGATTGATAATGGAATTGTTCGAACTTTTTTTGACTTAGTTATATTCGTTTGGTTATCCAAGATAATAAAACGGTCTTTGAAATTAATCTGATTCCACTTAAGATTTAATATTTCACTTTGTCGCATTCCTGTTTGAACTGCAAGAATTACAATATCACGAATTACTTTTGAATCAATAACACTTAGCAATAAATCAAATTGCAATTCGGTAAAGAAAAGAGGTTGCTTTTGTGGAATCTTAAACCTTTTGATATTATCACAAGGATTTTTGATAAGGTAACCTTCAGCAACTGCACGATTGAACATTGAATTAATGCAAATAAAATCTTTCCTTGCTTGGTAAAGTGAACTCGAATTAATTCTTTGAACGAAATAATCGTTCAGTTTAGCTGTAGTAATGTCTTTGATTGGAATATTGTCAAAGAATTCAAATAAAAATTTGAGAGTGATTTTATAACCTTTGAAAGTCTTAGGTTTGTGAACTGTTAAAGAGAATTGAAGGAAATCGTTAATCAACTGTTGAAGTGGAATTGATTTCAGCTTTTGAAGTTTTCGCTCTTCAAGATTTTTTTTGAAATTAGAAAAGAACTTCAATGCTTCAGCTTTAATTTTAGTGCCTGTAGAAATTGAAGTTCTTTTACCGTTAGACTGAAGGTAATAAACATAATAATAACCGTTCGAACGTTTAGAGAGAGTCATCTTAAGAACTCCCAAACGCTCAATGAATCAGTAAAAAATTAGAAATTTGTCATCAAAAAAGTCATCACAAGATAAAAAAACTTGGAAAATAGAATAAGAGTGGTTGAATGCGGCGGTCTTGAAAACCGTTGTCCGTGTAACGCGGACCGGGGGTTCGAATCCCTCCCTCTCCGCAAATCTACACCAAGGCTTCGATTGGCAAACTAAGTATAATTTAAACTTCACTTGACAAGTCACTCCTGTTAGTAGACAAAAATTCCATTCAATCCTCAGTTAATAAGCACATATAATTCAAGTTTTTAACTAACTTTACCAAAAACTTATATCGATTCATCAAATTCTCTATCCATTACAAATTCTTCTAAATTACATTTTCCTACATAAAAAATTATACTTTCCTTATCTTTATAAAAGTCAATCATTATTTTTAGAAAGTTATGTATATACTCGGCATATCAGCATACTATCATGATAGTGCAGCATGCATAATTAAAGACGGGGATATTATTGCAGCTGCTCAGGAAGAAAGATTTACACGCAAAAAGCATGACCACAGATTTCCAATTAATGCAATCAATTTTTGTATCTCATCAACAGGGATTAATGTTAATGAATTATCCTATGTTGCATTTTATGATAAACCTTTTCTAAAATTCGAAAGATTACTCGAAACATACCTCACATTTGCACCAAGAGGATTAAAATCTTTCCTCAAAGCAATGCCACTTTGGATTAAAGAAAAATTATGGATTAAAGAATTAATCAAAAAAGAAATTAACTTTGAAGGGGAAGTTATTTTTCCAGAACATCATGAATCTCATGCGGCATCTGCATTTTTTCCATCTCCTTTTAACGAAGCTGCTTTTCTAACACTCGATGGTGTTGGCGAATGGACAACTACAAGTTATGGCATCGGTCAAGAAAATAAAATCCAAATTTTAGCAGATATTAAATTCCCTCATTCACTTGGACTTCTTTACTCAGCTTTTACTTATTACACTGGATTCAAAGTAAATTCTGGTGAATACAAGGTGATGGGTTTGGCTCCTTATGGTGAACCCAAATATGTAAAATTAATTTATGACAATCTGATTGATGTAAAAGAAGATGGCTCGTTTAAACTAAACATGGATTATTTTGATTATTGTACTGGATTAACTATGACTAACGAAAAATTTCATAAACTATTTGGAGGTAAACCAAGAAAACCAGAATCAAAATTAACACAGCGAGAAATGGATATTGCTGCATCAATTCAAGTTGTTACAGAAGAAGTAATATTAAAAATGGTAAGGCATATTAAAAAAGAAACTAATATGAAATACCTATGTCTTGCAGGTGGTGTTGCACTAAATTGCGTAGCCAATGGAAAGATATTAAAAGAAAATTTATTCGAAGATATCTGGATACAACCAGCAGCTGGAGATGCTGGGGGTTCATTAGGAGCTGCCTTGTTTACGTGGTATCAATATTTAGATAATAAAAGAATTGTCGATAAAAATGATAAACAAAAAGGTTCATTCTTAGGACCTTCTTATGAAAATGGTTATATAGAAGAATTCTTAAATAAAAATAAAATTCCATACAAAAAAATTAATCAAGAAGAAATTGCAAAAATTGGAGCTGAATTAATTGCACAGGGAAATGTTGTTGGATGGTTTCAGGGAAGAATGGAGTTTGGACCACGAGCACTGGGGGCACGTTCAATTTTAGGAGATGCAAGATTTCCTGATATGCAGAAAAAAATTAATCTAAAAATAAAATTTAGAGAAAGTTTTAGACCCTTTGCACCTTCAGTTCTGGAAGAAAAAGTTTCTGAATATTTTAATCTCGACAGGCCAAGTCCTTATATGTTACTCGTTGCCGATGTTAAAGAAGAAAGAAGAAAAATGATGACAGAAGAACAAAAAAAATTATTTGGAATTGATAAATTGAATGTCGTAAGATCAGACATTCCTGCTGTAACACATGTTGACTATTCCGCACGAATACAGACTGTTAACAAAGAAACCAATCCTATTTATTATGATTTAATTAAAGAATATGAAAAATTAACCGGCTACAGTGTAATTGTTAATACATCTTTCAATGTAAGAGGAGAACCAATTGTCTGCAAGCCCGAAGAAGCTTATATTTGTTTTATGAGGACCAACATAGATTATCTGATAATGAGTAATTATTTGTTAGACAAAAAGGAACAAAAACCACTTTCAGAAGATGTTGAATGGAAAAAACAATTTGAACTGGATTAATTGTGATACTCGAAGAAATTAAAAATATTGATTGCAGCAAACGCGCATTAAAAAAATTTGGATTTACCTTTGCAGTAATCTCATTCTTAATTAGTATAATTTCATTTTTAAATCATTCAAAATTCTTTTTCTACTTTATTCTTGCTGGATTGCTGCTTTTAGTAATTTCTATTTCTATTCCCCAATCTCTAAAATATATTTACAAAATCTGGATGACCTTTGCATTAATCTTAGGAATTATAACAACGAATCTTATATTAACTATCCTTTTTTATGCAATCATTACTCCAATAGGATTAATTATCAAGTTAAGAGACAAAGACCTTCTTGACCTTAAATTTAAAAAAGATAGCAATACTTATTGGAATTACAGAAAGATTAAAGAATACAAAAGAGAATATTCCGAAAGACAATTTTAATGAGGCATATATGAGTAAAATATCTGTAGTCAAAGAGTTATGGGATTTTCTAAAAGAAAGAAAAAAATGGTGGCTTTTGCCAATTGTAATATTTCTAATAATAATAAGCGGATTAATTATTCTAACACAAGGTTCAGCATTAGCACCATTTATATATGCAATTTTTTAATTAAGACTTGATGAAATGAAGGCTGTCTTAAAAGTAGTTATTCAAAAAATATATCCGCGAAAATCCATTTTATCTTTACATCTGAATCTCATTATAAGTACTTTTTAAGATAGCCTTATTATCAAAATATTACATTTTTTTTTGACTATGTTGTATAGTATGGTCTGCATCTACATCATTAACAAACATAGTCAATGCTGCAGCAACAATCATTGATATTCCACCAAGAACAAGTGCATAAATTGCTTCTCCTTTGAACAATGTTCTAACAAAGAATCCTAAAATTGCAGCAGCAGTAATTTGAGGAATTACAATAAAGAAATTAAATATTCCCATATATACACCCATTTTTTTAGGTGGCAGTGAACCTGTTAATATTGCATACGGCATAGCTAAAATTGAAGCCCAAGCTAATCCAATTCCCAATTCTGAAATCAATAACATTTTGGGATCTTTAATAAAATAAAAAGATAGTAAACCCAATCCCCCACAAATTAAGCTTATTGAATGAACAGTTTTACGACTTGACTTTCTTGCTAAAGCAATTAATAAAAAAGCCATAACTGCTGCAAATCCATTATAAACTGACATTAAAACACCAACCCAGTTAGCTCCTTCATTATAGAGAGTTGAAGATGTATCCGTTGCACCATAAATATGATGTGTTACAGCGGGAGTTGTATATATCCACATTGCAAATAAAGCAAACCAGGAAAAAAATTGAACAAATGCTAATTGAATCATCGTTCTTGGCATATTATATAAATCATTAATAATTACAACAAGTCCATTTGACTTCTGCTTATTAACAAAAAAACTAACCAGTAACTGCAATAATCCAAAAGTAAAAATTCCAGAAAAGAATATAGCAAGCCCATAATCCATATAAATAAAAAATTTAAAAACTATAAAAAGCAGTAATCCTGCAGCGCTCCATTTAATTCCATTCAGAAAAAACTTTTTATATTCTGTTAAATCTCTTAAAGGATTTTCTTTTTCTTTTGAAGAATCAACACTTGATTTAGATTGAGAAAATTTTTCCAGTTCTTCTGGAGAATACTCTTTAGATTTTAAAACTGTCCAAAGAACCGCAAGAAAAAAAACTATTCCACCAATGTAAAATGAAAATTTTACACTGTCCGGAATTTCTCCTGGAGGAGCTGTGTTTTTAATCCCTAAAAAGTTTGTCATCAAATATGGTAATGCTGAAGCTATTACTGCACCCGTTCCAATAAAAAAGCTTTGCATAGAAAAGCCAAGAGTTCTTTGTGAAGAAGGGAGCATATCGCCAACAAACGCTCTAAAAGGTTCCATTGAGATATTAATTGATGCATCCATTATCCAAAGCATACCAGCTGCAACCCACAAAGCTGGTGAATTTGGCATAATCATTAATGCTATCGATGCAAGAATTGCTCCTGTAAGAAAATATGGCTTCCTTCTTCCTAATCTATTCCATGTATTATCACTCATGTGACCAATAATAGGTTGAACTATTAAACCAGTAACCGGTGCAGCAATCCAGAGTATTGGGATATCATCGATATTTGCACCAAGTGTTTCAAATATTCTACTTACATTTGCATTTTGAAGTGCAAAACCAAATTGAATTCCAAGGAATCCAAAACTCATATTCCAGATTTGCCAGAAACTTAAGCGCGGTTTTTCCATAAATTTTTCCTTTTTTATTTGACCTTAATTAAAACAATATATTCCCACGGCTGCAGTTCAAATTCTTGATTGGATTTAATTTCTACTTCTTCGCCTGTAAAATAATTTTTATATGTTCCTTTTAATTTTCCAAAATTTATTAATGCATGTTGATTCTTAGATGAAAAATTAAAAACAGAAATTACTTTGTTTTCTTTTTTCAATCGATAAAATGTCAATACATTATCTTCATTATCATTATTCAATAATTTTATTTCTCCACCATATTTACCATTCCAGAGTGATTTATTTTCTTTCTTTAACTTTATCAAATCAGAAAAGAATTTTTCATACTTCATGTCATTCCAGAAAATTGTATCTTTATCAAAAAAACGGAGTCTTTTGTTTAAGCCGGCTTCTTGCCCGCTATAAAGAAGAGGAATCCCTCGAGTAACAAAAATGAATGTATTAAAAGCATCTACTGCTTTTCCCAATCTTTCAAATTCAGTTCCACTCCAGGAGTTTTCGTCATGATTCGTAGTAAAGTTAAGCCGATATCCTTCTTCGGGGTAATTCTTTTTTTCATCTTTGATATGATTAATCAAAGCCCGTGCATTCAATTTTCCTATTGCTATATCATTCATTAAATCTTTTAATTGCCAGTTATAAGTAACATCAAATGCTTTGTGCAGATATGGTTCACTTGCTTCTGCAAGCATAAAGAGAGGTTTTATTTTTTGTAGTTTAGTTCTTGCTTCAATCCAAAATTCTATAGGAACCCCAACAGCATAATCACATCTGAAACCATCAACATTAAATTCTTTTACCCAGTATTCCATAGCATCAATCATTTTATTCCATAATTCTTTATTATCATAATTAAGATCAATTACATCACTCCAATCAGCAACAGGAGGATAAAATTCACCCTTTTCATTCTTGCTAAAAAAATCTGGATTAGTTTTTGTCCAAACATTATCCCATGATGTATGATTACCAACCCAATCAAGCATAACATACATTCCAAGTTGATGAATTTTTTCTACGAGTTCTTTAAAATCCTCTTCAGTTCCAAATTCTGGATTAATTGCTTTATAATCTTTGATAGAATAATAACTCCCTAAAGAACCTTTTCTGTTTTGTTCTCCAATTGGATGAATTGGCATAAACCACAAAACATCAATTCCCATCTTTTTTAATCTTGGCAGGTGTTTCTCGAATGCTTTAAATGTTCCTTCAGGTGTAAACTGTCTTACATTCACTTCGTATATAACAACATTCTTTGTCCACTCAGGAGGATTAAAAAGACTTTTCTCAAGTAACTTCTTTTCCTTTGGGAAAGAATTAACAAAAAGAACTAAAAATAATATATAAACTAAGTAAACAAAGTAATTATTTTTTTTAGAGCCGATAAACATAAATTCTCCTTTTTATTTTATGAAAAACTACACTATTTTTTTTTTGCGAACAAATGCAATTTAATAATGCTATTAATGATTATATTTGGTAACCAAGCTAATAATGATTAATAAATAAGAGGTTAGTATGAAATACAATCGTTCGGCTGGAATTTTGCTGCATCCTACTTCGTTGCCATCGAGATATGGAATTGGAGATTTTGGATATGATGCTTTTCGGTTTGTTGATTTTCTTGAAGAGGCAAAACAAACTTTGTGGCAAATTTTGCCTCTCGGTCCGACTGGTTATGGCAATTCACCTTATCAATGTTTTTCTGCATTTGCCGGAAATCCCCTGTTAATTAGTCCTGACAAATTAAAAGAAGAAAATTTACTTGAAGATAAAGATTTAGAAAATTCTCCTTCCTCAAATCCGCATCAAGTTGACTTCAGTGAAATAATCAATTATAAATTTACTCACTTAAAAAAAGCTTATAAAAATTTTATACAAAGAAAAGAACCCGAAGATTTTATAAAATTCAAAGAAAAAAATAAATTCTGGCTGGAAGATTTTGCATTATTTATGGCTCTCAAAAATTATCACAATGGAAATGTCTGGTCAAAATGGGAAACAGAAATTGCTTTTAGAAAAAAAGATGCAATAAAAAAATGGAAAGAAAAATTAAAAGAAGAAATTCAGTTTCATGAATTTGTTCAGTTTACATTTTTCAAACAATGGAAAGAAATAAAAAATTATGCGAACAGTAAGAAAATAAAAATTATTGGTGATGTCCCAATTTATATAGCATACGATAGTGCAGATTTGTGGTCAAACAGAAATTTATTCACTGTTGATGAAGAAGGCAATTTAGAATTTGTTGCAGGTGTTCCCCCTGATTATTTTAGTAAAACCGGACAGTTATGGGGAAATCCACTTTACAAATGGGATGAAATGGAAAAAACAAATTTTGATTGGTGGATAAAAAGATTTTCAAAAATGTTTGAACTGGTTGACATTGTCAGAATAGACCACTTTAGAGGTTTTGAAGCTTACTATAAAATTCCCGGCAATGCAAAAACTGCTGAACACGGCGAATGGGTTAAAGCACCTGGTGAAAAATTATTTAAAACAATAATTGATAAACTTGGTGATGTGCCAATTCTTGCTGAAGATTTGGGCGTAATTACAAAAGAAGTAAATGAATTGAGAATGAAATTTAATTTCCCCGGAATGAAAATATTACAATTTGCATTTGGCAAAACAGGCGAAAAAAGATTTCTTCCTCATAATCACGAAAAGAATTGTGTTGTCTATACCGGTTCACATGATAATGATACAACAAAAGGATTTTTTAGAAAAGAAAAAGAACTCAATTCTGATGTATTCAGACATGCACAATTTTATATGAACTACTTTGGCGATGATATGTGTTCAGCTTTAATAAGATTGGCTTATTCTTCTGTTGCTGATATTGTTGTAATTCCAATGCAAGATATTTTGAATCTTGATACTCATGCACGCATGAATTTTCCGGGAAAACCCGATGGCAACTGGTCATGGAGATTTACATGGGAACAAATTAATGAAGAACTTAAGAATCAAATTGCAAAACTCGTCTTGCTTTATGAAAGATATCAATTTGAGAATGAATACTCACATGTTGTATTTTAAGAAAAAATTATTTGCTTACAATATTCAATAATTCATTATATAAAACCTGTGCACCGGGATATCGGGAATCTAATTTGAGTAATTTCTTTACAGTTGTTAAAGCTTTGTTATATTCTTTGTTCAATGCATAAGCTCCGGAAAGATTATAAATTACCTGAGTATCAGTGCTGTCGTATAAAAATGATTCCTCTAGAAATTTTATAGCAGGTTGTATATTTCCAGAATTTAATTCAATTTGTCCAAGCCATTTTGATGAGAAAGAATTCGGTTTAATTTTATATTCTGCAATTAATATTTTATAAGCATTTTTATAATCTTGATTTTTAAGATACTTTACTGCCAAGATTTCAAGCTGATTAAAATTTTCCTTTATGAATGGATATTGATAAATTAAAGCAGAGATATGATTCAAAAAACCATCAAGATTATTTTTAATTAAATACTTATTTGCAGCTTTTTCATGTGCTTGTATCCATCTCAACTTGTTATCAAGATATTCAATTGCTATGGTATCAATAAATGTTTTGGGATTACATACTTCTTCAATAGTTTTTTTCTTTGAAGGATTAATAAATGGCCAATCATTTTTTAATAACTTTATTCTAAAATCAGCAATGGTTGAATCAAGTTCTGAAATAATAAAATTAGATACAGTAATACTATCTTGAATGCCATATTCATATTTAGGTTTTGAATTATCCGGTAAATAATTCATCTCGTTCATTTTATCATAAAAAAGTTTCCCAATTAATTGATAGCCCCTTAATGTTGGATGAAGATGGTCTGTCATTAAATTATTTCCAATAATATTATTGGGGCTGATAGAAGAAAATAACGAATCAACATCTATATAAGGCACATTATAAGTTTTAGATAAACTACGAATTATAGAATTAATCTCCTCAGGTGCTCTGAATCTTAATCCATCTAAATCTTTTGCAAATCTAAAAAGTGAATCTGCTTTTTTGAAATTTCCTTTATTATAAAACTGAATAGCTTCATTGTATACGCTTTGAGCAGTATAGTTTTTATATTTTGTAGATATAAACGGAGGCTGGTCTTTGATATTGCTTGCTACTGTCGAGATTATAACTGGAATTTTTCCTTCTTTAAGTTTTCTTAACACATCACCAATGTTTTCCTTAAATTGCTTTAATCCAGTTTTGTAAGTTTCAGAATTAAATGCAATATATTTTTCTTTTGCCATTCTCGACATCAAAGTTCCGGAAGAATACGGATTTTCAGGTTTGGCAATTAACGAAGTAATCCACCTAAGAAAATTTTTTATCAATTGAGTTGTTCTAAATTTGTTCAAAAATAGCATAGCATTGATAATCTCTCTTGAACCTGTTCCGGTTTCTAAGGAACCCACACCAAGAGCACCATAATATTCATTATGCCCTGCATAAATTAAAATGAGGTCGGGCTTTTGATTTATTACTTCAGGAATAAAATCTCTGATTGTAAAACTATTAGTTGCTGTAAGACTTAGATTAACAACTTCAATTTTTTTATGGGGATAATTTAATTCAAGTCTTCTGCGAATATATCTTGAAAAAGAACCCATTGGCATATATGGATAACCTGCTGCACTGCTTCCTCCAAGGACAAAAACTCTAAAAGCATCTTTATCTTTCACTTTATCAAACACATCTTCAATTGAAGAAGGAGTATTTTTAACATTAGAAAAATATCTTCTTGCTGCATCTGGATTCAGCATCAATTTACCTTGTGCAACTTCTTCCCACATACTCAAATCGTAGCCATAATTAAAAATTCTTAAACCCAATTCTAATACAATAAAAAACAGAAATGGAATAGAGATCATTATCAAATAAAAATAAAGCGGGCTTTTTGATGGTGGTTGATCAGTAAAAATTGATTTTTCTTTTTTTACTTTTCTTTTAGGAGTCATTAATAATATCAGCTAAGAAAATTATTCATCCTACTTTAGCTAAAATTAAATCTGCTAAAATTCTTGCACTTTCTTTTAATTCATAATCGCTAGTTATGGAAGATTGACTTTCTACTTCTTTTTTATCTTTAATATCAATGCCTGAAATTTTTGCTCTTTCTTCTTCTTTCTTTTTCTTTCGTTCTTCGGCTTTATTTCTTTCTTGTTTTCTTATTTCTTCATTCAAAGAGAAAACTTTTTTTGCTCTATTTTCTTTAAACTCTTCTATATCATCAAGAAGCAATTGATATTCAGGATCTTTTTTTGTTCGTTCATCATGCTTCTTAATTAGCAGGGAGATGAATTTTGAAAGGTCACCATATTTTTCATATTGTGCCGGTTGAATTTGGTCCCAAGGCAATGCACTTGGTTGAGAACTTTCTCCAAATTCTTCAGATGAATAAGGAGATGGAAATGTGATATCTGGCTGAACTCCTTTATGCTGTGTGCTGCTTCCATTAATTCTATAAAATTTTGCAATTGTAAGTTTTAGTTGACCGAGTTTTTTGTTGGCAATTGGAATATGTCTATTCAAATCAAGAAGATTCTGAACCGTGCCTTTACCATAAGTATTTTCTCCGATAACTATTCCTCTGCCATAATCTTGAATTGCAGCAGAAAAAATTTCGGAGGCAGATGCACTAAATCTATTTACAAGGACTGCAAGAGGGCCATCATAATGAATTTCTGGGTCGGGGTCTTTATCAACCTCAATAATGTTCATCATATTTTTTACTTGAACAACTGGTCCTTCTTTTATAAATAAGCCAGTAAGTTGAATAGCTTCCTGAAGTGAACCGCCGCCATTGTTTCTTAAATCAATAACAACACCATCAACTTTTTCTTCCTTGAATTTTTTTAAAATTTCTTTTACATCTCTTGTAGTACTTTTGTAATCGGGTTTGCCTTTCTGTTGAGCTTCAAAGTCTGTATAAAATGATGGTAGTTTTATAATTCCAAGTTTGAAATTGTATCCTTCATGTTGAATATTCATAATTTCACTTTTAGCAGCTTGTTCTTCAAGCTTAACTTCATCACGCACAAGTTTTATTTCTGTTGGGATGGCATTTGGTCCATCACTTGCTTTCAAAATTTGGAGACGAACAACAGTTCCTTTTTTCCCTCTAATTAATTGAATTACATCATCTAATCTCCAGCCAATAACATCAACCATCTCGCCATCTTCACCTTGAGCAACACCTACAATTTTGTCTTCTTCGTGCAGCAATCCACTTTTTGCTGCGGGTCCTCCCGGAACTATACCAGCAACTACAGTATAATCATTTTCCTGACGCAATGTTGCACCTATGCCTTCAAGTGAAAGCTTCATACTTATACTAAAATTTTCTGATGCCGCTGGCGAGAAATAATCAGTATGCGGGTCATACACCTGTGTAACAGAATTCATGAATAGAGAAAAAACATCTTCGGCTTCATATTGCAAAATTATTTTATGAAAATTTTGATAACGCTTGAGCAAAACTTCTGCAGCTCCTTTCCAATCTTTTCCTGAAAGAATTAGATTAAGCGCATCATTTTTCAATCTTAATCTCCAGATTTCATCAAGTTCTTCTTTTGATTTAGCCCAATCTGCTTTTTCTCTATCAGGTGAAAATGATTCATCAATCGAAAAATCAAATTCAGTTTGCAGGCATTTTTTTATGTAATTAATTCGTTCTCCTAATCTCTTTTTGTAAACATTAAATATTTCGAAAGGAATATTTAAGTCACCGCTGTTTAAGAAATCGTCAAATTGATAACGATATTTTTCAAATGCTTCTATGTCCTGCTTCAAAAAATATGATTTGGCATTATCAAGATTTTTAATGTATTCATCAAATATTACTGATGATAAAGAATCGTTTAATCTCTGTTTTTTATAATGATAATTTGAGAGAATTTGAACGATTACCTGATCAATTCGTTTATAAATTTCATCAGGTAATATTACCTTAGAAGAATCTATAGTATGATCTTTTTTCAGCACTTCTAAAGTATTTTGTGCAAAACATATGTTAATTGTCAAGATGACTAAAATTGCAATTAAATATTTTCTCATGTCGTTCCCATTCTAAATTTGATTTCTCATACACTAAGATAATGGTTTTGTTTCAAAAAAATTTAGTTTTAGTAAGATTAATTTCAGAAAATTTTACTCTACATAAAGATAACGTTTGATTTTTTGAGTGGGTGTTTTTTCGAAAGGTTCTCGTTGTTCAATCACTTTTGTTAATCGTGAAAATGTATTTACTCTTTCATTAACTTGATTTAATAAATCTGATAAAATTTTATTTATAATTTCTCGAGCAGAAGACTCATTTAATTTCTGTATCTTAAATTCATTATCTATTTCATCATAATTAAGATAAACCCTTGCAATCAATTGACCATTTCGTTCATGGACAAGAGACTCAAGTACATATTTCGATTCATTAATTATAGATTCAATTTCTTCGGGATAAATATTTTTACCATTAGAACCAATAATAACATTTTTCAATCTACCTTTAATAAAAAGATATCCATCTTTATCAATCAAACCCAAATCACCGCTTTTAAACCAGCCGTCTTCTGTAAATGTATTTTTTGTGCGCTCAGGGTCTTTATAATATCCTTTCATTACATTTGGACCTTTAATCAAAATTTCACCTTCACCTGTAATTGGGTCTGGATTATCAATTTTTACTCTTACAGTTGGCAATGGTTTTCCTGCGGAACGAAATCTAACTTCTTTTGGATTTGTTCCTGTAACAAGAGGGGATGTTTCTGTTAAACCATAACCAACAGCATAAGGAAATTCTGCTTCTTTCAAAAATAATTCTACATCAGCAGAAAGGGGAGCGCCTCCCAGACATAACATTTTTAATTCTCCCCCGAATGTATGCTTTAACTTTTTGCCTGCAATTTTATTTAGTTTTTTCCTGATATATGGAATTTTATATAAACTTCTTACAATTATTTTTTTATTAATCTCAGGCAAAACTTTCAGCTTATAAATTTTTTCAATAATTAAAGGAACTGCAAGAATTACTGTTGGTTTTATTTTTGATAATGCTGGAAGCAAAACAGCAGCAGTAGGAGGTTTGTTCAAATATGTTATAGATGCACCTGCAAGTACTGGTGTTACCAATCCAAGCGTTGATTCAATTGTATGAAACAGAGGCAGAATTGATAAAAGTCTATCTTCAGGTTTAACATCAACAATTTTCAATGTATCAATAGCATTCGATACAACATTTTTATGTGTTAGAACTACACCTTTAGAATGACCTGTAGTTCCAGATGTATAAAGAATCAAAGCAGGATTTTCTTCTTCAACTTCATCAGGAAAAATTCCAACAAGTTTAAGAGCTGCTTCTTTTATCTTTGCTAATTCTTTTTTTCCACTTGAAATTATTTCTTTTAATAAATCATTCTTTGTATGAAATGGTATAATTGAAAAATCATCAAGTAAAATTTGTAATTGAATATTACCTTCTTTGAAATCCTCAATTTTGTTGAATTGCTTTGCAGAAACAAAAATTGCTTTACTCTCAGAATGGCGCAACACATGATGAACTTCAGCAACACTAAATTCAGTCATAATTGGAACTGCAATTGCTCCCATTGAGGTAATTGCAAAATATGCTATAGCCCAGTTAGGCTGGTTTTCACTCAATATAGCAACTTTATCTCCCGAAATAATCCCTTCACTTTTCAGAAATGCAGAAACAGATTCAATTTTATTTTTAAATTCTCTGTATGTTAAAGGTTGAGAATCTATAAAAGAAATTGAGGGACGTTCAGAAAATTTTTCTGCACTATATCTTAATAAGTGCAGTAATGTAAGTTTCTTTAGTTCTTGCAATTAATCATCTTCTTTTTTTGATATAAAATTATAATGTCAATTAGTTAAGAGCAAGTGCAAAAATATGAAGCAAAAATATTGAGGTGAAGAAAAAATCATATTAATAAAATTTCATATTGGGTCTATGTGTACAAAAACTTTTTGGACTTCATCAATTTCTTCAAGAGCATAACGGACACGGTTGCCAATGTCATGGGAAAGTAAAGTCGGAATATTTTTATCTACTTCGATATGAATTTCGATATGGAATTTATTTCCCACATAATGTGAACGTAAATCATTAATTCCTTTTACTCCTTCAATATTCATTGTCACATTTTTAACTTTTTCTACAAATTCGTTGCTTGCTGACCTGCCCATAAGATAATCAATATTTTCTCTTCCAACTTCGTAACCAGATTTAAAAATAAACAGTGCTACCATTATACCTGCGATGCTGTCAAAATAATTAAGATTATAACTTGCACCAAAAACACCAAGCAATGCAATTGAAGATGCAAGAACATCATTTATGCTGTCTACCGATGCAGCTTTAATAGCAGGACTATTATACTTCCTGCTCACTTTTATTTGATATCTATTCAAAATAATTTTAGTAATTATTGTAACTATTAAAACAACATATACTTCAGGAATTGCGCGAATATTTTGTGGTTCAATTAATCTTTTAATTGATTCTTCAACAATGTTAATCCCGACGACAAAAGCAAACACAGAAAGAATAAATGCCGCAATTGGTTGGGCGGCATTGTGTCCAAATTGATGTTTTTGGTCTGGTTTATCGCGTGAAACCTTTACAGCTATTTTAATTCCTATTGATACAAGAATATCTGTAAATGAATTTAATGCTTCAGATATAACTGCAATTGAATTAGAAAGAATTCCAACTATTGCTTTAATTGCAAATAAAAAAATATTAATTCCTAAAGCAATATCAGTTGCACGTTTAAGTTGTTGAGGCATAAAGTATATTTCCTTCCTTAGTCTAAACTTAAGGATTGTTTCATAATTTCAAAAGTTAGCCACCAGTCTAATTCATTTAGTATTTCATTTTTATAATTTTTTTGCTGGAATTGTTCTATTAAGAACATAATCTTCTTTTTATTAATATAATCACACTCCTTAAATGTTCTTGAATTAACTAAATCATAAATGTAAGGAAATAATTTTCTAATAAGCATTACTTTCGATTCATCTATTTGTCTGTTTAATCGATTTTTTATGTAATTATAAATACGCATTTGAGTATTATTAAGCCAGTATGGATAAATAGTGTAGCCCTTAACCAAAGGATATTTAGTTAGCCGTTTATTATTATTCTTAAGTAGCAGTTTAAAAAGATTTCCATTTTTTCTAATAGTTAATGGAAGAATAAATATTTTTTCTAATAGAGACGTCTGGATAAAAGGCATATAGCATTTTATAATATTATCTAATCTTGATTGTTCATAGCAAAAATAATTTGGAAGCTTTGTTTTGATAGCAAATATTTCTATGAAATTATCAATACCTATTTTATGAGGTGATGGTAAATTGTCAAATAATATTTCGAGTTGTTCTTTACAGCCGTTTATCATTGTTTGAATAATATTTTCATTAAAAATGTTTGCTCGATTTACTCTCAAGTATTGTAAAATTTTATTAAAATCTTTTTCAAGAATATAGTTTGAACCAATAATCGAAAGTTTTGTAAAAAATCCTCTTCGCCATATTTCTCCAAACGCACCATCGATTATAATTTGGTTACTGTTTTTTAATTCTTTATAGTGTCTTAATTGAATGAAAGAGGAAACCGATACATTGCCAATTGTTTGCCCATTAAATTCTAAGAATTCATTCATAAACTGTTTTAATGGTGGGAACGGTGAATAAATTTGTTTGTGGGGTATTCCTAAATCGGAAGTTATTCTTTTAGCAATAATTGAATCAGGATGACTGGGTTCACCAAAGCTGTGGGTATCCCAGTTGTAATTTTTGTTTTTAAGCAGCAAAGAGAATAATAAACGTGAATCTAATCCCCCAGATAAACTTAATGATAATTTGTTTTCAATCAGTGGAAAGGATATAAGTTCATTTAATTGCTCGTGAAAATCTTGCAAGTTATAATGTTGCTCATTGAATAGAGGCAACCAATTTTTTTCTTTTATTTTAATCTCGTTTGTATTTTTATTAATTGTTACACTTTTGCCTGCGGTAATACGATTAATATTATTAAATACACAGTTAGTAGTCAATTGACTAAATAATAACCAGCGGCTCCCAAATTCCTTAAAATCAATTTTTAATGATGTTAATTTAGAAAGCCAATCAATTCTTGTTGAAAATAGGATGTTTCCCGATTTATCATTACAATAATAAAAATCCCGCAAACCCAAATTATCTGTAATAAATACAAGTTTATCTTTATTCCAGCTTATTAAAATGTAATGGCCATCAATATCAAATTTTTCTTCTTCGTTGTTAGCAACAATATTTTCCCAATCTAATTCTGATAAGAATTTCTTTTTATTGTTTTTAGAAATTCCTACACCTATGATTAGCCAATTTTTCTTTTCATTGTTAGAAGGATAGATTTTAAAATTGCAAGTATCAGGATTACCTCCTGCAGCAATAAATAATTTATCTTCAGAATGATTGAGCAATGGCTTATCTACAATTTTTAAAATAGTAGAAAAATAATCTTTATGGAAATTACCTATTCCACCCAAAAACCAACTCATAAACAGAGCTATAATCCCAAATTATTTTTTAGAATATTTCAAAATTGTAGAATAAATTACGATTTTTCTTCCCATACCTGTGCTAAAGTAACAATCATTTTTACTGCAGCTTCCATATCCTGAACTGCAACAAATTCAGTGTAAGCATGAAAATTATGTCCGCCAGCAAATAAATTCGGGGTTGGCAGTCCCATGTAACATAATCGTGAACCATCTGTGCCGCCGCGTATTGAAGATTTGATTGGTTTTATTCCAAGCCGTTCAAGTGCTTCTATTGCATAAGCTTCTACCTGAGGATGCTGGTCAAGAACATATTTCATATTTCGATATTGCTCAATTACTTCGAAATCGAATGTTGAACCAGGGAAATATCCAATTGCTTTATTACATAAATCCTTCAAGAGTGATTCATACTCTTTTAATTTTTCTGCATCAAAATCTCGTATAATAAATTTAATTGTTGTTTGAGTTTCATTTCCATTAATCGAAGTTGGATGGACATAGCCTTCTCGTTTTTCTGTGGTTTCAGGTGATAGAGAATCTTTTGGCAATAATTCTAAAAACTTTGCAGCAATTTTAATTGAATTAATCATCTTCCCTTTTGCATAACCGGGATGAACATTCTTACCATTAAACTTAATTACAACTGCATCTGCACTGAATGTTTCAGTTTCTACTTCTCCTCTTGTTCCTCCATCAATTGTGTAAGCATATTTAGCACCGAATTTTTTTACATCAAATTTTTCTGTGCCGCGCCCGACTTCCTCATCAGGAGTAAAACAAACTCGAATAGTTCCATGTTTAATTTCAGGATGTGTGATTAAATAATTCATAGCATCAACAATTTCTGCAATGCCAGCTTTATCATCTGCCCCAAGTAATGTTGTCCCATCGCTTGTAACAATATCATAGCCTATCATATCTTTTAGAACTGGATTACTTTCAACATCTATAACTTTTGTATTGTCAGCAGGTAAAACAATATTTCCACCCTGATAATTTTTGTGAATGATAGGATTTACATTTTTCCCGCTTACTGCTGGAGATGTATCAACATGTGCTATAAATCCAATTACAGGAACATCCTTTTCTGTATTTGATGGAAGAGTAGCCATAACATATCCGTATTCATCCATTTCAACATCCTTCATTCCAATTTCTTTTAGTTCTTCAACTAAAAGTTTAGAAAGTTCAAGCTGCTTTGGATTACTCGGAAATGTTTTTGATTCTTCATCGGAAGTAGTTTCTATTTTAACATATCTTAAGAAACGTTCTAACACTGTAAAATTATAGTTGTTATCAAACATAAAAACCTCTTTAAGAATTTTTTGTATTTGAAAGTTAATAGAAAATGAAGGAGAGTTTCAAGGAAAGATTTTCATAATTGAGAATCACAAGACTTTGTTAATATATATTTTCTCTGTTCTGTAAGATTATTTCACTTTTCATTTAACGGTAAATAAATTTATTTCATACAAATTACCACATTGTTTATTAACTTTGGGTTGACAAATTATTGTGGATAATTTCATGAATACAATTGAATTAATTCGCAAAAAAAGAGATGGCAAACAATTATCAAAAGAAGAAATTGAATTTCTTGTTATAAATTTCACAAAAGGAAAAATTCCAGATTATCAATTTTCTGCATTCTTAATGGCTGCATTTATAAATGGACTTGATAAAAAAGAAACAAATTATCTAACCCTATCAATGTTGAACAGCGGTAAAATTATTGACCTATCATCTATTAAAGGAAAAAAAGTAGATAAACATTCAACAGGCGGGGTTGGCGATAAAACTTCTTTAATAATTACTCCCATTGTTGCTGCTGCAGGAGTAAATGTTCCAATGATAAGTGGGAGAGGATTGGGACACACCGGTGGAACACTTGACAAACTCGAATCTATCCCCGGTTTCAATACAAATCTTAATTTAACTCAATACAAAAGAATTCTAAAAAAATGTAATGCAGTGATGATTGGTCAAACAAAAGAAATAGCTCCTGCTGATAAATTGATTTATGCATTAAGAGATGTAACTGCAACAGTTGAATCAATACCTTTAATTACTGCAAGTATTATGAGCAAAAAATTAGCTGAGGGAATTGATGGGCTTGTTCTTGATGTTAAAACCGGCTCGGGTGCATTCATGAAAAAATATGAAGATGCTCTCAAACTTGCTGATTCACTGACAATCACCGCAAAAGAATTTAAGAAAAATGTAATTGCATTTATAACTGATATGAATCAACCACTGGGGAATTATATTGGAAACTGGCTTGAAGTGTATGAATCAATTAAAATATTACAAGGAGAAAAAATAGAAAATTTACTTGAACTTAGTTTAACACTTGCCGGTGCTATGATTTATTTGGGAGACAAAGCTTCTTCTATTAATGAAGGGAAAGAAATTGCTCAAGAAATTATTATAAATGGAAAAGCTTTCAACAAATTTATTGAGATTGTTAAACTTCAGGGTGGTGATGTATATTACTTAAAAAATCCAGAAAAATATCCCAGAGCAAAATTTCATGAAAAAATTTATTCAGAAAAAACAGGATACGTTCAAAGTATCAATACTTACGAAATTGGAATTGTTTCGTCAGAGCTTGGCGCAGGAAGATTAACAAAAGAAGATAATATTGACCCTAAAGCAGGAATAATTTTTTATCCTAAGATTGGTGATAAAATTAAAAAAGGTGATATTATTGCAGAAATATTTACAGATAGAAAAGAATCCATTGACAATGCAACGAAAAAAATTTTATCATCAATAAAAATTTCAAAAAGTAAATCGAAGAAAGCTAAGCTGATTAAATTTATTATGACTTAATTTTTTTCAATAAATTAAATATGTTTAATAGCCTATTAAAAGTATCAATTAACAAAATTATAAAAAATTAATTATGGCAACACCAAAGAAAATAAAATTACATAAACAAGAGTACTTAGAAATTGAATGGGACAACGGCAAAGTTTATAAATATCCATTAAAATTTTTGCGCGATGAATCACCAGATGCGGGAAATAAAGGAGAAACAATTTTGTGGAGACACTATTCTCCACCACCACAAGAACCAAATAAATTAGGAAAATATGAAATCGAAAAAATTGACCTTGTTGGAAATTATGCTATCCAAATTACTTGGAAAGATGGATATAACTATGGAATTTATTCCTGGGATTTACTCGAACGATTTGGTGAATATCTCGAAGTAAAAAATAATTTGCATCAGGATTTCGAACACCACAATGAATAAAAAAGCCAGAGCTCAAAAATTACTCTGGCTTTATTTATCAACCTTAATCAATTACAACAAATATATTATAATCCCAGAATTCTCTTTATGTGATTTTCGTATGTAATCTTTGGGACCAAGCCTTCATAACTTGCAACAATTTTTCCTTCTTTATCAATTACAAAAGTTGTTGGGATAGCTCTAATTCCGCCATATTGCATGTATACAGTCTGATTGCCATAAACTACAGGATAATTAATTCCTTTTTCTTTTATGAAAGGAATTACCTCATCTTTAGTATCAGTATCTACTGAAACCCCGATAATTTCAACTCCTTTTGAGCCATAACGTTTTTTAATATCAATTAAATCAGGAATTCCTTTTCTACAAGGCGGGCACCAGGTAGCCCAGAAATCTATTATAACAACCTTACCTCTCAAACTGGAAAGTTTTAACATCTTGCCATCTGTAGTAGGCAATGTAAAATCGGGTGCAAGTGCACTGCTTTTTTGTGCAGCAGGAACATAGTTTGGAGGATAGGGTCCTTGTTCAGGTTCACTTCCACTGTTATTTACAACAAATAAAACAATAATTAATGCAATAAAAAAACCTGTATAAATCCAGCTGCGCTGTTTTTTAGTTAAGCCTTTTGAATTTTTTATCTTTTGTTGATTCATTGTTTTCTCTCTATTTTATTTAAAGTTATGTAACTAAAAATAAGAATTAAATTCCATTCAATGAAAGTATGATTTTTGCTCTTCAGATTTAATTAAACTGAAGCAATATACTTTTGATTTAATTCCTCAACAAATTTTTCAATATCATTATCGGCAAAACCTTTATCTTTAGCTGCCGTTTCTAATGTTCCCCAAATTGGTTCACCGCACTGTAAACAACGAATACCTTTTTCCATAAGATAAGTTACTGCTTCAGGAAAAAGTTCTACAAGATCTTCAATATAAATATCTTTAGTTATTTTCTGATTGTTCATCATCTTTCTTCTTACTAGGGATTGTCCATATTAAACCAATTAAAGCACCATACAATGTTGAAATATATGGATTACCGCTTATTGGGCATGCACCATTGTAACACCCAATAAAATAATAATATGCATAACCCAAAACAGCTCCAACAGCTACTGGAATTATTTTCTTAATATTTTTTTTGACAATCATACATTAACAATACTTAGTGCTTCTTTAACTTTATCGAGCACCATATATTCTGGTGCTGCTCCTTCAATAAATGTATTTTCATTGATGACTGTTCTTGGGACACCACGAACATTATATTTTTGAGATAAGTGAGGAAATTCTGTTGCTTCAATCATGTCACTTTTTATTTTATCATTTAAGTAAGCAAATTTATGAGCTGTAATAACTGCTTGAGGACAGTAAGGACATGTTGGTGTTACAAAAACCTGCATGTGAACATCATTATTAATTTTTTTGACATCCTCTTCAAATTCTTTAGAAAATCCTGTACTTCCTGTACCGAGCATCTTTATGTCTTCAAGAAGAGATGCAAATTCATAACCGCTTGGAATCCCATAAAATTTTATTCCATAATCTTTACCGTTCTCATCAAGCAATACAGTTGCCGGAATTTTATCAACTCCATATTTCGCTGCGTCTTCTTTGTCTATTACAAAATTTTTTACATCCAGAGAAAGTTTGTCTGAAACTTCAACAAGTTCAGAAAGAATTGCTCTGGTTTCTTTACAATACATGCATTCAAGTTCTTGTGTAAAGAAAACAATCTTAACATTCTTTGTTAGAACCGATAATACTTTCTTAAGTTCTTCCTTTAATTGATTGTCTATGTACATTTTTACCTCGTTTTATAATTTTCAAAACATTTGATGATAAAAACAAGAAAAGGGTTCAACGAATAATCACTTTTTACCATCACCCCACTTAAGCACTTCAATTTTTACTTTTGCTAAACCATCATTAACAAAATCAAGTTCTTTTGCTGCTGCATATGAAAGGTCAATTATTCTATCTTTAAATAAAGGCATTCTATCATTAATTCTTAATATAATACTTTTATTATTCGAAAGATTTGTGACTCTTACAATTGTATTCATTGGATAAGTGATATGTGCAGCTGAAATTTTGTTCATATCAAAAATTTCACCGGAATAAGTCATCCTGCCATGATATTTATCAGCATAAAAAGAAGCTGTTCCAAATGTAGTTTCAAGTGAAGGATAATCTGAGTACGTAGATAAATCTTCCAATACATAATTCTCGCTATCCATTTGATTACTGGAAGTAAAACGTGGAACAGAAGAACAAGCTGTAAAAATCAACAATATTGTTATGGCTTTTAATAGATTCATAATAAAATTTTGTAGCAATGCTTTACAATAAGATAAGAATTTTATTCCCTACAATAAATAAGTATTTGTTAATAAAAAATAATGTACCTCTTATTTAGATAATTATTAATGATTAGCATATTTCAAAAAAATTAAAATGAACTTTTAAGAATAATTACATGTTACAACATTTGTAATAATTAGAAATAAATTAATTTCAATAAAAAAAGGAGAACCAAAATGAAGAAAACATTATTTCTTTTAATCATAATGGCAGGATTTATAAATGCACAAACCAAATGGACTTTTGATAAATCACATTCAAAAGTTCAGTTCAAAGTAACTCATATGGTAATTTCTGAGGTTACAGGACAATTTAATAGTTATGATGGTACTGTAGAAACATCAAAAGATGATTTCACAGATGCTAAAATTAATTTCACAATTGATGTTAACAGCATTGACACTGATAATCAGCAGAGAGACACTCATCTTAAGTCAGATGATTTCTTCAATGCAGAAAAATTTCCAAAAATTACTTTTGTAAGTAAATCTTTCAAAAAAGTAAGTGATAAGAAATATAAACTTGTGGGTGATTTAACTATCAGAAATATTACAAAGCAAGTAGAACTTGATGTAGTTTATAATGGTACAGTAAAAGACCCATGGGGTAATACCAGAGCTGGATTCAAAGTTTTAGGACAGGTTAATCGTTTTGACTATGGCTTAAAATGGAATGCATTGCTCGAATTAGGCGGTGCAGTAGTTGGCGAAAATGTTGATATAATTATTGATATCGAATTAATTAAATCATAATGAAGCTTGAAGTAGAAATAAAGCAAAAAAAGTTCAGGAATGAATATCACAAACTTGCTGTAAATATTATTTATAGCTGCAGCTGGTTGCAGAATTATCATAAAATAATTTTTGACAAATTTGATTTAACAAGCAATCAATTTAATATTTTAAGAATATTGCGTGGCCAATATCCTGAACCAGCAAGTATTAATCTGCTTAAAGAACGAATGCTCGACAGAATGAGCGATGCTTCTCGTCTTGTTGATAGACTCGCAAAAAAAGAACTTGTTGAAAGAACTTATTCTAAGGAAGACAGAAGAAAGGTAAATGTGATAATTACAAAAAAGGGCTTAGAATTACTCAAAGAGATAGATAAATTAAATGATGATTTTGACAGCATATTTAAGCATATAAATAAAAAAGAGGCTAAAATTATTAACGACCTTCTTGATAAAATGCGAGGTTAAAAAAATTCGAACTTCATTTAGGCAGATTTAATAGAACCGCAGAGTTAGAAATGATTTATGAATATTCATTATAACCCTGCGGTTTTTTATTTATTCAAATTATATTTTACAGAGTTTGCTATAAAAGTAAAAAATTTTTGTTATTAACTTTACAAACAAAAACAGGGGCTACTATTTTGTATTACTGTTAAAGCTTTCTTTTTCAAATCTTTCTGAGTTTAGTTTTTTTACAAAAGATTCTTCACTTCATTAAGAATGATTTTTTATTCTTTAAAATTTCATAGCTTATTTAATTCTCTTCCTTTTCTTCAATAAAGTGATAGATATCTAGAATCCATATAGCGAAATAAACAGGTTTATTACCGCACAGTTGTTTTATAAATTATAATAAGGAAATACTAACTTTTATTTTCTTAATAAATCTTTCAATTGATTAATTTCATGTTACACATAATTATTTTCAAGAGAACATTGCTTTCCGTAATGATTTTTCTATTGCACTTTTAAAGTTGCTAAGATTTACCGGTTTTTGAAAAATAAATTCTATACCGAGACTTCTATATTCTTCTTCTATTGACTTGTTTATATCACTGCTTAAGACAATAACAGGTGGACGAAATTTCAAATCAGAAATTAAAAGTTGTTTTACCAAATCATATCCACTCATAACAGGCATTTTATGGTCTGTTATAACAAGTGCAGGTGAATGCTGCTTTATAATTTCAAGTGCTTGTTTTCCATTTTCTGCTTCCAGAATTGAATAACCCGAAATTAAACTCTTTATCAATTTAGAATAAAGTATTCTATCATATCGAATATCATCGACAAGTAAAATTGAAGTTGAAGAAACAGGAATTGTAAAAATAAATTTCGAACCTTTGCCGTATTCACTTTCAACATGAATTTCACCGCCATGTTTTTGAATAATTTCGTGTACCAGTGATAAACCAAGCCCGCTGCCCTTTTCTCCTGCTGTTCCTGTTGTTGTAAATTTAGCATCAACTTTGAAAAGCTTTGGCAAATCTTCTTTTTTTATTCCAATTCCATTATCCTCAACAACAAATTGAACATTTCTTTTAACAACATCAGCTTTTGCAGAAACGACAATTTTTCCTCCCGGCTTTGTAAACTTTATCGAATTGGAAATCAAATTGCTAAAAGCCTGGATAAGCAAATTTTCATCTGCATGAATAAATAAATCATTTTCAACTTCTGAAATAAGCTGAATATTTTTTTGTAATGCAGCACCTGACAAAATTTGAATTGTCTTATCAATCAACAACTTTGCATTTATTTTTTGTGGCTCAAATTTTATTCTTCCTGTTTGAAGTCTTGTCCAATCAAGCAATGCATTTACCAGACTCAGCATACTCTTTGCCGATTCCTGAATAAATTCGATATACTGCCTTTGCTTTTCGGGTGAAAGGTCTTTCTCATTTAACAAGAAATCTGTAAAGCCCAGTATCGAACTGAAAGGAGTTCTAAGATCATGTGAAATTATTGAAATAAATCTGTCCTTTGCTTCGTTTAATTCTTTTAATTCCTGTGCAGATTTTTTTAATTCTTCTTCAGCTTTTTTGGATAGAGTAACATCACTTACAATCCCAAAGATTTTTTGAATTTCTCCTTTTGAATCTCGTTGAACATTAATTTTATTTTCAATCCAGATGATATTGCCAAGAGAATCAATTATTCTGTATTCAAGAGTTTCAGAATTTCTTGCAGTATCATTGTAGAATCTATTGAGTTTTTCTATTGTTTCATTCACATCATCAGGATGAATAATCTTTCTCCACAGCATTGGGTCATTTAAAAAAGATTCGGGTGAATATCCTGTAATTTTTTTAATTGCAGGTGTATAAAAAACTTCCTTCAGTTTGCCATCAATTCTTTCTGCAGTCCAGAAACTCTCATTAATATTTTCATAAATACTTCTATATCTTTCCTCTGATAACTGTAAAGCTTCTTTTGATTTTTTTTCTTCTGTTATATCACGCAGAATCCACACAATGAATTTTTCATTTTCTACTTCATAAGAGGAAACAGAATTTTCTAATTCTATAATTGAATTATTTTTTGTAATTCCTGTAAATGATAATCTCGTTGATGTTATTTTCCCTTCTTCCAGTTCTTGAATTAATTTTGCAACTTTTACAATGCTGTTGTTTTCAACAAAATTTAGCGGGTCATGACCAATTACTTCGCTTGCACTTTTGTATCCGAACATTTTAACAAAAGAATCATTAACAAGAAAAATTTTTCTTTTGCTTATCAAAGCAATTCCATCGAGTGAGGCTTCGAATATCGAGCGAATAAGCAGAAGGTCCTTTTCAAATTCTTTCTTTTGAGTTATATCTGTTAAAATTACATTGTAATACAAAGGAGAATTTGATTCATCACGAACAACTGAAAAACTTGCGAGTGTGTAAATTGTCTGCCGATTTTTTGTAATCAGCGGGAGTTCAATTGACTGGATAACATCATTCTTTACATCGTTGAGATTAAATCCGACATTCATTAAATAATATGAATCTATCAAATCTATGAAGAATAATTTTTTGATTTCTTCTTCTGTATAATTAAAAACCTCAAGCAAATATGGGTTTGCATAAATTATTTTTCCTGTTAAATCAAGTATACAAATAAATTCGTGTGAATTGATTACAATGTTTCTAAATCTTTCTTCTGACCTTCGTAAGTCTTCTTCTAATTTTGCTTTCTGCGTTATATTCGTGCAGAGAAGAATGTAACTTTCTTCTTCTTTTTCCTTCAATATTCCAATTCTTATTGAATAAAATTCAGAAATGCTTTCATCTTCTCCTATTTTAATTACTGTTTCTTTGAATTTATTTTCTTTGAGTTCCTGTTCAAGTTTTTTTAGGAAATCTTCATTGAGTTCGGGAAATATTTTCCAAATTGGTTTACCATAAACTTCGCTTCTTGTAAGACCAAATAATTTTGCAGAACCTTCATTCCAGAAAAATATTTTTCCGTCTTTTTTAATACCTATTAAACCATCTATAAAATTTGATGAGATAAATTCATATCTCTTTAACTCATTAATTTCTTCATCTACATCTCGATTTTCATAAACATTTTTTGAGATTAATACTATAAATATTTCGTCTGCAGTGTCTTCTGAACCGAGAGGAACAATTGCTAAATTTAACTTTTGTTCTATCGAATCTTTCAGAAATGGAATTTCTGTCCATATAGTTTTTTTTGTTTGTGCTGATTGCTCAATTAATTTTTTAAACAGCAGGCCTGAAAGTTTTTTAGGCTTTTTTCCATAAACAGTTGTTTCTAATTCCAGCAGAAAATTATACTTATCAAATACTTCTTCAGATGAAAACTTTATTTCACCTGTTTTATTTACTACAAAAACTGCTTCGCTAATTTTTGAAAGAAAGTTCAGAAAATTCTGTGAATCTGTTAGAGAAATTTTTTCTTGTGAAGATGGATATTTTATATCTTCAAGAATTAAAATGCCTCCTTCAAATTGATTATCAACAACAATTGGAACGCATTTTAGAAGAACAGAAATTTTATCACCGGAAATTGTTTTTAATTCAGCTAATTCTTTTTCAAATGAAACAAAGTTTTTTAATTCTATCAAATCTTTTCTTAAGTCAAGATTTTCAAAAATTCTGTACTCATAAATACTTTTGCCAATTAAAATTTCAGGGGAAGATTCTACAACTCCTGCAAATTTGAAAAAGTTGTTATTTATAAACTCAACTCTGTAATCTTTAGAAAAAATCAATATACCTACAGGAGCGAATTCTAAAATATCTTTAAAACCAAATTTTGTTTTTGTATTAAACGATTTTTCAGATGACATATTCATAAGTATATTATCAATAAACTTAACTACAATTTATGAAATAGAAGTTAGAAATTCATGGTATTAAATAGATACTGTTCATAAAGAAAAAATGTATTTTTTGTGCTTTTACTGATTAAAACAAAAACCCATCACAAAATTTATGCAGTTATAAAAATTTTATCCTTTTTCTCACAAAATTTTTTCAATGAACAAACTTTTGCATTATAACTATTGGTTATGATTTATAAGTGTTTTATTTTTTCAATACAATAATATATCATTACACAATTTTAGGTGTTATATGAAAAAATCATTTCTAAGTCTTTCAGTAATATTTTTTCTCTTTACATTTTTCATCTCAATTAATGCACAAATTAAATTAGATACTGTAAAAGCACAGCGTTTTGATACCGGCAAAATGTGGTCGTTCGATTATCCGCCGGTTGATTATATCAAAACAACATATGGAATTGATGTTGACGAAGAATGGTTTGAGGATGTTCGTCTATCTGCACTCAGATTATCAAATTGCACAGCATCATTTGTTTCTGAAGATGGTTTGATAATGACAAATCATCATTGTGCTCGTGGAATTTTAGAACGTCTTTCAAAAGAAGGCGAGGATTTAGTCAAGGATGGTTTTTATGCTAAAACTCTGGAAGAAGAAAGAAAGATTCCAAATTATTATGCTGACCAGCTTATTTTAATCAAAGATGTAACAGAAGAAGTTAAAAAAGCTGCAGAAACCGGCTCAACCCCTGAAGAAAAAGCAAAGAATAAAGAAGGAAAAATTAAAGAACTCACAGATAATTTAACAAAAGAGACTGGTCTTGTTGCTCAGGTTGTTTCACTATTTAATGGCGCTAAATATTCTTTGTATGGATATAAACGATATAATGATATACGTCTTGTTTTTGCACCTGATATGCAAATAGCCTACTTCGGCGGAGATTTTGATAATTTTACATATCCACGCTACAATCTTGATTTTACTTTTTACAGAGCTTATGAAAATGATAAACCAGTAAAAGTAAATAACTTCTTCAATTTTACTTTGAAGGGTATTGACCCAAACGAACCAATTTTCACAGTTGGAAATCCAGGAACAACTCAAAGACTTAAAACAGTTGCTCAACTCGAATACATGCGCGACATAGTTTATAAAAACAATGCATTTCTGCTTGATACATATTACAATGCACTCGAAGAACTCAAAAAAGTTGAGCCAAAACGAGCTGATGAATTTGAAAAAATCAGAGTAAATATTGGCAACAGCCAAAAAGTAATTACAACTATTTACAAAGGATTATCAGACCCTTATTTAATGGCAAGAAAAAAAGATTTCCAGAGAAAATTGCAGGAAGCTGTTTGGAATAATCCAGATTTAAAAAATAAATATGGAACTGTCTGGGAAAACATTGAAAAGACACAGATGGAAATGAGAAACTATGGACCAAAAATTGCGGCATACACAATTAATCCAAGGTTCACGCCTGTATATTTTTCAATTGCAAAAAAATTAATTGACCTTGCAAAAGAATTAGGCAAACCTGAAAGTGAACGCTCTCCAGAACACAAAGGTGAAAAACTTGACTCGACAATTTTTTCAATTTATCCAGAAAAAATTGATAAACTTCTCGAAAACACAAAACTCTGGATTTGGGCTGATTTTATGAGAATGAATTTAGGTGACAATGATAATTACATTCAAAATCTCTTTGGCAACAAAAAAGGAAAAGCTGCCGGTGAACATCTTTTAGCAAAATCAATTATTGCTGATAGAGACAAAGTTCTTGACCTTGCAAAAAAAGGAGCAGATGCAATTTTGAATTCGTCTGACCCTTTGATTCAATTTATAAAAGAATCTCAAGAAAAATTACCTGAACTGCAAAAACTTGCCCGTGAAATTTCGAACACAACTCAAGTTTATGATGATATGCTCGGTCAGGCACTCTTCAGTGTTTATGGAACATCTATTCCCCCTGATGCTAATTTTACATTAAGAATTAGTGATGGTAAGCTTGCAAGTTTTGATTACAATGGAACAAAAGCTCCTCTCTTCACAACATTCTATGGTTTATATGATAGATGGTATTCATTCAACAAAGAATATCCCTGGGATTTACACGAAAGATGGACAAAAATCCCATCTGATTTTGACCTTTCCACTCCATTTAATTTCATTTCAACAAATGACATTGTAGGTGGAAACTCAGGAAGCGCTATTATCAATAAAAATGCAGAGGTAGTTGGTCTTGCCTTCGATGGAAATATGGATAGTATAGTTGGTAATTTTATTTACATGCCGCATAACAACCGCTGTGTGGGTGTTGATGCAAGAGCAATTGTTCATGCTGCAGAAAAAATTTATAAGGCAGATAGAATAGTTTATGAATTAAAAGAAGGTAAAATTAAGAAGTAAATTTTAACAGGGGTTGTCTAAAAAGTAATTTAAAAGTTGGACACTGAAAACACATGTTTTTAAAAACTTAATAATGAAAAATTACTTTTTAGACACCCTTTTTCAATAAATAAATTTCGAGAATATCCTTTCGAGCTGAGCAAACTCAATCAAAAAAGCATCATGTCCAACATCAGATTCAATTTCTGCATATTCTGCACCTGAAATTTGAGAAGCAATTTCTTTTTGTTCTTCTGCAGGATATAAAATATCGGAATTAATTCCAATGCACAAAGTTTTTGCTGTAATTGAAGAGAGTGCTTTTTTAATTCCGCCTCTCATATAACCAACATCGTGCAAATCCATAGCCCATGTAATATACAAATAAGAATTTGCATCAAATCTGTTAACAAGTTTTTCACCCTGATAATCAAGGTAGCTTTGTACCTGAAATTTATTCGATGGATTTAATTCATCATTCTCATTTACTCTATCTCGATTAAATCTTTTCTGGAAAGAAATCATTGTTCTATAACTAATCATTCCAATTTTTCTTGCATTGGAAAGTCCTGCCTTTGGTTGAATTTCATAATTTCCATTCATCCAATTTGGGTCATTCATAATTGAAGAGCGAGCAATATCATTTAGTGCAACTGCCCAAGCTGAATGTGCTGCCGAAGCTCCAATTGGAATTATTTTTTCAACAAATCCTGGATACATAATTGCAAGTTCAAGTGTTTGCATTCCACCAAGTGAGCCCCCAGTGGCTACTTTGATTTTTTTTACACCAAGGTAATCAGCTAATTCCTTTTGAACATTAACCATATCTCTAACTGTAACAACAGGAAAATCTAATCCATATTTTTTATTAGTTAATGGATTAATATCTGATGGCCCAGTTGTTCCATAACAGCCGCCTAAAAAATTACTGCATACCACAAAAAATTTATTAGTATCAAAAATTTTTCCAGGACCAATTAGTGCATCCCACCAGCCGGTTTTTCCAAGAAACATTTTATTATACTTTGTTAGAAATTCATACGAAGAGGAATTTTGAATTTCCTCTTCGGTTACAATACCAGCTGCATGAGAATTACCCGTAAGAGCATGAAAAATCCAGACAGCATTATCGCCAGCTTTATTTAATTGACCATAAGTTTGATAAGCAACTCTAATGTTTTTAAGTTGCTTCCCATTTAACAGCATCAAAGGTTTATCTTTGAACAGCTCAACAAATTTAGTTTTAGGTTTTAACATTCTGTTAACTCTTTAATCAAAAAAATTCTTTGAAATTACTTCAGCTGCATGCTTTATCGAGTGCTTGATCAAAGTCTTCAATTATGTCATCAATATGTTCAAGTCCAACAGAAACGCGAATCATATCATCGGTTACACCTGCAGCCTGTTGTTCTTCTTTAGATAATTGTTGATGTGTGGTAGATGCAGGATGAATAACAAGAGTTTTAGCATCACCAACATTAGCAAGTAAACTTGCAAGTTCAACGCTGTCAACAAATTTTTTGCCGGCTTCCAATCCGCCTTTAATTCCAAAAGCAAGCATTGAACCAAATAAATTATGATTCAAATATTTCTTAGCCTGTTCATGATATGGATGGTCTTTCAATCCTGGATACCAAACCCATGTTACTCTTTTATCATTTTTTAACCATTCAGCAAGTTTCATTGCATTTTGAGAATGTCTTTCTACTCGCAGAGAAAGAGTTTCGAGTCCCTGTAAGAACAAGAAAGCATTAAATGGACTCAAGCATGGTCCTATATCTCGCAATCCTTCCACTCTTGCTCGAATTATGAATGCGATATTTCCAAAAGGAGAATCTTTTCCAAAAATATCCCAGAATTTTAATCCATGATAACCAGGACTTGGTTCTGTAAACATTGGAAAATTTCCGTTCCCCCAATCAAATTTTCCTGAATCAATAATAATTCCGCCAATTGATGTTCCATGCCCGCCAATCCATTTTGTAGCAGAAGCAACTACAATATCAGCTCCATGTCTTATCGGAGTTGCAAGATAACCAGCTGCACCAAAAGTATTATCTACAATTAAAGGAATTTTGTAAGAATGTGCTAAATCGGCAATTGCTTTAATATCTGGAACATTTAATTTGGGATTACCAATAGTTTCAATAAAAATTGCTTTTGTTTTTTTGTCGATTGCTTTCTCAAATTCTTCTGGTTCATCTGAGTTTACAAATTTTACATTAATTCCCAAACGAGGCAGAGTAACTTTAAATAAATTATAAGTTCCTCCGTATAAAAAACTTGTTGAAACTATATTATCACCGGCTTGAGCAATATTAGTGATAGTTAAAGTTTCAGCTGCTTGGCCTGAAGATGTTGCAAGAGCGGCAATGCCCTCTTCAAGAGCAGCAACTCTTTTTTCAAACACATCAGTAGTTGGATTCATTATACGTGTATAAATATTTCCGAACTCCTGCAGGCCAAAAAGTTTAGCTGCGTGGTCAGCACTATTAAATACATAAGAAGTTGTTTGATATATAGGAACTGCACGAGCATTAGTTGTTTTATCTGGTTCTTGACCTGCATGTAATTGCAAAGTTTCGAATCGATATTTTTTATTCATTTATTTCTCCTATTTGTTTTTATGTAAAAAAAAACCTCTTCGGGAAGATCCAGAAGAGGTTTATGAAAAATTCTCTTTCTCATCTTTCCCGCAACATAAAGTTGGGGCAGGATTTGGCACCTTTCCCAATTAGGGATGGTTGCCAAGGTGTCATCGGGCCTGTTCCCTCGACCTTTCTTGATGATACTTAATTATAAAGAACAAAATTTATTTGCGGCAAAAATATACTTTTAATGTTCGCTTGTCAAGTATTGGCGCAAATTTATTAATAATTATGAATTTTTATTCATATATCAAATTACAATTTCCTGGCTGAAAATAATTCATCATGAAGAACATTCAGTGCTTTCTTAAGATGTTCTTTTTTAATTACAATAGTAAGATTCAATTGAGATGAACCTTGCGCAATTGCAATTGTATTTATTCCATTTTGTCCCAGTGCAGATAAAACCATACCGGGAACACCGGGTGTATTCAATAAATCTTCTCCAACCACAGCAAGCATCGAAAGATTTTCAATTATTTCCACTCTTTTTACCTGTTGTTCAAATATTTCTAATTTGAGTTCATTCTCAATTGCTCTTTTAGCCTTAATACTATCTGATGGAAAAACTGCCAGACAAATTGTATGTCCCGAAGAACCTTGAGTAATTAAAAGTACTCTTATTTTTTCTTTTGCAAGAGCATTAAAAATACGAGCAGAAATTCCTTCTATACCAATCAACCCGCTTCCTTCTACCTGAAGCATATGAATATCATCAATCGAAGAAATTCCTTTCATGTTAAATTTAATATTGGGTTCACGAGGCAATATTAATGTTCCTTTGAAAGATGGATTGAATGTGTTCTTGATTCTTATTTTTATTTTCTTTTGAAGAGCCGGAAGTAACGTAGGAGAATAAATTACCTTAGCACCAAAGTGCGACATTTCCATTGCTTCTTCGTAAGTAACAGCTTTTAACGGAAATGCATTTTGTACTTTTCGCGGGTCTGCTGTCATTATACCATTAACATCTGTCCATATCTCAATTTCATCTACATTAAGTATTGCTCCAATTATTGAGGCAGTAAAATCTGAGCCGCCTCTTCCTAATGTGGTTGTTTCCCCATTAATTGTTGATGCAATAAATCCTGTAATTATCTGCAACTTTTTATGTTTTGAAAAATATTCTTTAATCAATTTTGTAGTAACTTCATAATTAACTTTTGCATTGCCAAATTGTTCATCAGTTTTTATAATTTTTCTTGCATCTAAAAATTCACACTTTATTCCTCTTGTGCTCATTGTTTCTGCTATGATATAACATGATAAATATTCACCAAAACTCATCACTTTATCGAGTGTTCGAGCTGTAAGTTCTTTCAGCAGAAAAACACTTTTTAATATTGAATACAGTTCCTGTAGTGTTTGTTCAACAAATATTTTGGGTTTTTCAACTTTGGAATTTGTAATTAAATCATTTAGTGTAGTTAAATGTTTTTCTTTTATCTTCAAAAAATTTTCTTCAAATGTTTCATCTCCTTTAGCTGCTTTTTTAGCCACATTGATTAAATCGTCAGTTACTCCTGACATAGCAGAACAAACCACAGTAATTTTTTCTTTTCTCTTCAAATAATCAGAAATAATTTCGATTACAGAATTTATGCTTTGAGAATTTCCAACTGATGTTCCGCCAAATTTTAATACTTTCATTTTTTCTTACCTCAATAAAAAATTTCATGTAAAAATATCTTGAGAATATTTGGAATTATTTATCAGGATTATTGAATTTTCTTTGATAGGCAAAATCAACTATCATTTTCAAAACTGTATCATAAGAATAACCTGCATGAGACGCAGACCTCATAAAACCAGCATCTTCCTGTAAATCTGGATTTGGATTGACTTCGAGAACGAAAAGTTTGTTGTCTTTCGAAAGACGCATATCCACTCTTGCATAATCTCTGCAACCTAAAGCATAAAAACATTTTAATGCAATTTTTTCTGCTTCTTTTCTAATTTTATCATCAAGCAGTGCAGGACAAACAGGAACTGTTTTATGATAAGCTATATGATAAGGGTCCCACTTTGCCTGAAAACTTACAATAGGATGCAAATCATCAGGCAACTCTGAAAAATCTATTTCACTTATCGGAAGAACTTCAGGTTTTTTATCTCCAAAGATTGCAACATTCAATTCTCTTCCCCAGATAAATTCTTCAATCAGAACTGGCTGATTAAGATAATCAAAAAGATATTGTACTCTCTTTCTTAAAGAATCTAAATCATAAACTACTGCATTGTTATCAATTCCAACACTTGCATCTTCGAAAGCAGGTTTTACAATCAATGGGTAATGTAAATTGTGTTTTATAGATTCATCTGAGGATTTAATAATTCTAAAGCGAGGAGTTTTAATTCTTATTGAACTTAAAATTCGCTTGGTCAAAACTTTGTTCTGACATGTTCCCAGTGTAATTGGTGGAGCTCCGGTATAAGCAAGATTCAATAGCTCTAATAAACCTGTAAAATTCATTTCGAGTTTGGGTTGGTCTTTATATAGTTCCACAAGATTAAAAATTACATCTGGCTTATTCCTCTCCAGATCTTCTATAAATAAATTTAAATTGTCTTTTATATTCAGTAGATATGCATCATAACCTGACTTTTTAAGTGAATTCACTATTTTTTCATATTCATGGAAGGGATGTGTATCTTCAATTTCAAAATATGGTGTAAAATCCAAATTTTTTCTCTTTTCTTCATTTTTATAAGTATAAGTCTCAACTTCGTTAAAAACTACTGCTACTTTCATAGGTTTGAAAAATTTTTTTTACAAAGAAAATAAAAAAGTTGGGGATTACAAAACTTTTATTATTTTTGCTGCGGATTGAAAACAGGTATTAAAATTTGAGTTTTTACCCACAGCCTAATAAATATCAGTGTGGTCCCTTTGCTCTTAAATATGCCCTCGTCATGCTTGGAATTTTTAAGGACGAAGACCAAATAGGCATTATTGCCGGAAGCACATGGTGGGCTGGAACTGATGAATTTGGACTTGCTCGTGCTGCAAGAAGATTTAACTGCAGAATGAAACATTTTCAATCCAGTAATCCAGATGATGCCCGTCGGTTGCTGATTCAAAATCTTAAAAAAGGTTATCCATGCATTCTTAGTGTTAAAAATTGGGAACACTGGAACACTGTAGTAAGCTATCAAAAAGGAAAATTTGTTGTAATAGATAGTGAATTGGAAAAAGTTGTTAGTGTTGTTACATCAACACAATTATTGAGAAACTGGAAATACGTCGAAAAAGGAACAGATATTGTTAGTTATGACGGTTATGCATTAATCCCAAAATTTAAAGTTCATACGAGAGCAAAATTTACTCCCGAAAAAGCAATTCAATTAATGTATGATAAAAACGAAGACCTTGCCCGCAAGTGGGATCAATATACTAATGACTTAATAACAATTTGTAAACCTCGCACAAAACTAAGTTACAATGTAATTACATTCACAGAATTTTTAAGACGCAATGAATTAAATCTTGTAAAACGAGTTGCAAACTGGCACGGCGAACCAACATATTCAGAACTAAAAAAAATTCTCATGAATATGAAATTTGTTGCAGAAGTCTATGACCTTGTAATTCCAGAAGACGAGGAAAAAAGAGCAGCAATTGATGTTGCATCTATTTTAATGATGTATTCCTGCGGCAAATATGGAATGACATCTATTTATTAAAATTTATTTAAGATACTTTTTCGGATATTCGAACAAAAAAATTTCTCCAGTGCCCCTTTCAACTTCTTTCCATTTTTTTAATCTAAATTCTAAACCTACAATGCCGCATGTGGGAATATTATCTATGTATTTATTCCCAAGAAAATTCGCAAAAGCTGTTAACCCTGGATTGTGACCTACAATCATTACTGAGAAATATTCATCGGGAATATCATTTACCACATTACAAAGTTCTTTTATTTTAGCTTCATAAATTTTTTCTTCAACAATAAAATTTTCTTTTTTGATATTTAATTCTTTTGAAAATATTTCTGCAGTTTTCAATGCACGTAATGCATTGCTCGAATAAATTGCATCAATTAAAATTTCTCTTTGCCTGATTAATTTTGCCATGAAAGGAGCGTCGCGTTTCCCTCTTTTATTCAGCGGGCGTTCAATATCTGAAAGAGTTGAATCTTCCCAGCTTGATTTTGCGTGTCTTAAAAGAAATAATTTTTTCATCAACTAGATTTATGAAAGTTTTCTTAACTCTTCTTTCAATTTCTCTAAATTTCTACTCTTTTGAGCATCATATTCTCTTCTCGCAAATTCTGTAAAGAATTTATGATTATTCAAAAAATCAATGCTTTTCTTTATCCATTCAGCTTCTGTTAATTGTCTTCCAAAATAAAATTCAAATTCTTCGCGGAATAAATCATTGCGATGCTTAAAACTTTTTTTACCAAGATGAGATAAATCAGCATCACATATAACTTCCTCTAAAATATTTTGAGGATTTTGAGGAACCTTTGTAGCCAAAATACACTTTTTAATTTTTTCTATTTTTTCAATGGGATAATTCTCTTTTAAAAGAAATTCTTCTGCAAATTCAGCACTTATTTCTTCATGACCTTCTACTTTTTCAACATAACCTAAATCGTGGAACCATGCTGCAATTATTACAATCTCAAGTTCTTCATTGCTTAGGTTTGATGCTCTTCCAATAATTTCAGTTGCTTCTGCTACATTTCGTGTATGGTCAACATCATGATAAACATGGTTTGAAGAAATTCTCGATTGAAGGAGTGACAGAACATATTCCTTAACTTTTTCTATTAATTCATAATTCATACATATCTCAATTAATCTTCAATAAAAAATAATAATTTTTTTCTCATACTAAAATTTATTTTCTATGATTTGAATCATAAAAAAGATAGTTAATTTTAATAAACAAATTTATGAGGTTTTTATGCAGTCATTAAAAGGAAAAATTGTTTTTATAACAGGGGCTACTTCCGGAATCGGCAAAGCATGTGCTTATGCTTTTGCAAAGGAAGGAGCAAATATTATAATTAATGCACGAAGATTAGAACTGTTAAACGAAATTGCTGAAGACATAAGAAAAAAATACAATGTTAAAGTCTATTCATTTAAGCTGAATGTTCAAAATCGTGAAGAAGTTTTTAACTCAATTAATTCATTGCCTGATGAATGGAATAGAATAGACATACTAATTAATAATGCCGGCCTTGCACGTGGACTAAATAAATTTTATGAGGATAATCCAGATAACTGGGAAGAAATGATTGATACAAATATCAAAGGATTGCTTTATGTTACATATGCAATATTGCCCGGAATGATTGAAAGAAAATCTGGCCATATAATTAATATTGGTTCAATTGCAGGACACGAAGCTTACCCCCGAGGTGCAGTATACTGTGCAACAAAACATGCAGTCGATGCAATAACTAAATCCTTGAGAATGGATACAATAGATAAAAATATTTTGGTCAGTACAATTGACCCAGGACTTGTAGAAACAAATTTTAGCAGAGTTCGATTTGATGGAGACGAAGAAAAAGCAAAAGCAGTTTACAAAGGTTTAACTCCATTAACAGGGGAAGATGTGGCTGATGCAGTTATTTTCTGTGCTACCCGTCCTCCTCATGTAAATGTAGCACAAATAACTTTACTTGCAGCTCAACAGGCTTCTGCAACAATAGTTTACAGAAAAGAATAAAAATATAAATCTTTCTAAAAAGTAAAATATTTTAGAAATGATTATGAGAATTCATGGATTTCAGTGAAAGGGGTCGTCTAAAAAGTTTTGTTTTAAAAAAGTAGAACGCAGATGACTCAGATTGTAAAAGATTTTCACAGATATTATAGTTGTATAATTACTTTTTAGACACCCCATAATTTTAACGTATTTCAATACTTAAAAAACTTTTCGTATAACACCTATTAAACTAAACAAACATACTTACATCTCCTGCACCAACACGAATAATTTCGGGTTCTTCCTGACTTAAATCTATGATACTCGATGGCTCACCTTCGAGGGCACCAGTGGATAACATTAAATCAACTTTTGTGTTAAAAATTAATCGAATTTCTTCAGGGTCATACAAAATTTCTCCTTTGCGATTAGTAACACTTGTGCTTACAATTGGATTTCCAAGTTCTTTAGCAAGCATAAGAGCAACTTTATGGTCAGGAATTCTTATGCCAACCGTTTTTCGCTTTGTCCATAACTTTTTCGGAACTTCTTTTGCAGCAGGAAGAACAAATGTATAAGGACCCGGCAATAACTTCTTCATTATTTTATAAGCATAGTCAGATACTTTTGCATATTTCGAAATATCCTTCAAATCAGGACAAATAAAACTATAAAGTTTTGTGCCAGTTTCATGTTTTATTTCATAAATTCTTTCGAGAGCTTCATGATTATAAATATCACAACCAATTCCATAAACTGTATCGGTAGGATAAATTATTACACCACCTTTTTTTAATACTTCTACAGCTTTGTGAATATAACGCAGTTGAGGTGTAACGGGATGTAATTCATAAAATTCCATAGTTCCTCCTTTATTATTTGGGAGAAAATTTTGAAAGATATACTTCCCCAAGCATATTAATGAGTAAGTAATGAATTGACATTATAAATGTTAAAAGTTATTTGTTAATAGTCAACTCAAAAATATTTCTTAGATTTGTTTATTAAATTTTATCAAACATGAAAAAGAAAATTCCTCGAGCAGTTGTAATTCTTGGACTAATCAGCTTTTTTACAGATTTTGCAAGCGAGATGCTTTATCCCATCACTCCATTTTTTTTAACCTCTGTTCTTGGCTCATCAATGACTGTTGTTGGATTAATTGAAGGCATAGCAGAAGTCACAGCAGGATTATTAAAAGGTTACTTCGGGGCTTTGTCTGACAAATTAAGAAAAAGGTCAATTTTTGTAACTATTGGATATGGAATTTCCGGCATAGTAAAACCTTTGCCCGGAATTTTACCTTACATATCAACTGTAATTTTTTCGAGGGTAACCGACCGAATTGGAAAAGGCATTAGAACAGCACCTCGCGATGCTCTTTTAAGCAGTTATTCAACTGATAATAATTCCGGTTCAATTTTTGGTTTTCATCGTGCAATGGACACACTTGGGGCGGTAGCAGGACCTCTTGCAGCAATTTCTCTCTTAAAAATATATCCTGAAAATTATAAGCTTATTTTTATTCTTGCTTTTATTCCATCAGTATTTGCAATTGCTTTTACACTTTTTGTAAAAGATGTTCCTGCAAAATCTTTTGTAAACCCAAAAAATATCCTTAAAAATTTCTGGAAAACTTCACCTAAAAATTATAAAATCATTTTATTTCTGTTAACAATATTTTCGATTGTAAACAGTAGCGATGTATTTTTAATTCTAAGGTCAAAAAATATTTCACACTCAGATACCACAGCAATAATGGGATACATTTTTTATAATATAATTTATGCATTGTCATCTTATCCAGTAGGAAATTTATCCGATAGATTCGGCAAGAAAAAAATTTTTGCAACTGGTTTATTTATTTTTTCGATTGTTTACTTCGTATTTGCATTTAACACAAAACCATTTGTAATCTGGATATGTTTTGCACTATATGGAATCTATGCCGCATCAACAGAAGGAATTGCAAAGGCATGGATAAGCGATATTATCGATGTTAACTTCCGTGGTTCAGCAATTGGTCTTCTTACAACTCTTATGAGTTTGGGTGTAATGTGCGGTTCAATAATTACAGGATTTTTATGGGATAAATTTGGAGCTTCAATTCCTTTCTTGATTTCTTCTATAGTGAGTTTAATTATTGCATTTACTATTATAATCTGGAAAAAAATTTAGAAAGATTTCCTGCATTAAAAGTAATCTTCTAATTCTTTCTTTATCAAAAGCTAATTTGCTATTTTTTCAATAATAATTAATAGAAATAAGATATGATAAAAAATAAAATTGCAGTTGCATCTTTAAGCGGAGGAATGGACAGCTGTGTAACAGCCGCGATAGCAAATCAGGAATATGAACTTGCTCTTGTTCATATCAATTATGGGCAAAGAACAGAAAAACGAGAACTCAAAGCTTTTAATGACATTGCAGATTTTTACGGTGTTGAAAAAAGATTAATAATTGATTTCACACACTTTTCTAAGATCGGTGGCTCATCCTTAACTGATTATAATATTGAAGTATCAAAAGCAAATCTGCAAAGCAAAGAAATTCCAACTTCATATGTTCCTTTCAGAAATGCAAACATACTTTCTGTTTGTGTAAGCTGGGCAGAAGTCTTAAAAGCAGAAGCAGTTTTTATTGGCGCTGTTTATGAAGATGCAAGCGGATATCCCGATTGTCGGCCTGAATTTTTCGAAGCATTTGAAAAAATGGTTGACCTTGGAACTAAACCCGAAACAAAAATAAAAATCGTCACTCCAATTATTCATTTTTCAAAAGCAGAAATTGTTAAGAAAGGAATTGAATTAGGTGCACCGCTGCATTTAACATGGTCATGTTATCAAAATGAAGATGAAGCTTGCGGAGTATGCGATAGCTGCGCATTTCGACTGCGTGGCTTTCAATTAGCTGAAGTTGAAGACCCAATACCATACAAAGTAAAACCTAAATATGTTTAACAAAAAATTTAAGACTATGAACGAGAAACAAAAAATACTCGAGACATTTCCAAATCCTAATCCTGAAAGGGATTACATCATAATTCACACTGCGCCGGAATTTACTTCCCTCTGTCCTAAAACCGGACAGCCCGATTTTGCTACAATAATTCTTGAATATATTCCAGATAAACTTTGTGTTGAACTAAAATCCTACAAGTTCTATCTTCAGTCTTATCGCAATGATGGAATTTATTTTGAAGCTGTTACCAATAAAATTTTGAACGACCTTGTAGAAGTTTTGCAGCCTCGTTACATGAAAATTACTGCTAAGTTCAACACACGCGGTGGAATTCATTCTGATGTTATTGTTGAATATAAAAAGAAATAATAGCCAAAAGCTACCAAACTAAAAAATATGAGGTCACACAATGGCTAAAAAAATTATCAAGAAAAGCTGGGCAGAACCTTTTAAAATAAAAATGGTCGAGCCCGTTAAAATTACAACCAGAGAATATCGTGAAAAATGCATCAAAGAAGCTGGTTACAATACTTTCCTTTTAAGGTCTGAAGATGTATATATTGATTTACTTACAGACAGCGGAACAAATGCAATGAGTGATTATCAATGGGCTGGTTTAATGATGGGAGACGAAGCTTATGCAGGCAGCAGAAATTTTTATTACTTATGGGATAATGTAAAGAAATATTATGGTATGCCTTATTTCGTGCCAACTCATCAAGGGCGAGCAGCTGAACATATCATTTCAAAAATTCTAATTAAACCCGGTGATTATATTCCAGGGAATATGTATTTCACAACAACAAGATTACATCAAGAATTAGCAGGCGGAACTTTTGTAGATGTTATCATTGACGAAGCCCATGACCCGCAAAACAGACATCCATTCAAGGGCAATGTTGATTTAAACAAACTTGAAGACCTAATTAAAAAAGTTGGCGCTAAAAAAATTCCTTATGTAAGTATTGCAGGCCCTGTAAATATGGCAGGCGGTCAACCAATTTCAATGGAAAATTTAAAAGAAGTTCATGCTCTTTCCCAAAAATATGGAATTAAACTCTGGTTCGATGCTACTCGTGCAACTGAAAATGCCTATTTCATAAAAATGAGAGAAAAAGGATACGAAAACAAAACCATTGCACAAATTTTAAAAGAAATGTGTTCATATTTTGATGGATTATGGGTAAGTGCAAAAAAAGATTTGATGGTGAACATAGGAGGTTTTCTTGCAACACGAAATAAAAAAGTTTATGAAGAAGCCCGTAATCTCGTTGTGGTTTATGAAGGTCTCCACACATATGGCGGATTAGCTGGAAGAGATATGGAAGCAATGGCAAGAGGAATAGAAGAAATGGTAAAATTTGAAAACATCAGTTCAAGAATTGGACAAATTGAATATTGCGGCAATCAACTTGAAAAATATGGCATTCCTCTTGTTTATCCTTTTGGTGGCCATGCTATATTTCTTGATGCAAAAAAATTTTTACCACATATCAAACAGGATTATTTCCCGGCTCAGGCATTAGCAGCAGAAATTTATATTGATAGCGGTGTAAGAGGAATGGAACGCGGAATTGTTTCTGCCGGAAGAGACCCCAAAACAGGACTAAACCGCTATCCCAAACTTGAACTTGTAAGATTAACATTTCCACGCCGCGTTTATACACAATCACACATTGATGTTACTGTTGAATCAATTGCTCAGGTTTATCAGGATAGAAAAAAAATTAAAGGTCTTAAAATGGTTTACGAACCAAAGTATCTTCGTTTCTTCCAGGCAAAATTTGTTAAATTATAATTGCAGATTATAGAATTAATATGAGTGACGCACTTAAACTCAAAGAATATTTTTTAGAGGACAGAAACTTACTTTTTAACAACACTGAAATTCTCAAAGACCCCTTTAAATTCTGTAAAGAATGGAGTGTTCTTGTTGAAGAGTATATTTTGAAAGCACTTAAAGAAATAAAAATTAACTGTGCTATTGCATCAGTGGGAAGTTTTGCAAGACGCGAACTTTCTCCTTATTCAGATATTGATATAATGTTCATTTTTGAAAAAGTTGATAATGATGATAACATAGTTAAAAAATGTATTACAATTTTATGGGATACTGGAATTGAAGTATCCCATACAGTTAGAGAGTTTTCAGATATAAAAAAATTTCTTAAAGAAGACTTGCATGCTTTTACACAATTTTTTGAAACAAGATTTTTATGTGGCAACGAAAAAATTTACAATGAATGGAATAAAAAAGTATTAAGCATATTAAAAGACAACCACAAAAAAACTCTTATAAATGAGTTCTTTGAAGATACACGTCTTCGATACCAAAAATATGGGGCCTCTGCAAAAGTATTAGAACCAAATGTTAAATTTACTGCGGGAGGTTTACGCGACCTTCAGGTAGTTGAGTGGATTTATTCATTAAAAAACAGCATAATACTTAATTCACAAAATGAAATAACTCAAACAGAAAACTTCATTAATATTCTGAAAGAAAATAAAATTCTTATCCCCCGTGCAGCTGCAAGAATACTGGAAAGTTATAAATTTATACTCAATACACGTAATCATCTGCATTTAATTTCTGGACACAAAAATGACAGACTTGAATTTGCGGACCAGGAAAAAATTGCTTACCGCCATGGATATTCTGAAAGTAACTGGCAGAACTACATGAGAAAATATTTTGAGTCTGCCAACATTATCAAAAGATTTGCTACTACAATGACAAAAAGGTTTGAAGAAGAACTTTCAAAGCCAATTTCGGATTATCTATCAATTCCATTAGATGATGATTTTACGCTTAAAGGTAATTTTATTTATTTAACAAAAAATATTGAACTCACAATGTCAACAATACTGCGTGCATTTTATTACAGAGGTTTATACGATGCACGCTTTGATGATAATTTGAGGTCACAAATTATTGAAGCTGTTGTTGACCATGAAGATACTCAAAATCTGGAACATCAATCTTCTGTCTTCTTTAGAGAAATTTTAAAGCTCCCCAAAAATGTAAGCAAAACTTTGAACGCAATGAACGAACTCGGAGTGCTTGGAGCTTTTCTGCCAGAGTTCAAAGAAATGATAAATTTCTTTCAACCCGGAGTTTACCATTGTTACACTGCTGATGAACATACTCTTGTTGCTTTGTCTAATCTCGAAAATTTGAATAATGAAAATAATTTCATGGGACGACTTTTCCAGAGCATAAAAGAAAAAGATGTTTTATATCTGGCTGTCATCTTTCACGATATTGCAAAACCAATTACAGTTTCGGGCCATGAAATAATTGGTGCTGAAATTGCAAATTCCGTAATGGAAAGATTAGGATATGGTCAGAGTGAAATTCAAAAAGTAAAATTTCTTGTGCGGCATCATTTAACAATGGAACAGGTTGCATTCAGGCGTAATCTTAATGACGCTACTACACTTAATATTTTTGCTGATATCTTCCCTTCATCAGAATTGATTGACCTTTTATATTTACTGACATATGCAGATTTGTCTGCTGTATCACCTGTCGTATGGACTCAATGGAAAAATGAACTATTATATGAACTTTATTATAAAACAAAGAGAATGGTTGAAGAAAGAATTACCGGACAAGAATTGCTGGCAATTAGTATGGAAGAAATTATGAAAACTTCTGATATCTTTACAGACGAAACCGTAAGAAATCATATTGATTCAATTGATGACCTTGGATATTTACAATATTTTACAGCAGAAGAAATTAATCAGCATATCGAAGAAATCAACAAAGGATTGCCTGTTTCTGTATTCTTCAAAGAAGAAGGAGGTTACACTTCCATTACAGTAATTACAAAAGATTCTGAAGCACTTTTATCCCGTCTTTGCGGTGCTCTCTCTATTAACGACCTTAACATTCACGATGCAAAAATTTTTACAAGAAAAGATGGTGTTGTGATTGATAATTTCAATGTAACTGATTTTAGAACAAACAGCGTTGTTAATGATTCAAGATATCCAAAAATTGTTGAAGACATCAAACTTGCTGTATCCAATGAACTGCAGATTGTAAAAGAATTTAACAGAATTAAGTCAAAATGGTGGAGAATTGAAAATAAATTATTCAAAAGAAAAGGTGAGGTAAAGGTATCTTTCGAAAAGCATGATAGGTTCACAATAATTGATATTTCTTCGCCTGACCGACTTGGACTTTTATATCAGATAACAAAAAAGATGAATGAACTCGGCCTTTCAATTTATTTTGCAAAAATTAATACCAAAGCTGATGATATCGTGGATTCATTTTATGTACTTGATAGAAACAAGAAAAAAGTTTCTACTAATTCTTATGAATTAATTAAATACGAACTTACCAGAACAATTGAAGAAATGTTATAGGAAATATTATGAACTTTATGAACAGAACTAATCCAATTGGATTCTTTGATTCCGGAATAGGAGGATTAACAGTAGTAAAATCTGTAATTGAACTCCTTCCAAATGAAAACATTGTTTACTTTGGAGATACTGCAAGAGTGCCTTATGGCAGCAAGTCAAACGAAACTGTAATTGAATACACACTCCAAGCTGCTAATTTTCTATTAAGAAAAAACATAAAATTACTCGTTGTTGCATGTAACACTGCATCATCAGTTGCACTAAAGGAACTAAAAAGATTTCTTACAATTCCTGTTATTGGAATGATAGAACCTGGTTCAAAAATGGCATTGCAGGAAACAAAGAAAGGAATAATTGGAGTTATAGGCACACGTTCAACAATTAATAACAAAGCATATTCAAACGAAATAAAAAAATTAAATCCAAAAGTTAAGGTCATCGAAAAAGCATGTCCTCTTTTTGTTCCTTTAGCAGAAGAAGGATGGATTAACCACAAAGCTACTGAATTAATTGCAAAAGAGTATTTAACAGAATTAAAAGAAAAGAAAATAGATACACTTGTTTTAGCCTGCACACATTATCCTATTCTCTCAGATGTAATTCAAAAAGTTATGGGCAAAAATGTAAAACTTGTTCATTCAGGAGACCCCGCTGCAAAAATTATTGAAGAATATTTGAATGGACGTGGATTAAGAAATAATTCAAACCATCTTGGAAAAAGAGAATTTTATGTGAGTGATGTTCCAACAAAATTCCATGAAGTTGCAGAACGATTTTTAGGAAAAAAAATTACTCACCTGCAAAAAGTTGAATTAGAAGAATTAACGAATGAATAATTGGTTGCAGGTTTTTCAGTTGATTTTTTGTGATTATTAAATGTGATTCAAAAGCTGTGATTAATTAATCATTCAATATCTTTATTTAATTTTAGCATTGTTATTCCGCATATCGTTTTTGCATCAACTATTTCACCATTTTTAATTTTTTCTTCAATCTCATCAATCGAAAGTTCTATTAATTCCATTCCTTCTTCACCTTCTTCACGATTATGTTTGCCAGCACCCAAATCTTTTGCTAAGTAAATATGCAGAACTTCATTACAAAATCCAGGTGTTGTATAAATTTTTCCGAGCTTAATGATATTATTTGTAGTATAACCTGTTTCTTCTTTTAATTCTCGAATTGCACAATTTAATGGGTCTTCATCTTTATCCAATTTACCTGCTGGCAGTTCAAGAATAATTTCATTATGAGGATAACGATATTGTTTGACTAAAATTATTTTCCCGTTATTTAAAACAGGAACAATAACAGCACCCCCTGGATGAACAGCTACCTGTCGTGTTGCTAAATTTTTAGAACCATTGTATTGAATATCGTCAACTCGGACATTAAATACTTTCCCTTCAAATACAATATTGCTTTTGATTACTTTGAAATTCATTTTGTTCTCTATTAATTATTCGTTGCAAAATTACACAATTACAGAATCATATTTAATTTTTTAAGAACACTGATGACACTGATAAGACATGATTTTCACAGATTTATCTCGTGGTCATCTGTCAAATCTGTGTCACCTGCCTGCGGCATGCAGGTCTGTGTTCTATTTTTTTAATAAATCTTGTTTGTTTGTCAGCTTCAACATTTCATACTGATTAGACTTGATTTGACAGATAACTTTCCAAACCCATTTGTTCAATTTGTGCTCGTTGAGTTTCAGCCCAATCAACATGTCCTTCTTCCATCTTCAAAATCTTTGTTAATAACTCAGCAGTAGATTCATCATTAACTTCACGAGCAAGTGTAATTGCTTTGTTATATGCCTTAATTGCATCTGCTTCTGCTTCTTGGTCATTATTAATAAAATCTAAAACTGATTTACCAATTTTCATCTCTCTTAATTTAGATACTACTGGAGTTCCTTCAAGAAATAAAATTCTTTGAATGAGCCATTCTGCATGATGCATTTCATCAATTGCTTGTTTTTCGATTGCTTCGTGAAGTTTACTATAGCCCCAATTATCACACATTTCTGAGTGAACCATGTACTGACTGATAGCAGTTAATTCATCAGCTAAAAGTTCATTTAAGGTATCAATTAATTTTTGATTGCCTTTCATAATTACTCCTAAATTAGTTAGAAATTTATTCCGATAAAATTTTCTCTATTTCGTTTAATTCATCCTTGCTAAATTGTAAATTATTAAGTGTACCAACGGCATCATCAATTTGTTCAACACGACTTGCACCAATCAAAGCAGAAGTTACAACTGGTTTTCTTAAAACCCAGGCTAGAGCCATTTGAGCTAAAGATTGATTTCTCTTTTTAGCAATTGCATTGAGTTTTTTTACTTTGTCTAATTTATCATTTGTAATCTGTTCGATTTTCAAAAATCCCCAGGGTTTTGAAGCACGAGAACCTTCTGGAATTCCAGTTAAATATTTATCTGTTAATAATCCTTGAGCTAAAGGAGAAAATACAATGCAGCCAATCCCTTCTTTTTCGAGCACATCAGTTAATCCATCTTCAATCCATCGGTCAAACATATTGTAACGCGGTTGATGAATTAATAAATGATGACCCATTTGTTTTAGAATGTCTGCAGCTTTTTTTGTTTCTTCGGGTTTGTATTGAGAAATACCAACATAAAGTGCTTTGCCGCTTCGAACTATCTGGTCTAATGCACCCATTGTTTCTTCAAGTGGTGTTTCTGGATCGGGACGATGATGATAAAAAATATCTACGTAATCTAAACCCATTCTTTTAAGACTCTGGTCTAATGATGCAATTAAATATTTTTTTGAACCCCAATCACCGTAAGGTCCAGGCCACATACCCCAGCCGGCTTTTGTAGATATTATCATTTCATCACGATAGCCTTTGAAATCTTTTTTAAGAATGATTCCAAAATTTTCTTCTGCAGAACCTGGAGGCGGTCCATAATTATTTGCTAAATCAAAATGAGTTATACCTAAATCGAATGCACGATGTATTATTGCTCTTCCATTTTCAAATACATCAACACCGCCAAAGTTATGCCACAAACCCAAAGAAATTGCAGGAAGTTTTAATCCACTTTTCCCGCTGCGGTTGTATTTCATTGAATCATAACGACTATCTGAAGGTGTGTAATTCAATTTTTTCTCCTGAAATTTTTTGTGAACTTAAATTGAATAATTCAATATAAAAAAAATTCTTCGTTTTATTTAGTGGTTATTTATTACAAAAGCATTTCGAAAAGTAATTGTAAAATTAAATCTTTTTTAGAACACTGATGACACTGATAAGACAAGATTTTCACAGATTTATCTCGTGTGGTCGTCTGTGTTCCTTGTTATGAACTATAATAAAATAAGATGAATATATTCCTATCAGAGCCATAATAATAAATGCTCCTATTTTGATTAATGTATAAGAATCTTTTAGGAAAACAGTACGAAAAGGAATATCATAGAGAATAAAAATTTATCAAAACGAATTCTATAATACTTTCATGATAAAATTTAATTTTATCTTTAAATTTTTCCCTAACTAAAATAGTTATAATCCCACAAAGCATCGGAATAACAGAGACGGGAATAGCTAAGATAATGGTCTTATTCTCATTCATTAAATAAATATTAGCAAAGATGCCATAAAACAAATTAACAACCAGAAAGAAATATGAAATCGTTTATTGTTTTTATATTCATATTCTCTTTAGAAATAAATTATAAAATACAATCTGTATAAACGCAGCATTACATAACCAATAATTTACATCTTTATCCCCAATAATCTTTTCCATCTGAAGTTGATTTAGTTCTTTCATATTTCACCTCCATTAATTTAGTTATTAATTTCCCCTGCGGCAAAGGGGATTAATTAATTTTTCTCTTATTTATATTGGGGAATGTTGAATTCTCAAGTATTACAACCATGAAAGAATATCGTCATTACATTTTTTATCTGTTGTTAGATCTATGAATATTTCTTCAAGTGATTGGTATGTCTCTCTTGTTACTTCGTCTTTTATTTTATTACGGATATCTCTCGTTTCCGATTGATAAACAATTTTACCCTTGTTTATAATAGCTACTTCATCACAAAAATCCTCCACTTCAGCTAAAGCGTGAGAAGTAATTAAAATAGTTGTACCTTTCTCTTTCATTCTTTTTAGTATATTTTTCATTTTCCTACGTGAAAGTGGGTCAATATTTTCAAATGGTTCATCTAAAATTATGATTTCCGGGAGGTGGATTATCGCAGCAATAAATGCTACTTTCTTGCGCATCCCGGTTGAATATTCCCACAACAACTTTTCTTTTTCTTGTAAGATATCAAATGTTTTTAACAAGGAATTTATTCGATTTTCTATCTGAAATCTATTAACATTATAAATTTGTGCCACAAAGTTTAGATATCTAAAATCCGATATAGGACATTAAAAAGTAGATTTTTTCTATAATGTGGTCAA
>NZ_JAYKGK010000006.1:0-17500 GCF_036860675.1 Rosettibacter primus
GCCCACACTAACTTACTCCCCGCTGGCTCTTTCCCCTTTTGCCAGTACGATGGTAACTCCTGTTCAAAACTGCCTATCTCACTTATTGTCGGTATATCAAGTTTTTCTACTGTCAAATAATCACAATATACTGTGCCTTTGAATCTTCCAAGTGGATGTAATCTTACCGATAATGATTTGGCTCCGGCTTGTACCGGTATGTCTACATAAAATGGCATCCAGTCAAATGATGTGACCGCAGGAAATTTTATCGGTATATCTCTCGACCAGAATTCTCCCCACCCTTCATTATTTCCATATGTGTTGTGGAATATCGGTGTAATTGCAAAACATGCCTGATCACCTACATCTGCTACATTCTGCGGGTCTAAGTCTTTCCCTTTTATCCATACTGTTATTCTTATTACATCTCCTTCTTTTATTTCATTGCCTATCAAATATCTTCTTGTCCCCACAAATCCATCATGTGTCCCAGGTAAATTCTCAAACTTTAAACTGTATCTTCCATGATATGCTTCTTCATCTGTTATCTTTGTGTTCTCGTATCCATCACTTAATTTACCATCATTGCCTCCTGTAGGTGGTAACCAATAAAACCATCCTGTCGGCACTCCTACTTGTGTGTTCCAATCCTGCCCTGCCCAGGCTCCCCCTCTACCATAAAACATGAAATCATCTGCCCATACCGTCCCAGTTGCATTCTTACCTCCTACAAATCTTATTATCGTTGTGTATGAATCCTCTGGCAATATTACACTCCCTACTTCATTCGTGTCGGCTATCCATCCACTGCTGCTTGACTTACTCTGGTCTATTGGCAGCTTTATCTCTCCTATCATATTCCCACTCTTTCCATAAAAACTATAACTTATATACCATCTCTCATCTTCATTGGCGGGATTTACATTAACCCCTTCTGTCCTTACATATGCTCCTAAGAATATATCTACATCTTTGCTGTGTGTTGGTGACCATAAATCGCACATGTTCTCACTTTCCCAATATGCTTCTTCTCCCTTTCCTGTCTTCTCTATCTTCAAACTCCTTCCCATCGACCTCCACTGGTCTGTTGCCCACACTAACTTACTCCCCGCTGGCTCTTTCCCCTTTTGCCAGTACGATGGTAGCTCCTGTTCAAAACTTCCTATTAAATTAATACCTGACTGAGCATTTATAACATTTAGCATCATCAGGCTTATTATGGCTACCATAAAGAGTGACCACTTATTTTTAAGTATTTGATTACTCATTGTGCCTCCAATGTTTAATTATGAAATTGATATTTTAATGTATCTGTAATTACGTTTGAATAAAAAATTTGAGTTAATGTATCGAAGTTGATTTTTTTAATGGGGAAATAATCAACATTGATTTTTTTATTATTTAACAAATCAACTGCACGGGCAAATGTAAACGGATTTAAAAATGAAGTGTGAATTGAAAGTTCATAAAGAAATGCTTTATGCAAATCAATATTAATTTTTGAATTAATTGGAGGAACACCAAATAGAATAATTTTACTCCCACGTTTTACTAAATTCATACATAAAGACACAGCTTCTATTCGTCCGACACATTCAATTACACAATCAGCTCCGCCGCTTGTTACATCTTGAATAGTATCTATCAGATTTTTTTCATCGGGCGAAAAAACAAAATCAGCACCTAACTTATAAGCTAACTTTTGCTTAAATTCTATTGGTTCAATTAAATATATTTTTGAAGCTCCTTTTAAGCGTGCTAATTGTAACATTAATAATCCTATAGTACCACCACCCAGAATTACAACGGATTCACCTGTTTTAATTTCTGCTTTATCAATTCCTCTTAAGCAACATGATAATGGTTCAGAAAATGAAGCGACGTCGAGAGGGACATCTGATGAAATTTTATAAACTTGAGAAACAGGAGCAATAACATACTCAGCAAAACCTCCATCTAAAGTTACACCAAGAGCTTTGTGATTCTCACAAAAATTGATTTTGCCATTTCTACAATAAGAACATTTTCCACAAAATATATTTGGGTCTACAACTACTTTGTCGCCGATTTCAAATTCCAAATGATTATTATTGTCGGCAATAATACCACTAAACTCATGTCCTAATATTGTATTTGACTTCGCAAAAGAGTCTCCTTTAAATATATGAAAATCAGTTCCGCATACTCCGCAGGAATGAATTTTAATTATCAATTCATCTGAATTAGGTTTTCGTAAGTCTTTATTTACAATATCTACCTTGAATGGTTCTATAAAAATTAATGCTTTCATAAATTAATTTGTTTTGTAGAATTTCTAATTATTAACTCAACTGGGACTAAAATTTTTTTTGTTTGCAGTTTTTCTTTCTCATTCAAAATATTGACCATTAAATTCATTGCTTCTATACCCAGTTCGATTTTTGGGACTCTGATTGTAGTTAACTGTGGAGACAAAGATACATCTGCTTCGACATCATCAAAACCAACGATTGAAATATCATCAGGGATTCTGATATTATTTTCAGAACAATACTGCATAATGCCCATTGCCATAGCATCATTACAGGCAAATATTGCAGTAATATTTTTATTAGAAGTCAATAAACGTTTAGCTGCATTATAACCATTGGAGCGTGCGGGATAATCTTCATCAGCAATTATATTTTTTTGATTAACAGGAATGCCTGATGATTCAAGAGCTTGTTTATAACCAATTAATCTATCAGTAATACTTGGATGTGTAATATCGCCACCTATAAAAGCAATCTCTCTATGGCCAAGTTCTATAAGGTGTTTTGTAGCTAAATATCCACCTTTAATATTATCAATCAATACAACATTATATTCACCATTAGGGGGATAAAAATCTACAAAGACAATTGGAATTTTATATTTATATAATTGCGATAAAAAAGTAAGAGGAACTTTTCCTGCTATAATTACGCCATCAACATTTTTCTCAAGAATAAATCGAGGCATTTGGTCATTTTCATCGAAGTCTCTTTTAATAGTTGCTAACAGAACATAATAGTCGTTCCCTCTTGTGACAAATTCAGTACCTAAAAATATTCTTGTATAGAAGGGTTCTGTTCTTAAGAAATGGTCTTCGGTTAAAACAAAACCAATATTTCCTGTAGTTTTTGTTACTAAACCTTTGGCAGATCGCGATGGATGATAGTTTAACTCTTTTATTGCCTTCAGTACTTTATTACGAGTAACATTTGAGATTCTTTTATTGTTATGAAGTACTAATGATACCGTAGCAATTGAAACACCAGCCTTCTTTGCTACATCTTTTATAGTTACGCGCATATATAGTTAAACGTTTTACTTAAAATTAGTTTATCAGATTTTTATTGTCAAGTACTTTTAAGAATTTTTTTCTCAAAGTAGCAGTTAAATCAATAAAAATATAATTATTCGTTATTTTTCAATAAAATCCCAATTAATTTTTCAATATTACGGCAGATTTTATTGATAAACTTTAACTTTGATACAAAAATAGGATAAAAAGAAGTTAAACGTTTTAACAATTATTTGAATTTCTATTGAATTGATGAACTTTTTCATTGATTCCCAATTTTAGCTAAATCTAAAAGAAACTATGAGGCTGGATCAAGATGTAGTTAATAAAATTTTTTTCAAGTTCTTTTTTGAACATACCTTAAATAAAATAATGATAAACTTCATTGAATACTTCTCCTAATAATTCCAAAATTATTTGATAATGATAATATGATTCTATTAAAGTATTTCTATTACTTTTCTACAATTTACTTTACTATTCAACAAACAAAGAAGAAATCAAGTTAGAAAATTTTCACAAGAAATCTAAACTTGCAATTCACCAGGCAAAAAGGAAAATGGGAATGATTGGGTTTTGGTATTAGACTGCTTATGAAATGATTTTATTGATTTATGATAATAAAATTTTTTTACTTAATTCTGCTTGTTGGGATAATCGAATTTTTCTGGTGTGAGTGCTTGATTTGTAAACTTTACCATTTTAATTATTCCCTTAAACCACGACTTCATATTTTGTCTTACTCCCAGAGAAATTTTTCCCTCTTCTCCAATCGGGAAATAATTTACTTTGCCTCTCAATTCTTCTTTACCATTAACATAGTGTTTCATTAATCCATTATGATAAACTAATGCAACATGATACCATTCCCCCAGTGGATGTGAAATTGTCGTATCTAACAAAGTACAACGTGAAGTATCTGATTTAATAAAAGTATCAAGCGACCATCTTTTGTTTTTAAGTAATCTCAATTCTATCAAGACCCTTTTATTATCATCTTCGTTTTTAATGTGTAAAAATCTTTGCTCATAGTTATCAGGATTTTTAGAAGAATCAGGTTTAAAAATTATTTCAACCGTAAAGCATGAATAATTTGAAAGCGGATTATAATTAATTAGTAAACCATCATTAATTCCATCGAAATATAATGCTTTACCAAACGTGGTATTAATTATAGATGGCCTATCAGTAAGAAATGTTGTATTAAATCCTCCAACTTTATATGGATTATCAAGATGCCAGATTGTTACTATAGTATCATTTTCATTTACATAATTTGATTGTGGATAAATTAATGAAGATATAAAATAAAATATCTTACAACAAATTATAATTTTTCGCAAAAGGACTGAACTCATTTAGAAATATTACTTTTTAATTTCTTTCCCGCCTAGTTTTGTAATTACTGCTTTTATTAGAGGATTTTCTTCTTCTGCAACTGATTTTTCTGACACTTTCTTTATCTGTATACTTTTATCTGCAAAATCAAATTCTATTTTTTTGCCAAAAATTTCTTTGGTCTTTTTATCAAGATAACTTTTGTTATCACAAATCATGTCCCAGTCTTCAGGTTTTTCAACTTCTACTTTCAATTTGTTATTAACAAAATCGATTGGATTTGTATTTAACAATACAGAACCAAAAAATAATTTTTCATTTTTAACCTGTTCAACAAATTCCTGCCACTTAGCTATTATGTTATTAAAATCTTCAGAATCATTTGCAGTTGGTGGGACAAAGGATTTGACTTCCGGTATTTTAATTTCTTCTTTTGTAGCAGGTCTTACATTCGAAATCTCTTTTTTAAATGATTGAGAACTACCTGCATATGAAATATTTTTTTCTTTCATGTTTTGTGAGCTATCACTGCCAATTTTCGAAATCAATTCTGAAATCAGTGCTGATTTTTCTAACCCAATTAATTGACATAGTGCAATTTCAATTTTCAATTTTGGATTTGAAGAAGATTTTATTTCATATTGAGTTTTATTTATGAATGTTAAAATCCTCAACAAATCACTTTCAGTAAATTTATCCGAATAAGACAAATATTTTTCTTTGTAAATTTCTGCACTTTCAACTAAATGAGTATCTTTTCTAATAACAACAGTTAAGATATTTCTAAAATGTTCATTTAGCCCGTTCAAAAAGTCAACATAGTTCCAGCCGTTATCATAAATTTTTTGTGTTATATCAAAAGCATGTTTGAAATTTTTAGAAATAATTGCATCGGATATTTCAAAATAAATATCTTCATCAATTAAATTAAACATACGGGCAAGTATAGCTGAATCAACTTTATTACCACTGAATGAAATTGCTTGGTCAAAAAAACTTTGAGCATCTCTTAAAGCGCCATCTGCTTTTTTAGCAATAATTGTCAGAGCAGTATCATCAATTTCAATCCCTTCTGCTTGAGCAATATTTTTAAGAAGATTTTTTATTGTATTTAATTCTATTCTTCTAAAATCAAATCTCTGACATCTTGATATAATTGTTAAAGGAACTTTATGAACATCAGTAGTAGCAAATATAAATAATGTATGTTCTGGTGGCTCTTCTAGAGTTTTCAAAAGTGCATTGAATGATTCTGTAGTTAGCATGTGAACTTCATCTATAATATAAACTTTGTATTTGCCTTTAGTAGGAGCATACTTTACAGATTCTCTCAATGTTCTTATTTCTTCAATTCTTCTGTTTGATGCACCATCAATTTCAATTATATCGAGTGTTTGAGAATTTAGAAAAGCTTTGCACATTTCGCATTCATTGCATGGTTCTCCATTCTGTGGATTTAGACAATTCAATACTTTAGCTAAAATTCTGGCTGTAGTTGTTTTACCAACTCCACGAGGTCCCGCAAATAAATATGCATGTGCAATTCTATTATTAATTATTGCATTTTTTAATGTAGTTGTGATATGTTCCTGACCAACTACTTCTTCAAATTTTTGTGGTCTCCATTTACGTGCAGTTACTAAATAATTCATATTACTTTTCTAAGTTGTTATATTTTTAATTTTTTTGAAATCAATTTTATTAAATAATAATTCACAAAGTTTTTCTAAATAAATTTTATCAACTTCATTAAATGCTGAATAATTATAACTATCTAAATCAAGAACACCGTAAACTTCATCTTTATCTTTTAGGGGAATTACAATTTCAGATTTTGAATCAGCATCACACGCAATGTGACCGGGAAATTTATTTACGTCTTCTACAATTATTGTTTCTTTTTTTGCTGCTGCAGTTCCACAAACTCCATTCCCTAATCGAATTTCTGTGCATGCAACTTTACCTTGGAACGGTCCTAAAATTAATTTATCATTTTTCAAAAAATAAAAACCTACCCAGCTAATTTTATCGAAAGATTCTTTTAATGCTGCTGTAAAATTTGATAAAGAAGAAATTATCTCATCATTTTCAGAAATTAAATTATCAATTTGTGGAATTAAACTTTTATAAATTTCTTCATCAGATAAATTTTTATTTACTGTTAAAGATTCTGCCATCTTTCAGTTATTTGCGATTTTTCTTTGTTTTCTTTTTCTTCTTAGTATCTTCTTCGAAGACATAAGGCAATGCTTCTTTGATAGTAGAAATGGGAATAATCTTTAAGCCTTCTTTTACTTCAGGTTTTATTTCACTCAAATCTTTTTCATTATCTTTTGGAATAAGCACAATAGAAATTTCATTTCTTCTTGCAGCTAAAAGTTTTTCATTCAAACCACCAATTGGCAAAACATTCCCGCGTAATGTAATTTCACCTGTCATTGCCACATCATTTCTTGCAGGCTTACCGCTGAATGCTGAATACAACGCCATTGCCATAGTTATTCCTGCCGAAGGTCCATCTTTAGGAATAGCTCCTTCTGGCAGATGGATATGAATTTCCTTTCCTTTATTAAAGTGAGGAGGTAAACCAAATTCTTTTGCATTAGAACGCAGATAACTCAATGCTGCCATTGCTGATTCACGCATCACATCGCCTATCTGGCCTGTGATTGTTAATTTTTCTGAACCAGGCATTACAGTAGCATCTACCTGCAATATTTCTCCTCCAACACTTGTCCATGCTAATCCTGTAACACTTCCTACTCTTAATTCTTTATTAGCTTTTTGAGTTCTATATCTCGGAACACCAAGAAATTTTTCAATCAATTCTGAATCAATTACAAAGTTCTTTTTGACTTTTTTCTTCCCATTTTCTGACTGTGCTATAACAATTTCTTTTGCTGTCTTTCTTAAAACAGATGCAATTTCTCTTTCAAGATTTCTTACCCCAGCTTCACGAGTATATTCAGTAATAATTTTTAAAATCGCTTCTTCCTTAAAATCGATATTAAATTTATCGAGGCCATGAGCTTTTAATTGTTTTGGAATTATATGCCTTTTTGCAATCTCAACTTTTTCAAATTCGAGATAACCCGGAAGTTCAATTATTTCCATTCTATCTTGAAGTGGAAGAGGAATATTATATCTTACATTAGCAGTTGTAATAAACATAACCTGAGATAAATCATAATCAACATCGAGATAATGGTCATTGAAAGTATGATTTTGTTCGGGGTCAAGAACTTCAAGCATAGCTGATGATGGGTCGCCGCGAAAATCCATACTCATTTTATCAATTTCATCAAGAAGCATAACTGGATTTACTGTTTTTGCTCTTTTCATTGATTGAATAATTTTACCTGGCATTGAGCCAATATAAGTTCTTCTGTGCCCACGAATTTCTGCTTCATCTCGAACGCCACCTAAAGAAATTCTAACAAAATTTCTTCCAAGTGCTCTTGCAATTGATTTTCCTAAGGATGTTTTACCAACACCTGGGGGCCCAACAAAACATAAAATTTGTCCACGCATACTTTTTACTAAATTCAAAACCGCAATGTGTTCTACGATTCTTTCTTTTGGTTTATCGAGACCATAATGGTCTTCATCAAGAATTTTTCTAACATTTTTTATATCAAGATTATCTTTCGTTTTTTTATACCATGGCACATCAATTAACCAATCTAAATAATTTCTTATAACTGTTGCTTCTGGAGAACTTGGCGGTGTTTTTTTAAGCTTGTTTAATTCTTCCATTGCTTTTTCGTGAACATGAGGAGGCATTTTAGCTTTTTGAATTTGTTCTTTTAATTTTACAAATTCAGGCGAAGTATCTTCTTCATCACCAAGCTCTTCTTGCAAAATTCTAATTTGCTCTTGGATAATAAATTTTCTCTGAGTCTTTGCAATATTCTCCTGAACTTTGTTTTCAATTTCTTTTTCGATTTTCAAAATCTCAATTTCTGAATTAAGTATTCTAATTACCTCGTAAAGTTGTTCTTTAATAGAAAATTTCTGAAGTATTTTTTGTTTTACTTCAATTGATTGATTGATATTTGCAGCCACATAAAAAAGTTTTCTATCAGACTCTTCAATATTTTCATAAGCTGTTAAAGCTTCTTGAGGAATAGCTTTATTAATTTTCACATACTCTTTAAAAAGATTAGTCATCTGTCGAAGAAGAGCTTTCATTTCACGAGGGTCTTCTTCTTTTGGAGGAATAACTTCTACTTCAGCTTCAAAAAAATTTGTTCTTTCGGTAAATCTTTTTATCCTCCCTTGAATAATCCCATCAATAAGTATTTTCAAAAGTCCATTTGGTAATTTTAATATCTGAATAATTTTTGCAATAGTTCCTTCTAAATAAATATCATCAGGTGTGGGTTCATCAATATTAGAACGTTTTTGAGCAGCAAGAAATATATACTTTGAATTATCAAGTGCATAATTAGCCGCCCTAATTGACTGTTCTCTTCCAACAAGAATAGGAAATATCATGTAAGGGAAAATTACATTATCTCTTAAAGGTAATACAGGTAATACTCGTGGAATATCTTCAATCATAGAATATTCTGTTTCCTGTGTTAATAATTTTTCTTCCATTAATTTACAACCTTCTTTCAAATTTGTTTTTCAATTCAAAATATACCAAAATGTTGAGGTGCTATCAAGGTAAACAAAAGTATATTTATTTTGCTTGGTATTCAAAATATTATCACATTTAATATGATTTCCATTCCAATTAAATAAAAATAATTAATAATAAATTATGTCAAACAAAAAATAATATTTAAAATTGCATGTCATTTTTTTAAAGTTTTATGGAGAGTTAAATGATTAACAAAGTAATTGACATAGCCAAAGAGGCTGGAGAGATAATTAGAGAAGGTTTTAGAAAAAATTTTTTAATTGAATACAAAACAAACTTATCTAACCTTGTTACTGAAATTGACAAAAAATCAGAACAATTAATTATTGATTTCATAAGAAAAGAATATCCCACTCATTCAATCATTGCCGAGGAAAGTGGCACGCAAAGATATTCTTCTGAATATATCTGGGTTATTGACCCTCTTGATGGAACTACAAATTTTGCACACGGACTGCCAATTTTTTCAGTTTCTATAGGGGTTCAAAAAAATAATGAAACAATTTGTGGTGTAGTATATGATATAATGAGAGATGTAATTTATTCAGCTGAATTGGGAAGCGGCGCATACTGTGATAGTAGAAAACTGCATGTTAATGATAATGGAGATTTAGAAAAAAGCGTTCTGGTTACCGGTTTCCCATACAATGTTAAAGAAAATCCTGATTATGCAATTGAGAGATTCGTTGAATTTTTAAAATGCAGCAGAGCAGTTAGACGATTAGGCTCAGCAGCAATTGATATGTGTTATGTTGCAGAAGGAGTATTCGATGGCTTCTGGGAAGTTTTTCTTAATCCATGGGACGTTTGTGCAGCTAAACTTCTTGTTGAAGAAGCCGGAGGAATTGTAACAGATTTTTCTGGTAACAAAGCTACAATTTTCAGTAAACAATTTTTAGCAAGCAATCCTCAAATTCATAAAAGTATGCTCGATGTACTTCAGAAATTTAATGCTAAAACTTAGATACTGATAAAATATTTTATTAACTATTGAGTTGACTATAATTATTTTTTTGAATCATTAATTTCAAGCAAATCACTTAGTATTGCAAAACCAGTTTCTACTTTACCTGCGCCTTTCCCTATTACTGTAACATCACCAAGTAAATCAGTTGTAAATGTTATCGCATTGGTCGAACCCGTAACTCCTGCAAGTGGATGGGTCAATGGAATTAACTGTGGTTTTATAGAGGCAATAATTTTACCATTTTTTAATTCTACCGAAGCAATTAATTTCCACCGTGAATTTTGTCTTTTTGCTTCTTCAATATCAGATAATGTAATTTTTGTAATTCCTTCACACTCAACATCATTAAAATGCAAATTAGCCCCCATAAGCACATTTGCCAATATTGTAACTTTTGCTCTGGCATCAAAACCTTCGACATCATTTGTTGGGTCCGCCTCGGCATATCCTAATTTTTGTGCTTCTGCCAGTGCATCTTGGTAACTCATACCTTCTTCCATTCGGGTCAGAATAAAATTTGTTGTTCCATTCAATATCCCTTTTGCTGAAAAAATTTTATTACCCGCTAATGGACCTCTAACTAAATTTAATACCGGAGTTCCACTCATTACAGTTCCTTCAATCAAAAATTTTACGCCATTATTGTTCGCAAGAGCTGACAACTTTTTATAAGCAAATACAGCAGGACCTTTATTACTCGTTACAACATGTTTCTTTAATTCAAGAGCAGTTTTGCAATGATTAATTGCAGGTTGCCCATTTTTCAAATTTGTATATGCTAATTCACAAATTACATTTGCATTTGATTTTTTAATTGTCTTGATTGAGTCCCAATCAACTAAATTTTTTGTGAATTTATTATTCGTTCGAACATCTTCTAATACTTTTTTAATATTTAGTCCTTGAGGATTAAAAACTGTTCCATATTTAATATCATTAATTGCTACGATTTCATATTCATAATTATAATTCTTTTTTAATTCCTTTTTCTTATTTAATAAAATCTCACAAAAACCTTGAGCTACTGTTCCAAAGCCTATTAAAGCAATTTTTTGTTTCATTTTTATTCCTCAATTATTTGTTCAATATTTATAAAGCATTCGAAAAATAATCATGAAAAAATTTAAAATCATTCTATTATAAATATTACAAATACATTTTCAAAAATCAGTCACAGAAAAAATTTTTGTATCTATTTCATCAATAACAATTTTTGTTTAGCAAAATAGCTCTTTCTACCTCCTTCAAAAGATATAACAAGAATATAAATACCTGACGAAAGATTTGAGCCATTAAAAATAATTGAATGATTGCCTGCATTCATCTCTTTATTAATGAGTTCATTAACAATTTCACCTAAAATGTTATATACTCTTATAATTACCTTCCCATTTGCAGGCAATTTAAAATTAATTGTTGTAGATGGATTAAATGGATTCGGGAATACATTAACAGCAAAGTTTATTGAATCTGCTTTTGATTCGTCATTCACATCTGTATTAGCCCAATCTTTTTCACCATCTCTACTTGGTGAAGTATTGGTTCCTTGACTCGTTTCTAAGTTAAATACCAAAAAGCCTGTGTAAGGTGTTAATATATTTTCTTCGATACCTAAATCTATTATGTTTGAGATAGTTAACGGGTCATAAGGAAGTTTTAATAAAGATTGAATATGTTTGCCATACCATGTAGTTGCAACTAATTCACTCCCATGAACAATATCATTTTCTGTTAAAGTGATTGAATATTTTTCGTTGGTCGTTCTGTATTTCCCGAACACTGTAATATCAACAGGAAAATTCCCAGAAAATTTTCCAATTTGCATAATTGGAGTATTGATTGGATAATAACCTTCGTGAAGAGCAATAAAATGTTTGCTGTGCGCATATCCATCTTGATATCGCATTTGAACTTCAACACTTTCAAAATGGCTTATATCTTCATAAAGAAATGCAAATAACATTTCTTTTAATGAATTATATCTTAAGAAAAACAAATTTCCTGATGTTGTATATGTAATAATTCCATAAAATGATTGCATTGGAGTTTCATAATAACCATTATTCCAAATTAAATAACTTTTATTATCTAAATCAAAGGAATGAATCTTAGTCCCTTTTTTAAATTTATCAATAACTTCATATGCAAATTGCTCTTTGCTATCTCCATATAAATTAATCGTATTAATATTTGTAATAAATAAAACTTCAGAAAAATCACTTTGAGAATTTATAAACTCAGCTGCTTTCGAAATTAAAGGAAGCAAATTATTATAACTCGGAAAAGAACGCATCATAATTTTTTGAAATAATTTATCAATTCCTTCTTTTGTGCAGGCAACCCATTGATTACTTCCTAAAACATATTCATCATAAGCAATTAATACATTAATAGAATCTGATTCCGTTAATGCTTGCATCAAAGATTCTTTCAAATATGAAAGTAAAAAATCACCGTCAAGATTATTTGTATTAAATCGATTAAAATCAATTACGAATAAAACTTTTCTTGGTTTAGAAATTTTTTGAATTTGAGGAGGCTTTACAGCAAGGTGATAAAAATGTTCTCCGTTTTTTGTATATGTTGAAAAGAATACATCTTTTTTTATTGGCGATGGCAATTCCATTTCTACAAATTGATTTTCACTTACAGGTATTTCTAATTCCCATGAAGAAATATCATTCAGATTTTTAGATAATAAAACATCAGTACCAATTAATTTAGGTTCATAAGGTTCGTTTCCATATTCATAAAGAATTTTTAATTTTTCTGGTGGCGGTGTATTTTTTGAAATCAATTGTGTCATTGGCAGCCAGACTCGCAAATTCTCTCCAGTTGGTCTGCCCGGAAGCAAATACTGAATCTTAAATTTCTTTTTTTCATTTCTTTTAATTGGAAATAATCTTAATTCATGAACAACCTGTCCATCATTATTTGGTGTTGATTGAACTAATAAAGCCGGATTACGAACAGGTACACTTACATCACTAAATAATAATTCTGCTGTCCATTTATCTAACATCTTTGCATAAATAATTGAGTCACCTTCCCAGTAACAGAATTCATGAACTATAGCATCTTGAGGGAGATTAAATTGCCATTTAAATTCCAGTTCGTTGTAGTTCTTAAAAAACCAGCTTTGAAAATCATAAGAGACTGTCATATACAAATTAATCTCAACATAAACACCCGCTGGCTTAATTATCAATACTATATCATCAATATTCACATTATAATCTTTTACATTTGGATAATTGGCTTCATAGACTGAAAATTCTGTTGCATGAGTTGTTTTTAATGCGATAATTAATAAAATGTATAATATTATTTTTTTCATGATCTACCTCAAAACTTATATTAACGAATCAACAATAATTTGATTGATTTAATTATTCTGTCTGTCCTGAATACTGCTATGTAAGTTCCTGATGATACTTCTGTTCTTGAATCATTTAATCCATCCCAGAGGATTTTAATTTCTGATGAATTTGTATAATCACTTAAATCATAACTTCTTACTTTTTGACCGAGTATATCGTAAATCTCAAGATTTTTATTTTTATTCAAAAGTTCAGTCGGTAATTTTATAGTAATATTTGTAGATGGATTAAATGGATTTGGATAACATGACATTCCTAATTCTTTCGGTAGAATCTTTTCATTTATTGAATCACTAATTTCTACACTCACCACTGAATCTTCTGCATAAATTCTACTAAATCCGATATAATTAGATGGACCAGGAATAATAAAAGCACTGTATGGAGTTAATAATTCTTTTTTTACAGAAAGTTCTTCAATATATTTTATTGTACTGTAACTCTGAGGTTGTAAAAACAATTCGTTGATAATATAATTTCCATACCAATAAAGAGAAGTATTTTGAATCATATAATCAGGAACAGTTGAATTATCTTCTGTTAATAAAATAGAATTGAAATAATTATCACCAAAATATTTTCCAAAATAATTTACTGTCATTGGCAATGTACCATCACATACACCAATTTGAGCAAATCTTGCAGTGATATTAAAATTATTTTTCCCTCTATTAAGATTTACACTTGAATGCGTAAATCCATTAACAGGCATTGGATCAATTTCTACCGTGCTTACTTTTGGTGCAAAGCAATCAAGAGCTTCATCAATAAAATATTGATAATAAATACCATACAATTTGTTTAAATTGCCTTTTGATAAACGAGTCAAATTTTCATAAAGATATTCATTCCCTCTATAATATTTATTTTGAATGTAATAACCCGCATAATCATTTGAAACATCAAGAATATTAAAAATAATATTATTCTTTGCTTTGAAGTAAGTTTCATTTAATAATTCCATTACGGTTTCTGCTCTTACAGCAGTTTGATAGTCATCCGAAATCAACCAGACTTCTGCATCAATATTTTTTTCATTGAGAAAATGAGTTATCTCTTTTAACATGTAAGGAAGTGTATTCAATTTTGGAATAACCTGATTGACAATATTTAATTTTTCCTTAATTAGACTGTCGGTTCTTTCTTCAAAGTTTTTACTTAGCCATGAAGCATTAAAATCACTAATTATAAAAATCAAAGAATCTTTATTAGTAGTAGAAATTGATAAAGCTTCATTAATCATATTCAGAAAATTACCTCTATTCATATCACCAAAAAATTTATTAATGATGTCGAAAGCAATCACAATTTTTCTTGGCTTACGAAGTGCATCATTTATAAAAGGTTTAGTAGATAATTGATAAAAAGTATAATCATCGAAATGAGTTTTTAAAAATTTTCCAGTCGAAGATTCTTCAGGAAAATAAATTTTAAATTGAGCGACATAATTTGTATCATTAACCCAGAAGACGCCTTGTTTAGTCCATTTTTTTGGTGCATATATAAAATTAACTGGTTTGGACAAAGGGTTGTTATAATCAACAACTAAAAATTTAGCGGAGGCATTTGTAAAACAGTTTGTATTATTATTTCGGTAGAATTGTGCAACTAAATTTTCGATAATTCTCTTATTGTAGTTTATTTCGCAAGGGGTAATAAATTTAATAATGAACTCAACAGATTCATCCCATCGTATTGGAGAAAATCTCATATCATATTGTTGGTTATAGTTCCCATTATAATCTCTTCTCATATATTCTCTTAATAATGCTCTGGTGGATAGAGTTTGGTTATAATTTTTTTCAGCAGTAGAAATATCAATAATAGTTGCATCAATATAAGATTGTTTTGAATTATCCCATACAGAAAATTTTTTTACAAAAGAATTTTTAGGGAGAGAGAAATTCCATACAAATTCATAATTACCTGAAGGAGGATTTTGGCAATAATAATTATACCCACCCCATCGATACTCACTACCTAACTTGAACTTTAGATTCAGAGTAGTTTCATAGAACAATCCATATAGTTCAAATTTAGTTTCATATTTTAGAATTTGGTAAGTATACCAGACATCATAAGAAGGCGAGAGTTTTTTAGCATAAAATTCTGCAAAAGTTAATTGTGCTGTAGCCAACAGAATAATAAAAATAAATTTTTTCATAAGCCCTCCGATTTTGAAATAAATATAAACTTTTTTACAGTTAAATGCGGGAAAAAGAATAAAAATAAAAAACCCCATTTCAAATTTTTTGAAATGGGGTTTTAATTATTAATCCTGGCAGCTACCTACTCTCCCACGCACTTGCGCACGCAGTACCATCGGCGTTTACGGGCTTAACTTCTCTGTTCGGAATGGGAAGAGGTGTTTCCCCGTAGCTATAACCACCAGAAAATTTTAGAACAAACTTATGAAAGATTGAAAGAGAGAGTCAAATTTAACATCTATCTTGAGATAAACTTTATGGCTAAGTCTCACGACTTATTAGTACTGCTCGGCTCAATCCGTTGCCGGACTTACACCTGCAGCCTATCAACCTCGTAATCTCCGAGGAGTCTTCAGTTCTCCGCCTTGCGTTGGAGAAAGGGATACCTCATCTTGAAGTGTGCTTCGCACTTAGATGCTTTCAGCGCTTATCACATCCGTTCATAGCTACCCAGCGCTGCCGCTGGCGCGACAACTGGTACACTAGAGGAACGTTCGCTTCGGTCCTCTCGTACTAGAAGCGACTCTTCTCAGGTATCCTGCGCCCGCATAGGATAGGGACCGAACTGTCTCACGACGTTCTGAACCCAGTTCACGTACCGCTTTAATTGGCGAACAGCCAAACCCTTGGGACCTTCTTCAGCCCCAGGATGCGATGAACCGACATCGAGGTGCCAAACCTTGCCGTCGATATGAACTCTTGGGCAAGATCAGCCTGTTATCCCCGGCGTACCTTTTATCCTTTGAGCGATGGCCCTTCCACTCGGAACCACCGGATCACTAAGCCCTGCTTTCGCATCTGCTCGGCCTGTGTGCCTCACAGTCAAGCTCCCTTATGCCTTTGCACTCAACGCATGATTACCAACCATGCTGAGGGAACCTTTGGGAGCCTCCGTTACCATTTAGGAGGCGACCGCCCCAGTCAAACTACCCGCCTAACACTGTCCCTTCCGCTGATTCAAGCGGAGAGGTTAGAATCCAATTAAAACAAGGGTGGTATTTCACCGTCGACTCCACCGAAGCTAGCGCCCCGGCTTCACAGTCTCCCACCTATCCTACACATGCTTTAACCGAACCCAATGCTAGGGTGCAGTAAAGGTGCACGGGGTCTTTCCGTCCATATGCGGGTAACCGGCGTCTTCACCGGTACCACAATTTCACCGAGCCCGTGGTTGAGACAGTGCCCAAATCGTTACACCATTCGTGCAGGTCGGAACTTACCCGACAAGGAATTTCGCTACCTTAGGACCGTTATAGTTACGGCCGCCGTTTACTGGGGCTTCGGTTCAGAGCTTCTCCACCTTGCGGCAGATAACCCCTCCCCTTAACCTTCCAGCACCGGGCAGGTGTCAGTCCCTATACGTCGTCTTAATTGACTTCGCAGAGACATGTGTTTTTGTTAAACAGTCGCTTGGGCCCTTTCACTGCGGCCTCATTCGGCTCGATTTGTGCAATCTCACCTACTAGAGGCACCCCTTCTTGCGAACTTACGGGGTCAATTTGCCGAGTTCCTTAACCACGGCTCACTCGAGCGCCTTAGAATACTCATCCCATCTACCTGTGTCGGTTTGCGGTACGGTCTGGCATAAATCTCCCGTACGAAGATTTTCTCGGCAGTATGCTTAGGACCAGTTTGTGCCCTTAGGGCTCCCCGTCGTGTCTCGGTGTATGAGAA